>JBGAUV010000001.1:0-371444 GCA_044228445.1 Minisyncoccia bacterium | reverse complement strand
TAATCCTCATATATGTAAAAAGAGGGTCCTTTTATACTACCCTCTTTTTACTACTAAAGCAAAAGTTATTTCTTTGCTTCCTTGAAAGTAACGTGTTTTCTAAGCTTTTTGCTGAACTTCTTTAGTTCAATCTTTCTCTCCACTTTACGCTTATTCTTACGTGACCAGTATACTTCACCTGTCTCTTTGTTTTTTAGTTGTATAAGTTGAATTTGTGACATAAATGTATATAAATGCTTGTGTACTATAACCTATATTTAATTAAAAGCAAAGCATTGACATATCCCTACAAATATGATAGTGTTTTACAAAAGCTCTTTTAAATAGAACTTGCCGTGTGGCTTGTGTTTATATTGAGCTAAACTCTCATAAAAAAAATGAAAGTCCTAAAATACAGTCTTTTCACTCTCATTATTGGGGTGATTATTTCCCTTCTAATTGTGGCAAAGAACAGGAAAAGCCCTAATGGCCTTCCTACGGAATCCAATTCTGACTCTACTAAGAGTGAGTTGGGGGCTCATGTTGAGCTTCCTACAAACAACGTTCGGACAAACCGGACTGTCACATTCACAATTTCCCCGAAGTTCGGGGGGTTCAAAAAACAACAGTAAACAACGCAGATAAGAGAGGAAAAAATGAAGAACAACAAGCTCGTCGCTATGATCATCGGAATGATCATGGTTTGGTTCAACATCACTGTTCAGGCAACACCTGAACCGGGAGATCACCCGCCTGTTGGTGGACCCCCGATCGTTCCGATCGAGGTCTATGCTCAAGGCAACCAGAAGGTTACACAATTTCTCCTGCAACAGATCGACCATGTGTCGATCTCGTTTTCGGGAAAGAGTTTGTTCCAAGACTTAGGTCCAATCAACTTGGACCGAAAGTGGCTGACTCAAAACGGTTACAATATTGCTGGGTCATTTACCCAGCTGTCGGATGCCCTCCGGCACGTCGGTATGTCAGCTGAGGTAGTCCCTCAACCGACTGACTACACTGGTAACGATTACTATTTCGTTACCACGTATATCACGGTTTACAACTCAGCCAACCAAGTCATCCTCGAAGGATCAGGTTGGTCAAACATCCACGAAGGAAAGGGTGGCGATCTTGTCGCCGATCCGTTCCAAACATGGATGTATTTACCGGCAAATGTGCTGGTGGATGTGGGTGACAATACGAGCGCAAAGCTCGTTGGTTGGCCGAATGATGTTGAAATCGACGTTCAGCAAGGAAAGGAGGGGCATTCACTTGTCTTTCTTTCCTCCGATATGGCTGGAGCAACAAGGAATATTCTTCTTCATAACGGAAAACACCTCTCATCTTGGAATTTGTCTACCGGGCAATTTTTCCAGGGTCGCAATATCTTTACGAATCTTGGAAAGCTTGAGGGTGGCGTTGTTATATCGCTTACCGACACACTTGTTCACGATAGGAAGTTCTATGTGGACAATGAAACAGTTTACGGTAATTTTCCCCTTCTTGACCTCACGGTTAAGAAAGGGATCACCATTAGCCATAAGCGACTCGGTGCTGGCGTCTGGGGGAACTCAGACATGATGGTGTACCCAACGAAGGTACTGATCCACTCCCTTGATGATAAAGGAACTCAAACAGATCGTGAAGTTCCCTCTGGGTATGAGATCAGTCTTGATCCAGGTGAATACCAGATTATTACGGTCTGGCCACCGTGGGTTCAATCACCTGCAGACAACCCCAACCCCGGCAAGGGTGCTACGGAAAATCCAGTCTACTGAACTTCAGTAGCTGGAACAAAGAGACGCGACCTAATGGCCGCGTCTTTCTTTATATATTTTTATATTTAATCCAACACTCATTTTTATTAAATATTTGAACAATTACACAGGTGTTGACACATTTATCTATATATTATAATATTTCAGTGGATGCTCTTCTCAATTTGAAACTTACCATGCGGTAGGTATTTGAGTTGAGCAAAAGGAAAGGAAGAGTGAAAGACAAAATCAAAATTGTCTTGGGCACCTTCATTTGTGTGGGGTTTGCATCCCTCATATATGTTGCGTACTTGACCAAGGAGTACTCCTCAGAAGTTAATTCGTTGGAGTATGGGCTCCCCGCCCCAGCTAAGGCTGAGGCATGTGGGAGTTGCAAGGTGGAGACGAATCATGTTCGTACTAACGAACTGAATCGTCTCGTTCAGATCAGAATTCAGTATATGCTGAGTTCCAAACCCACTAACAAGGAGTGATATGCTGTGGGATTCAAGCTAAAGGTGCGATTTCGGTCGCGCCTTTTCTTTATATTTTATTTGTATATTTTAAGTAAAAACACAAAACCCCTTGCGCGAACGCAAAGGGCTTTTGAAAAATAGAAAGGGGTTAGACTTCAATTCTCTTGAAAACAACCAAAATCTTTCCACGGAAAAAACTTTGATCGAATTCTGCTTCAGGTATTGAGGTTATTGTTTCTGTTGACCCAGTAATACGATTCCTAGTATGAATTGTGTACCGATTTATACCATCATCGGTAAATGCTTGAGAGAAGCAAAACATATCTCCTCTATTATTACCAATAGGTGGTCTAACCCAAGTAAAACCTCTTTGACCCAAAAGAGTACAATTATTTGGATCATAGGTTGCGAACCTGTAAATATCTTTAACGTCAACAGGGTGATCAACACTATACATTTCGTATGAGTATTTTTTGCCATCACAAACAACGGTACCACTACCATTATCATTCCAAGATAATTGATGAAATGAGAAAATTTCACTCTCCCCAATCCACCCAAAGAATAGTCTCGCAATCGAGAGTGCCTTTAGAATATTTTCCTTAGATTTCTCATTATGATCCACTACAGCTGTGGTCATATGCATCCTCAAGTGACTTATTACTGCCAATCTTACTGTATCGAAATTCGAATTTTTGATTTTTTCTTCTGAAATACTTTCCCCACAAAAAATATCGAGGAATTCCAAATCATCTCGTATTCCCTTTTTTAGGGCTTTATAAGTATTCCAGTTAAGAAGCCTAATACAGAATGCAGACAATCCTGCAATTATAATCACACCAGAAAATGGATAAATTACCATTTTCTCATAACCATTCTTAATTAGATAAAGAGAAAACAATGAAAATATGACCAAAGCAGACAACAAAACATCACATATGATGTTTGAAATCTTCATATTCATTTTTTCTCGATCTCTCAATCTTTTCCCAAAAATCCAGTTATTGAGCATTTCGTCAGACACACCATACTCGTAATTGATTTTCATACTTCCTTTCAATGTTTGCCAATTTAGCAATAGTGCTTGCGGCCCATGAAATATGCATATTGGACTTATCCAAGCACTTGCGGTGCACATAAATCACTTTTATTACTATAGTTTGGCTTTCTATCCATAAAATCTATACCATAAAATCATATCTATATCAAGGTAAATAAAAGAGAATGTATTATAAAATTAATAAATAAATGCGAAGAATAATAAAACAACTCTATAAAAAATATTTTATTAAGGACGATGAAAACATGGTAACCGTAACCCTATCCAAATTTGCATTGTTAAATAATATAAATGAATTTATAAAAATAGGTAATGGAGTAATGATCTCTCCAGTTTTGAAAAGCAATGCTTATGGTCATGGATTAAATGAAATTGCAGAAATACTGGATACATATACTTCACCAAGCAGGGTTCCCTTTTTTATACTAGACTCATATTTTGAAGCAAAAAAACTTCGTAATGATGATATAAAAAGAGCTATTATGGTAATAGGTTATACAACAGTAAAAAATATAATTAATAATAGAATTAAAGATGTTATTTTCACTGTATCTGATATTACTGTTTTAAAAGAACTTAGTGAAAAATTAAATAAAAAGACTAAAATAAATTTAAAACTAGATACAGGTATGCATAGACAAGGTATACTTTCAAGTGATATAGAACAGGGTATTAAAATAATAAAAGAAAATAAAAACATAATACTTGAAAGTATTTCTTCACATTTCTCTGATGCAGAAGAAAATAAAGACTATACTGAAAAACAGATAATTGAATGGAATAAACTTGTAGATATTTTTAAATCAGAATTTAATACAATAAAGTACTGGCATATTAGCAATACCGCAGGTCATAATTATATAAATAAAGCAAAATGCAATATGACACGTTTGGGAGCAGGACTTTATGGTATTCGTGATGGTGCTTATGTAGATAATGTTCATATAATTCCCGTACTACAACTAGAGACTATAGTTACAGGTATAAAAAAGATTAAAAAAGGCCAGACCGTTGGTTATGGTAATAGTTTTGAAGCAAAAAATGATATGGTAATTGCAACAATACCAGTTGGTTATTATGAAGGTATAGATCGTAGATTATCAAATAAGGGTCATGTTATCATACACGAAAAAATCGCAAATATTATAGGTAGAGTAAGTATGAATATTACAACAATAGATATAACAGATATAAAAGATGTAAAAATTGGAGATAAAGTAATAGTAATAAGTAATAAAGAAAGTGACCCAAACTCTATGTTAAATATTTCAAAAGAAACAACACTAGCAAGAGATCTAGCTGTAAACATTGCAAGTCATTTAAAGAGAGTTGTAATAGATTAATCTATTTTTTATCACCTTGTATTGGTTCAAGATCAAGACAAACTGAATTTAAACAATATCTTTTTCCAGTCTTTGTAGGACCATCATCAAAAACATGTCCTAAATGTGAATTACATTTACTACATACTATTTCTACTCTTTGCATACCATGACTATTATCAAGTATTTGCTTTACTGCTCCAGGAATAGCTTCATCAAAGCTTGGCCAACCAGTACCAGAATCAAACTTTGCATCTGATTTAAATAAATCATTTCCACAAACTTTACATTTATACATTCCACTTCTCTTCTCATGTAAAAGTTTTCCAGAAAATGGCATTTCTGTAGCTTTTTCTCTTAGAACTTTATATTCCTCTGGAGTTAGTCTCTTCTTTAACTCATTTTCATTTATATCCATATTATTTAATTAAATTATTAAATCTTTTTTGTAATTTTTCTAGTTTTGGAGCAATTATAATCTGACAATATCCCGCCTCTTTATTATTTTTATAATAGTTTTTATGATAATCCTCTGCTTCAAAGAATTTTTCAAACTTTTTTACTTCAGTTACTACAGGCTTATCATAAGCATGACTATCATTCAATTCTTTTATTATATTTTCTGACTTTATCTTTTGTTCTTCATTTGTATAAAAAATAGCTGATCTATATTGTGTTCCGACATCATTACCCTGTCTATTTAAAGTTGTTGGATCATGAGTATTAAAGAACACTGACAATAGATCATCGAAACTTATTATATCTTGATCAAAATCTATCTTTATCGCTTCAGCATGACCTGTATTTCCACCTGACACCCTCTCATAGGTCGGATTATCCATACTTCCTCCTGTGTAACCAGGCATTACACTTATTACGCCCTTTAAATCTTGAAAGACAGCTTCTGTACACCAAAAGCACCCTCCAGCAAAAACAGCACTTTGTATGTTTTTATTCATGCTCTAATTATACCAGATGAGTCAAGTATTTTACTCTGTGCGTAGGGAGGGATTTGAACCCCCGAAGCCCATTGGGCGACAGATTTACAGTCTGTTGCGATTGACCACTCCGCCACCTACGCAGATACAAGAGAGTCTAACATTTTTATTGTCTTACCTCAACCTCTCTCATAACCATACTATTTTCTGGTCTTTTTTTCTTTTTAACCTCAAAAGTAAATTCATCTGTACTTCCTTTTTTAATTCCAACATTTATTACCCCACCTTTTGCTATTCCCTGAGAAATCATAAGTGAAGCTATTGGTGTTAATATTTTATTTTGTATTATTCTCTTTAGAGGTCTTGCACCGTAGTGTGGGTTATATCCTTGTTTTGCAAGATAAGAATAGACTTCTGGTGATACAACCATGTTTATATCTTTTGTTTGTAGTCTCTTTACTACTTGTTCTACTTGTATGCTTACAATTTTTTCTATATTTTCTTTACTCAAAATATCAAATAGTATTATATCGTCTAGACGATTTAGGAATTCTGGACGGAAATAATCCTTTAAAGAATTCATTACTCTGGCTTTTGCATCATCATAATTATCTTTTTCTATATTTTCTTTATCTCTTGTAAAGCCTATTTTCTCCATCTTTTCAATATATTGAGCACCAATATTTGAAGTCATTATTATGACTGTATTTTTGAAATTAACTACTCTACCTTTTGAATCTGTTAACCTTCCATTATCAAGAACCTGAAGTAGTATATTGAATACTTCTGGGTGAGCTTTTTCTATTTCATCAAATAGTATTACTGAATAAGGTCTATGTCTTACCATTTCTGTAAGATTTCCTCCTTCATCATGACCAACATAACCAGGAGGTGAACCTATAAGCTTTGATACTGCATGCTTTTCCATAAATTCTGACATATCAACTCTTATCAATGCTTTTTCATCATTGAACATAAATTCAGCCAGTGCTTTTGTAAGTTCTGTTTTTCCTACTCCAGTTGGACCAAGGAAAATAAACGAACCTATAGGACGATTTGGATCTGCAATACCTGCCCTTGCTCTTCTTATTGTATCTGATATTTTCTTTACAGCTTCATCTTGTCCAACTACTCTTTTCTTTATTTCTTCTTCCATACGAGTAAGTTTTTTCATTTCCTCTTCCATCATTCTAGTTACAGGTATTCCAGTCCAACGAGACACAACATCAGCAATATCTTGTTCTGTTATTTCTTCTTTTAGTATTCTTCTTGAAGACTGGAGTTTCTTTAGTCTCTTATTCTTTGTTTCAAGTTCTTTTTCTAATGTAGGAAGTTTGCCATAACGAATTTCCGCTGCTTTTGTAAGATCAGCGCGAGCTTCTGCACTTTCTGCTTCAAGTCTAAGTGTTTCTAATTCTTTTTTAATTCTTTTTATATCTGTAATTGTTTCTTTTTCATTTGACCATTTCAATTCTAGTTCAGAAGTACTTTCTTTAAGATCAGCTATGTCTTTTTCAACTTTAGCCATTCTTATTTTTGCATTTTTATCTGTTTCTTTCTTTAGAGCTTCACGTTCTATTTCTAGACGCATAATCTTTCTGCGTGTTTCCTCAAGCTGTGGAGGCATGTTTTCAAGAGAAATTTTTAAAGCGGAAGCAGCTTCATCTATTAGATCTACAGTTTTATCAGGTAAGAATCTATCACTTATATATCTACTTGAAAGATTAACAGCAGCCACAATTGCATCATCAGTAATACGAACTCCATGATAAAGTTCATACTTTTCTTTTAGACCACGTAATATTGCTATAGCATCTTCTATACTTGGTTCATTTACATAAACTGGTTGAAAACGACGAGTTAAAGCAGGATCTTTTTCTATATGCTTTTGATATTCTCTAAGAGTTGTAGCACCAATAGCACGTAGTTCTCCACGAGCCAAAGCAGGCTTTAACATATTTGAAGCATCCATACTTCCTTCAGAAGCACCCGCTCCAACTATAGTATGTATTTCATCTATGAAAAGAATTATTTTTCCATCGGCTTTTTCAATCTCCTTTAAAATATTTTTTAATCTTTCTTCGAATTCTCCACGGTACTTTGTTCCTGCAATAAGAGAACCTAGATCGAGTGATACTAGTTCTTTATCCTTTAAAGATTCTGGGACATCGCCTTGAGCCATACGCAAAGCCAGACCTTCAGCAATAGCAGTTTTACCTACACCTGCTTCACCTATCAGTATTGGATTATTTTTTGTTCTTCTTGAAAGAATCTGTATTACACGAAGAATTTCACTATCACGACCTATAACTGGATCTAGTTTATTTTCTTTTGCGAGTTTCGTAAGGCTACGAGCGTATTTTGAAAGATTTCTCATCTTTTTTGGCTTATCATCTTCCTTTATATCATTTGTCTTTAGCTCTTCTATAATATTCATCACTTGAGCTCTATCAATTTTAAATTTCAAAAGAATATCCTTTGCTTGACTTTGTGAATCAAAACAAGCAACAAAAAGGTGTTCTGTTGATATAAATTCATCACCCATTCCTTGAGCAATACGACCTGCATTTTCTATTATACTTGCAAGTTCTGGTGTTAAATATATTTGATATGAAGGAGCAAGTACTCTTCCAGACTCAGGCGCCTCTATACCTTCTAAAATTACATCAGTAAGAAGCATTGTATCTATCTCTAGTTTATCTAGTATACTTGCAACCATGCTTTCTTCTTGAAGTATTAGAGCACATAGTAAATGTGTTGGATTTACATGGTTTTGTCCGCGTTCTATAGCTAGTTCATGTGAACGTCTAAGTGCTTCTTTTGCTTTAGTTGTAAAGTTATTTAGCGGTGGCATATGTATACATATAATAATGAAAAATGGGTCTAATGTCAAAATATACCCCTTGATTTATTCGCATATTTGTGGTAGTGTCCGAAACAGATTGTTTTTACAATCTGAAGAAAATAGTTGCATCCGTAGCCAATCGGCATGTATGAAAATACTTGAATTCGTGCATCCTATGAGGATAGCCCTCCTCTTCTTCAGTTGGAGATAAAAAAATGAACATTGTAAGCAAACACTTGGACCACTTTATTAGGTGGTTCAAAATGGTGGTACTCTCAATCTTCTTCGGGAAGTTCCCGAGGTTGGTGTACAGTGGAAGGATCGGGAATTCCCTGGAGTACAGGATCGGTGGTTTAGCTTGGCACTGGAATGCCATGTTTGATCAATGCGCAATGTTTATTGTGCACATTATTGCCGTAATAACATCTGTATCATTACTAGTATTTTTTTCGCATGAAATTTATCGAGTAGAAAAGACGCCAACAACAATTACATTGCTAGTAGTAGCATTACTGATCGTAATAGCGCAATTAATGTTGGTGAAATATCTATGGGTTTATATAAGAGAGATCTCAACAGGTATTAAATCCAGACTTGATCCTCTATATGAAGCCTTGCGCATTGTGAACGGTAATGACAATCATCACCGATCTGACTATTACATTGGCGACATTGATACGATGAGGTCACTTAAAAAGTGGCTGAAGGAAAACCGGCCAGCGTATGAAGCAGGAGAATGTCGAGAATGGGAAATCGTCTGCAGTTTCATGGACGTCGCTTGGCCACGAATCGCGGAGGACGTGAGACTGTATATTACGTCAGAACTCTCGTCGGTAGCAATCTCGGAATGGTCATACAAACTCCGGGTTATCAGAGTAAACCGGAGGGTGAGTGTCAAGGATCTCAAAAAAATCCTGACCAATAAAAAAGGTCTTGTTGAGAGACCGGAAGACTCGACCATATTCACTTGTAAGGCTTTCAGTGAACACAAGGAACACCAGTTCTTCGAGTTCAAGGATGTCTCCCTGGATGTTCCGGATGTTTCCCTAGGTTCAACCACTCTAAACCGTCTGAAATTTGAAAAGACGGAAGAGTTGGAAACTGAAGGCGTTTTGGTCTTCGACAAGGAAGACAATTCAGGTTTCCTTGAGGAAGAAAGCTATGTGGTTTTCTTCACAAAGCGCTAACAAATAAAAGCGATGGTAATTTCACAAAGCCCCTCGGGAAACCGGGGGCTTTTTTATTTATAAAACTTCAATAAAATATCCCTTATGCATTTTAAAGTAAAATCAATATCTTTTTTAGTTGTATACATACCAAAAGAAAATCTAACTACATTATTTGTATTTTTTACCCCTATCGCTTTCATAACATAAGATTCATTTTCATCACGTAGACAAGCACTCTTTGTTGAACAATAAATGCCCTTTGCATCAAGTCTAAAAACAAACATTTCATTATTGATACCGTTTATATTTATACTCAAAATATGTGGCGAACAAGATTTTATATCTCCATTTATTTTAATCTCTATACCTAAATCTTTACTTATCTTATTTAAACCTTTTATAAAATAATTCTTAATTTCATTTATTCTATTGTATTCAACTTCCCTGTTTTTTATTCCTTTATTTAAAGCAAAAGCAAAACCAGATATGCCAGGCAAGTTTTCTGTTCCAGGTCTATATCCATTTTCTTGATTACCACCATACATTATTGGACTTAACTCTATTCCCCTTTTTTTATATAGCATACCAACACCCCTTGGACCATAAATCTTATGTCCATCTAGTGTGAGCATATCTACACCAAGTTTTTCCATATTAATCTCAAAATACAATGGAGCCTGACAAGCATCTGTATGAAAATATGGATAATAATTATTAAATTCTTTTCTCTTATGTCTTATGATTTTTGCTATATCATTTATTGGTTGTATGCTTCCTATTTCATTATTTACTGACATAACCGAAACTAAAATAGTATTTTGATCTATATTTTCTTTTATAAATTCAGCATCGACTATTCCATTTTGATCAACTGGAATTATCCTAACTTCAACTCCTTGAGACTTTAAAGAATTTGCAGTTTCTATGACTGATGAATGTTCTATAGAAGTTATAACAATATTTTTACCTTTTATTTCAATTCCTTTTTCTTTTAACTTTAAAAAAGTACCTAAAATTGCAACGTTGTTTGCTTCTGTACCTGAAGATGTAAAAATAATTTCATCACTATGTGCTTTTATATTTTTTGCTATATTTTCTTTAGCTTTTTGCATTTCATGTAGAGCATTTACACCACTAGTGTATAGAGATGACGGGTTGGTATAAATATCGTCACTATATTTATTCATAATATCAATAACACCTTTATCTATAGGTGTTAAAGACGCATAATCAAGGTAAATTCCCTTGTTTTTCTTATTATTTAATATTTTATTAAATATACTCAACATATATATAACTTAATATAAAAAGGATACCAGAAATATGCCCCCTAGCCAAATCCCTATTTTTTTGATACATTGTCAAGGCTAATTTCGATACTAAATTATGGCAAAATCCCAAAATCAAAATCTCATAAAAAAGCCACCAGTTGTAGTAGTACTTGGTCACGTTGACCATGGAAAATCTACACTTCTTGATTATATTAGAAAATCAAATGTAGTTTCAGGTGAAGCTGGTGGTATTACTCAACACCTTGGTGCTTATGAAGTTGAGAGAACTCTTGATAATGGTGAAAAATCAAATATAACATTTCTTGATACACCTGGGCATGAAGCATTCTCAGGCATTCGTGAGCGTGGAGCAAGATCTGCTGATATTGCTATACTAGTCGTTTCAGCTGAAGATGGAGTAAAAACTCAGACTATAGAAGCACTCAAAGCTATTTTAAAGGAGCAAGTTCCATATATAGTTGCAATAAATAAGATTGATAAACCTGATGCAAACATAGAAAGAACAAAACAAAGTCTTGCTGAAAATGAAATTTATGTAGAAGGTTATGGTGGAAGCGTACCGGTAGTACCTATATCTGCCCTGACTGGAAAAGGTATTCCTGAACTTTTGGATATGATTATGCTTATTTCTGATATGGATGATAAAAAGTCTGATACTGAAAAAATGGCTTCAGGTATAGTAATTGAAGCTGAACTAGATAATAAAAAAGGTATTAGTGCTACCCTTTTAATCCAAGATGGAAGCTTGAAGTCAGGAATGTACGTTGTATCTGGAAGTTCAATTTCTCCAGTTAGAATATTTGAAGACTATAGAGGTAAAGCTATAAAAGAGGCACGTTTCTCAAGTCCTGTTAAAGTTATAGGTTTTGACTCTATACCTTTAGTTGGTAGTGAGTTTAAGAGCTTTGATTCAAAAAAAGAGGCAGAGGCTTTTGTGATAGATAATATAAATAATGAAAAATTAAATAAAAAAACTGCTCCTGAAAGAAAAGACGACAATATCATTTATGTGCCATTTATAATAAAAGCTGATGCAACTGGAAGTCTCGAAGCTGTAAGAAATGAAATTGCAAAGATAAAGAATGATAAAGTAAAAATAAAGATCGTTTCAGATGGAATTGGTAATATAAATGAAAGCGATGTAAAAACAGCTATAGGTGATCCGAAAATCACTATACTGAGCTTTAATGCAAAACCAGATAGTAAAGCAAGTGGAATAATAGAAAGATCAAATATAAAGGTTCAATCTTTTGATATCATATACAACCTCGTTGAATTTATAAAAAATACAGTAGTAAACAATGTTCCAAAACAATACGTAGAAGAATCCACAGGAACAGCAAAAATACTAGCGCTATTTAGCAAGGTTAAGGATAAACAAATACTTGGAGCAAAAGTCCAAGAAGGAAGTATATTGATAGGATCAGAAGTAAAAATTATACGTAGAGAGGTAGAAATAGGACGTGGAAAAATAAGAGAATTACAAGAGAAAAAACTTAAAACTAGTGAAGTAGCTACTGGTCATGAATTTGGTACACTTGTCGAATCAAAAATAGAAATAGCTTTAGGTGATAGAATTCAAGGTTTTAAAGTTGTAGAAAAATAATAATTATATGAGTGAAATTAGAGATCAAAAATTAAAGCAAGCAATAAAAGAAGTAGCGGCTGATTTTATGTCTCGTGAATCAAATCGTGTTTCTATGATTACCATTACTGATGTCAGTCTTTCTGATAGAGGAAAGACTGCGAAGATATTCTTTACTGTACTTCCTATTGAAAAAGAAAAACCAGCTCTTGATTTTGCAAAGAGAATGAGAGCAGATTTTAGAGAGTATTTTAAAGATAAAGTTAGAATGCGTGCTATTCCCTTTTTTGATTTTGAAATTGATAAAGGTGAAAAGAATAGACAAAAGATAGACGAATTGAGCAGGAATAGTTAGAATACCTATATGGCGTAGTGGCGAAGTTGGTCAACGCGACAGTCTGCAAAACTGTTATGCACCGGTTCGATCCCGGTCTACGCCTCCAAGATTCTTATTTATTAGTGTTTAGTTTCTGCCTTCTTAGCTTGTTCTTGAGCCCTTATCGCAGCTTCACGAGTTCTTATGGCATTACTTGTTCTACTAATCTTTGTCTGCGCACTAGAAACAATACCGTGAAGTGTAGTTAGTTCTGTCTCATGTCTCAAAAGTTCTTGTTTTAAATGAGCAACTTCTCTTTCTTTATCTTTTATTTTAGAATCTGCGCCACGAAGTTCTGCTTGGTGTGATTGTAGTTCTCTTTTTAACTGTTCCAATTGTGAATCTGACATATGTTTAATAAATTTACAACTATTATGTATATATGATAGCATAACTATATAGTATTGTAATGCCCGGGTGGCGAAATTGGTATACGCAGCAGACTTAAAATTTGCCGTCGCAAGACATGTGGGTTCGATTCCCACCCCGGGCACCAAAAATTATAGATATGGATTATTTCTTTGTTTTCTGTTAGATTGTACATTGTATTTTAATGTACAGTTTTATATGCGTTTATAGCTGTTTTGGTAGACTAGGAGTAAAATGTAGTTGAGAATTGGGTTTTGACAAATTAATATGCGCTTATAGCTCAGCTGGTAGAGCAGATCCCTCTTAAGGATAAGGTCGTAGGTTCGATCCCTACTAAGCGCACAATATTTACACTATTTTATTTTATAAAAAAGTGTATTATATTAGTTATATGCCGAGGTGGCGAAATTGGCAGACGCACTTGCCTTAGGAGCAAGCGGGGTAACCCATGGAGGTTCAAGTCCTCTCCTCGGCACATTTGAGAGTTACAAAAAGACCGAACTCATGTTCGGTCTTTTTGTTTATTTAGTAACTGTAATTGATGTTGTGGATTTATTCTTTGAAAGCGAATTATCAATTGCAGTAGCTCCAATCGTATGTATTCCTGCACTTGCTTTTGTATAAGTCCAACTATATGAACAAGAGGTCACCATTGAACACGATTTCAATATTGCACCATCAATAGAAATATTGATATTTGATATGCTATTTGTATCACTTGCACTTACTTGAATATTTATTTTGCCACTACCTTTTTTTGGTAAGACAGTACCTTGTGTAGGACTAGTAATACTTACAATTGGTGGAGTATTATCAACTGCAGGAATTGTATAATTTGCACTTGCTGATGAACTATACGAACTAGCTCCAGTATTTATTGCTGTTTCTGTAAATGAATTTACTGAAGTAGGAGTAGAAACATTTGATGTAATTACAAATGATTGAGTATTTTGAGCACCAGGAGACAAAGATACATTAAATGATGATGGAGTTTGACTCAAGACAGTAGGTAAATTAGGACTTATTGAAAATAATGAAGCAGGACATGAAATATCATCACTATTTATAAGTTTTACTTGATAAGTTAAAGACTGTCCTGCACTCCCATTCTGATCATTTGGAGTTATTGTTAAACTTGGATTCTTATGTACACAAGTAATAGTTCCACTTGAATTAATAAAGTTTGATACAGTATCAGCTCTTTCACTTAATACTCTAACGCTATTTGAAATATCAGTATTACCTAGAACAGAATTTGTACCTGGGTATGTTATATTTGGATTTGAAAAATATGCTACTCTTGGAGAACCACAATTAGGATAAGCCATGATTGTTCTAAATTGACATCCAGGATCTACATAACCATGTCCATAAGCATATGGATATGAACTAGAGTCAGTAGCTGGATCATGCAATAGACCCATGTTATGACCAATTTCATGAGCTAAGCTAAAATTTGAAGATGCACATGTTCTCTTTACTACAGTATAACCAAGGGAAGCATTTGAATTTACCCAACCCATACCACAATAAGCAGTACTTTCAACAAACATAGTAACTAAATCAGCTTTATATGTATTTCTTAATTGAGCGACCACTTGTGCTCCATTTGTTCCGTAAGTAATATCATTTAACATTCCAACAAAATCTCCTGTTTCATTATATGAAATCTGATCAACATGAACTAAGTTTAATCTTATTGGTAAACCGCTATTAGCATAAGCTTGATTTGTAACATCAATTGCTGATTGAGCCTGTGACTGCATATATGCACCTGTTGCTGCAGCTGATTGATTACTGTAAAGTACAAGTACATCAATACTACTTCCTGTATCACCTGAAATATTTGTTGTAGTTTGAGCTACTGTATTTGAAGATAAATCTGATTTAGAAATATTTGAATTTATCAAACTTGGTTCATCGGCAATATTACTAAAATCATTTTCTCTAAGAGAATAAAGATTTTCTCCAACTGGTTCTATACTGTAACTTGATTTCTTTTTTGAATTTTGTTCAGAAAAGCTGATTAATCCTGATAAATAACCATTTGTAACCGATAAAATCACTTGACCATCTGGTATTCCTCTTACCTTACCAAACCAAGTAAAGTCATTAACACCTCTTTCAACAACTCTGAGTCTATCAACTGTTATAACTTGTCCATCAAAAAGATCTATTATTATCGTTGGAGAATTTTGCGATGAACGATTATTAATTACGTCAATTTTTCCTTCAGAAATTTTATATCTTTTTATTGTCTTATCCTGTTGCTGTCTACCGATAGCTTTTGCAGTTTCAACTGATAAATCCTTCTTTGTTGTAGAAGCAAAAAGATCAGACATTCCGCTTTTATTTAAATCATTTATAACATCACCAACACTTGAAACCTGATAATTACTAGATACCACAAAAGCATTTGCTGTAAATACTGAAACAAATATAAATATTGACCACATTAATAAATTTGCTTGAGGATAGTTATGTAAACTCTTATACCATTTATATTTATTACAAAGTCTGCTGTGATATTTTTTTGTCATTTAAATTTCTTAATTTTAATTTAATTTAATTTTAGCATGTGAATATTTTATTTATAAGTTATTTATACACATTAACTTAATTAACAAATTTACTATCTTTGACATATGTCAAATACAATGCTATTATGTAGAATAGAAAACAGCACCTGTATTAGTATACGTGTGTATACGTAAATACGGGAAAACAATTCGAAATAACTTAAAATGAACGCACAAGATTCCGCCCCCGCACAAAGTCCCGCCCCCGCACAAAGTCCCGCCCCCGCACAAAGTCCCGCCCCCGCACAAAGTCCCGCCCCCGCACAAAGTCCCGCTGCTCTCGTCAATCCTCAAACTCCCGAAAGACCGGTGGTCGAAAAGTGGTACAAAAATACCAAGACGATTATCATCATCTTGGAGTCAATTCTCATTGTTGTTATCCTTGTTATCGGGTACTTTGTTTACAACAACAGAATGAAGAGTCTCGAAAGTGAGATAACAAAACTTGGGGTGATAAATGGTAACCTTAGGTCAGAGCATTCGGGGTTAATCAATGAAAAGGATAAAGAAATACAGAAATGGAAAAAGCTGGCAGAGAATCTGGCATTAGGAGATGGTGCTAATAAAGCCAGCACCACTTCAACACCAGCAACAGCACCTCCCCTTGCAATCTCGCAAGGTCAGGACCAGGCCAAACTGTCGGCAGTCGGACCAAATGCAAATGGTTCCATGACTGTAAATGTTAACAGATGCATCAGTAAAAAAAAATAATGAAGGACCAAATGATTTTACTGGTCCAAATACAAACTCAAAAAATGGTGTAATCGGACTCTCTGGCGGACAAAGTGGGTCTATGACCGTTTTTGTAAATGGTGGAAACATGAACGTCTCCGAGATTAATCTCGGAAACGGAGCGAGGATTGATTTTTCAGGGATGCGCTGGACCGGGTCGATCCCAACACTTGTTACCAATATGTTGGGATCATCTGAAGTCGGTTCAGTCACCCAACACAAAGTCGGCCCATACGAAGATATTGTCTTTGAAAAGACTACTGCCGATATACACGCAACGGTGTGGGTCAATGGTCGTGTATATCACGAATACCTTGCTGCCTATAACGTAGGCACTACAAACAGCCCGATTTGGGTTGAACCCACCAGTAGCGAGAAAGTTACTGGTATCAGGATAAGATCTCTTGGTCCTGAATTGACTGTGAAGTTTACAGTCAAGAAAAAACCCTAGTATTCTAGGGTGCAAAATCGAGCAGTCTAACAAACTGCTCTTTTCTTTTTTTAATAAAATACGGCTTATTTTGTGGATATTATAGCTAAACTAACCTTGACAATACCGTATTTTCATGTATAATATATTATAGATCACGTTACCAAGTATTAGTCATCTGCGTGTGCAGATTATGAGGCTTGGAGTTGAAAACTTAGCAAATTTATGGATGAAATCAGGACATTAATACTACTGCTACCTGCAGTAGTATTAGTAGCAGCAGGATTGCTCTGCTACAAAATGAATGAGGAATACAGTCGCACATTGATGTGTGTGACTGGAATACTCATCATTGTCGGTTTGGTGACTCTTATGCGGGGTCACTTCTTCTTCGGTATCATCCCCTTCGTTGCAGGGGTGGTGATGCTTGCAGGTATTAAAACTCCGTCATCAAAGGATGAGAAGAAGAATATCTTCCTCCTCACGTTTTTCGGAAATCCTACGACCTCAATCAGCGAAGGTCTCACGATGATTCTAGACCTTCATTGGTTTGATATCGTGGAAGTTATCGAAATTGAAGTCGTAAATTTTGAGGAGACAGTTGATGTTCCTCAGGAGATTCGTTGTTCAGACGATGTGACAATCGGAGGGAGAGTCACGATCGGCTTCATTGTCGACCTAAAGGATGACAAAGAAAGAACTGCTGGTGAAAAAGTTCTTTCTTATGTTAAAGCAGGACAAAAGAAAGGGGTAATGGAGATTATTAAAGGATCTGTCATTCAGTCCCTTAAAACAATTGCTGCCGGGAAAGACTCCAAGTATATGGAGACTAACCCGGACGAGGTCAGTAGAAGCGTCAGAGAAATCCTTGAAAGGGGTGTACCTAGACACAATGATTCTGAAGACACCGTAACTCTTTCTGATCTCGGAGTAGATGTTCGGAAACTTTCTATCTCACTCGTCGCTCCTCAAGCGGTGCGCGATGCTAGAAACGGCAAAGCAATTGAGGAAGCTCAGCGAGCAACACAGCTTGCTGATGCAGAGACCATGAATCAGAGAGTTCGAGAAAGAATTAAAGCTATGGGTATCACCTTTGATACTGACGGCAAGCCGGTTGGTGATATAAAACTCATAACTGGTATGTCCTTTGTTGAGCTCTTTGCCAAGGTTCGAGCTCAGCTAATCGAAGAGACCGCCGTCAATGACGGTAGATATCAAGTCATTAAAAACAATGGAGGAGTGACGGTCGTTGATGCTGATACGAACGCAAAGGCAAGTAAGAAAGGAGGCGGGGTTGTATGAAAGCCAAATCCTTTGCAATTGTCGGTCTCATTATCGGTCTAGGAATATACCTAATATTCCACCTCTCCTCATCGAGTAAAGAGGAAAAGGAGGGAGGAGTAACAGAACACTCCACCTTCACCACCAACTTCCTAGCTTCAGCTGGGAAGTGGTATGGGATCGAGATCGATCCCTTTGGAGGACCATTTGATATTAAGCCTTCGGGCGAAAATGTCACTTGGTTTGCCAAAGTGGTCACAATTGGTGACTTCACCAACTCGATCACCATGCACCCAAATGGTCGAAAGATTGATTGGGGAAATGGTGTCACAAATGTCTGGGTGATGTCACCCAAAGACATGAGTTTCCTTGTACGGAAACAAGTGAGATAGGTTCACTATAATAACCTAACGAAAGGGCGGACCACAAGTCCGCCCTTTGTTCTATGTATTTGTTTAAACTAGAGAAATGGATCGTTCAAACCTAGTGTGAAAGCAATGAACCTAATTATTCCATAGACAGATACCATGATAAACATTCCAACAACACTCCATATTATTGTCTGTATTCCCTCTTGTCTCGCGCTAGGATCTCCAGCATTTGATATGAGCTTAAAAATACCCAAGACAAATACAAATAATGCAACTAAAAATAAAATTTCAACTGCAGGTATAACTATTACGTCAAATATTTTATTGATAATTGATGATGCTACTGGGTTATTTGCTACTTTTTGAAATGTTTGAGCGTATACTGTCACAAATTTATTTAATTTGTTGGTGGAAGAGATGGAATATGAACATTAGTATTTATCTCATTTGTTGGTCTAAAGTTATTTGTTCTGAATGAATTTGTAAGTATTGCTACTAGACCCCAAATTGATAATATAACAAACAAACCTATAACACCGTAAAGTATAGCTTTTCCTCCTGCTGCTCTATCTTCATCTCCACCTGCTATAAGATACTTTATAACATTTATAATAATCCAAATAACTGCTAGAGATATTGCAATCTCAATAACTAGATTACCTATTCTTGTAGCTTTTGATGCAACATCATCGATATTTGTAAGAGTTTGTGCAAAAGAAACAGCTGGTAAAAAAGTTAGAACTGAAACGATTAATTTCTTCATAATTTTTATTTAATAATAATTAAACAACCAATAGTTAAATTATACCACTATAGATAGACAAGTTTATAGTCTATTGTGGAAAAACTAGTGTACATCGGGAAGAAAGCCTCCTCCATCATTATTTCCACCTCCTGAATTTGTACTACCACCAAATGGAAAACTAGGTCTTTGATTTGGTAAATTTATAGTATTTCTAAGTAGAGCAACTAAACCCCATAGAGAAAGTATTACAAAGAAGCCTATTACACTATACGCCACATACTTACCTGCTTCAGCTCTATCCTTTTCTGTAAAGAAATATAGATACACATTCCAGATAAATGTAACTACAGCTAGAGCAATAATCAATTCAATACCTATATTTAAATAACTTACAAATAGGTCTGCTAGATTTCTAAGAGTTCTTGTTTCTGTTACATTTGTAGCTGCAACAAGATTTTGTGCATAACTAAATATTGGTAATAATATTAAACTTAGCACTAAAATAATTTTTTTTATATTTTTCATATTTTTATCTATTAAATAAACTTCTTTCAACTATTCCTGCTGAAATAAGTGTATTTTTCATTATTTCTACTACTGCTTTTGAGCTTATGAGTATTGCTATACCTATTATTGCATAAAGAAGCCATGCTTTTGCATCTTTTATTGCTCCAGGGTCACCTTGAGCCATAACAAATTTGAAACCAATAAATAATAATACAAATACAGCAACGACTGTTCCTGCAAATATTGCTATATCAACTAGTTCGAATACGAGATTTTCTATACTACCACCATATTTTAACTTTAGTGGATTTACTAATTTAGGGATTGGCTGTACAGGAGCACCACTATTTCCCGTACCTGTAGAATTGTTATCAGTATTCCCTGTTCCAGTTGAAGATTGAGCTAAAGCTAAACTATATACTCCAGAAAATATAAGACTAAATAATATTGTAAATAATATGACCTTTGATGTTTTTTTGAATTTCATAATTTTATTTAATTAAGCTTGTTGCACCTGTTCTTTCATCAACTACCCAATCAACTACAGTTGTTACTATAAACCATGCCGTTACCATTATTATAAACCCAATACACACATTTAAAAAGATATTCTTTGCTGTTTTAATCTTATCTTGTTCCCCTGTCATATATAGGAAACCACCATAGACCATAAGTACAGTAGCTAGAGGTATTGAGAATGCTATTGCTCTATATATTAAATAATTTATTGTATTAATGAATGAAGCTAGTGAACAAGTTACATTTCTATTTTTTTCCTTTGGGTTAACAACCCCATCACATCTAACTAAACCATAACCAAATGTACTATCTACATTTGGACTAGAATTATTACCAGTACCGGTTGAATTTGAAGGTGGGGTCTGTGCGTTTAATATTTTTGTATTAGGTAAGGTAAATACAGATAATGTAAATATTATTGTAAATAAGCTAAATGTAATTATTATTCTTTTCATTTATTTTATTTGTCTAATTAATAAATCAATAGAATCACTTGCTTCTCTTATCCCTTCAAAAGACGATACTCTTCCACTAGTTACACCATCAATCATGTTTGAAAGGATTTTTGTAGTTTCATTTCTACTTGGATCAAGCCAACCTTTTGATATTAAAGCTGAATCATAAAATATAGATAAATAAGGATCACTTGTTCCCGCACCTATTAGATCTCTTCTTACAGGTGGAAGATATGTCAGACTTACCAAGTTATTCAGGTTATTTGGTTGTATAAGTTCTGAAATTGTATTGAATGAACCGACTTGATTCTTTGTACTTCTTACAATAGAAAAACCATACATTCTTCCATATGTTACGCGATTCTTCGTATCCTTTATCTGAGGAAAAGGAGCTACATCAAAGTTTAGATTTGGATTTTTATTTCTTATATCCCTAAGTTCACTAGCAAAACCAAAATAACTTGCCAAATTTCCCGATAAAAACATTGTTCTTGATTGACTAAGTGATCTGTTCCAAGAATAATACTTGCTTTGTGGATTAACGAATTGAACAAAAAATAATAATGCTTGAGTAGCTCCAGTTTGACCCTCTGCAAGATTCAAAGTGCTTTGAACACCATTGTTTGTATACTTTGTTATTGGATTTCCTGCTTGGAAAAATAATGTACTTAGTATTTCTCTAGCATTTGTGATATTTGTAAAATCACCCATTGCTATTGCACTTCTTCTAATATTTGAATTTACATCCTTTATATTTAATTTATTAATTAAATTTGGAAAATCCTCCCAAGTCTTTGGATAACTAGCTATTCCTGCATTCGTATATAAATCTCTATTCCAATACATAACAATAGGATCAACAATAAATGGTAGACCTGAAATACCCCCTGGAGTTAAATAGGATTCTCCTTGTTCAATATATGTATCTCTAAAATTTCTCTCAGGCAAAAGACTATATGGTATAGGCACAACTTTATCTGAGTGTCTTAATATCATATCTTGAGGTATTAGTATTACATCAGGACCCTCACCTCTTGCTAGTGTTTCAATAAAATCTTTATCAAAATTATTCTCTGTCTTTTTTACATAGTTAACAGTTAAAGGAGCGTTTCTTGTATTGTTTATTTGTTGAATATAACTATTAAATATATCTTCAGGAAATGTACCCCAAACAACAATTGGTGGTAATTGCACTTGATCCGTATTTCCTTTATATGTTGCGAATAAAACTACACCAATAACTATAAAAACTACGAATATTGAAATAAAAATAATTTGAAATTTGCTAGTTTTCATTGTCTTTTAAATATTAAACCATAATGATGATCCCCTGCATCGAATCTTTTTTCAGTTACAAAACCTGCTTTTTCAAAAAGACCTTGTGCTTTATCTATTTTAACCTTAACTTTCGGCCCTAGATCACTATCATCCCAATCAACTACTAATATTTTACCCCCAGGTCTTAATATACGCTTTATCTCTAGAACTAGGTTATCCCTATCTTTCTCTTCTATTTGAAATAGAGTATTTGAAAGTATGGCCCTATCGATTACAGCTTCGCGTAACTTTGTACCACCTATTTTTTCTATATTTCCCCAAACAATTTCTACATTATGAAGACCTAGTAAACTAGCGCTATTCTTTATCTTATCTAGTAAGTCTTGTTGAACGTCTATTGAATATACTCTGCCTCTATTGCCTACTAATTTTGCACATTCAATAGAATAAAAACCTGATCCAGAACCTAGATCAGCCACTTTCATACCATTATCAACTCCAAGTGTATTTATATTATTTTGTGGATTAGAGAACATGATATATAATTATATAGTAAGTTTTAATGTAAATGAAACGAGTTATCACCATATTGTTTTCGTTTTTAATTTTACAAATACTATTTTTTAATATAGTTTCTTTTGTTTCTCCAAGTATTGCTAATGCTCAAGGTACTGCTGGTTTCTCAAATAATGAAATTCAACAAGTCTCAAATAGAGTTGGAAATATAACAAATATAGATCAAGTAGCTCAAAAAGGTGTAAACATAGGTAATTTGATAATAGAAATTGCTATATCTGTAGCGGTACTATTTATAATTATAAATACAATAAGATACTTTGTTATTGATGCGGAAGCTGATAGAAAAGCTGCTGGTATGATGGTTTTCTATAGTATTGTTGGACTATTTGTTATTTTATCGATCTGGGGTTTGGTAGCTATACTTAGAAATTCATTTAGAACACAAGACGCTAGACCTACAAATCAGATAAACAATATTAAATTTGGTAATCTTCCGAGTGTTGAAACAGGAAATACTGGTGGTAATGGTGGTACTAGTGGCGGTGGACTATATAATGGTGATTCTTTTAATAACTATTGTAATAATCCTAGTGGAACAAACAATAACTGTAATTAGATTTATTTAATCTATTTTATTTAACAATTTATTTAATTAATAATTAAATTAAAGGCAGATCAAACTAGCTAGCGTATCTCCATCACGAAGCTTCATAACACGAACACCTTGAGTTGAACGTCCTAGAGTTGGAATTTCTTTTATATCTACTCTTATAACCTGACTCTTTTTACTCATAGCCACTATTTCCTCATCTGTATCAGTTACAACTTTTGCAGACATTAGAGGACCTGTCTTATCTGTTACATTCATTGTAAGTATTCCTGAACCGCCACGATTTTGAACCTTATACTCATCTAGTTTTGTTTTTTTACCATAACCATTTGAACCCATTACAAAGAGAGCTGGATTTTTTGCATCTTTTGAGACTACATCAGCACTTATTACTTCATCACCCTTTCCTAGTTTTATAACTCTAACACCAGCGGCATTTCTACCCATTTCACGTACATCTGATTCTTTAAATCTGATTGATTGTCCATCCTTTGTAGCTATAACTATATCATCGCTCTTACCCACAAACTGTGCTGACATAAGTTCATCTTTATCATCTAGTGTAATTGCTATCAATCCAGATCTTCTTACATCATGGAAATGTGAAGCTGAACTCTTCTTACCTGTACCTCCTTTTGTAACCATAAGCAGAGCAAGTCCGTCTGCCTCTTTTTTATTCTTTGGCATAGGAAGTATAGATGTAACTTTTTCATTTTCTGAAAGTGAAAGGAAGTTCATAATAGATTTTCCTTTTGTAGCTCTCTTTCCTTCTGGAATATCATACATTTTTATCTGGTATGCTTTTCCAAGATCTGTGAAGAATAATAGATCATTATGTGCTGTTGCATAGACAAGGTGTGTTATAAAATCCTCTTCTTTTGTATCTAGATCTACAACCCCTATTCCTCCCCTCTTTTGTTTTCTGTATTCATCTGGGTTTGTTCTCTTTATATATCCACCTTTTGTAAGGACTAGAACACTTTCCTCATCAGGAATAAGATCTTCTGGGTTAAAATCCTTTAATCCATGCTTTATAAGTTTTGTTCTTCTTTCATCACCGTATTTTGCTTTTATATCAGCAAGTTCTTTCTTTATTATTTCTCTTACTTTCTTTTCACTACCTAGAATTTCTTTTAATTCGGCAATAAGATCCTGAACTTGTTTTAATTCGTCTAAGATTTTCTTTCTTTCAAGACCAGCCAGCTTTTGCAAACGCATTTCAAGTATTGCTGTTGCTTGAAGATCTGAAAATTTGAATTTCTTTATAAGGTTTGCATGTGCTTCAACCGCATCTTTTGAACCTCTAATAAGAGTAATAATTTCATCTATATGATCAAGAGCCTTCTTTAGACCAAGAAGTATATGTTCCCTTTCTTCTGCTTTTCTTAAATCAAACTTTGTTCTTCTACGTATAACTTCTACTCTATGTGATACGAATTCTTCCAATATAGACTTTAGAGCTAAGGTTTGTGGTACACCATTTACTAGAGAAACCATGTTTACGTGGAAAGTTTCTTCTAATTGTGTATGTTTGTATATAAAGTTTAGGACTTTTTCTGGGTGAGCACCTTGTTTTAGGTCTATAACAATTCTCATCTCTTTATCTGATTCATCACGTAGACCCTTTATTCCTTCTATAATCTTTTCTCTTACAAGATCAGCAATTTTCATTACTAAATCCTGTTTGCTTACACGATAAGGTATTGAAGAAATAATAATTTGATACTGTCCTTTTTTATCTTCTATTATTTCTGCTTCTCCACGAACAACAATACCTCCACGTCCTGTAGTATATGCATGATGAATATCTTTTTCTCCATACATTATTCCTCCTGTTGGGAAATCTGGACCCTTTATATATTTTAATAAATCTTCACTTGTAGCGTCTTTATCATCTACTAGGTGTGTTGTTGCATCTATAACTTCACTAAGGTTATGAGGAGCGATATTTGTGGCCATACCCACAGCAATACCTAGTGTTCCATTAAGTAAAAGATTTGGTACAGCAGTTGGAAGAACACTTGGTTCTTTTCTTGTACCATCATAGTTTGGGTGATAGTCTACTGTCTCTTTTTCTATATCACGAAGTAATTCTGCTGAAAGACGTGACATGCGCGCTTCTGTATATCTCATAGCAGCTGCTGAGTCTCCATCTACATTTCCATAGTTTCCTTGACCTTGGATAAGTGGATATCTCATTTTAAAATCCTGAGCCATACCTACCATAGAATCATAAACAGCAACATCACCGTGTGGGTGATAGTTTCCAAGCACATCTCCAACTACCACAGCAGACTTACGGAACTTTGCAGAAGCAGTAAGACCCTTTTCATGCATAGCATAAAGTATTCTTCTATGTACGGGTTTTAGACCATCTCTTACGTCAGGCAAAGCACGATCTGTAATAACAGACATAGCATAGTCAAGAAAAGACTCACGCATTTCTGTTGTTATACTTCTTGCAACAATACCCTTTGCTGGATCACGTGGTGCAGGTGTCTCTATTCTTTCTGAATCTTTTTTTGCCATGTTTTTCTATATGGTAATAGGTCGAATTTTTATAATTTATGGGTTTATTATAGCAAATTTTATATGTTTTGTCTTGCTATCTCTTTCCTGGAATTGCTTCTATGGTGGCTTGATAGCTAGCCTTATTTGAACCAAAAAATGATTCTTTTATATACTTTACCGAATCCATAACACTTGCCGTAATAGAACTTGCTGGAGATTTTATATTAATAGCTGTTGGTGAATTTTGAATCTTAAAACTTCCAATCCATATAGCGAAAATTAATGAAGTAAAACAAAGAGAAGTTATAAAAGCTATTCTCCTTCTAATATGTTCTGGTTTACTTCTTAATTTTTCTATATGTTGAAGCATTTATTTAATAAAATTATTCTTTTGAAGGGTCTAGAACTATAACGTCACCATCCTTACCATCTAGATCTTTTTTCTTTAGTGTAAGTTTTGCTATTGATTCTGGGTTTTCTCCTGCTTCCTTTAAGAATACCTTTAGTGCATCCTTATTTCCAACATCACCGTAGTGTATAGGAATAATAATCTTTGCACCGAGTGATACAGCGAGTTTATATGCCTTACCAGGTTCCAAAACTCCTTCACCACCTATCGGTACAAATAATATATCTATATCATCTAGAGCTTCAATTGTTTCTGCTTTTAATTCACTATTTGAAAGTCCACCCAAGAAACATATATTCATATTTTCTAGAGAAACTGTATATATGGTATTTATAAGACTTTCACCGCCATACTTTGTTTCTGAAGGAAGACCTTTTATAAATACTCCTCTTATCTCATATTCTCCTGGACCTGTTACTGCAAAAGGTTTTTTTTCACCATGACTTACCTGTTCTATTCCATTCATATCCTTATGATGAGTAGAAATAAGAACAATATCAGCACCAAATCTACTTTGCTTTAGTTCAGAATCCTTTGATATAGGGTTAAAAGCTAGTGTTATATCACCGAATTGCACTTTTACAAATTCTCCTCCTAAATAACTTATTATCATGTTTTTATTTTAACATAAATGAACTCCTTTTGGGAGTTCATTTATTTTTTATTATGCTTTCTTTGGACCTGTAAATGATAGTGCCATCTTTTGTTCCTTTGGATCAAATAGAGTTATCTTAAATGGATAGCTCTTTCCAAGTTCCAAATTCTTTCTTAATTTTTCTTCTGAACCAAATTCTGAAACATGTACTAGACCAGCAATTCCTTCTTCTATTGATGCTAGTGCACCATGTTTATTGAACTTTATAACTACTCCTGAAACTGACATATCTTTCTTATATCTCTTTCCTGCTTCTACCCAAGGATTTTCTTTCAAAGCCTTTATAGATAATGAAATCTTTCCTTCTTTTATTTCAATTATCTTTACTTTTACCTTTTGACCAACTTTAAACATAGCCTTTAGATCTTCAACTAGTGACCAATCTACTTCTGAAATATGTACTAGACCTTCTAGACCATCTTCTATCTTTACGAATATTCCAAAGTCTACGATACCTGTAACAGTTCCTGTAACTTCGTCTTGTACTTTGTATTTTCCAATAATCTTTTCTTTATCTTTCTGTTCTGGACTCTTTTCTGAGAAGATAAGTTTACCTTCTTTTGGAAGAGCAGAGATAATTGAAACTGATATTCTCTTTCCAACTAGTTTCTTTAATTCCTCTAGGATCTTATCCTTATCACCATCATTTACACGTGGATAATGTTCTGTCTTAAGTTGAGAAGCGGGTAAGAAACCTGTAATTCCTTGCCATTCAATGATAAGCCCTCCTTTATTTGCTTCAACAACTAGAAGATCAAGAATCTTTTTATTCTTTATTGCTTCTTCTGCTTCACTCCATATTAGAGCTTGTCTAGCTTCCTTTAGAGAAAGTTCTATATATCCATCCTTATTGTCTGTATCTACTACTTTTGCAGCAATAACGTCACCGATATTGATTTTCTTTATTATATCTCTAGCAGTCATGAATTCACGACCGAATATAATACCAGTTCCGTACGGAGCTAGATCAACATATACCGCTGACTTTTCTATATTTATAACTGGACCTTCTACTAAGTCTCCAAGTACAGGTGTACCATTTGATCCTTCAAGAAGTTTGTCCATAAGTGTATTTCCTACTACCTTTGGAGCTTTTTCTTTTTTTACTTTTACTGGCTTATTTTCTGTATTTTCTACTGTTTTTTCTGTTTTATCTGAAACTACACTAGCAATCTTTTCTTTTAATTTATTTAACATATTTATATATGTGCGTTCTGCTTTTTAATGATAATAAAAAATTTGCAGTTTTAGCGCACAAGATTAATAATAATTACCTATTTAACCTTATCTACAGGCTCATAATATAGCCTAAATAGGCCTTTTTGTCTATATTATAGGAAATTTATAACACAATATACAAAAATAGCCTATTTACTTACCATTTATAATGCTAGCTGCTTTATCATGACCCTCTTTCACTATTATTTCTATAGCTTCAATAACAAGTTTTTCTATCTTTTTTAATTCTTTTAATTCTTCTGGTTTAAACTTACCTAGAATGAATTTTTCTATTTTATCATCTCCATGAGGTATTTTTGCATTGCCTTTACTATTTTCTGGAGCAATACCTATACGAATTCTTATAAAAGCTTCGGACTTTATTGATTTAATTATTGATTCAAGACCATTATGCCCCCCTGAACTTCTATTAAAAGAGATTTTTACTTTACCTAAAGGTAAATTGAAATCATCGTATATAACAATAAGGTTATTTATTGCTTTTGGAGTTTTTATAAAATATGAAATTGCCTTGCCGGAGTTATTCATATATGTATTTGGAGCAACCAGAGTGACTTTTTCTTTTTTTATATCTCCTTTTGAAATATCAGAATTACTTTTTTTATCAAAACTAAATTCATCAAAAGAAAATTCCTTTGCAATTGCTTGCAACATCATTCTTCCTGCATTGTGACGCGTTCCATTATAGTCTTCTGCTTTATCTTTAAGACTTTCACCTGAAGGATTTCCCAAACCAACGATAATATATGACATACATACAGTGTGACATGAGTCTAAATCTTGTGTCAAACACTTGTTCGTACTAAAATGATTGTATATTTTATGAAAAAAGAAAGTTACTTAAAGGATATTTTAGTTTTTGCTTTATTAGCAATAATAATTGTTATACCAATAAGAACTTTTATTGCTCAACCATTCTTAGTTAGCGGAGTTTCTATGGATCCTACTTTCAAAACCAATGATTATCTTATTATTAATGAAGTTTCATATTATTTTAGAGAACCAAAAAGAGAAGAAGTTGTTGTAATGAGATATCCTCTTGATACAAGTACTTTTTTTATAAAGAGAATAATAGGCTTACCTCTTGAAACTATAACTGTAAAAAATGGAGAAATTACAGTTATTAATAAAGACAATCCAAAAGGTTTTAAAATCGACAGTAAATATGTAATTGATAAACATAAGAGCTTTGAAAGCTTTTCAGTCACCCTTGGTCCAACTGAATACTTTGTTATGGGTGACAATAGAAAAGAAAGTTCCGATTCTAGATTTTGGGGACCCCTACCCAGAAAAGATATTATTGGAACGCCTATCATAAGACTCTTCCCTTTTAATAAAATAGAAATAAAACCGGGAAATATAGATAGCGCAACAACTACACAAAAAAATTAATTTAAAAAAAAATGCCAAATCCAAAAAAGAAAGAAATGAAAAAGAATGATACAAAATTGGTAAGTAAAAATACTGAAATTAATAAACCTAAAAAAGATAGTCGTTTTAGAAATTTAGAAAACTTAGATAAAATTGGAGAAATTCCTGTTTATTATGGATTTTATCCAAAACAAAGTCCTAGTATAAAAAAGATTGATCTTGATAATTCAAAATCTCTAATTGAAGGAGACTTTGCAGAATATGACGATAGTGAAAAGGATCGCCTTCCTCTACATGTTGAAGAAAAAGTAGCATTACTACGCATGTATCATGAAGAAAATATGTATAATCTTTCTCAACCTGTAATGTTGTATTTTAAAGAGCCATTTAAGGGTTCATTAAAAAAAGGAAGTCAAGATAGATATTGCGATCTTGAAATAATAGGAAATTCAACGAGCATAGCTGAAGTAACACTAATACAAACAGCCAGAGTTATGCTTGCTGAAGAAGATTATAAAAATACATATGTAGAAATAAATAGCATTGGTGATAAAGATTCTATTGCTCGTTTTACAAGAGATTTAACAAATCACTATAGAAAGCATATTAACAATATGCATACTGAATGTAGAGAATTATTTAAAAAGGATCCATTTGAATTATTATCTTGTGATAATGAAAAATGTAGAAAAATAAATTCTGAAGCGCCAAAACCTATGGATTTTCTATCTGAAAAAAGCAGGAATCATTTGGAAGAAATTTTGGAATACCTAGAAGCTCTCGAAATACCATATATGATTAATAATCATTTAATTGGTAATAAAAGATATTGTACAGAAACAATATTTACTATTGTTAATGCTGATTTTGGAAAAGATGGTGATAAAAAAGAAAATAAAAATGATAAAGATAAAAAGGTTCTAGCAGTTGGAGTGAGATATGATAGTCTTTCAAAAAAGATTGGCATGAAAAAAGAAGTTGAAGGAGTTGGAATGTCGATTCTAATTAAAAATAAATACCCTGAATTGAGAAAAGAATTAAATAAAACAAAAAATCCTTTTGCTTCTTTTGTTCAATTGAGTTTCGAATCAAAACTATTATCACTTAAAATAATTGAAGAATTAAGAAAGGTTAAAATTCCACTTCATCTTTCATTATCAAAAGATAGACTTGGAGCACAAGTATCTTTGGTTGAAAAAACTAGAGCACCATATTCATTAATAATGGGTAAAAAAGAAGCTGTAGAAAGAACTATAATTGTTAGAAATACGACTACACATGCTCAAGATATAGTACCAATACCTGAATTACCAAAGTTTATGAAAAAGCTTGACGAGACTCTTTAGTATCATATTTCATAGAACTCCTATAATTTGCCAATATACTTGCAAATAACCCATAATGCATGTTATATTCAACACATGATAAATTTACAGGTAAATAGAGGTGGAAATGAAAATAGCCTTGGCACACTTCGTCGTTTTACAAAGAAGGTTCAGGGTTCAGGTATACTTCCAAGAGTAAGAAGCATTCGCTATAGCGAAAGAGTACTTTCTCATTACAAAACAAAGAAAAAGACTCTAAAAAGTCTAAAGAAAAAGGCAGTTATTCAAGAACTTATAAAAATGGGTAAAATGCCAGAAAAATCTGCTAGATTCGCAAAGAAATAAGAATGCCTGTTTCTCATAATTTCAATCTCGTTAACACAACAAAAGCCAAGCTACCAAGCTTGGCTTTTGGGTCAATGAAAACAGCAGTATTAGGTGAAGACTATGATTTATCTGTTGTAATAGTAGGTAAAAATGAAATTAGAAAGTTAAATAAAATACATAGAGACATTGATAAGCCTACAGATATATTATCTTTCCCTCTTTCAGAAAAAACAGGAGAAATTTATATAAATTTAGATATGACTAAGATAGAAGCAAAGAAATTTGATAGAGAATATGAAAATTTTTTAGGTTTTCTATTTATCCACGGTTTAGTGCATTTGAAAGGATACGACCATGGTAGTACAATGGAGAGTATAGAAATTCAATTCAGAAAACAGTTTGGTATTTAGTTTGTTTATTTGGTTTTTGTTTTTTATTTATAGAGTTATTTTAATTAGGTTTATTTGTAATTATATTTTTAATGGCTCGCGGAATAATAACAGGTATAGATATCGGATCCTACAGCGTAAAGGTGGTTATTGCTCGTGGTGATGAAAAAAATGAAAAAGGCTTTCCAAAAGTCATAGGTACAGGTATAGCTGAAGGAAAAGGTTTGAGACATGGTTATATAATTGATATGGAAGAAGCTGTGTCTAGCATTAAAAAGGCTTTGGCAGAAGCAGAAAAAAAGGCTCAAGTAAAAGTTAAAAAGGCTTTTGTCTCTATAAACGGTATTGGTCTTGGAAGTTTAACCTCAACAAGTTCAATAATAATATACCGAGGTGATTCAGAAATTACTTCACTTGATATAAAAAAAGCTCAAGATCAGTGTGAAAAAGATATTCCTGCAAGTAGTATTTTAAATAAAAAGATAATTCACAATATTCCACTTCAATATAAAATTGATGGAAAAGTAGTACTTGGCAAACCTGAAGGAATGAAAGGTACAAAACTTGAAGTAAAAACTTTATACATTACTTGTTTGGAACAACAATTAAATGACACCATACAAGCAGTTGAAGAAGTTGGAATTACTGTAGAAGATGTTATGGCTTCCCCTATTGCTTTATCTTTTGTAACTCTTTCAAAATCGCAAAAAATTGCAGGCTGTGTTCTTGCAAACATTGGTTCAGAAACAACAAGCATATCAGTTTTTGAAAATAATACACCTGTATCAATGGAAGTATTCCCAATTGGAGGAAGTGATATTACAAATGATATTGCTTTAGGTATAAAGGTTCCTATAGAAGAGGCTGAACAAATAAAAATCGGTGCAATAACAGGAAGTTCATATTCAAGAAAAAAGTTAGAAGAAATTGTTGAAGCAAGATTATCAGATATATTTGAACTTATAGAAAGTCATTTAAAAAAACTAGGTAGAAATGGTCTATTACCTGCTGGAATAATATTATCTGGTGGAGGAAGTATGTTGTCAGGTATAGAAGATTTGGCAAAAGATAGTTTAAGTATACCTGCTAGAATTGGTAGTATTGAATTGAAATTGCAAGATAAAAATAATTATAAAGATATGCTTTTTGGTGTCGCTTATGGTCTTTGTGTACTAGGTATTAATATTGATGAAGAAACTTCTATCGATACTTCTAGTCAATTCTTAACAAAAACAGGTAAAGCAATTGCTACTTGGATAAAACAATTTCTCCCATAAATCAAGTCTCGTCTCAATAGTCTGGCTTATTGTATACTTTTTTTAGCCCTTTCTTTTTTTAAAGCCTTTGATATGATGTACTTACCGAAAGATTTTATCCTTATTTATGCCCAATATAATTCCAGAAATAGAAGCATTTGCCCGCATCAAGGTTATCGGTGTCGGGGGCTCAGGAAATAACGCTGTTAACCACATGATAAATTCAAAGGTTAAGGGTGTTGATTTTATTGCTATAAACACAGACGCTCAAGATCTACATCACTCTTTAGCTAAAAAGAGAATTCATATTGGTAAAAATCTTACTAGAGGACTTGGAACAGGAATGAATCCTGAAGTTGGAAAGCGCGCTATAGAAGAAACAAAAGAAGAAGTTCAAGAAGCAATTAAAGGCGCTGACATGGTCTTTGTTGCAGGAGGATTTGGAGGAGGAACAGGTAGTGGAGCTAGTCCTGTTGTAGCTCGTATAGCAAAAGAACTCGGTGCACTAACTGTTGGTGTTGTAACAAAGCCTTTCTTTTTTGAAGGACAAGAGAGATCTAGAATTGCTGAGGTTGCTCTAGAAGAATTAAGAAAAGAAGTAGATGCAATTATTGTTATTCCAAACGATCGCCTACTTTCTATAATTGATAAAAATACTACAGTTAAAAATGCTTTTGCAATTTGTGATGAAGTATTGAGACAAGCAGTAGAAGGTATTTCAGATCTAATAACAACACCAGGACTTATCAATATCGACTTTGCTGATATTAGAACAATTATGGAAAATGCTGGTTCAGCACTTATGGGTATTGGTTCAGCAGCTGGAGAAAATCGTGCCGTTGAAGCTGCTCGTTTAGCTATCAATTCCCCATTACTTGATGTATCAATAACTGGAGCTAAAGGTGTACTATTCTCTATTGCAGGTGGTGAGGATTTAACAATGTTTGAAATACAAGATGCAGCAAAGGTAATTACAGAATCAATCGATCCACAAGCAAAAGTAATATTCGGTACTGTAAAAGATGATAAATTAAAGAAGAATGAAGTTAGAGTTACAGTTATAGCAGCTGGTTTCCCCGAAGGAACACTACCATCACAACAAGTTCAAAATAACCGCGCACCTTTATTTACAGTAGGTCAGAAAAAAGAAGAAATAATGAAGGATGATAAGAAAGGTAGAGTATTCAATACAGTAACTCCACCTATACAAAATCAACAAGTGCAACAACCAATTGTAAAAGAAAGAATAGAAGAAAGAAAAGAAAATAAAATTGATGATGACGATGATTGGGGTGCGGTACCAGCTTTCCTAAGAAGATCAAAGTTAAAATAATACAAAATAAAATCCCAAATAAATCTAGGGATTTTATTTTAATTAAATATATTTATTATGATATAATCTTTTTATGATATATGATCTTGCAATAATTGGTGGAGGCCCAGCAGGAGTTTCTGCTGGTGTTTATGCTGCTAGAAAGAAATTAAAAACTGTTTTTATTACAAAAAATTGGGAGGGTCAAAGTTCAGTTTCTGAAGGTATAGAAAATTGGATAGGAACAATAAAAATATCAGGTCTAGATCTTGCAAAAAATCTTGAAAATCACTTAAAAGCATATGCAAAAGATATCGTAGATATAAAAGAAGGAGAATTATGTGAAAAAATTGATAGAGGTTATGATGATGGAATATTTAAAATAAGAACTAAAAATACAGAATACCATGCTAGAAAGATTCTTATAACCACTGGTAGTTCAAGAAAAAAACTACCTGTAACTGGTGCTGATAAATTTGAGCACAAGGGACTTACATACTGTGCAAGTTGTGATGGGCCATTATTTGCTGATCAAGATGTAGTAGTTGTTGGAGGTGGAAATGCAGCTTTTGAAAGCGCTTCACAGCTTTTAGCTTATTGTAAGAGCGTGACTCTCATAAATCGCAGTGATAGCTTTAGAGCTGATCAAGTAACAATAGATAATGTTTCAAAAAATCCTCATTTTAAAATAATAAAAAATGCTATACCAAAAGAAGTAAAGGGTGATAAATTTGTAAATGGTTTTGTATATACTGATGCATTAACTAAAAAGGATATTGAATTAAATGTTACTGGAATATTCGTAGAAATTGGTTCAATTCCAAATACCAGTTTTGTAAAAGATATAGTAGATCTAGATGAATGGGGTCATATAGTTACATCACCAAAAAACCAAAGAACTTCAGAAACAGGGATATGGGCAGCTGGCGATTGTACAGATGGTTTATACAATCAAAACAATATTGCAGCAGGTGATGCCATAAAAGCTCTTGAGGATATATACATAAATATAAAAACAAGATAGTTGTAATATTAAATACATTTAATTATTTTATAAATATATAATTAATAAATATTTCTCATAATGATACATATTAAAGAAAAAAGTATACATGAGATATTTGTTATAAGCCTTATTATAAAAGGCATAAATTCTAGTCTTCAAATAATTGGTGGTACTGCCCTTTTATTTACAAATAAAGTTAATGCTTTTCTTAGCTATTTAATAGATAGCGAAATGTTAGAAAATCCTGATGATATATTTTCAAAATCAATTGAACATATATTAGTTTATATATCCAATCATAGTCATTTATACGTTTCTGTATATTTATTATCACACGGTATAATAAAATTGATTTTAGTTATTAGCCTATTGAGGAATAAACTTTGGGCATATCCAGCAACAGTTGCTACAGTTATTGTATTTATATTATATCAACTATATAGACTTACCTTTGGTTATTCACTATTCTTAATACTATTAACTATATTTGATGTTTTTGTTATTTGGTTAACACTACATGAATATAAAATAACAAAAATTCATATTGAGAATAGAATAAAAAGAGAAACTGAAAAAATTCTAAATTCTATTACTAAGGATTTAGTATCATAAATGAATAATTTAATATACTAGCAAAACTCACCCATAGTAAATATGGAATTAATAGATAACCTGCAGTCTTTGATATCTTTCCAAATAAAAATATATTTAGAACAATCATTATCCATAAAGCAATTATTTCAATAAAAGCAGATCTTATATCTTGTAAACCAAAAAATAGTATTGACCATAAAGCATTCAAAAGTAATTGGCCAAAATATACATAAAGGGCGATTTTAACTCTTTTATCACTGTATCCTTTAGACCATATTAAATATGCAGCTATACCCATAACAAGGTACAGAGTAGTCCATACAGGACCAAAAACCCAGTTTGGAGGGGCAAATTCAGGCCTTACGAGGGTTTTATACCAGTTAGGTATAGAATCAAATGTATATATAGAACCTATAATACCCGCCAATTGGGCTATAACTATTGAAATGAATAAACCTAAAATCTTTTGTGCTTTTTTCATAGTAGTATTATAACACTATAAAATTAATATTTTCTTATTACACCCTTAACCACAGCAGCAATATTTAAATCGTATTCTGGATATATAGGTTTATACTTTTTATTTGCCGGTTCAAGATAGATAGGCTTACCTTGTTTCTTTCTAAGAAACTTCATAGTCCAACCACCGTCCACTTCTGCAATTACTATATCTCCATCTTTTATTTCCTTTGTTCGTTCTACTATAACAAGATCGCCTTCTTTTATTCCTTCATCTATCATCGAATCCCCTTTAACTTCAAGTATAAAAGTTTTGCTTGAATCGTTAATTAAATAATCATCGAAACTCATAGTATCAAGTATTTCTTCTTCTGCTAATGTGGGAATACCCGCCTCAACTAAACCAAGTACAGGTATTTCACCAATTAACTTACTAGGTGACAATCTACCCTTTTCATCTTTTTTAACTACACCCTCCGCAACCAGCTTGTTTATAAGTTTATAAACAGCATTTTTAGATTTGAACCCAAGCAAGTCCATAATCTCAGCGTAGTTTGGCATACGCTTTTTGCTTTTATAAAAGGAGAATATTTTATCTTTATAATTTGTATGCATGAATATTAATAATAACAATTAAAACATAAATGTCGAAACCACTCTGTTTAGTCTATCAAAGAAACCATATGATGAACTTGGGTATCTTGTTGCGGAATTTAATTGTGCTACTAAAACCTTATGCTTTCTTGATAGAGTTTTATAACTTATTCCCCTTACTATTCTTCTATCTATTTCTTGATTTAGCTTATTTATTTCTTTTCGCAATTCTTTTATAAAAATGTTTTTATTTACCATGTTTTTATTTTATTATTGATAATGTTGTATATGTATTATAGGTGAACATACGTTCACCTGCAAGAAATTTTGTGGATAACTTTATAAAAAATCGTATATAATATTGTTATGAAAGAAAGTTTGGCAATATTTGCCTCGATCCTTGCTATCATTGGAAATGTTCCCTATATGATAGATATATTTAAAAAGAGAGTTGAGCCTCATGCTTACACTTGGCTTGTTTGGACTATCGTTTCTTTAGTTACTTTTTTTGGACAAGTAGCAAAAGGTGCTGGTATTGGTGCATTACCTACAGCTGCTTCAGAAATATTTACAATAATTATATTTATAATTTCTTTAAAATATGGTTTTAAGCATATAAGAAAGATTGATACTTATTTCTTAATATTTGCTCTTCTTGGACTTATTCCTTGGGCACTTACAAAGGACCCTACAATATCTGTAATAATAGTTGTGACTATAGACTTTATTGCTTTTATACCTACAATTAGAAAGACTTGGAAAAACCCAGGAACTGAAAATCATATACTATATAGTATGAATGCAAGTAGACATTTTGTTGCACTTTTTTCATTACAGGCGTATAACATAGCAACAACTCTTCATTCAATCGTAATGATAGTAATGAATTCAATAATGGCATTAATAATAAAGTTTAAAAAGAATAAATAAAACATGATAATTTATATAAGTATAGCGAGTTTTATAGCGACACTACTTGGTGGTCTTTTTGCTTTAAAATTTAAAGACAAACTTCACCTTATTCTAGGTTTTAGTGCTGGAGCAGTTATAGGTGTAGCTTTCTTTGATCTTATTCCTGAATCAATAGAAATTAGCTCTGGAATTTATGATGTTAGTAGCATTACACTCATTACTGCAATTGGTTTTATTATTTATATGATACTTGATAGAACTATATTTTTTCATAGTCACAATGACCATGATGAACAAGATATTCATAATAAAAGAGGCATTCTTGGTGCAACAAGTCTTTCATTACATAGTTTACTTGATGGTATTGCTATTGGTTTAGCTTTTCAAGTTTCAAGTGAGCTTGGTATAGTTGTTGCTATTGCTGTTTTAGTTCACGATTTTTCAGATGGTTTAAATACTGTAAATATGATTATTAAAAATAATGGTAGCAAAAAAAGTGCTTTCAAATGGTTGATTGTTGATTCTCTTGCACCAGTAATTGGAGTTATATCAACAATGTTCTTTACTTTACCTACAAATATTTTATCAATCGTATTGGCAATATTTGCTGGATCCTTTCTATATATTGGAGCAAGTGATTTACTACCAGAAAGTCACCACAATCACCCAACAATATGGACTACAGTAGCAACAATACTAGGTATACTTACACTCTACGGTATAATTACAATAGCTAAAATATAAAAGAAAAAAACCACATTATGTGGTTTTTTTCTTTGTGCTCTATCCCACTTGGGATATTACATTGTTTGTGAACCTTCAGTTGTACAAGCCTTGCAATCCTTCTTGTGTGTAAATAGAGAAATAAGTGCTGATAGACCAACAAGGATGTATACAATCTTTGCTAGTATACTATCTGCTCCTAATAGCTTTGCTACAAGGTCCCATGAAGAACCTGCAACTCCAACTACTAGCCAATTTAGTCCTCCGATAATAAGAAGGATCCAAGAAACCATATGAACTGCTTTCATGTTTTTTATAAAAAATTATAATACTAACCGACTGCTATAATTATACTACAATAAAACTAGTATACAAATAAGAAATCCACAAAAGTGTATTCTATATTATGTCTAAATGGAGCCATTTTTTTGCATGAATTTCTGAAATAGTATACTTGTATCTATTTCCCTTGAGCTAAAGTTTGATCTGAGAACTATTACTGCTATTGGTTTTATGACTTTTGGAATATCTGAATAGTTGAACAATGATATCATACTTTCTTTTGCTTCTATTGTTCTACCTGTTTTTCCACCCAAGAAATTTGGATCTAGTACAAAAGGATCAATTGCTTTATATACATGTAGACCATGGTCAGTTGTACTAGCTAAAGTATAATTACTGTTTTTTGTAATATTTAATATGCTTTTTTCATTTTTATATAGATATTGAGATAGTTTAAATAAATCATTTGAATTTGATACATTTTCATAACTTAGACCAGAAGCATCTTTAAATGATGTATTCGTCATTCCTAGTTCTGAAACAAAAGAATTCATTTGATAAATAAAACCCTCATAGCCATTTTTATATGATAAAGCTATTGCTTCAGCGGCATCATTGCTAGATTCTAATAATAATGGAAATAATAATTCTCTTACTTTGTATTTTTCACCTTCAATTAATCCTCCTGCATTTCCATAAGGCTTTAACATATCTTTATTGATCACTATATCTTGATCCATATCCATATTATGAACTGCAACAAGAGCTAGTATTAACTTGGTTAAAGAAGCAATTGGAAATACCTTGTCCTTTTTATTTTCCAAATATATTTCTCCAGTCTCAACATTACCAAGCAAATAACTTTCCGCTGTTATATCATATTTATTTTTTTTAATTTTCTTTGCTTCAGCGCGAATATCTTCAACATATATTGTATGGTAATCCAAAGCTTGTTTATCTATTTCGGTTGGATATTTTTCTTTTACATCATTGTAATCAATACTAGTAAAAACATCATTACCTCTCAAAGTATCTAGAAATGTAAAAACATAATCTCTTTTTTTATAGCTAATAGCAATCGTAATTATAATTAGTGATATGAAGATTAGAACTTTAATTCCTTTTTTTGTTTTAGGATTTTCATTATATACTTCATTTTCAAACATGAATACATTTTAACACATATAGTTTTATCTCGTGACCGATATAACAGGGGTTATTTCTCCAACAGCACTAACACTCACTCTTCCATTATTGTCCGCAACCACTGAATACTGAGTATCATAATCAGTACTATCAGTAAAATGTGCTCCTTGAGCACTAGGATCAAAAGGTAAACTTGATATATAGCTTGGTATTACACAACTGGCCATATCAAATGTATTTTCTGCATTACCACTCCTTATCACAGCCACTTGTAGAGGTATAACTCTGACATTTTGTCCGCACATAAATAAACCTTTATGTTCAGCAATATTCTGACTAATGGTATTTAATATAGCATTTACATTACTTACCCTTTGAGAGTCTCTAGCTAGTTTAAACTGTCGACTAGGATTTATAGCTACAAGAACAACACCAGCCAAAACAGCAATAATACCTATTACCACCAGAATTTCAATTAATGTAAAACCTTTTTTATATTTAATATTATGTTTTATTTTCATATTTATTTTATTAATTAATAATATTTAAATTATATTGATACATTATAAAGAAATAATAAAAAAGTTATGAAGTTTTAATGAATTTTTTTCTACACAATAAAAATGTTTTGAGAGTCAAAAATTTTATTGCATTTGCGGACAATTATCAGTATTCCAAAGACCGATACTTTTTTCTTTTGCTTGTTTTTCGATTTTTCTAAATTCTTTTTGTCTATCATATGACTTTCCATACGTATATTCTTTCGCATAACCATGTTCAATTAAATATTTATTAATATCCAAACCATCATCTCTATATACATAACCAAGATAACGATTGTATTTATCTTTTTGTTCCCTATTTAAATTAAAAACTAAACTTACACTTCTATTATTTAATAATTCTTTTGTCTTAAGAGAAGCTTGCTCACCAAAACATTGAATAGGTTTTCTCGGATCTACAGTCTCAGGTGTATCAATACCTAAAAGTCTAATGGTCTTTTGTCTACTTTTATATAGTATAGATATAGTATCTCCATCGTATATATAGTTAACCTTATACAAGGTATTTTGTTTTATATCATTCCCTTCTTTTATATAGAAAATAATTAATATATATAAAATGCATATCAATATTATTGATAAATATAGTCTTTTGTTTTTTAAAATTTTCATAATAAAACTCTATCAGATGGAGATAAAGTTTTATTAAAGAAAATATGAAGTTTTAATGAATTAAATCTTTTTTGTATATGTTTTAAAAACACCGTAAAATAGTCTTAAACCACACAGTATAAGTAAGAAAAAACCAAATTCAGATAGAACATAATATGAATATGGATAATTCATTTTACAAACAGAGCTTGGTGATGTAATTATTTGAATTAATGAATGTATTCCATCACCATCGCCACAATCTCCAGCAATTAATAACATAGAAAATAGCTGTAATAATAAAACCTGCCAAACATCATTTATATCTATACTCAAAATCTTTTGATTTTGTTTACTTTTAATAATATTAGAAATAATTACAAATACGATTAATACAAAAGAGAAAAATAAATAGATTGGTCCAAATATAAATATAATCCAACCAGCTAATAAATATGCCAATAAAAACCCTGTTAGTAATAAATAAGCTAGTACTATATAAAACAATCCTCGAGTACTAAGTGTTATTTTCATTTTAGACTAAATTATTTCTATCTTTCTTATTCTCTAGAGATAAGAAATCAGGACCATTAAAGAATATAGATAATGTAGCTAGAGTAAGCCCAAAATCTCTTATACCAATAGCATTGTAACCAACATCAATGGTTATAAATAATAAGTGTAAAGCGAGTATAAGTGCTGATATTCTAGTATAAATTCCAATTATAAGTAATATACCTAAAACTATTTCTATTCCTCCATTTAAATAGACAAAAGTAAGAGCACTTAAATGAGTTATATTTGTAATGAATTCAGGAATAAGTGAAGTCCAAGATTCAGGACCCATAACTTGAGTAAAACCAAACCATAGAAAAACCAAGGACATACCGTATCTAGTAATAACAGGAGCGTATTTTGAAGTGTTTAGGTTGTTTAGCATGTTTTTTATTTTATGAGTGGATTATATTCTTATCGCAAATATTACTGTGGGCAAACACTACTTGAAGCAGGCTTTGAAGTCTTTCCTGCAAATCCTGTACTATCTACACAATAGAACTCACCAGTTGTTAATTTAACTGAAACTGCATAGTTCTTACCATCGTAACATTTAGCATCACTTCCAACTTTTTCTTTAACTCCATTCAAAGCTTTTGAGAAAGCAGTTCCATTTGCTTTACACAAATCTGTATAGCTCAAATGTGAATCATAATAAAGTTCAGAATCTGCACGTAAGTTATGAACCATGGCTCTCAATTGCGCATCTTGATTTACATCTAGAGCTTGTTGAACAGAAGTATTTAGTTTATTAATATCAAATACAATTGACTCTACTGCAGATGATGCATCTTTAATCCACTCCTTTTGTGAATCTTGATCTACTGCTGTTATCGATGCAACAAAGACTACCGTACTTCCCTTTTGTGTTAAAGGAATAAAATATTGAATACTAGTACTTGTATTTTCATTGTATAGAGTCCTGTATCCTTTTTGACCACCAAGAACAATATTCACCTTTGAATATGAATGATTAGGTAAAGAACCTAGGTATTCAAGCTGCTTAAAACTCCTAGTCATTATATCAGGATCCGTATATATCATAATATATAATGCATTATTCTTATCGTAAAATTTAACTAAATTCTCAGACTTATTAATATTAAATCTTTCAGGATACATTAGACTAAACAACCCAGAAGTGTCAGTATATTTAATTAATTTACTTACGGGAGGATTATCCCTTATAACATTAGAAGTATTATTAGTAATAACATTAACTGGAGTTTGTTCTTCAGGCTTATTAACTTTTTGATTTTTTGAATAGTAATAAAAACCAGATCCAAGTGCTAAAATAACAATTATAATAACTATTGGCCCAATGATACTTTTTTGATTATTTTCCATGGGTAGATTATAGCATGAAGATTTGTGACCCTACAGGGAATCGGTCAGGAATCTTCGCTAGCGAAGTTCCCGACCCTGACTCACTCGCTTCGCTCGCTCCGTCTTTCGATTCCCTTACGATACCCTTCGACAAAATAAAAACTGCCTAAAGGCAGTCTTTATTTTATCGAGGTGACCCTACAGGGAATCGAACCCTGCTTACCGCCTTGAAAAGGCGATGTCCTAGCCGATAGACGATAGGGCCAAATGGAGCTTTTTCATATTACCATTTTTTATAAAAATGGCAATAAATGTTGGTATTATACACACTACTTAAATTAATTGACATAAAGTATTCTTAAAAATAATACCCTAAAAAATTTAAAATGTTATAATTATACCCACGTATGATTCATCATATCATTGCTTTTATGTGGGGTGTGGTTGTTGGTTTTTCTACCTCTGTCCCCATTGGACCTGTTGGCTTTATTTGTATTCAAAGGACCATATCAAAAAGAATACTAGCTGGTTTAATTACAGGACTTGGTGCTGTTGTTGGTGATGCTTTTATGGCTTCTGTAGGAATATTTGGAATAAAATCTATATCTGACTTTATAATCGATAATCAAACCATATTAAGAGTTCTTGGTGGTCTTATATTGATCTTTATGGGGACATCAATGGTTATTTCAAAACAAAAAGTAATATCAAAAAAACCAGATACTGCAATTACATATATTGAATATTTCTTTTCTTCTTTAGCAATAGTTATTACAAACCCTATTACAGCCGGGGCATTCTTTTTAATATTTGCTGGAATAAGTCCGAGACTAGTAAATAACGGTAATTATTTTGGTATAAATATATTATTTGGAGTTATTGTTGGCGCTTGTCTATGGTGGTTACTGTTAACTTTTATAGCTAATGTATTTGGACATCTTATAAAAGAAGAACATTTTTCTACAATAAATAGATTTCTTGGTGTAATAGTATTATTACTTGGTATTGTTATAATGGGTGGGTTGGTATTAAAGTTTATTTAAATTTAAAATTTTTAAAAGTATGCGCATTAGCTGTCTTGGTGGCTGGTGACGTTTATTGCAAATAGTATAGTAAAATTAAAATTTAAAATATGCGCGGTTAGCTCAGTTGGTAGAGCATCCCCTTGACGTGGGGAGGGTCACAGGTTCAAGTCCTGTATCGCGCACATGTTATTTATTATTTTAACCAAACAAAAAGACCCTTTAACTTTTTCAAGTCTCAGGGTCGATTTAACTCTTTCTGTTGCCACCTAGAGTTATAGGCCGTACACCTTTGTGTACAGATTAGAACAGGATTAATTCCCATTCCGACGAGCCGCGATAATCTCGCGATACTCAGTCAAAGTGACCTGTGTAAGGTCACCATCAATCATGATGTACATAACACCTCCTATTATGTGGTCTTTTATAGTCGATTACCGCGACTCTCATATGTATAATACATATTCACTCGAACATGTATTTACTCATATAAAATGAAATCTTTCAAAAAACCCTTATGTGATAATACTATCATATAATAGTCATAATGTCAATCCCTGTTTAAATACCAAAATATGCATATAATAGGCAATATAATGACAATACTAGGAATCGAAACAAGTTGCGATGAAACATCACTTTGCCTATTACAAATAGATGAACATGGCAATAATAAATTAAAGTATAAAGTACTAGCACATAGTACCAATTCTCAAATTGAAATACATAAAGAATACGGTGGTGTATACCCTGCCCTGGCAAAAAGAGAACATATAAAGAATTTACCTATTTTATTTGAGAAAATTATAAACGATACAAAGTTTAAAATTGAAAACATAGACCTTATTGCAGTTACTGAAGGTCCAGGACTTGAACCTGCATTGTGGACTGGTATAGTTTTTGCAAAAGAATTGAGTGCAAAATACAACATTCCTATTATTCCAATAAATCATATGGAAGGTCATATTGTTTCTAGTTTATTAAAAAATAGCAATACAAATGATGATTTTATTGAATTAAAGGAAATAAAATTTCCTAGCCTTTCCCTACTTATAAGTGGAGGTCATACTGAACTTATTAAAATAATAGAACTTGGTAAATACAAAATACTAGGCGAAACTAGAGATGATGCTATAGGTGAAGCTTTTGATAAAGTTGCTAGAATGTTAAATCTATCTTATCCAGGTGGACCAAAAATATCAGAATTGGCAAATTTTGCTCGAGAAAAAAATCTACCTAAGACTTTTAGTTTACCTAGACCAATGATTAATTCAAAAGATCTTGATTTCTCCTTTGCTGGACTTAAAACTTCAATTTTATATTTACTTAAAGATAAAAATGATATTAGTGAAGAATTTAAACAAGAACTTTGTAGAGAATTTGAAGATTCAGTTACAGAAGTCCTTATCGAAAAGACAAAAAAGGCTCTTGATACTGAAAGTTATAATTCTTTAATAATAGGAGGAGGAGTTATTGCAAATGAAAATATTAGAAATGCTTTTATAAATATTGCTAATGAATACAATATTGAACTATATATTCCTGTATCAGGTTTAACTGGTGATAATGCTCTTATGATTGCTTTGGCAGGATCACTTAGATATAAACAATATAAAGATAGAGAAATAAAAGCTAAAGGAAATATGAGACTAGATGAATAGCAAAAACCGCCCTTAAGGGCGGTTTTTGTAAGAGAGATAGACAATAATTATCTACCAAATAGTCTCTTTATAAAGTTCCAAAAACGTGAAGCGAATGAAGAGTTTGAAACTGTAGCTGTTTGGTCAGTTGAACTTCCATTAGTTGTACCTACTGTTGTGCTAGCATTATCTGAATTTGTATTTGAAGATTCAGTTTTTGTTGCTAGTGATAGTTTGTACTTAGCTATTTCAGACTTTTGAGAATCAGTTAATGAAATCTTTGTTTTACAATAAATTTCATTAATTTTATTCTTTGTTGTGAAATAAACTTCTCCTGATGGAGTATTAACTCCCCAAGGAACCATAGTATCGTTTACATACTTTGTTTGGAAAGCCTTAACTGCATTTACAGTTTTTTCATCGTACTTACCGTTTATGTCTACATTTAGTCCTTCAACAGTCTTTAGGAATGTTTGAAGTTTTGTAACCTCAGAAACTGAATTGTTTCCTCCGAATTTAATGTAGTCTGTTAGATATGCACATGTACCTGATTTTGAAAGGTTACTTACAAGTATTGAACCACCTGTAGAAAAACCAGAACCGCTTCCTACATTGTTTGCACTTGATCCACCACCTGTTGAACCACCTGTACTACCACCTGTACTTCCTCCTGTATTTGTATTACTTGAAGAAATAGTAGCAGCATTTCCTTGATCTGTTACTGAAGGAGTATTTGCATTTGTTGAAACAGCTGCATTACCCTGATCAGTTACTGAGGGTGTATTTGAACTTGTAGTTACTGAAGCATTACCTTGATCAGTTACTGAAGGTGTTGAAACAGCTGCATTACCTGCATCTGAAACAGCTGGAGCTGAAGTTCCGGCATTACCCGCATCAGTTACTGTAGGTTCAGCGAAAGCAAATACTGGAGCCAATAGCATTATAGCTAGGGCAACAGCAAATGTTTTATTTATTTTGTTTATCATTGATTTATTCGTTAATTATTGTCTAATAATAACCCTATATGTATACACGATAATCGATAAAAAGTCAAGGGGTCTCCCTCTTATAAGGGTCATATTTCCGAGTTTTGGTGTTTTTTGAAATTTCACTAAATATTATATTTAAATAAGAAAACAGCCAGTCTCTCACCCTTTTGGGTTTGAAACTGGCTGCTGTTGGTCTCTGGAAGAGCGGGTCAATTGTTGACCCGGAGACGGAAGAGCTGCATGGATTGCCCTGCCGGAATGGCGAGGGCCTGGGTACCAGTGATGGTACCCACGACACTCCAGTTGGGAGACTGGAGAACGTCTGCTGAAATGCTCGTGGGCAGATCTGGGGACGAAACCTTGATCCCGTTTCCATCCCTCGTAATGACGAGGGTCGGTGGTTCGGGGATAAAGGGTCTCGTTTCGAGGGTGATACCACCAATACCAGCGATGACACCATTCTCCTTGATTGCCCACTTGCAATCAAGGATAAAGTTCGGAAATCCCATCATCCACCTTACGTTATTGTCGTAGATTGATTGAGTCGGGTCATTCATCGTCTTGTTCGCTGTTCCGAGAAAAGCGAACTTTGTGACCAGACTCTCGGACCACCTTCCCCCAGTAATGAGGGTCTTGATGCCGTTCTGGTCAGTGACTTGACCACGCGACGTCATTCCATAGACATTCTCGGGGTTATTGTAAAGTTCAATCTTCCCGAAGATATCGCTAGCGGAAGATGAGATCTGCGATGTCAGGTTTGTCGGCATGAAGGGCTTTCCAGCCCTTTCTATTACCGTAGCAAACCAAATCGTCCATCCACCCATAAGATTTCCGGGCTCGAACTTTCGTCCGAGACTGAGAAACTTAACCTTGGAGGGTTCACCTGTCGGATAAACGTCATTGAAAGCTGCGAGAAGAAAACTTCCCGCAAACTCTGCGTATTCTGGGGCATCCTTTCGGGGTCCCACAGAGGCGTAAACCTTCACGGTGATTCCATCACCCTCGGCAAGGAGCCGGGCATGACGTCGACTACTGAAGACTTCAGCAGCTTCCGTGGGACTGAGAGTCCTCGAAGCTGCTGAACCATCCGCAGTGACCGCGGCATTGCCGTTTTCGGTCACCACTGGCGCTTGCCCGTGGGTGAAGACCATACCGACAACCATCACAAAGATGGCCATCCAAACCGACTTGAACAGATTTTTCATGTCTTTATTCCTCCTAGCTCTCTATACTTTCTTATATGTCGAAATAAATCGTAAAGTTCCCACACGGGAACAACACATAATCCAATTACAAAGAGCCATTTATAGGCACCCTATCATAAAATAGGATTTTGTCAAGCCCACATACTCTATTACTGATAGTTTTTCCCCAAGAGTTTTTATGGATATTCGAGGTATAATTTAGTAAATGAATATAGCTGTTATTATATATGCAATACTAGCAGGAGTACTACCATCACTATTATGGTTATGGTTTTGGTTAAGAGAAGACAACTTACATCCAGAACCAAGAAGCCTTATTGCAATTACATTTATTTCAGGTTGTCTTTCAATAATTATTGCTGTAGTTTTGGAACAATTTTCTTCAAATTTTGTAAGTAGTGATAATGCAAAGTATTTAACTTGGGCATTTATTGAAGAAGTTGTAAAATATTTTGCTTTTGCAATAGTAATATTACACTCAAGGTACTTGGATGAACCAATTGATGCAATAATATACTGCATTACAGTTGCTTTAGGTTTTGCTGCAATAGAAAATACGCTCTTTATACTATCCCCTCTTGTAAACGGTGAAATTGCAAAAAGCATAGTTACAGGAAGTTTGCGTTTTATAGGTTCAAGCTTGGTTCATGTTGTTTCTTCAGCATTTATTGGCTTTATGATTGGTATTTCATTTTATAAAAGTAATTTATTAAAAATGATATCCACAGTTTTTGGAATTATCATTGCAACTTTATTGCACACATCATTTAACTTAGCTATAATTAGTGCAAGTTCAGTTAGTGCACTTAAAATTTTTGGTTGGGTATGGTGTGCCGTAATAATTCTTATAATCCTATTTGAAGAAATAAAAGCCATAGCCCCAAAAGAGAGCACGAATAAAATTAGTTAATTGTTTTTATTATAAATTTATTATGGCAAAAGAAAAAAAATCGTTTTTTGAAAGATTAACAGGATCAGTAAGATTAGATACTGAGGATAATGACGACACAGAAACACCTTCTAGAAAGATTGGAGTAGTTGATGGTGGTGATAATTGGTTAGAAGAAGAGGAAGAAGAAAGAGAAGGTGAATTGACTGTTGATGTATATCAAACATCTGATTTAATAATAATAAAATCCATGATAGCAGGTGTTCATCCTGAAGATTTGGATATTTCAATAACTAGAGATAGCGTAACTATACGTGGTCATAGAGAAGAAGAGAAAACTGTTAAAGAAGAGGACTATTTTTCAAGAGAATTGTATTGGGGTTCATTTGCCAGAACTATTGCCCTTCCTGCTGAAGTAGATGTAGATGAAGCTGAAGCTGTTGAAAAACATGGTTTACTTATACTTAAACTTCCAAAACTAGATAAAAAGAGACAGAGTAAGTTAAAGGTAAGAACAATATAATAATAAAAAACAGTGGCTATCGAGTCACTGTTTTTTATTTATATAAACAATATTGGTGCCAAGGACCAGGATCGAACTGGTGACCTATCCCTCTTCAGGGGAGCGCTCTACCAACTGAGCTACCTTGGCATATTAAATTATCAATTTTAAACTAACACTCTATATCCAACTTGGTCACTTGTCTACCAAGTTAGCTACCTTGGCATATTTACTTTGGTCGCTGTCTACCAAAACAGCTACCTTGGCATATTTAATTTTGTCGCTTTTCTACCAAGTCAGCTACCTTGGCAGTCATAAAACAGTCTAAACTTTTTTATCATTTTGGGCAAGTAAACTACTTCAAGAGATCTTGAAGGTTGTTTAGAGGGTTTGTATTGTTATTTAAAATAGATCCACCTCCCTGTCCTGATACACTGTTTATAGTTTCTGTTAGAAAATTCATATATGGCTGTATAAAGTAGTAAGCACCGAATGATAGAGCTATTATAATAAACCAGTAAGCAAATCTAAAGACTGTGCTAACTCTATTTGAAAGTCTCATCGACTTTAATATTCCATTATTCTCTTCTGCTAGTTTATAAGTTTTATTTAAAAGTTCTTTTTCTTCTGGTGTCATAAAAATATTATAACACTAATATTTATTTTTTTAAATTGTGTCACCAGCAGGAATCGAACCTGCATTTAGGGCTTAGGAGTCCCTCGTTCTATCCATTGAACTATGATGACTTGGTATTTTTAATTGAATCTATCATACTTATTAATAGTTTGAAATATTGGGCTGGTCTTGTGATTGTAATTCTACACATTCCATATCTAAATTTACTATTACCTGATTTATGTATAAATTCAGAATTCCTAAATTGAATATCTTTAATATCTAAAAATTCTTTCCAGAACTTTTTTACTAAATCTTCTTCCATGTCTCTATAAATTCTCAAACTAAATTTAATCCTATCTTTAGGTACTCCAATTATATATAATCCTTTTATAAAAATCTTTATCAAATATGGATCACTATTTATTAAATTAAACTGACTTTTTGTTCCTTCACCCCAATAAAGCGAGGTTGTTACCAGTAATATATCTCTATCAGATAAATTTCCAATTATAATTTCTGCATCCTTTTTTGCTTTACTCCAATTTAATTCTGATTTTAATTTACTACCTCCTTGTTTAGATTTAAGTATTTTTATATATTTTGAACTAATTTTTACGTTCTTTGTATATTTAGCTATAGTATCGTATGAATGTTTTGTTATATTTCTAATCTCGTTTAAAGACATACCTTTTTTCCTAAGGTCTACAATATTCTTTATTTGATTTTTTGTTAAAAAATAATTTGAAGTAATTCAGCTACATTTATTAATGTGAGACCCCAACTGCTTTTGCAAATTCACTTTCATCAAAACCAACTGTAATTTCTCCATCAATATCAATAACTGGAACACCAAGTTGTCCTGACTTTTCTACCATTTCTTTTCTCTTCTCTAGATCTGTAGCTACATTGTATTCTGTATACTTTATATTATGACTATTCATAAATTCTTTTGCTAATTTACAAAAATGACATGTAGGTGTTGAATATATTTTTATATCTTTCATATTTTATTTAATTATGAATAAAGTCTGCCTATTATATCATAAATGATTTTATTTAAATAAATAGTTAAATATTTTACCGAAAAAACTAGTTGAGGTACTTATTTCACTTGTATTTTGAGGATTTTTAATAGTATTTTTCGTACTACTTGCTTCATCATTTATAATTACAGCAACTGACTCTCCTTGTTTTACCAATCTAAATTTATTTCTTATTTCTGATTCTACACCATCATCTGTTTTTAAATATTCTATATTTGAGACTAGTTTTTCTTTTCTTTGACTCATTTTTTCATACTCCATCTTCTCTTTTGCAAGATTTTGAATACTTATATTTTGTTTTTGATATACACTAAATATTGCTCTAATCAATATTAGAAAAATAATAAATAAAATCAGTATTGAAGCTGGTGAATGAATTATATTTTTTATCTTTTTTTTCTTTTGAAAATCCATATTGAAATATTAATACTATATAGTATACTACTATTTACCTATGTTATTCCACGAAAAATCTCAAAAATACATAAGATTTGCAATGATACTTGTTGGAGTCTTTGTATCTATTAGTATGATTGCTATGTATTTTGCTAGATAATATATTTATATATTAATCTGCTCTCATCATCTTTATAAATACATCCTGAGGAATATTTACTTTTCCTAGCTCTTTCATCTTCTTTTTACCCTCTTTTTGTTTCTCCCATAATTTCATTTTTCTTGTTCTATCTCCACCATACATATGTTGAGTAACATCTTTTTTCATACCTGAAAGGGTTTCTGAAGATATTATTCTTCCTAGTGCTTTTGCTTGTATTTTCATAGTGAACATTTGTCTTGGAAGAATTTTGTGAAGTTTTTCTACTGAAGCTTTTGCTTCTTCTTCAAGTCTTATTCTAGAAACTACTCTTGAAAATGCTGGGACTATTTCATCTGCTACTAGTATATCCATTCTTGCTACATTAGCTTCTCTATATTCACCTATTTCATATGATATTGAAGCAAAACCTGATGATACGCTCTTTATTTCATCAAAAAAGTTTCTCATAAGTTCTCTAAGTGGCATTACTAAAGTTAGTGATGTTCTATTTTCACCAAAGTTTTCTGTAGCAGATACTTCCCCTTCATGTGTGAATACTGTTTGCATAATAGGACCAAGATATTGAGGTGGACATATTATTTTCATATTTACTAAAGGCTCAAGAACTCTTTTAATTTCATGATCTTCAGGGAAAAAGCTTGGGGAGTAAACTGTTACCGTTTTATCATTTTTTAATTCAACATTGTAAGTAATGCTTGGTATTGTCACTACTAGTTGAAGATTGAATTCTCTTCTCAATCTTTCAGTTATTATTTCAAGGTGTAACATACCCAAGAAACCTGATCTAAATCCTCTTCCTAGTGTTCCTGAAGATTCTTCTTCATAAGTAAAAGATGAATCAGACAATCTCAATCTTCCTAGTGCTTGTCTTAAATTATTAAAATCATCTTGGCTTTCTGGATAAATAGAAGCCCATACCACTGGTTTTGGACTCATATATCCAGGTAAAGGAAGATCTGTATCTGTAGCAGACGATACCGTATCTCCAACTGACGCTATTCCTGGCTCTTTTATTCCAGTAACTATATATCCTATTTCACCTACTCCTAGACTTTCTTTTGGAGTTTCATCTGGAGAAAATATTCCTACCTCTAGTGATTGGAATTTTTCTTTGCTGACTTTAAATAAAAGATTATCATGGCGTTTTACACTACCATTCATTACTCTTATATATACAATCACGCCTTTATGGTTTGAGTATTGAAAATCAAAAACGAGAGATTTAAAATTATTGCTATTATCAATAGGTTTTGGCGGTGGAACTCTTTTAACTATTTCATTTAATAAATTTATTACTCCTTCCCCTGTTTTACCAGAAACTTTTAATACCTGACTTTCATCGCATTTTAATAATTCACAAACTTCTTTTACAACTTCATTTACTCTAGCTAAAGGTGAATCTATTTTTGAAACTACAGGAAGTATAACTAGGCCTGATTCTATTGCCATATTCAAAGTCGTAAGTGTTTGAGCTTGAACACCTTGTGTTGCGTCTACAAGCAAAATAGAGCCTTCTACGGCCTTTAAAGCTCTTGAAACCTCATATGAAAAGTCTATATGTCCGGGTGTATCTATTAGGTTTAAAACATAGTTTCCAAACTTCATTCTAACTGGCTGCATCTTTATTGTTATTCCTCTTTCACGTTCAAGTTCCATACTGTCTAGCACTTGTTCTTGCATCTTTCTTTTCTCTATTGTTCCTGTAAGTTCAAGCATTCTATCTGCAAGAGTAGACTTACCATGGTCTATATGGGCAATTATAGAAAAATTTCTTATTAAATTTATATCGTCTTTATTCATATTCAATTATATCTCTTTGAACTTTATTATAGATTTTCTTGTCCAGGTATAATAACTTTTGCTTTCCAAATCTTATGATGTAATGTTTCCCATACTTCTTTTAACTCTTTATTCTGTAATAGTCTCAATATAATTATTAAAGCCATAATTCCAACTATACCTGCGCAAAAACCTTGTAAAAAGACTCCCCAGAGTTTTGTAAGCGGGAAAAACATATTAAAGAACCTTAGAGATATAAATGTAACATACCCCATAATTACAGATCCTGCAAAGCTTTGGAAAAAGCTAGGCAACACTTTAATTGAAAAGCCTTTATAATCTTTTTCGCAAATATACCAGTACAATACTAGATTTATCAATGTTCCTATTGTATATGCAAGAGGTAAAACTAGTATATGAGTACCGGAATTATGTAAATCTGAGACTTTAAATAGCTCATCCAAGAAATAATTAAATACTGGGTATATCTTATATAATTTTAAGAAAGTGTACCCTAAAACTGCTATGAGTATTGAAGATGATATATTTATAATAAGTGGTATTTTTGTCTTTCCTCTTGCATATGAAGCTCTAACAAAAAGTAAGACTAAACTCTGTGCAGTTACTGATATTACAAATATTGCCAATGTTGCTGCTGTAAGTCTTGTATCTACCCAATCAAAAGCACCTGCACCGTATATTGTTCTCACGATCTGTGCTCTAAGCACCACAAAAAGAACTGTAATAGGTACTGACCAGAATATTATATGTCTAGATGATTCTACTATTTTATCTATAAATTTATCATTTTCTCCATTTACAAAGTATTTTGATAATGAAGGGAAAATTGCTGAAGAATAACTTACTCCAATTATTGAAAGTGGTACAGATTGTAAATTTAATGCCAAACTAAATATTGATATTCCACCTGAAGTCATAATTGATGCCAAAGAAACCAAAAAGAAAGAAGCAAGTTGATTTGACGATAATGTTAATGTTCTAGGTAGTGATATTAAGACTATTTTTTTAACAGATTTCCAATCCAAGTCTGTTGTAAATCTAGGGAAAATTCCTCTTCCTAACATAAATGGAAGTTGTATAACCATATGTCCAAAAGCACCAAATACTACACCGAGAGCAAGGCCGTATAAACCAAACACTGGATAAAGAAATATTATTCCTAATATTATTCCCAAATTATATATAAGTGGACTTATAGCATAAACCATAAATCTTCTATGCATTTGTGTAATGTTAGAAAAAAAGTTTGATATTCCAAGAAATATTGGTGATAAAAGCAATATTCTTGTCATATTTACCAATAAATCAAATTTATCAGAATAATTTTTAAATATACCTGGTAAAGCTAGTTTTAAAAGTGGATCAGCAAAGATAAAAGCGAGTACACTAATTATAACTAGTGAAATAAAAAATACACTAAATATACTGTTAACTAGTTTTCTACCTTGCTCTTTACTGTTTGCATATGCATCAGTAATAAATGGTAATAGAACAGAGACTGAAACTACAGAACCAATTGATACAAAGATTAGATCAGGGATTCTGAAAGAAGCATAATATATATCAAGTGATGTTCCAGCTCCAAAATTAAAGGCCAATAGCTTATCTCTTATCAAAGCTAGAATTTGAGAAAGTATAGTAAAGAAAGCCAAAAGATAAGCAGCCTCATGTATGCCAGTAATTTCTTTACTTAGAAAGCTAAATAATTTCTTTACCATAAACTACTAGTTTGTTGATTTTGACTTTGAACTAGACTTTTCTGTAAGTGGTAACTTTGCTCTTTTTTCAGGCTTACTATCAACTGGTGGTCTTGCATCTGCGAATGGTGATCTACCTGATTTTAAATTATTTAATATAAATGATACTTCTTTATTATCTGGGTTTGTTAAGCTAAGATCTTCAAACTCTTTTATAGCCTCTTGTCTCTGTCCGGTCATTGCATAAGAAAGTCCTAGGAAGTATTTTGCATTTGCATATTGTCCATTGATTGAAACAGCTTTTGCAAAAGCTTCTCCAGCATTTACATAATCTTTATTGTTGTAATATAGGAGACCTAGTTGAAAGAACATTATTGGATTATTTGGATCAATTTGTATTGCTACTTTTGTAGATTGAATTGCATTATTTATTTCACGATTTTGAGTTTGAACCTGAGAAAGTAGATAAACAGCATCAAGATAATCAGGTTTTAATATAAGAGCTCTTTGAATATTTTGTTTTGAAACATCAAAATTACCCTTTAAAGCATCTAGTCTTGCAATTGAAAGATAAAGGAAAGGATTGTATGGATTGTATTTTATTGCTTCAGTATATGCCCCTCTAGCATTTTCATAAGCACCATTAACGTTTAGTGAAGAGACAGATTCAGAAACTCTGGCCATTGAGGTATAGTTATAGTAATTTGTACTATCAATAGCAATTGCTTTCTTTGAAAATTCAATACCTTGAGTTATAAGAGCAGCTAAAGAATCTATTTCGGCTTTTGTAGGAGTAGTATTCTTTCTTACCAAATCTTGAATTATTATACTTATCTTTACATTTGTAAGTTCTGTAAGTGCTTGATAATACACATCATAACTATCCCATTTTAATGCTTTATTAAAATACTTTTCAGATTTATCAATATTATCTTTTGTTTGATTACCGCTAACCACAGCTATACCTCGTTGGAAATACGCAATAGCAATTGTCTTTTTTATATAGTTCAAACCTATAAATACAAAAGCTAGTATAATTACAAATGGTAATAATGCTGAAACTTTTTTTATTAAAGATCCTGAACCAAGTTTGAAATCAGAAATTGAATAAAATTTATTATCTTTTGGTAATTGTGATAACAATATTCCAGTAAATAAGAATGTTATAAATACTACAGCGTGTGATGGACTATATATTATATTTATAAACCAAAGTGAAAGAGTGATATAAAGTGATGATTGAATAATAAATTTCTTAAATCCTTCACTCTTATCATTTCTAATAATGTTTACAGCTAACATAATTATATATGCTAAGAAAACAAGCCATAATACAGTACCTAGTAATCCTTGATTTATAAATAATGTTGGAATTGTACCCACACCACTCTTAAACTCTACCCCCCAAAATGGAGTTGAGTTTATTGAGCTAGGCTTGTATTTTAGGAATTCATAAGTAAATCTATTTGGTCCTGAACCAAAAAGTGGTGATTCTTTTATTGTTCCTGCACCTATATCAAGAGTAAATTGCCATGGCAGACCAATCTCAATACTATTAATTTTAAATACTTTATATACCGCCTCCCCTATTTTATTATGACCAAAGTATGCAAATACGGATGCAATCATAAGTACTAGGGCCAGTTTTGGTATTCTCTCAAATATTGTCTTTTTAATTTCTGAATTTTTATTTGAAAATATAGTTTCAGATATTATAAATAATAGTGTTGCTAAAAATATAATAACCCAAGAATTTGTAACATTTGTAACAATTACTCCTATACCTGAAATTGTAAATAGTAAAATTGATAAGAACTTACCAACTCCACTTGAACCTAAGAATCTAATTAAAAATAGTGATAATAATAATATAACAGTAGAAAATATAGAGAAGTCTACCCATCTACCAAGTAAACTACTAGTTGTAGTTAAAAACACACCTAGAGTCATAAAACCTTCACCTCCAAATATTTTTATAGCCTGGAATATAAAGGTAATGATGTATGATATTGTAAGTACTGAATATATTGTAGAAATCCTAGTATTTTTACCTTCAAAAAATTTTGATGAAAAAAGTATAGTTAATAAAAATATTATAATTAGTGCTCCTGAATATAGTTCAAATCCTTGTCCGAAAAAAGATTTTGAGAAATTATTTGTATTTAGAGAAGAAATTATAATTGATAAAATAGAGAGATAAATTGTATATGCTAATGGACCCTTTGGTAGTGAAATAGAATTAGTTTTTACTACACCTATCATATAGGCGATAAAAGCCAATATCATACCGATTGAAATAAATACAGTTTTTGCTGAATCAAAAGGTATTATATTTGAAGGAATGAAACCTATTATCACCAAAAGTGTAGTTGTGTACACCAAGATCGATTCGACTCTTTCAAAAAAGGTTGCATTTTGTGTTGTTGGGTTCATTTTTTTCTATTTTAAATATAATTTATATAATTTGATTATACCAGATAAATACACCCGAAAATAGGTTAATTTTGTTGATAATATGTTGTATTTTTTGGCTATATAAATGAAAAAACTCACCGCTAAGGAGAGTTTTTTCATATTGTACCTGTAAGCCGAATTCTGTATTCGTTAAAAACGAACGACAGTCATTTATCTGGGATTAATTTTGCAATTAACCTCAAGCGGCACTCTTTATAGTTTCCTATAAAGCACGGCCTTGCATTGGGGTAAGGATTTTGCCGTTGCACCTCATATATTTCTATACAAGCTAACCCCGAAGGGTCTCTTTATCGTTTCCAATAAAGACGTCTCTGTTCGCACCTCTAGTCCTTCGACTGACGGGCGTTACCCGCTACCTTTCTGCCTAACTTGCGTCAGGCCAATGTTCGGACTTTCCTCTACGATACTTTCGTATCATAGCAACTGTCTGGTACCTAATAATTATACCATATCTTAATATATTATGGCAAATGGTTATTTATTAAAATATAAGTGTGATATATAAAATTCAAAGCCTCGTGTTTACTTTTATGTATATACACGAGGCCTGGATTGATTCAGTCACTTTTTTTCAATCTTTGTTTTTGGTTTGAGTCTTTTTCTTCAGTATTTCTCTTATCTTTTCGAGATTTGTTTTCAAAATTTCTTCTTTTATATCATTGTTAATACCGCTCCAGAAATCCCCGAAGCCGTGCCGAGCATTAAGGTCAGCAAATACTGTGAATAAAATAAGTTTTGCAGGGTCTTTTTCACTTGGGCTGGCGTTACGGAATTCTCTTAGAATACTCATGATGCACCTTTCAGTGTTAAATTAAGTCTACATTTTTTATATACTAAATTATACAAATTGTAAATACTGGTTATTTTAAACCCGATGAGACCACTATCTTTGTCACTTGACAAAGTTATAGTAGTTTGCTATGATGTAGAAGTCAGTATCTTATATATCTAGGTTTTTATGGCTCTGATCATTCGTCGCAAGACGATTCAAGTCATCCTAAATTCCTAGGTACGCCCCACTTACGGAAATGTAAGTGGGGTAAATTTTTGCCTAAATCTTATATTTTTGTTTAATCTCGATTTGATGCACTTGACAATCTTCCAACCGTACTGACCTTTGTTCAATGAGATCAGATACGACTTTGCCAACAGCTTCTCCTCGAGACTCACCTATGCGCCGCATATTTTCATCGTCCACATAGGCCGCAAAGGTTCTCTCTCCTTCTTTACGGACAGTAATTTTGATCATGATGTACTCTCCTTTCTTAAAAAGAAGATTAACACTCTAGATTAATTATATCAATAGAGGTTAGAACTTGAACTCCATAACACCGACATCTTTGAATACTTGACAAAGTTATAGTAATTTGCTATGATGGTAAAAGAATAAGGTTAGTATTCATAAGTTACGTGTCTGGACACAATACCAGGGATACGTAACCAGAAATAACCTTATTTTACTGGCAAAATGATCGTAAATGATCCGCAGATGGGCGCATACCCATCACTTTCCCGGCCAGACCCATAAGGTTTGGCCGGCTTTCTTTTATCTAAATTTTAAACTACATTAAACCACCATCTTCTAAAAGACAAAACCCCATCTTCTCATGAAAGCGTAGATGGGGTTTTGGTTCAGCCATTGAGTGGAACATATGAACCATCTCCTTGTCTTTCGAACTTGAAGATCTGTTCTTTTGTTCTGATTTTTGTTTCGGCTGGAACAAACACTTTGTAGCGAACCTGTGGTTTGAGACCATGGTCCCGGCGAAACTCTTGAATGTTTTTGGGTTCATCCTCGCAAACAATCTGGACTCCTTCCGTTTTCGCGATCTGCATGAAATCGTCAGCCTCAGCGAAATTGGAAAGGTATTTCAGTGTCCAGGGATGTCTCAAAATGAAATCGCTAGGGACATCCAAGTAGTTTCTCCGAGCCGCAGCTGTACTTACAAGTACAGTCATGAACTCTTTTAGAGTTTTATCGTCAGAGTACATTTCTATCCTCCAAGTATGATTTTGCTGGACAGCATTAGGAAAAATCCTAGTCCTTTTAAATTATATCACGACATGGTCATATGTCAAGTAGTCTAAACCTTAAACTCTATAATACTACCGTCTTCACAGAGTTAAATACTGATTGAATTCCCCATAGAAGATGCTCTAGTTTTTATTTTGATTTCAAGCTCGTCTTACCTAACAACATATCAACGAGATTTTTATATAGCAAGTAACAATAAATGACATCTATTTAGGATGCCGTTCAAGTCTGTTAGTATCAACATATTGGAATTTTATAAAACAGAAAACCCACCATCTCGCGACAGGGGTTTTCTGGAGTGAGTTGATGGGTTATGAATTGTATCCTGCAAAGCAGAACACTTCGACTTTGGCATCGAGCTTCCATTGATCGAAGAGAGTTGTCATCTTCTGACGAACAGATTCGATTGTTTGAAGCTCATCAAGAGCGAAGCAAGTAGCTCCGCTGTCATACCACTGACCGAAGATATGGACGCCGAAGCCCACATATTCTCCCGGATCAGCAGTGTCATCGCGACCAAGGTCAAAGGAATCAAATTCCAATCCGTCGATAATGATTTCCTCTCCCAGATCCCATTCAGGACACGGCGAGTATGCTTTTCGAAGCTCGGACGGAAGTTTGGCGTAATCTTCTTCTGAGAATTCGCCCTTTATGCCAACAAATACGGTGAAAGAAGGCTTGCTCATGGTTCTCCTAATGGTTTTGGGTTGAAATCGTTGAAATGTGCTATTACATACAAAAATAGCACATTTAGTTTAGTATGTCAATATAGCTAGACCTTAAACTCTATGAGACCACTGTTTTAGGTACACACATTTGTCACTTGACAAAGTTATAGTAGTTTGCTGTGATGTAGAAGTCAGTATCTTATATATCTAGGTTTTTATGGCTCTGATCATTCGTCGCAAGACGATTCAAGTCATCCTAAATTCCTAGGTACGCCCCACTTACGGAAATGTAAGTGGGGTAAATTTTTGCCTAAATCTTAGGTATCTAAGTAGTGGCGAGCGAAACATGAGAAAAAGGTTGTCCCTGGGCTCACTGAAATTCGTTTCGGTGAGCCCACTTTTATTCCTAAACCATAAAAACTCTATAGAACTACCGTCTTCAAATACTCCTCATTACTACCTTCATCCACTGCGTCAATTACCCGATAATCAATAGTAATTTCCTCCCCTATTTGAATATCCTTAACAGCAATAGTACATATTTCTAAATCATCACTACAAACATTTTCATCTTCTACGGTATTTGGTTTATTTGAATGATTTGTGAATCTTGTATTATCTATTGAATAAACATATTTACCACTTTTTTTTGAAAGATAAGCAAAATGTATTATCAGGTCTTTTTGCGGTTCTGACATTTTTTCTACCTCCTTAGGATCAAAATAAATATCAAAACTTGGATCATATTTCCAAATTACACTACCTTTAGGTATAAACTGATCAGCAAATAGACCTAGTCCTTCAATTTCACTATTTTTAATTTTAGTCTTAACAACTAACATAATTACTCCCCCGCCTCTTTCTTCTCCTCTTTCTTTTCTGAATGTGCTCTTACATCTACTTCATAACTTGTATTTTGTGCTTCAAAGAAATTAACAAGCTCATAAACATCTGTAGCAGTAGACATCCATTTTGCTGGGTTTGTAGCATTGTAGTGTGGAGGAAAACCTAGTTCTTCTAGGCGACGATCTGTAACATACTTTACGTATTGATTAACATAATCAGCATTTAGACCAAGAATACCGTTTGGGAAAAGATCCATATTATAATCAACTTCTTTATCAACTCCTTCTATGATTATATTTCTTATTTCATTTGCAAAATCTTCAGTTAATAGATCATGATTTTCCTCCAAGATATTGTGAATAAGGTTCATACCGAATTTTAAGTGAAGACTTTCATCTCTCAAAACCCAGTTAATCATAGAACCGAAGTTTCTAAGTTGTTTTCTCTGACGGAATGAAAGAGCAACCATAAAACCTGAATAGAACCATATTCCTTCCATCACAATGTTTGTAGCAACAAGATTTCGTATAAAATCTTTTTTACCTTCTGTAGTACTTACATCTAGAGAAACATCGGTCATTCTCTTCATGTATTTATTTATATAATCCTCTTTTGCTTTCATTGAAGGAACTTCAAGATGAAGGTTATATATTTTTTCTCTATCAAAAGGAAATGTTTCTAGAACATATTCAAAAGCCACACAGTGATTTGCCTCTTCCCACATTTGTTTTGCTAGATAAAGATGGCACTCTGGAGACTTTAGATAAGGGTAAATTCCTAAAGCAATTGAACGATTTACAATAAGTTCTGCAGGGTTAAAGAATGCCATTAGGAATGTAACTGCATGTCTTTCATCATCAGTCATCTTCTTCCAATCATCCATATCCTCTTTTAGAGTAATTTCATGTGGAAACCAAGTATTTCTAACTGCTTGATTGTATAGATCATAAGCCCATTTATACTTTATTGGGTGTAGACTTGTATCTTCTGGTGATGCTTTTCCTATTAACATAATTTTATTTTATTAAATAATAATTTGGACTACAAAAACTCGAATTCTTTATATTCTTTTAATACTAATTGTAAATTTACTTACACTAATTACTGACAACTATCACACTGTGCTCTTTCTGCTGGGTCTATTGGACAAACCTTGGGAGCCATCTTTACCTTATTTTGAACTACATTTTGTTCTTTTGCTTGTATCATACCAATTGATGATATATCTGAATATTTATTTTGTGTAAAACTTGTGTTCAAATTATTTTCTGTGAATTGAGGTTTTATATCATTTTCTATTATTTGAGGACTCTTAACTTCTGTTTTAACTTCTATATTTTCTTGTTTTTTTACTGCCCCGAAACCAACCATAGCAGGCACCTTTGCTGGAACTTCTGACATTATATTTGATATTGTTGGTTCATTATATATAGAAACAACTGGTTCAGAATCTTTTTGAACTGGCTTATTTGAATTAATATTTTGTACTCCAGTATACATAGATGTATTTGAAGGGCTAAAGGTATTGGTAGGTTTAGCTATTATATTTGAAACTGGTATGCTTGTTTGCTTTGGCATAGAGAAAGCTACTTCTGTTTCTTTTTCTATTGGAGATTGGCTCTCTGTTTTTGCTTTTGCTACAGCAGCAAAGCCTATCTTACCCATTTTCTCTGCTTTATTTACTCTTATTGTACTTTGTTCTGCTGTATGACGAGGTTTTAGGTGTAAATAATAAGTTGATTTCAAACCCTTTTCCCAAGCTGTAGCATATATAGCCATAGTTTCATCTAGATCTCTTGTTTCCAAATACATATTTCTAGAAAGTGCTTGATCAACCCACTTTTGAGCTCTAGCAGCAACTTCTATATATGCATAAGGTGAAGTTGTAAATGAAGTTTTGTATATATCCTTCAAATATTGTGGAATTCCTTCTATATGTGCAATATCGCCTTGATTTTCAATTATTTGATCTCTCACTTTTTCCCATATACCCATGTTCTTCAAATCATTTACTAGGTTATGGTTTAGGTCCATATACTTTCCTGATATTTTATTTCTTGAAAAGACTTGAGCAAAACGTGCATCTATTCCTGGAGTGGTACCTGCAACAAGACCAATGTTTGCATTTGGAGCCACAGCCATTAAAGTAGAATTTCTCATTCCTTTTTTAACTTTTTCTCTAAGTAAATTCCAGTTTAAACCACGATGCTTACTATCTCTAATAACACTTACTTTTATTCCTCTATCTCTTTCTAAATTTTCAATTGAATCTATTGGGACCTTACCCTTTGACCACATAGATCCTTCAAAATGTTTATATATACCTCTTTCTTGAGCTAGATTTGCACTTTCATCTATAGCCATATAGCTTACAAATTCAAATATTCTATCTGCAAAATCCCAAGCATGTTCACTGTCATAAGCCATACCTAGTTTTTCTATTACATCTGCAAAACCCATTACCCCTAGTCCCATTGCTCTATTTTCTTTATCTGATTTTACTGCTTCTGGAATAGGTAGCATGTTTATATCGATAAGATTGTCGAGTTGTCTTACTGCTAGTCTTGCACTTTCTTCTAGCTTTCCCCAGTTTACTTGTTTATTGCTTACGTGAGCAGCTAAGTTTATTGATGCCAGGTTACATACAGCAACATTTTCTCTGTCCTGTGGTAAACATATTTCAGTACATAGATTAGACATATGTATTGTTCCTGTATTGTTATTCAAGGCACGGAGATTTATGGTATCTTTCCAAACTAACCAAGGATGTGATGTTGTTTGCATTGATACTAGAATTTTTCTAAATAATTCATTTGCAGGAATTTTCTTGAATGTTCTCATCATTCCTTTATCAGCCATGTCTACATATTCGATATATCTTTTACTGAAAGCTTGTCCGTATAATTCATTTAAATCTGGTGTTTCTGCTGGATCAAACATATACCAATCCTTTCCATCTCTAGATCTCTTCATGAATTCATCAGAAATGTATACAGCGGTATTTGCTGTTCTCATACGAGCATAATCATCTCCGCTATTGTTCTTCCAATCTATGAATTCTGTAAAATCCAAATGCCATGGTTCCATATAGAAACACAATGCACCTACCTTTTTACCACCTCTCATAACTGCACGAATAGATGTATCCATTATTTTTGCAAAAGGTGTAGGACCGCTTGAACTTCCTCCAAAACCTGATTTTAGTGGTGAACCGGAAGATCTTAACTTTGTTATAGAAACTCCCAACCCCCCTGAGCTCTTTGAAAGTAGAAGTACATCTGATACAGACTTTGCTATATGTTGCATATCATCATGAACTTCTAGTAAAAAACAGTTTGATAATGAAGAACTTGGAGTTCCTGCACCGAGATTTGCTGAACCTCCAGCGATATATTCATGTTTTGACATTTTATGATAAAACTTCTTTGCGTATTCTGTAGGATTTTTCTCAACATAAGACAAACCCATAGCTACTCTCATAAAAAAATACTGTGGTGTTTCAATTACATTACCCTTAGTATCTTTTATCATATATCTATGCGCCAAACCATCTAATCCTGCGTATAGGAATAATTCATCTCTATCTATATTTAAAGTATCAGCTAAAGCATTAAGATCAAAAAGACTTTCCATATTGGAATGAAGAGTCTTGTTTTTTACCCCTTGTTTTATATAAGTTATAAATGCATCTCTATGTTTTCTTTTTAAATCTTCATAATCATCCTTATCGTATTCTCCTACAACCTTTCTGTATATAGTCTTTAAAAGCAATCTAGTTGCAACCTTATCGTATTCTGGATCCTCTTTTATATTTTGTACTGCGGCATTTATTGTAGCTTTATCCATTTCTTCAGTTGTAATACCTTCATGAAGTGTAAGTTGTGTTTCTGTAGCTATTTGAGTAACCATTGATATTGGATCTGTAAGTCCAATACATGCACGTTCTATAGAACGATTTATTTTATCTGCATTAAATGGGGCTAGACTACCGTCGGCTCTTCTTATTGATATACTCATATAGTTTAGTTAATTTAAATTAATTAATAATTACAGATTTCTACAAAAACTTTTACACACAGTGAGTAGTATTTTACTTCTCACAAACAAAGAAAAAAAGTGGATAACTTCAAAAAAAATCACTGGACAATAATATAAATTTAAAACAAGTATTTACTATCGTGAAAATTTTTAAAATTATTAAAAAACAAAAACTAATTTATTGAGTTTTATTCAATAAAACCTTATCACCAATTTTAATTTTATTTTTTCGAGCAAAAAATGCATTACCTTCTATTACATATTTTGCTTTTTTATCTGGTGAAAAGGCTTGAGGATAGGTATTGGGTGATATATTTTCTAAAATATAGACGACCCTATATGACTCATCTAACCAAATGATATCTATATTAAATTTCATATCCTTCATCCAAAAAGCATAATTGCTTGGATAATCAAATACAAAAAGCATTATTGAATTTTCTGATAATGAATCTCTTTTACCTAAACCCAAATCCCTTAAATTAGAATTATCTGCAAGTATTGTATCAAATTTTTTTAAATCAATATCACTTTTTCCTGTGTAAAAGTTTTTAGACAATACAAATGCAATTATGAGTAGAGTAAGTATAGATAAAAAATATAATAAAACCTTATTTTTCATTATTCTTTTTACCTAAAGGTGTTAAATGCCCAGCAATTCCCATTGCTAAAGCAATAATAACTAGATTTTTTATTATATATTGACCTTCAAGTGTTGGTGTAAGAAACCCTTGCCATGTCATAGCTTTTAATAAAAATAAAGGCATCATTGTCATAAACATATGAGGTATAAGTAAAGCAATAGCTAGTCTTTCTAATCTAGGTATAAGAAATGTTATACCAATAATCATTTCATAAATTGAAAATAGCAATATAAATACATCAAAAGACATAAAAGGCATAGTCCTGTGTAATAAATCAGAAACCATAGGGTTTGCTGGGCTTGTTCCAATTATTTTTAATATTCCAAACCAAAAAAATACAGTAAATAATGCGAATCTAGAAAATGGTATACTTATTTTTCTTAATAAATTAATAAACCAAATATCAAATTTAAATAAAAGTGGTCTCATATTTTTAATTAATGAATATATGTAGTATTATACCAGTATATGGACATAGTTTCACATGGACTTTGGGGTAGCATTGCTTTCGGTAGAAAAAATAAAAAGAGTTTTTGGTTAGCTTTTTTACTTGGAATTGCTCCTGACTTTTTTTCTTTCGGAATTTATACGGGCTCTAGATTAATACAGACAATATTTGATCCTGAATCTGTTCACTGGAGCATGCGTCCTCCTGGAATGATAGAAATCGATTCTTATGTTCATACTTTATATAATATCACTCATAGTTTTGTTGTATTTGCTTTAGTCTTCGGTATTGTATGGTTCATAATGAAAAAACCCATATGGGAAATGTTTGCTTGGGCTTTCCATATTTTCTTGGATTTATTTACTCATTCAACAAGCTTCTTCCCTACTCCATATCTTTGGCCTTTTAGTTTTACACCTATAGATGGTATACCTTGGTCTACACCAATTATTTTCTTTACTAATATAATTTCATTAGCAATTATTTATATAGTTTATTGGTATAGAAAAAAGAGAGGAATGAAGGTTTAGATACAATTTAAACCTTATTTCCCATGACACTTCTTATACTTTTTACCACTTCCACAAGGGCAAGGATCATTTCTTCCTACTTCTGGTTTTGAAATAGTGCCACTATTAGTATTTTTATTTCCATCTCCTTCACCTATTGTTTTTGCTTCATCATGTATTTCTTTTAATTTAACTGTTTCTGGGTTGGCTACACCTGCGCCTATGTGAGGCAATAGATTTATAACTTGATTTTCTACTGCACTTTGCATTTCTTTAAACAATCTTACGCCTTCTTTTTTGTATTCAACTAGTGGATCACGTTGACCGTAAGCACGTAGATTTACGCTAGAACGTGTATAATCCATTACTTCTAAGTGTTCTACCCAGAACATATCTATAGTCTGAAGCATGAGCTGTCTTGCTGTAATAAGGAATCTCTCACGACCCATTGTATCGTTCTTTTCTTTTACTATTTTCTTTATATCTTCATTATCACCAATTATTTCATTGAGTCTTTTCTCTATTTCATCCAAACTACCAGTTAGAATTGCTCTTCTTCTTTCATAAACTACTTTTCTTTGTTGATTTAGAATGTCATCATATTCCAAAACATGTTTTCTTGAATCAAAATTGAAACCTTCTATCTTTGTTTGAGCACTTTCAAGTGATCTTGTTATAAGTCTATTCTCTATTGCTTCATCTTCAGCAAGATTTAACTTACCCATAAGACTCTTTACTGTATCACCTGCAAATACTCGCATAAGTGAATCTTCGAGCGAAACAAAGAATTGTGTTTCTCCTGGGTCTCCCTGACGTCCTGAACGACCTCTCAACTGATTGTCTATTCTTCTTGCTTCATGTCTTTCAGTTCCTAAAACAAATAGTCCTCCTAATGATTTTATTTCTTCATAAACCTGTTTACTTCCTGGGTTTCCTCCAAGTTTTATATCTACTCCTCTACCAGCCATGTTTGTAGCTATTGTTACTGCACCTTTTTTACCTGCTTGAGCAACAATTTCTCCTTCTCTTTCATGATTTTTAGCATTCAAAACTTCATGTGGTATTCCTTCTGCCTTTAAGAATTGTGATAATACTTCGTTTTTTTCAATTGAAACTGTACCTATAAGGACAGGTTGACCCTTTGAATGTATTTCTTTTACTTTTCTAGCAATTGCTTTATATTTTCCAATTTCTGTTTGAAATATTAAATCATTTTGATCTTTTCTTTTTATTTGATTATTTGTTGGAACTACTATTGTTTCAAGACCGTATACTTTATAAAATTCTTCACTAGAAGTAATAGCTGTACCTGTCATACCGGATAGTTTTTTATAAAGTCTAAAATAGTTTTGGAAAGTAATAGAAGCAAATGTTCTTGATTCTTTCTGTATTTCTACTTTTTCTTTTGCTTCAATCGCTTGATGAAGACCTTCTGACCAACGTCTTCCAGGTTGGAGTCTACCTGTAAATTCATCAACTATTACTATTTCTCCATCTTTAACTACATATTCTTTATTTAAATGGAAAAGCGCTTTTGCTCTTACGGCAGTTTCTAAATGATGAACAAACTTTATTCCCTTTTCTGTGTATATATTTTCAACACCTAATCTTTTTTCTGCTTTTTCTATTCCTTTTGGTGTAAGTGATATGCTTCTTTGTTTTTCATCAACTGTAAAATCAATATCCTTTTCAAAATCTTTTACTAATTCTGCAAATGAAGTATAAAGTTTTTCTGAATCAACTGTTGGTGAAGATATGATAAGTGGAGTTCTAGCTTCATCTATAAGAATTGAATCAATTTCATCTACAATTGCATAATAAAAGTCTCTTTGTCTTAATTTTGATTGTTCATATTCTAGATTGTCACGCAAATAATCAAAACCAAATTCATTATTTGTACCGTAAGTTATATCTGCATAATAAGCCTCACGTCTAGTTACTGGACGAAGATATTCATGAACAACATGAAATGAACCAGTTTCATCTCTCTTTTCATCTAAAACTGCATCATCACCTTTATTTTTATGTTCTGGATCGTAAATATATGAAGATTCATGATTTATGACACCTGTAGTTAGACCTAGTAAATCATAAACTTGTCCCATCCACACTGCATCTCTTCTTGATAGATAATCATTTACAGTAACTATATGTACTCCACGACCTGTAAGAGCATTTAAATATGCTGGTAAAGTTGCAACGAGAGTTTTTCCTTCTCCTGTTCTCATTTCTGCAATATTACCTCCATTTAATATTGCTCCTCCTATAAGCTGAACATCGAAATGTCTCTGTTTCAGTGTTCTCTTTGAAGCTTCTCTAACTAAAGCAAAAGCCTCAGGAAGTATTTCTTCTAGAATAATTTTTTGTTCATCAAGGGTCTTTCCATGAAGTCTATCCTTAAAAGACTTAGTTTTATCCTTTAATTCTTTATCAGAAAGTGCACTTATGCTTGTTTCAAGTGCATTTACCTTAGGTACTATAATTGAATACTTCTTTAATAAGCTTGTATTACGATCCCCAAAAATTGTCTTTAATGAAAAAGCCATATGTCAGGCCACTATATCATAATTTTCCAACCCATTCCACTTCTGTTTCAATATTTATATCGGTTTTTTCTTTAACTGCTTTTGTTATTTCATTTGCAAATTCGTACACTTGTTTTGCGCTAGCATTACCATTATTTACAATCACTAAAGCTTGATTCTTATATGTTCCAACATTACCTCTAGATACACCTTTAAAACCACAAACTTTATCAATTATCCAAGCTAGAGACAGTTTTACTTTATCATATGTATATGGATAGATCGGTAAATCACTCCATTTATTCTTTAAACTTTGAGCTTTATCGATACTTACAATTGGATTTTTAAAATATGATCCTGCTGTACCTATATCTTTAATATCTGGTAATTTATTTTTCCTAATATCAACAACAGCATCTCTAATCTTTTGTACTGTTAACATACCTACATTATTTTTTAAAAAATAATCCTTCAAGTCCTTATACTCAATATTAAATTTATTATCTCTATGTAATAAAAATCCTACTGAGATCACAATATACTTACCTTTTTGCTTTTTAAATATGCTGTTTCTATATGAAAAATCACAATCAGAATTATTTAATTTTAAAATTTTATCATTTTCTATATCATATACTTCAACGAAATCGATACTATCTTTTACTTCACTACCATAAGCACCTATATTTTGGATAGGGCTAGCACCAACTGTTCCAGGTATATATGATAAATTTTCTAAACCTCTTAAATTTTTATCAACTGTATATTTTACTAAATCATCCCAATTTTCCCCTGCATAAGCCTTAACAATTACTTCTTGTTCATCAATTATGTTTAGTTCAATACCTTTTATTTCCATTTTCATTACCAAACCATCAAAACCTTGATCAGAAACTAAGATATTTGAACCACCACCAAGTATAAAAATATCTAAATTATTATTTTTTGCAAAATCTATACCCTCCTTAACATCATTTATATTATTTATAATACAAAAAAATCGGGCTTTGCCCCCGATACGAAAAGTTGTCAAATTATTCAAACTGAGACCAGAAATTATATTCACTTTTAAAAGTGTATGTTAGGGATTGCGCCAAATGTTGGTGATGGGTGTTAGCTCCAAATATAATGTCTAATTAATATGTGAGTACAGCCACCACCAGCATTTGGAACAATCCGGAATTATTTTAGCATAATTTATAGTTTTTGAAATGTTAATAACTTTAAAATAAAAAAAGCCGAGGGAATTTCCCTCGTGCTTTGTTAAAACTTCCATCTACTCAACCGGACATCCTTTTGGGTCAGGTGGTGCAACCTTTTCCCTATCAGAGAAAGAAATGATACGGGTTCCATTTCTAGATAATGGAACCCCATTCTTTCCATATTTCATTACTGGAGATGTGTTGAGGTTTTGTTTAAGTAGAATATTGGTTTCAGCAAGCCGACTTCTAGGACCTGCGCCGTTTTTCGTTTTTTTCGCCATATGTGTACTATTTTTCGACTATATTTATACAACATTTATTGATTTTATGCAACGAAAAATCCTGCCAAGGCAGGAGCTTTCGTAGACATATTATTTGGAAAGTACCAACACAATTGTGATACTCACACCAAGATATTATACACCAAACAATATTTCTATTGCAACTATTTTACTTTTTGTACTTCTTTTATAGCGTCCTCTGTTTGCTTTTTTAGCTCAGGGAATTTATCACCAACTATTTTTAATTCATTTATAGCACTATATTTATCACCACTTGAATAATAAACTCCAGCTATGCCAAGATAGTATTTACTCATACTTGGATACTTACCTATTAGATAATTATATATTTCTATAGCTTTATTGTATTGCTTTTTATTCATATATACACCAACTATTTTTTCATCATAGTATGTATTTTCATATTTATCCTTAAATATAGTTTTAAGTTTTGACTCTTCACCATTTAAAATCAATAAAGACATATATGCAGATCTAACATTATCATTATCTGGTGTACCTTCATATGCTTTCTTTATTATTTCAAGTGCGCCCTTTACATCACCTGTGTTTACATAATTTGTAGCTAGTTCAAGTATTATAGATTGTTTATTTGGAGATAGTGTATTTGCTTTTTCCAATAATAATTTTCCTGCACTATAGCTACCAGCATTGTTCATGAATACTCCGCCTAGGTAATATATTCTCGCATCATTTGGTGTTACATTCATTTGTGCATCAATTTGACTTCCAGCAAGGTTTGCAAAATCTACCTTTAAATTTTGAGGTAAACCACTATTTATGACGTTTGTTGCACAAGATAAAGTCTGTTCTCTAGCCTCTTGACTTGCCATATATTTATCATAGTCCACAACTTTCTGGAAAGCAGAAACTGAAGGTAGTTGATTTCCTCCTGAACATGTAATCATAGCATCTATAAGACTTGTATTAGCTTGTATTGGACGAATATTTACACTGAACATTACAACTATGAAAGCAATGGCAATTACAGGAGTATAGAAATAATCTCTATATATATGATAATTTTTTGAATTATGAAGAGTTATCTTTTTTATCCAAACATGTTCCTTACTTGATCTAATACCAGATATGAAACCTAGAACTATGTATAAATACATATAGCTTATAAGGTTATCGAAAGTAAATATACTTTGGACACTATAACCAATAAGTATTGCTACAATTACAGCTTTTTCATTTATATTTAAATTACTCTTAGCTATTGATACTAGAGTGAATATAAATATTGATAAATATGCTAGTAATCCTATTACCCCACCTGCAACTAACCAATCTAAATAAGTATTGTGTGCTCTATCGAACCATTGTTCATGTCTCCACATTTCAGGGTTATAGTTTGCATTGAATATATAGTTAAAGTTTTCTTGACCCCAACCGATTATTGATGTTTTTGGCGTACTAAATACACCTTTTACAGCCATTGGCCATATATATCCTCTAGCTTGAGTCTTTGTATCGCTTAATGATATTTCAGCAAAACGTTTTAGATTTGGATTGTTTTGCACAAACTTTGTATCTTTAATTGACCAGAATATTCCTCCAACAATAAGTATAGATGCAATTAATGCAACTGAAATTAACTTAGTTTGTTTATTCTTACCTGATATTGCAAGCATAATAAGACCAACTATTATTCCCAAAATATATCCTAGAACAACTCCTCTAGTTGATGTTTCAAACATTAAGAAAGCAAATACTATAGCTAATATACTATATAGAGATACAGCATATAGAGATGTATCATTATTTTTCTTCTCTGCTGAATCAAAAGCCATATAAATAGCTAAAAGAGAATTGAACATCATATAGACAGCTAGATATATAGCATTTCCTAGTGAAGCATCTATACGAGCTGAACCTTGGTGAATTTTTGCAAAGCCAAATAATTGAGAAAAACCATATATACCTACTATACCAGCAACAAAAAGACTTACATTAAAATAATTATTCCACATTCTTCTATCTCCTTCTCTAACAGAGAACATTGAACTCAAAACCATAAAGTAACCCCAAAGATGTACTAAGGTCAACCAACCATCCATACGTTCAAAGTTTGACCAAAAACTTCTTAGAAAGCTTACACCTAATATATCTGCAATAAGTAATACAACAGTAAATATTGTAAAACAGACTTGTATACTAGACCATTTTGGTAAATAAGTATTGTTTCTTAGAAATAATAATATCCATGAAGCAAATATTATTTCAACAATTATTCTGAAAGCGAAACCCTTACCTGTTATAAATGGAAAGAAAAAGCTATTTTCTATATAAAGTGGCAGAAATAATACAGCAAATAAACCCGTTAATGTAATATATTTATAAATACTCTCTAATGTTTTTGAATTCATAGTGGCCAAACTATAGCATAAAGTAAAAATATTATGTAGTGTAAAAAACCAAATATTATGGTAGATTTGTCTATATGAAACAGGTCATTTATAGGTTTTTGCGTTTTAGCGAAAAATACCTAAAAACTGATATGGTATACATTGCCAAAGGAAGTTTCTGGATGACTATTGGTCAAGGTATTGCAGTTTTATCATCTCTATTTTTGTCTATTGTATTGGCAAGAACAATATCACAAGAACTTTATGGTGATTATAAATTTATACTATCTTTAGCAGGAATAATTGGTGGATTATCTTTATCTGGACTCGGTTCGAGTCTAACTCAAGCAGTAGCAAAAGGAAATAATGGAACGGTATACGAATCTTTTAAAACTCAATTAATATGGGGAAGTTTATTGAGTATAGTATCACTAGGTGCTTCCCTATACTATTTTTTAAATGATCATATAAATTTTGCAATTGCTTTTATAATAGTTAGTTTAACCTTACCTATTACAAATAGTTTTAGTTTATATGGAGCTTTTCTTTCTGGAATGAAAGATTTTAAAAGAAGTACAATATATTGGATAATTACTCAATTAATCAATGTAATAACAATAAGTATTGTTGCGATATACAATCCAAATATAATTCTTTTAATTGGAGCTTATTTCGGTAGTACATTTATATTATCAATAATTTTCTATATTAGAGTAATAAGACTATATAAACCTGATCCAAATACAAATGATAGCTCAATGATAAAATACGGACATCATTTAAGTATTATGGGTTTTATAGGTACTATAGCAAATCAAGTAGATAAAATATTATTATTTCATTTTATAGGTTCTGCTCCACTTGCTGTATATTCTTTTGCAAATGCTATACCTGAGCAGGCTAGATCGTTTTTTAAAAATATATTTAATATTGGTTTTCCCAAGTTTGCTGAACTTGAAGAAATAAAATTAAGAAAAAGTATAACAGATAAAATAATTAGACTTACTGCAATATCATTTCTAATAGTTATTGCTTATTACTTTGTTTCTCCATATATTTATAAGATATTTTTCCCAAAATATATGGAATCAATATTCTATTCACAAATATACATGCTAGGCCTTATAACTTTCCCTGGAATATCTTTATTTGCTACTTATTTCCAAATAATAAAAGATACAAAGACACTTTATATGCTAAATATTATTGGTAATGTTGCTACTATAATATTTGGTTTAATTTTGATCCCAAAACTAGGAATACTCGGTGCTGTTATTGAAAATGGAATATCTTGGACCTTTATGCTTTTAGTCAATCTATTCTTTTTTATCCAAAGGAGAAACAAGGTATATAGTCTCGTGAAATAAACTAGGTGTAATAAAACTAAATACAGTATCAATTATAGGTTGAAATAATGAACCCAAAATAGATATTGACCATAGTTTTGGTATAAATAAACCGTATGGTGTCTTCTTTATAATTTTAAAATGTCTATTTAATATAACTTCAGTCTGTTTAAATGTTTTTAAATCTGTATAGTGTTTTGCTTTTGGATCATTCTTTAATTTAAATATTGTATGTAGAGAATTTTTACTTGAAACTGAAAATATATAAAAAGAATTACTATTATTTAATTTATTTTTAACGTATTTATATTCTGAATCTGGATCAGATATATGTACACCTAGTTCAGTAACCAAGTCATATTTTTTATCTGGTTCTTGACCACGTAAATAAAAATTAAATTTATTATTTATTTTATTTTTATTTGCAATATCAACCATAGAACTTGAAACATCGACTGCATCAAATGACTTTATAAAATCACTAAATTTATCTTCAGTATTAAATAAAACTACACCATCAGCACAACCTATATCAAATAAGTCAATTGGGTGTTTTAATGCATTTTTAACATAAAATATATAGTTAAAATATATATTCATTCTTTTTCTAAAAAGATATTGGGTATATGTATTTAGACTACCCTCATATCTCTTTTTTGAATATTGAGTACTCTCTTTATTATAATAATCAACAATGGTATTTTTATGTTTTATATCGTTTGTCATTTTATTTTAATGATTATAACATGATATAAGATAGTCAATCTTTTTATCTAAATTAAATTCATCATTAACAATATCATACCCTCTTTTACCCATGTTTATTGTTAATTGTTCATCATTTAATAAATCTAGTATTTTATTTTTAAATTGCTCAATATTATTTGGATCAATAATATAACCATTATTACCATTTTTAATTATTTCTGGAGTACCACCAAACTTTGTACCAATTACAGGCTTTTTACTAGCCATTGCTTCAAGGTTAATCGTTGGAAATGGATCCAAGTATAACGAAGGCACAATGACGATATCAGATATAGAATATACTGTTGGCATATTTTCATATCTCACCCAACCAGTAAATATTACTTTATCGACTATATTTAATTGATTAATTATTGAATTAAACTCATTATTTTGTTCAGGTTTATTACCAACTATAAGTAGAACTACATTCCTATACTTCTTTAACACTTCAGCAAAAGCCTTTAAGCTAACCTTAGCTCCTTTCATATTATTAAGTCTACCTGCAATCATAACTATCTTTGTATCATTATTTATACCTAAGGATTTTTTATATTCATTTTTAATAATATCTGGCACTCTCCAATTATTTGTATTTATACCATTATGCATTACTATGGTATTTTTTATTCCATTATTTGATAGAAATCTTCCTAGAGCCTCACTAACTACAAATATTTTATCTGCATAATTAAATAATTTTCTAATTATTAAATTTCTAAAAGGATTTACTCTTATTCCAAAAGTTTTAAAACAATCTATTAAACTAATAGGTTTATCAGTATTTATATAATTTTGTGGTACTTTACCGTAATAAACACTCATAGCATCATGCAAGGTAATAAAGATTTTTGCTCCGCTCTTTTTTGCATAATAAAGTGAAGCATATGATATATGTTCATGAATATTGTGCGCATGAACAATATCAGGTTTAAATTCATTCAGGATTTTTCTAATCTTTTTTATAGTTTTTATATTATATAAACTTAAATATGATCTGAATCGTGGATCGATCTTATCTTCATCATCAGTTATGGTAAAAATCCTAACTTCATGACCTCTTTTTTGAAGTTCTTGTGCTTGTACACTTGCTATAATTCCTGCTCCACCGAAGCTTTTTGGGGGGAAATCATCAGATAGTATTAATATTTTCATATTATTTCTTTAATACACAACACCAACCTATTGCATGCTTTTTATTTGCACTGTGTTTTACTAAACTATCAAGTTTGATACTTAACATACCAAATAAATATATAAATTTACCAAGTATTTTACCTAAGATTTTTCTATTATATAAATCAAAATAATCTGATAAAAACCTTATTATCATTTGAGCAGTAGAAGAAAAGAAACTTCCTCTTTGATCCATTTCTACTATATTGAAACCAACGTTTTCAAAAACGCTTTTTAAACCATACTTTGTATATCGAAAATAATCATGAGGCTCTTCATGTAATTCATTCAATTGAGGTACAGTTAATATTACATGACCTCCCTTTTTTAATACTCTATAAAGTTCACTTGCACTTTTATCGATATATCTAATATGTTCAAAAACTTGAGTACAAACTATAGAATCGACTGAATTATCTTCCATTGGGATATTATCAACACTACCTACAATATCTACATGCTCTGAATGGTTAATATCCATTTTTATATATTTTTCAGCCTTAAAAAACTTTTCATATCTAGAATAATGTCCTGCACCAACATCCAAAACCTTACCTTTAATATAGTGTGAATTCTTCTTTATTTGCTCTACAAGTAGGTATCTATCTGGTTGAAATATATATGTCATTAAGTAAAATATAGCACAAAATCTTATTTTTTAAATATATCCAAAATACTGTGATTTATTGGATATTTTATTATGATTTTATTTTCACCTTTTTTAATTGGTATTATCATAAATAAATTTTCATATATACTTGGTTTTTCTTTTTTACTATTTATATAAATTTCATAACTAGGTAAATATGTATTACCGATAAATACATATCCATCTTTTTCACTAGTAAAATTGAATACGGTCTCTTCTTTTTTATAATCGGGATTAATTTCATTTATATTTATACCTTTTTTAATATTATCAATTGAATCGGTATAAAAATATCTTGGTAAATATGATTTTAATTCATAAATATATAGTTCATTATTACAAGGCAATTCATTTGTTTTAACTAATTTAAAATCAATATCATTAAATTTATACATTGAAATAATATATTTAACATTCATCAATTTTAATAAATCCTTATTATTTTGAATTTCAATTATTTTTTCTTGTATAGATGTATCTTTATTTATTATATTATTCTTTGAAAATGAATTTTCGGATCCTATATATGCAAGCTTATCTGATAAGATCTTTGGGATAAAGTTATCATAACCATCAATAATATCTATTCCATATATCATGTTTATATTTGGTGCCATCATTTCTTTTTGTATATAGAAAGCATCGCTATCATTATGATTCTTACAGTTTACAGAGTATTTATTGTATAAACTTAATCCAGGAAATACTGAATAAACTCTATATGGCATATTGCCACCATTATCTTTAATAAACTGTGCTGTACTTGGTAATTTTAACATTTCCTCTCTTGGAATAGACTTAAAATTAAACATATAAACAAATAATATATTTAATGAGATAAAAACTATTGATATAGGTAATATTCTGTTTCTGATTTTATTTATATTCTTAATAAAGATATAAGTTAATAAAGAGAATACAATAAAAACCACAATTTGATAATTGAATATGGTAAATATATTCAATTCTTTTATATATTGATTTAATACATTTATATAATGTTCTTTTGATAGTTTATATGATGAATTATAAATATTATTAATAAAATAATTATTTATAAGATCTGAAATTTTATTGAAGAAAAAACCATAGCCTATTGAAAAAATAGATACTAGTGGTAATACTATTAAAAGAAAAATCTTTCCAAATATATTATTTACTTTATTTAAAATGTTTAATTCAAAGTCTTTATTTTCAACATTAATAATAGTCTTAACTATAAGAATTGCACCGAACATAAAACCAATAAACATTATTCTTGGTCCTTCTCTAAGTGAATTAAATAAAGGTAAATAGTGTAATAAATATGCTATAGGTGAATATTTAAATGATGCTATGAAACAGAATAGAAAGGTGAAAAAAGAGAACCTATATAGTTTATCCTGCCAATTATTCTTAATTGCAATTATAGAGGTTATAAGCAGTAAAAATGGGAGTATTCCTATATATAAACTTGGACTACTCCAAGAAAGTATTGGTGTTCTAAAAAAAGGTAATACAAAGTGTATTAAATCATTAAAACCATAAGCTCCAGAAAATACATCACTTATCATTACCCCACTTTCTCTTATTGAATTTGGTTTAAAATTAAGTATAGAAATTATTTGACTATAACCTAATATAAAAGAAATTATATTTGGTAAAACTATATCACCTACGTATTGCTTATATTTTTTATAATTAAAACCATTTATAAATAGAGCATAAATTGCATATATCGTATGTATATATAGTACATATTGCACATGTCCTGATAACCATATAGTTCCTAAGAAAATACCTATAAGTATTCTAAATATCCATTTATACTTATTATCATTTTTTATAAATTCATAAAGATAGAGTATTAAAGGTAAAACAAAATAATAATTTGTATTACCCAGTGTCTCTATCCAAAGCATATTTTGTCCATTGAATAAAAAGACTAAACCAAACAATACTGAAGCAATAAAGCTCTTTGTATGTTTTTTAAAAAATAAAAAAGAAAATATATAGGTTAATATAATATTAATAATGACTAAGTTTACATAACCAGAAACATCACCAAAAAGATTAAAAAATAAAGTATTTATAGGATAAAACCAAGTACCTGTATTTGAAGAAAAAACTGGAAAACCCAATAGAAGATTTTGACTAACTAAAGGACCATCATGAACAAAATAATAAAAATAAGTGAAATATCCAAATACACTATCACCATTCATAAAGAAACCCTTTTCAAAAATTATCTTAAAGAAAATTAAAAATAATAGAGTTATAGGTAATAAAAATAAAGTAATTTTAGCAAATTTATTCATATAACTATTTTGAAAGAATAATAAACATTTGTGATGTTTTTGCAAAAATTGAAATAATAAAATCAAAACCTGCAAAAACTATAGATATATATTTATACAAAGGATGTTCTGGCATTGATATATTTTTATCAATTTTTATTATTTTATATTTATACAATAAACCCATTATACTTGTTGTCCATTGTGGTGCACCTTGAGTATATTTCAAACTAACTATATTTAGACCAGATTTTTTTGATAATAATTCAAAAGATTTTGCATTAAATAAAATAAAATGTCTTGGTGTATGTAATCCTCCCCAATTATTATTTTTAAATAAAATTGAATCTAAACTTGATACATTTGGTGTCTTTATAAGTATTAGTCCATTATCTTTTAATAATTCTTTTGCTTTTTTTAATATTATTAATGGATCTACAACATGTTCAATGAGATTTAGCATTAAAATAAGATCAAATTTCTTATTAAAATTTACATCTTCGATTCTTCCAAGATAAAAATTATATCCTTTATCTTGAGCTATCTTTTTAGCTTTTTCATCTATATCAACTATATTGCAATCAATAAATCTATTATCAGCCTTTTTTAGAGTATTTATAAGCCAACCTGTACCACCACCAACATCGAGTACAGAAAGTTCATTCCCTTTAATGTTTTTGGTTATTTTCTTAAACATTAAAACCTCAATCTTATCCTTTATCTTATATATAAAACTATTACTCTTTTCAGAAAAAGAATAATAATTTTTTGGATAAATTATATCGAGCTCTTCACTTGGTGGATTACTTATAAATATAGACTTGCAATTCTTACATTTTAAATATGTAAAAAATGTATCAGAACTTCTATATTCCAAATCCTGAGCTTTAGTATAAAACTCTGGCTTATCACCACATATTGGACATATATCTTTAAACGATATGTTACTCATCGCCTAATCCTTGTTTTAATAATTTAAAAAATATATTTTTATAACTTGTTCTACCTGAATCTATAATAGGTCCAAGTTCAGTTGATAACATAAACTTTTCCATATCATCGAGTCTAGTATAAGAAACATGTGGATCCCAGTGATGTAGCATATGCTTATTAAAACCTGCTGCACCAAATGATTTTGAGAATAGATCATCACCGAACATTCTAAGGAAAGCTCCTTGATCAGTCTTATAATAATCTACTTTTACACTTGTATACTCTCCTCTATGTCTAAGAATTTGTCTAAGTGAACCCAAGAAAGGCCAGAATATAACAATACCTATTATCCAAGCAATTGCTGTAAAATATTTTCCGAAAAGTACAAGTATCAATAATACTATTGATTGACTAACTATTAACCTTAGAGCTTTTTTAAAATCAAAACCCTTTATTTTTTCTGATAATGTTTTTTCTTTATGATCAGTGTGATTGTCAGGAGAGAAATAAACTAATAGAGTTCTCACAGCATGTATACCCGTTAAAGATTCTAGTATGAATCTTGGAGATAAAGCATTAAAATATGATTTCTCAGTATCCTTTGTTGTACCCAAGTTTGTATGATGTTGCCAGTGTATTTTTCTATATCCGGCTGTATCAATAAAAATAAATGGACATATTATGACATCAGTTAATATATCATTCATTTTTTTATCTTTATGAATAAGATAATGAACAGCTTCATGTAAGAACAGACTAAGTGAATGAAACCAATATCCTATCCATAATCCTGAAATAATTGTTACAGGAATAGTTATAAATAGACCGGACTTTGTCTCTGTGTAAATTGATAATACTATTCCTAGTATTATAAGAAAATAACATATTGCCACATCTCTCCATACAATATGATATTTTGGAGTTAGAGTTTCTCTAAATTGAAGCCAAGTTACACCCTGTTTTGACTTTAGCTTTGTAAGATCTGGAGTACCTGGTAAACCTGGTTCATAATTCTCAAAACCTATATCATTTAAATCTTTCATGGCTTGATGATACCACTTTCAATTAGTTTTTCAAATTGAATATAAACATCACTAATTTCAATAGAATTTATTTGTCTTAAGGCTTCATCTTTGTCATATTGTCTAGCATTCATTATATGTATTTCGGGTTTTTCTCTTTTAGGTATTACCAACATATTTTTATCACTTTTTGGTGGTTGTTCATTTTCATCCATAGGACCAATTATATCGATACTCGGTATATCAAAAGCTTCAGCAATATATATTGGTCCTGTATCAACACTTATGAATAGATTTGAAATTGAAATCAAAGCCTTTAATTCATCCAAACTAAATAAACCACAAAAATCATAGACTTTTGTACTAGGTTTTAATAATGATTTAATATGATTAATATCTTGTATATCATTTTTAATACCTATTAAAATAATATTACTTTTATATTTATCGTAAATTTTATCAATTAACATTGCCCATTTTTTATTTGGCCATTTCTTAATTTTATTTGCAACAGAACTTGATATTACAATATTAAAGTTATCTTTTTTAATATTATTTTCAATAAATAATTGATCAATCTTATCTATTGAAATAGGTTTTGGTTGTGATAATGCCTTTTTTGTATTTATTTCATTTTCATTCAATACAATAAGATCAGTTAAGAAATTCATATATTGCCTAGGTGCATATTCACCCATAACATGTGGTACAGTATTCAATAACTTTCTAATGATTTTATATGAAATAGTTTCATAAGGACTAAAACCATTATAAATTTTGGGCACAGTTATATATTTAGCATTAGACATAAATAAACTATATGCTCCTAGAAAATCTGGAGTTATGAGTATACCTATATCAATATTATGTTTTTTTAAATTATTAATTAAATCTTTAGGATTTTTTTTATCAATAACAATATATTGATCAATATAAGCCTCATTTTCCATTAATTCTTTATTTACTTTATTTCCACATAGTATGATTTTACTATTTGGAAAACTTTTATTAATTGCTATGAATAAAGGTGTTGTACAGACCATATCACCTAGTTTCCCATTGTGTATTATGGCTATAGTTTTTATATCATTAACTTTGTTTTTTGCATTACCTCTTTTTATAAAATATAAATAGACTTCAATTATTCTATATAAATTTAATACAACGTTTTTTAAATAATTCATTTATTTTTATTTGAAATAGAAAATAATGAAACACCAAATGGTAGGTTTATATATCTTAAAATTAAACTTTCAAAATAGAATAGTGAATATAGTATTTTATCAGTCCATTTTGGAATCATTTTAATTTCACTTTTAACCTTTATTTTAAATATATTATTAAACTTTCTAATTAAAAATATTGGAATAAACAATACTGTATTAAAATATGATGATCTTTTAACTGTGAAGGCATTATTTAATAAAACATTATTTAATTCTCTTTTTGTATATCTCCTTTTATGTTCGCTTAAATCATCATTAATACTCCACAAAGACATAAAGGCAGGTACAAATGCTATAAATAGTCCGTCTTGTTTTAATACTCTTTTAACTTCTTTTACTGCTTTATCATGATCTTGTATATGTTCTAGTACATCTAAAGATAGTACGATATCAAACTTTTTATCATCAAAAGGTATATTTGTAGCATCCCCTTGAAATACATTATTTAATCCTCTTTCTTTACAAAACTTTATTGATTCTGCTGAAAAATCTAAACCGTATACATCACCATAAACCATAAGCTCTTTTGTTAAAGCACCCATACCACAACCCAAGTCTAAAATAGTGATATTTTCTCTTAAAGGAAAATACTTTTTTATAAAATAATGAATCATACTTCTCCTTACTCTGTACCAAAATCCATTTAATTCATATTCATATATATCTCTATATTGTTCTATTTTCATTTATTTTTTCTAGCAATAACAAACATATTATCTCTTAAATTTATAGGTATACTTATTTTGTTTATAACTTTATTATTCATTGAAAAATTTATAATAGATTTTATTGGACTAAGCTTAAACCATTTATATAACATTAAAAATATATAATCAATCTTAAATGTCTTGCCTATATTTGTAATATTTATTATCTCAAAATTATTTTTCTTTAAAACTTCTGAAATAGATTTTTTATTAAAATAAAAAACATGCTCTGGTGGTACAACTAAATGCCAGTTTTTACCTAAAGTACTAGCGATAAGACTTCCTGAATCTGGTGCATTTATTATAAGTAAACCATTGTTATCAAGTAATTTATTAGCAATTTCTATATCTTTTACTGGATCATTTACATGCTCTATAACATCAAGCATTGTTATAACATCAAATTTATCTTTTGTTTTAAAATCTTTTAATATACCATTGTATGTTTTTATACCTTTATTATTTGCTATTTCACTCGCATCCTTTGATATTTCTATACCCTGAACGTCAAAACCATTTTCACTTGCAATATTTAGAAAATAACCTGTTGCAGAACCTATATCAAGTAATTTTATTTTTGTTTTTTTATTCTTTTTAATATTATTTTTAATAATATCTATGTATTTAAGGAAAGTATTGTACATAGCTTTTTTATTATTATCATAATCAGAATAGCCAAAACCTTTATTTGCACCAAAGAAATAATCCTCACTGTAAATGTCTGCATTATTACTTGGTAAAGGATTTATTCTATACATACTGCAATTTGAACATTTATAGAAATGATAGTAATTTTTACTACCTATTCTTTTATGAATTACAGTACCACAGCTTGGACAATTAATATTTGTTATTTTTTTCTTCATTAACAATCTCCAAGGAGCTCTAATTCCCTCTTTAATTATATGATTTGATATCTTTGATTCACCTTCCACTCTATTTCTAAATACTATTGGTATTTCATTTATACGAGGTGTAAGTGAATAAAGAGCGTGTTTTAATTCAATTAAAAAGGCATAACCAGAACTTCCAATTGCATTTAAATCAACTTGTTTTAATGAACCAGCTGACATAGCCATAAAACCGCTTGTAAAATCCTTTATTGGAACTCTAACTATATTTCTAGTATAAAAATTACCTCCATAGCTCAATAATTTTCTCCATAATTCCCAACCCTCAATACTACCTCCTTTTATATATCTTGAACCTATTACGACATCAAAGTTTTTTCTTTTCTCAAGCATTATAGGAATATTTATTGGATCGTGAGAAAGATCAGCATCCATACTTATTATGGTTTCAATATTTTCATCCTCTATTAAAAATATAAAAGTCGATGTATATGCTTTACCTAATCCTTGTTTCTTTTCTCTATTATATAGAAAGAGATTTGGTATTTCTTTCATCATATCCATAACCACATACTTTGTACCATCTGGAGAATTATCATCAACAACTAGGATTTTTGTTTGATTATCAATATTATTTAAAACACTATTTACTATTACTTTAATATTATCCTTTTCATTATATGTAGGAATTACAATTACATTTTTATACTTACCCCAGCCAATGCTTTGTTTCAAATCATTATTCATAAGATTATTTATTACAAACAATAGTCCAACCAAGATTATTCTTTGGTCTATTTATAGAAAAATCTTTTATTCCATTTATTTTTGAAAAGATTTCATTTATCTCTTGTTTTGGCCAGTAGTTTGCTACTTCAGGTATTAATTGATCAAAAACAATACTATGTATATGTTTAAATTTAAAACTAGAAATTTGTTTTAAATATCCACTTGGACCTCTAAATATTTTTACAAAAAAATAAAGTGGGATTGAACAAAAATAGCTTAAAAAATGAACTATAGGTAAAGGAAGTTTTGATGTAATATTTTTTCTAATTGGATCTACTAGTCTAACTATCCATTCATTTCCTTCTCTACCATATACCCAAACTATCATTTTTCCTCCCGGTTTTAAACTTTGATAAAGGTTGTTTAATGCTTTTTCATAGTCTTTTAAATGATGTATAACTCCAATACTAAAAACTATATCAAAACTGTTTTTCCAATTTATATCATATATACTTTTGTATAAAACTTCAGCCTTATCTCCAAATTCTTTTAGCGTTTCTTTTGCTCTATTTACTGATCTATGATCAAAATCGAAAGCAGTGAGTTTTCTTGCTCCCCATTTTAGTGACCAATAGCTATTTCTACCCATACCACAACCTGCATCAAGAATAGTTTTATCTTCAAAATACTCTTTTTTAATTGGTCCAAGCCAATTCTCTAGCTGATCTTCGTATTTTTGATCTATATAAGAATATTTATCCCATTCATATCCAAATCTCTCAGTTGAAGCCATATGGTAAATATATCACTCAGGAAATATTTAATCAATTATCAAAATTTTTCTTAAGCCAAATATGCAAAGTTAATAAATTCCAAAGCTCCTTCCTTCTTTCTATCTTACCTTGCACATGGTCATCAATTAATCTCTTTATTTCTTCGTAGTTAAAGATTTCGTATTTTTCAATATTTTCTTTACTCAAATACTCATTTAGTATTGGTTTTAAATCTTTTCTTAACCATTCTGATATAGGTAAACCAAAACCTTTTTTAGGTCTTTTAAATATATTTTTTGAAAAAAACTTACTTGCTATATGTCTAAGTATATACTTTGTCTTAAATTTTTTTATCTTTAGACTATGTGGTAAAGATAAGGCGAAATCCACAATTTTTGAATCCAAAAATGGCGCTCTAGCTTCTAGACTAGCCCTCATACTTGCTCTATCGACTTTTACCATAACCTGATCCATTAAATATGTTCTTAAATATAAACTAGATAAACTGTTATTTTTTCCTAGTTTCCTATAATTAGAATACTTACTATTTAAATAGTTTTCAAATTCATTTTCATTATCATTATATTTATTAGATAAAATATTTTTTATAGTTTTATCATCAAAGCTTCCAAGCCAATTATTATGCCTTATAAAATCATCAGTATGTATTCCTTCAATAAACTTTCTGGCTTTAAAAGCAAAAGAAAAATTATCAGTACTGAATGGTAAAATATTTATAATTTTTATTAAAAATTTCTTGAAAAATAAGAGTATAGGTAAAAATAATTTTACAACTTTATCTGCTTGAAATGTAGGGTAGCCTAAGAATAATTCATCTGCACCATCACCACTTAAAGCAACAGTCACTTTTTCTCTGGAAAACTTGGATAATATATATGTTGGAATAACTGAAGCGTCTGCTACTGGTTCATCAAATATTTCACCGACTTCTTCAATAATATTTATAACCTCATCTTGTTTTACAATTCTTGAATAATGATCAGTACCTAAAACTGTAGCAACTTCATTTGCAAAATTTGTTTCATCAAAACTCTTATTCTCAAATCCTATAGAAAAAGTCTTTATATCTTTTGGGTTTTTTACCAATTTTATTGCATAAAGTGCAATTAGTGAGCTATCTATTCCTCCACTTAAAAATATACCCAAAGGAACATCAGATATCATTCTTCTTTTTATACTTTGCAAAAAAATATTATCAAATTCTTCAACATAATGTCTTAAGTTTTTATCTTTATTTATATTTTCTTTTATATTTAAATCCCAAAACTTTTCTGTATGTACCTTATTTTCTTTATCAAAAACAAGATATGATCCAGGTTCAAGTTTATAAACATCTTCATATATTGTTAAAGGTGTAGGAATATAATCATGTTTTAAATATAATTTTAAACCTATATCAGAAATCTTTTTTATGAATAGTGGGTGTTTTTTTATTGCTTTTAATTCTGAACCAAAAACAATATTTTTATTTTTAATAAAATAATATAGTGGTTTTTTACCCATTCTATCTCTAGATAAAATCAAATCACCACTTCTTTTATCATGTATAGCAATTGCAAACATACCTTCAAACATTGAAAAACATTTCAAACCATATTCAATATAACTATAAATTATTACTTCAGTATCGGAATTACTTTTAAACTTATAATTTTTATTTTCAAGTTCTCTTCTTATTTCTTTAAAGTTATAAATTTCCCCATTAAATATTATATTTACGCTTTCACTTGAATCAGACATTGGTTGATGACCTAAAGCACTTAAATCCAAAATACTCAGTCTTGATTGAGCAAAGAACATATCTCCATCAATACTAATTCCAGTATCATCTGGTCCTCTATGCTTAAGAGTATTTATCATACTCTCTATATTTTCTATATTACCTTGACCTTTAAATCCAGCTATTCCACACATTTTAGAAGTTTATTGTATTTTTAATATTATATGGTCTACCACCTTGTGATTCATAATATGTTCTCATGAGTATTTCAGCAATAATACCCATTGTAATAAGTTGTATACCAACAATAATTAGTAAAGCAGAAAATATTGGTAGAGGAGTTGCAACAAAGTTTCTTATATGAGTTATTTTTAAAATAATAGAAAATAAACCTGCAAATATACCAACTGATAGTGAAATAAAACCTATGCCTCCAAAAAAGTGCATTGGCTTATTAAAATATTTAATAAAATATTTAATAGTTATTAGATCAAGTACAACTCTAAATGTTCTAGATATTCCGTAGTTACTTTTTCCAAATCGTCTTTGTCTAAATGAAATTATTTCTTCAGTAACAGAAGCACCATTCCATGAAGCATAAGCAGGAATAAATCTATGCATTTCTCCATATATTTTTAAACCATCTATGACTTTTCTTGAATATGCCTTTAATGTACAGCCATAATCATGTAAATAAACTCCTGTTATAAATGATATGAGTGAATTTGCTAATACTGAAGGTAGTTTTCTAGATATAAAATTACCCTCCCATCTATCCTTCCTCCAACCTGATACAACATCAAAACCTTGATCCATTTTTTTTATTAGTGTCAAAATATCTTTTGGATCATTTTCTAAATCACTATCTATAGTTACAATAATATCCCCACTTGCCTTCTCTATACCAGCAGAAAGAGCTGAACTTTGCCCTCTATTTACACTAAAATTTATGACCTTAAGTCTTTTATTTTTTGAAGCAATGTCGGTAAGCACTTTTTCTGTATCATCTTTTGAACCATCATTTACAGCAATTATTTCATAATCAAAATTATTATTTAAGACACTTGATATTTCATCAATCAAAATACCGAGACTTTTTGATTCATTATATATGGGAGTGATTATTGATACTTTTTTCATATTATTTAATATTTGCCTCAGTATATCCGATAAATTTTAAAAGTCTATTAGCTCTATTTATCCAAGAAAAATCTTGAACTTTTTTATATGCATTTTGTATTCTTTTATCTGATAAAGCTTTATCTTTAAAAACTTGCTCTATCTTATCAACTAAATCTTTTTCACTACCAGGTTCAAAGAAATAAACCATATTTTCATCAAGTATTTCTCTCATCGAAGGAAGATCTGAAACTACTATAGGTTTTTTTATAGCCATGTATGAAAATAATTTTAATGGAGAGGTAAATCTCTCTGAAATTATACTTTTATTTGAATTGGGTAATAAAAATGCATCTGCTGATCTCATATATGAACTAATATCCTTAAAAGGTTTTGAACCTATAAAATATATATTTTTATTATCAATTAAATCTTCATCTTTTCTAATATTATTTAAATCGTATTCAGTACCGCCTATACAAACTATTTTAATATTATCTTTTATAATTTTTGAAGCTTTTATAAGTGTATCTATTCCCTTCCATTTGTATAAATGCCCTGTATACAAGGCAATTTTAACTTGTTCATTTAAACCTAGTACTTTTCTAATATCTTTTATTGGGCCTAGCTCATCAAACTCTTCTATATCTACCCCACTTGGTGCTATGAATATATTATTTTCATCAAAACCCTTTTCAATATAGAAATCTTTTAAACCTTTTGAAATTACAATTATTCCTTTTGCGAGCCTTTGAGCTATTTTTATTCCGAAAGAACCATGATGAGTATGTATTTCAAAATATACTTTATAACCAAGAATTGAAAATATAATTGCAGGTATATAATCTCTTGTATAAATTTTATCATCTAAACCAAACCTTCCATTTAATAAAGTTTTAATTGAGAAAAAGATTCCTTGAATTATATAACCAATTTTACCCAACTTAATAATAAAAGGACTTTGTATTTGTATAATTGGAAAGGTCTTTTTAATATTAAAATAATCAAAGATATTTTGTTTATCCTTATTATCACTTTTATAGTTTAAAACAAATAGTTTTATATCAATACCTATTATAGAAAAGGCTTCGCACATTTTCATAATTTGAATTGCATATCCCTTATCACTTGGTATTCGATTTTGAGATATATAAATTAGAGCCATTTATTTTTTCCTTAAGAAAGTATACCTATCTAAAGTATATACATTTTTATACTTATTCTTTGTTAAAAGTTTAACTTTATCAAGTATAACTTGATCATCCTTTGTTACGACAATATCTGGAATTCCTTTTTCAAGTCTTTGTAGTGATGATGTTCCTTGTATAATATCTTTTGTAATTTCGATATATTGTGAATAATTTTCATTTGGTATAAATGTAGCAACTTCAGGTGCTTGATATATAAACACCTCACTACTAGATGGTGTATCTGAAAGTTCTTTTATTAATATTTCAGATCTCTTACTATCTTTATATTGATTTATCCAACTTCCATAGAATAATTGTCTAATATGAATAGCAAGTAAAAGTAAAACTACTAATATACCGAATTTCTTTAGCTTAGGATTAATTTGATTAAATAAAAATATTATATTTCCAGGTAATAATGTTAAACATACTATTTGTGCTTCAAAAAAGTATCTATAATATCCTGGAGTTCTAACATAAGCCAATAGTATTAAACCGGAAAAAAACCATAAAATAATATTAGCTAAATTTAATTCTTTATATTTTTTAAATTTAACTATTATTGCCAAACTAAATACTGAAAATAGTATTAGCATGTAACTTGGTTGATACTCTGTAAAAAATCTTAATGAATTTGAAATAATTGATTCGAAAATAGCATTCTTATGCGGGTTAGCATAAACAGACAGTATAAAAGAAAGACTTTCCCCATTGAACTGGTGTTTAAACCATATATATATGGGTAAAAATACAGATAATAGACCCGATACTAAGTATAAATATAGAGAATTTTTTAGTGCTAAATACCTTACTTCAAACATCTTACTATATTTATGTCTAGCAAAAAGATAAACAATTAACCCTAGAACTATTGATGGAATTAATAAAATAAAGATCGGTTTTGTAACAACAGTTAAACCTATAAATACACCTGTTAATATATTTAATAAAATTTTATATCTTATTCTTATATCAGTTCTATTTAAAATATCAGATAAAAAAGATATTAGTATAATTGAAATAAATAAATAAAACATACCAGGGACTTCACCTAGTACATTTTTACCATGTCCATACAGTGGAGCAAAACTTACAATTAATAATAAAGATAATATGTATGAGTATTTACTCTTTTCTCCAACTTTAATTGTTAGTAATAAACTTGAAATAGCAAATAGTAACAAGTATATAACCATTACAATTCTTGCTGAATATATATTTACTCCATATTTTTTAAATAAAATACTTATTGGATAGGTTACAGGATAGCTTGTTGTAACATAACCACCAGAGACTAATTCTGTTGGACTAATTCTTATACTAGGACTACCATGTGAAGCTATATTTCTAGCAGTTTCTATTATTATACCTTCATCCATCCATGTAGGAGGAGTTTCAATAAGCTTATTTAGTGAAAAATATAGTAAAAAAGCGAAAGCAAGAATTAGAGATACCGAGCTTATTGCATATTTAGTGAATCTTAGCCAAAAACTCTCTTTTGAGAACATTCCTAAAGAATACATGAATATTAAGGTATTGGTCAAACGCTTGTCTGCATTTATTCTGTATTGACTTAAATTGTTCTTTATTTATTCCCTCATGAAAATTTAAAATGATACTATCAATATTGTTAATATCTTTCATATTTATTTTGATTAAAAAAGAATTGTAATCAATAAGATCAGGATAAGGTAGCTCTATATCAGTATCTATAAGCACTGGAATTCTACCTAGACTAAGAGTTTCATAAAATCTAACTGAAAAATTACCATCACCTTTAGGACAAAGAAAATAATCTGAGTTTTTTATACATTCAACATATTCTTTTCTAGCTTGAACTGGTGGTATACCTATAGTTTTTATACTTCCACCATAAGATCTTCTAATTATTATATTTTTATTAATATCTTTATTTGAATTAATTATTTTAATTAATTTTTCTCTTAAAATAACTCCTGGAACTCTAGCGCCGAGTTTATTTATAAATTTTCCTGAAATATTCCAAAATAAATACTTTAAATTATATTTGAAATTCATATAAGGGCTTGGTACATCTGCCCAACCACAAAAGCCAACTGTGGGTATTTCACTCTTATCTTTATAATTTACCCCATATAAACCACCCAAGTCTTGAGCATAAGCAGGCATTATAAACTCATTTTTATTTAAACTTGTCTTGTATTGAGACATTCTAAATATAATAGAAGACTTAAAATAAATTTTTTCATTTGAATCACCTAAAAGAAAAACTATAATCTTTTTATTATATTTATTTGCTAAATCTTCAAAGTCCCTAATGTAATTTTTATTATTTGAGATAAAGTTATATGAATGTGGTAATAGGAAATATTCACACTCTTCGGGATTATTTACAATTTCAACATAGCCTTCACTTGAAGAAAATAGATCTTTCTCTTCAAATATATTTTTATCTTTTACCAACCTTGGTGGCGCAGATAAAACTTCTATTATTGGTAATTTATCAAATGGTTTTCCAATATATACTTTAATCTTTTCCATATTATTTCTTAAATACTATAACCATAGCAAAATCCCTTTTAGTTATCCTAAATAGACTCAATATATCTGCAATAAAATATAGAATTGAATAAAGTAAAAAAGATTTTACTGTATAAATAAAATAGAAAACTTTCATAATCCCTTTTGAATTTTTAATCTTTTTGACCAAATGTAATGAACCGAGTTCATACATAAGTCTTGGTCTACCTGTATACCAAGAATCTACATAATTTAATCCATTATTTTGAGCAAGACTAATTAAATTTTCATGACTAAATTGGAATAAATGATAAGGTGGAGTAAGTGAAGACCAAGGTATTTTAAATAATTTATATAGTAAAAAACTTGATTTTGACCAAAAGCAATCGAGATTTGGTGTAGATATTATTATATGGCTATTATTATTTAATAAACTTACGCATTTATTTAGAAAAGATTGTGGATCAGTTACGTGTTCAATAATATCTCCTAAAAATATACAATCATATTTTTGATTTAAATTTACTGTTTCAATTGTACCTATAAAAATATCAATACCATTTTGAATTGCTATTTCTGCTGTACGTTTATTTAATTCTATTCCTGCAACTTGAAAACCATATTTTTTTGCATGATATAAAAATTCTCCATTTGAACAACCAATATCCAACATACTTCCTTTAATATTATTTTTATTTAAATAATCAAATATTTTTTTATATGATTTTGTAATTGGTACTTTTGAAAGATCTTTGGCTTTATTTGATTGATAACCTGATTCAAAAGAATAGACTTCATTTTTTAGAAAATCTTGTTTTGGTTGTGGGTGTACAAAGACTAAACTACATTTTTTACATTTATATAGATCAAAACCGTCTTTATTTAAAAGAAAACTAGATATATTTCCGCATATTGTACACTTATTTTCCATCATTTAATAATACCCTTATCTTTACAATAATCAATTATTTCATTTACTCTGGCTTTACTTGAATGATTATTTATTATATTTTGATAATCTTTTTTCAAATCATTTATATTATAATCAGTTCGTAAATACTGAGTGATTTTTATTAATAAATCTTCAAAATCATTTTCATTATTGAATTCATATATATTGTTATATTGCAATCTCTTATCTTCATCATTATATATATCGATCTTTTCAGTTAATAAAATACAATTATTACCTAGTATTTCCCAAAATCTAGCAGTATCATATCCTCCCCCACTTACAGATATTCCAACTTTTGCTCTAGCTAAAATATTATAAAATTCATCTCTTGTTTTAGTTTTTTCTGTTACATAAACTAATTCATTTTTCTTACAAAAACTTTCCAATATTTTTCTAACTTTTTTTCTAAGCGGTGGATATTGCTCTTGTCCAAATATACATACAAAGTCTATATCCTTTACTATATTTTTATTCCAACCTATATATTTTCTTTCAATACCAAAAGGAAAAGGCTTTATACCATTTATATATGGTTTTTCTCTTCTAAAATATCCAGCGCATTTATTTAATAAATCTTGATCTATTTTACCCTGCCCTTCCCAAGTTAGATTATTTAATTTTTGAACGATATCTTTATCCAATCTTTTATTTCTACCCAGTTCAGAACCATCGATAAATATAGTCTTATTAAAACAATTAATTTGTTTAATTAAATCTAAATCAACTCCAGACTTACTCCAAAATAATAATATTATATCTGCTTGTTTAGCTTTATTAATAAAATCTTGTATTGAACTTGGTCTATTTTTTTCCTTTATATATGTATTCTTATAAGATAATGATGAAACTAGCCATTCAATTTTATTTTCTTGTTCTAAAATTGATAGTCCATCTATTACTGTATTTACGAGATAATCGTCTTTTATCTGTGGAATTATGCAAGATATTTTTATCATATTGTTTTAATTAAATTATTTACAATATTTTTTGGATATATTTCTTTTCTCAAAATTTCTACATTTTTTTGTATATTTATAATGTCTAAATTATTTCGTTTTATATCTATTATTGCTTGAGCTAATTCTACTGCATTGCCTTGTTCTACTAATACAGCATTAACTTTATCAATTAATAATTCTCTAATAGCTTTTGTATTTGAAGTTATCAAGATCTTACCACAACCTATTGCTTCATAAACTTTATTTGGTATAACCATATCTGATTTTATATTTTTACCAAATATACCTAGTGCAACACCGGAATTACAAATGTATTCAGGCAGAGTTTCATAACTAACCTTATCTATTTGTTCAATATTATCGAATAAATTTAAACTATTTATAAGTCTTTTTATTTTTTCACTTTCTTGACCCTTACCTATAAGTCTCAACTTTATATCTTTAACTTCATATTTATTAATTATTAAATTAAAAGCGTGAATTATATATTCAATTCCTTGAAGTGGTATGAAGCTTCCATGGAAATGGACGATAAAATCTTTTGTTTTATTCTCTATTTTTCTAGGGTACATAACACTATCATCAGTACCCACAAAAACTCTTTTTGCTTTTTCTCTTTTTAAACCATAATTTTCGACAAAATAATCAATGTGAGCATTTGTATCTAGAAGTACGTATTTACATAGTCTTATTGAAAACCAATCCAATATTTTATCTTTGAAAGCAAATAATGAGTGTTTAAAATACTTTCTTCTGTCTTGATAGTTTGAATTATAAAGAGAAACAAAAGCATCAAATATTATATTTTTTCCAAATAATATTCTAGCTAACCAAACAACACTATGTCCCGGAAAAGCAACTAAAACATGATCGAATTTATTTTCATTTATCTTTTTATATTGTAAATATAGTTCATAAAACTTTTTTAAACCCTTATGAACATTTGGATCAATTTTACAAAAATGTACTTCAAAATTATTTTCTTTAAAGCCTTTAATTAAGACTCTATTTCTAGAATAATTTTCATCAAATATTCCAAAAAAACATATCTTTTTCATATATAAAGTTCTTTTACAATATTAGCTATTAAATTGTCGAGACTAGATCTTTTTATAACTTCTTTTCTCAAAGTGAAACCAATAAATGTATATTTCTTTGAATTATATAGATTAAATAGTTTAAAAGCTGTATCTTGTGGATCATGGTCATTTACTATCAAATCCTTTGAAAACTGCCCAAAATGGGCCTCAAAAGCTGTATTTGAGGTAATTAATGGTATACCTGCCATCATTGCCTCTAAACCTGTTTTATCAAGGCCTCCAGTTGGTGCTAGGTTTACACATACATCACTATTCCAATAATGCTTTGGTATATCTATATATGGTACTGGACCTAAGAATATTATTTTTTCATCTAGATTTAATTCTTTTATTTTCTTCTGAATTTTTGTTTCATATTCAAGATCAGTTTGTACAGTTGGAGCTCCTGCAATAAATAACTTTACAGGTACATTTTGTTTATCAAGAATTGATATAGCTTCAACTAAAATATCTAGTCTTTTTATTGGAGTTATTCTACCAACTGTAATTATATTGAAATATCCATCAGGCTTTCTCTCCCCTATTTTATTTGAGAAATGTTCAATATTAACTGCTTGACCTAAATAATGTACTTTTTCACTATTTATTCTATAACTTTCTTTTGTAGCAGTTAATACTTTATCTACTAAAATATTTGCAATTTTCAATTTTAAATCAACCGATCTATGAACATACCAGAGTACAATTCTTTTATTTAATAATTTCCAAACTGGATATCCAGCAATAACATAAAGTGGACTCATATGACATAGAACTACATCATAATTGTCCCTATATTTATAAATATATTTATATAGATTTTTTAAATAATTAAACTTACTTTTATAATTTTCTTTACCAAGTGAAAATACACTAACATTTGAAGGAAAATCGTAACTATATGTTTCTAAAGAAATTATATTTACCTTATTGCAATTCTTTGCAAATTCAACTACCCAATCATGGAAGAAACCAAAATAACTATCATTCTTATCTATTTTTTGAGTAATTATTAATATATCTTTATCTCTTTTACTATTTTCAAATACATGCTTTTTCTTGAAAATTAAATATCTATATATAAAGAAAGACTCTGTAGCAACAAAGAAAGCTGCAATTATCTGAGCGATTACAACTGGTCTTAATAAAAATATACTTGGAACTGAAAAATTATTTAATATTGCATGAATTAAAAAACTATTTACAAAAACATTTATTACAGAAATTGTAAAATACATTATCATTTGCACTTTTGTTCTTCCTTGAGTCTTATCACTAAAAGTCCAATACTTTTGCAAAAAGAAACTCATAAAAAATGCACAAAGAAAAGCAATATTTACACTTATAAGATAATGAAATCCTGTATATGTATCAAGTAAATGTAAAATAAATAAGTCAATAAAAGCAGATGTACTGCCTGAAATTAAATATTTAATTATTGTATTATTCAGTATTTTTTTCATTAAAATTTATACTAAAAAACTAAAGATATTCCATTATTCCCCAAGCTATAGAATCTTCATTATATTTAACAGTCTTTATTGCCAATTCTTTTGCAATACCCACATCAGTTGAAACTACTTTTGCCCCGCAAGCTTGAGCTTCAACTAGTGACATACCATACCCTTCATACCATGAAGTTAGTAGAAATATATCACAAGTTTTATAGTAAGATACAATATCATCATTCCAATCTTCAAATATTACAAGTTTTTCTATACAAAGTTCTTTTGCTAAATTTTTTAAGTATTCTTTCTCTTTACCACTTCCAACTATTATAAGACCGACATTTTGTCGCATTTTTGATAATACAGAAAAAGATCTAATAGCCATATCTATATTTTTTTCTTTTTCTATTCTACTAGCCATTAGAACAATTTTCTCAAATTGTGGATATTTTTTATGTAAATCAACACTGATTGGAGTATTTTCTATTTTATCTATATCGACTTTAATAGGTCTTATTTCTATCTTCGTTTCATCAATATATCTCTTAACGTAATCCTTTATTCTATTTGATACTACCCTAACATGATCTGCTCTAGGTAAAACAAAGTTTGAAATAATTGATCTAATTTTATTTAAAGTATTAAAATTTCTAAAATATTTATTTCCTAAATCAGTATGAATTTGAATTTCAAGTTTTACATTATGTCGACTTTTTATAAGTGCTCCAACCAAACCTGTTTCAAATGGATCCTGACAAGTTATATTATCAATATTTCTTTTTTCAACGATAAATCTACCGAGTTTTAAAGCATCGAATATATACATCCATCTATTGCTAGAATGACTTGGATAAACCCAAATATTTGGTGCTAGTGATATTTCACTATAGCTTTTATCACTAAAAACAATAATATGCATTTCTTCATAACTTTTTGCATATTCAATTTGTCTTAATGCTACTGCACTATTTTTATCAAATATTTTTCTATCTGTTGAAATTGATAATAGCTTCATATTATTTAATATTTTTTACTATTTCTAAAATCTCTTTTGATATTTCTTCCCAAGTTCTCTTGAAATCAAAAGATTTTATAAGTGAAACTTGGCGATCATAGTTTGTCTTATCTAATAAATAATTTATTTTATTTTTTATATCATTTTCATCCTTTGGATCAACTTTTAAAGCAATTCTTTCTATTCTATTTAAGAGACCGTTTTCTTGTGTAATTATAAAAGGTTTATTTAATCTAATAGAATCAAGTATCATATGAGGACTTATATCACCTAAAGATATAAGTATAGTTGCGTATGACTTTTTCATAGCATTCATAAAATCATCATATTTCATTTCTTGAGTTATAAGTCTTACACCTTTTGATTTCAATTCTTCACTATCAAATATTTTTTTTAAGAAATCTATATTCTTCCATTTCAAAACTCTAGTGCTAGCAATAAAATCAAAATTCTTTATTGTATCAAAACTCTGTGTATCATTTATTTCCTTTTCTCCATATCTATTTTCTACAATTTTAATTTTTCCATCATTGTCTTTCTTTTGAAGTTCATATGGCTCCATAAATATATCTTTTTGCCATTCTGTACTGAATATTAGAATATCAGTTTTATTTAAAACCCATTTTGTAAGATTAAATATTATTTTTTCTTTTAAATTTAAATTATCTATTCTTGTTTTATAGAAATCTTTTAATAAAACAAGATCACCTGTCCTTTCAACATATCCTTCCCATAGGAAATCTCCGCCTGTACGAATGATAAATTTTTTATTGAATAAAGCACAAGCCATTGCGGTTGGTAAACCTACACTGAAAGTATCAAGTGTAAATACAAAGTCTGATTTTATAACACTAGGTAATATTTTAAAGAAATAATATAAATGTCTTATACCACTTGGTAGTTTATTTTCTATATCGTATGTTTTTACCTTTACATCATACCCAGAACTAGTCCAAATATCATGCATGTTTTTTGCATATTGTGCTGGACCGGAAGTCTTTGGTGGATATATACCTGTAGATATTAATATTTTCATTTACATTTTTTCTATTACTTTAACCTTCATATCTTGAGCAATTTTATCCCAATCATATTTTTCACTAACCATTTTCTTTGCATTCTTTATTACTTTTTCTCTTATTTCAACATTGTTAGTTATATAGTCTATTTTATCAGCTATGCTTTTTGGATCTTTTACCTTACAAAAGAAACCTGTTTCATTATCAAAAAGAAAATCAACTATTCCTCCTACAGGTGTTGCTATTACTGGTATTCCAGATGCCATTGCTTCAATAAAAGAATTACCGAAACCTTCTGATATACTTGGTCTAATAAATATATTTGAAATACTTAAATATAGTGGTATTTCTTTATATGGAACATAACCAATAAACTGTACTCTATTATCAAGTTTTAATAATTGAACTTTTTCTTTTAAGAGTTTTTCTTGAGAACCAATACCAAGTATAAGTAGCTTTGTATTGTAAGGTAAATATGTAAGTGCATCTATAATATCTCCAATAGCATTTTTCATTACCAATCTTGATGTGGTAATTATTACATTATCATTCTCTGTTAAACCTAGTTCTGATCTAAGTGCATTCATTTGACCTTGCTGTTGAGACATTGAGAAAAGTTTATAGTCTACTGCATTTGGAATTATTTCAATTGGACATTTTGAACCCATATCTCTTGAAAATTCTCCGAGAAATTTTGAAATCGCTTGAATCATATCTGCTTTTTCAAATATTTTTCTATATAAAGGTTTAGCAATTGGATATGTAATACCCATAGCTTTTTCTATATGTTCAAGAGAGTCACCTTCCTGTAGTGTTAATAAAAATTTCTTTTTTGGTTTAATTAATTTGAAAAATAAAGCAACATAACCAGAAAAACTTGCCATCATAGACCAAATAAAATCATAATTCTTTTGTCTTTCGAGTGATAAAGATTTTATGAAAGCAAAAAACATATACAATAACTTCACATAAAGAGGAATGTGAGTTATTTTTCCATTTACTAATTTTATCTTTGGACCAACTCTATATACATTTATATTCCCTATTCTTTCCAATCTTGATTCTCCGGCATATAGAGTAATCATATCAATATCCATATCTCCACCGATTCTGTCTGTTATCTCTTTTAGCGCTAGTTCGGCACCTCCTATTAGATAAGGATAATAAGCTACTGAAAAGACCAGTATTTTGCTCTTTTTCTCTGTATTTAACCCCTTTTCCATGTATTTACTCTACCTTAAGTACCTGTTTTAGTACATCCTCTGAAACCTCACCTTTTTGAACCTCATTTTTTACCTCATTTTTTTCTTTTTTATCTACCTCGTCTTTTTTAGGTAAATTATTATTCTTTAGTACTGAAGCTAAAGCATTTCTAAGTTCACTGACATTTTTTGGATCTTGTTCTTTTACATTTTTTACATGAACTTCGTGAGGTTTGTGTTGACTTTGTGGAGCTGTATTTGTAACCTGTTTCTTTAAACTTTCAAGTGAAATAAAATCATCTTTTTTTTCTTCAGTTTTGTGATTATTAACTTCAGTATGAACTTTATGATTTTCCATATTGCCATGATTGTTATTTTGTATTTGTGTGTTATTTTTATTATCCAATTGTGCTTGATTTACTGTTGGATTTTGAACAACATGAGGTTTTGGAATATTATTTACTTCCATTTGTGGTTTTACTGGTATAGGAATTGGTTTCGGAATATTATGAGCTGGATTATTATCTTGATTTTTATGTAAATTATCTGTTTTTGTATTTTCTGGAGGTTTTGGTATTTTATTCTTTTGTGGAGGTGTAATGGGTGCATGCCAATCTGCAATATTCTTTTCAACTTCATCTCTATTTTTTGCAAATTGTGCTCTGGAAGTAGCTAAAACTTCATCTGCATTTGAAATCTCTGGTTGTGGAATTGGAGGTAGTGTTGTAGCAGAAAATGGTAGTGAACTTATTCCATCAATCATAAGTTTTAAATATATTTGAGCAAAACCAAGATTTACAATATCTTCAGCTGTAAACTGCGGAGCAAATTCTTTTTCTAAAACCTCAGCATCATACGAACCAACACGAAATACAATCATTGTTCCGACGTTTCCAAATACAGCAGCTCTAACTTCCTCTTCCATTTGTTCAATGTATTGATGGGCTATTGTTAGATTCAATTTATACTTTCTTGCTTCTGATAGAATATCTGCAAAAGATTCATTTGCAAAAGATTGAAACTCGTCTACGAATAAATAGAAGTTTGGTAGTGTTTTTAATACTCTATCAGGTACATCTGCTCGCGAAAGTGCTGCTAGATATATTTTTGTAATAAGCATACCTCCCAATAGATTTGCATTTGTTTCTCCTATTCTACCTTTTGATAGGTTTATAATCATAATCTTCTTTTCATCCATTGCTTTTCTTATATCAAAAGAAGATTTTGGCTGACCAATCATATTTCTAATTAGTGCATTTGCTGTAAACTGTCCTATTTTATTTTGTATTGCAGGTACTGCTTCTGCTGCCATACGTTCTGTATAGTTTGCAAATTCTTCTACCCAAAATGTTTTTACTGCTGGATCAGTTACTGAAGCTACAACCTTTTTTCTATACTCTTTATCTGAAAGCATTCTATTTACACCAAGCAAAGTTGCTTCTGGATATTCAAGAAGTGCTAAAAGTGTATTTGTAAGAATATATTCCATTCTTGCTGACCAAGCATCTTTCCAAATCTTTTTAAATGTACTCATCAAACCTGATACTACTAGATGTCTTTTATCTGCATCTACTTTTTCAAGCACATTAAATGATATTGGGTGATCTAGATCGAAAGGAGCAAAATATATTACATCTTTTATTCTTTCTTTTGGTACATATTCCAAAAGTAAGTCTGCTGTTTTACCGTGTGGATCTATAAAAGCCATTCCTTCACCATTCTTTATGTCTTGTACAGCCATGTTTTCAAGTAGGGTTGATTTACCCATACCTGTTTTTCCTATTACATAAACATGACGAGTTCTATCCTTTGCTTTTATTCCAAAGGAAACCTTTTTATTTCTAGCGTCTGTTTGAGCAAAATATGTAATTCTTTCTTCATTCATGAGATTTTATACTCATACTATTATACCATATTTTATATTGGTGAAATATTTATCCACATATGCAAAACCGCCGGGTCCACTGGGCCCGGCGGTGTAGTTTTCCCCCGTAGGGGAAGTGTCAGTCATGTCAATAAGTGGGATACAATGCCTGCTTGATAAAGGCGTTGAAATTTTTGGCTGGAGTGCCCTTTGGTACAAGGACTTCTCTCGGCCTCTTTCCTCCATTATCGACTTTGACAATATTGTGTCCGTCACTTCGGACTACCGGCTTCCCGATCACCCTCCATGACGTCACAGGATTTTCCTTTGACACTTTGACCTCCTAACTTAACTAGGTTCAATGCTCCCCCTTACCCCTATTGAGTCTACCACCTCCTAGTAGTAAACCGAGGTAGAGTGCATCCGGATAAATATAGTACATCTAATATATGAAAAAGGCAATACTTATTGTGTATAAATATAATATAAATAAAAAAGGCCGCAGAAAAATTCTGCAAGCCGTATACCACCCTCAGAGGTAATCGATCATCCCGTCGTGGGGTATGACCCTGTGGTCACTAGGAGGTGACGACGGAACAATTTCATACCTCTGGGGTGGCAAAAATATATTAGCACGCAACAACCTTTTCTGTCAACAGCTAAACTCCCGTACTAGTTGCAACTTCATATGCTGGTAGAGAATAATTATTTGAAGCATTCCACATCATCCAACTCGTAAGACCAACATCATATGTAGCCTTAATTTGTTCACGAACCATATCTGGAGTATATGGAACACCATTTATACCAAAGTCTTGTAACCAAGGACGTAGTTTATTTGGACTTGTGCTAGCAATTGCAGCTTTATTCACTCCCCTTTCAAGGGCAAACTTGATAACATCATATGGTTTCTTTGCAGGATTTGGCCAACCATTGAAGTTTGGTGGGTAGTGCGATGGATATATCATTGGCGCAACATAATCAAAATGCATAAGTGCATTTCCAAGAATTTGTCCTATTCCCAAGTCATCACTATTTGAAGTTGTCATACCAAATAAATCTGCTGAAATTGGAATTCCTTTTGGTCTAAAAGATTTATCAATAAAAGCATAAAAATCTTTCATTACATCTACTCTATTTCTACCTTTACCGAAAGTATATGAAATATCTATCATGTTTCCATCTGAAGGAAAACGTATGTAGTCAAAATTTAATTCATCAAAACCTTTTGAATATGCTTCATTACCTATATTAACCAGATAATCCCATACGGGTTCGGCACCAGCATCAAGCCAACTTATTCCTTTATAATCCTTCCAAACTTCCCCACTCTTTGTCTTTACAGAATATTGAGGGAATTTCTTTACAAAATATGAATCTTGAAAACTAGATATTCTACCAATTACATAAATATTTTTTTCATGTAACATATCAATCAAACCAACAATATCTGGTATTCTTTCTTCTACAGAACCAATTTCTTTTAATTTTTCATCATCAACTTTAAAACTTATTCTGCCTGTATAATCCTTTATGTCTATTACAATGGAATTTATTTCTGTCTTATCTATTAAATCAATAACTTTATTTCTTAATTTTATATTCCCCGCTACCCAGCTAGTCATATAAACAGCTTTTACTGGTTCAGGGGTTTGTATATGAACAATTTTCTTTTTATTTAAAAGTATTGTTGTTGTACCGAGTGCATCAGTTATTGAACTAGTATATGCATTATATATAAAAGGTATGTTAGAAATTTTTACAGAGACGACAAGAAATATTATGAATACAGTTCCATTTAATAAGAGCTTATTTTTATAAATTTCCTTAAAGCTCATTACTATTTATTTTCTATAAATGCACCATCGGTTTTATTTATTTCAGTCTTTTTATATTCATGCGGTATTTTGTATGCAATTAAAATTATTATTAATCCCATAATTCCGGATATAATCTTATCCCAAGTATCTGGAATTCCTAGAAATAAAAAGAATATATTCCATATACCTATCAGAGAAAGTAATTGTCTTTTTGACATAAAAATTAATATTAAATTAATGTAGTGACATTATACACGGTATTTTATATATATGGTATAGTGTGGAAATATATGAAGAATAAAATCTTATATGTAACAAAAGATACTGAAAGAGCTCAAAGTCTGGCTCAAGATAATACCTATGAAATACTTAGTTCTGAGGGTACAAAAAGCACCCTTGATATACTGAGGGATCAAAAAAATATCGATAAAATAAAAAAGGGTAAATATTCGGTTTTGGTATTTAAAAATAATATACAAATAGAAAATATTGCTAAAGAGAATAATTTTGAAATACTAAACCCTAAAGCTGAATTATCAGAAATGATTGAAAATAAAATAACTCAAGTTACTTGGCTTAAAGAATTAGAAAACTTACTACCGGAACATAGTTTAGTATTAGGAAATGATATTGTATGGAAAGAAAAACCATTTATATTGCAATGGGCTCATAGTCATACTGGTGAAGGTACATATCTAATAAATAGCGAGAAAGAATTAAAAACTATAGTTTCAAGCTTTCCAAACAGACAAGCAAGAGTTACAGAATACATAAAAGGGCCAATGTTTACTTTAAACATTGTTGTTGGAAAAAATAAGATTCTACTTGGAAATATAAGTTATCAAATAACCGGCATGTTACCTTTTACAGAAAACATGATGAGTACAATTGGTAATGATTGGAGTGTGCCGCCAAGCATACTCACAGATTTGCAAATTGAAGAAATAAAATCTATAGCAAATAAAATTGGTCAAAAAATGAAAGATTCTGGATGGAAAGGCTTATTTGGTATAGATGTAATATATGATGAGCAGAGAGATAAAATATTTTTAATTGAGATTAATGCTCGACAACCAGCTTCAACTACATATGAATCTGAAATTCAAAAGATGAATAGAAATGAAGGAATAAAAGGAATTACAATTTTTGAAGCACATATAAAAGCTTTGAGAGATGAAGATATTAGTGAAGATATTATTGAAATAAATGATGGAGCCCAAATTATTAAAAGAATAACAAAAAAAGATTTTGCCATTGATATAAATACCTTAAAAGAGAATGGGTATAATATAATTAAATATAATAATACAAAGATAAATAGCGATGAGTTTAGAATACAAAGTATTATGGGTATAATGGAAACACATAATAAATTCAATAAAAGAGGTAAGTCTATACTTGAATGTATAATATAACTCAATATGAATACAAAATTTTTAAGTGAAAAAGCTATTTCTATAATTGATCAATATAAAAATTTCAAACTTGGTAATGCAATTTGTTCTATACCTTATTATAACAATCGCCACTCAGGTGGTAGAGCAAAACTCCGTGTAGAAAATGGTAAAGGTAGTCCAAAGGAAATATTTGAAGAGATTGAACAAATAATAATGAAAGAAAAGATATCTATAAAAGATATTACTAGTGAAGAATTAAAAAAAATATTAGTAATGCATAATATTGGAATAGATTGTTCGGGTTATGCTTATTATATTTTAAATGCTGAAAGTATAAGTTTGGGTAAAGGTAGTTTAGACAAACATTTATCCTTTCCTTTTTCAAAAGGAATAATTGGAAAAATAAGATCAATGATGAGACCAATTGAAAATACCAATGTTGAAACTTTTGCATCAAAAGAAAATTCTCACCCTATAGAAATAAAGGATGTAAAAGTTGGAGATATAATAACTATGCAAAGAAATTCTGGAGCAGGAGAAAGAAATCATATTTTAGTTGTATATCAAGTGGAATATCAAAACTTTATACCTATAAAAATACATTATACACACTCCATAGCTTGGCCAAGTCATGGAGAATATGGTCATGGTATAAATGATGGAATAATTGAAATCATTGACATAAATAAAAGTCTAATTGAACAAAAATGGATAGAATCAGATAAAACGGGTGAAGATAACTATACTTACATAGGCGCAAAGAACTCTACAACTGAACTTTTGAGGTTAAATTTCTTTAAATAATACACATAAATAAAGTTTGAAAAAAGGCTTATTTTAGGCTAATATTACAGAATATGATAAGCATACTTGAAGGAACGGCCGATCTTGGCTATATTCTAGGTTTTTCTATTTTTAGCTGTCTAATAGCTTTCCTTTGTGCACCTTTACTTATACATGTATTAAAAAAGTATAGAGTTATCAAACAACCTAAAATTGAATTAACTAGTTTTGATTCAAGAACTGGAAAAGAGAATACGCCCATAATGGGAGGTCTTTTAGTAATAATAGTTGTAGCAATTATGACCTTACTTTTTAATTGGTCTAGAAGTTTTACATGGGTACCTGTGGGAGTAATGATACTTTCTGCAATGCTTGGTGGTATAGATGATTTAATGAATATATTTGGTAGTGAAAGAAGATCAAGAAAATTAAGTCATGTTTTAAATTTAATTAAAATTCATAAAGAATTTAAAATGAGACTATGGTATACCGTAACTCTACCTTGGACTATATTTAAAAGAACTTCAGTTTGGATTGGATCAAGAACAGTAAGAGGTGTGGCAGTTCATGAAAAACTTGTACTACAGTTTATTGCTGGTTCAATTACAGCTTGGTGGGTTTATGACAAACTAGGTCCAGCTTGGCATAATATATATTTTCCTTTTGGTTTCGAATGGTATGCAGGTTGGCTTATAATACCAATTGTTATTTTTATAGTTATGTTCACTGCAAATGCAGTAAATATTGCTGATGGTATGGATGGACTTGCTGGTGGAATGCTTATACCCACTTTTTCAGCTTTAACACTAATGTCTTGGATAAATGGTTTTGGTGAAATTGCAGTATTAAATTCTACTGTAGTTGGAGCACTTGTATCATATACATATTTCAATATTAAACCCGCTAGATTTATGATGGGTGATGTTGGATCTTTAGGGCTTGGAGCTTTACTTGCTGTAAATACTTTGGCAATTGGAGAAATAAGTGCATTATTCTTTTTAGGTTTTATGTTCTACATAGAAGCAATATCAGTTTTGATACAAGTATTTAGTAAATATGTATTTGGTAAAAGAATATTTAAAATGGCACCAATTCACCATCATTTTGAAATGACTGGTTGGAGTGAAGAAAAAACAATAATGAGATTCTGGATTATACATTTTATTTTTGTTGTAATTGGAGTTTGGCTTGCACTTCACTAGTATGGAATATTTACACTGGGATCAAAAGGATATAAAACATGATGATGATATAACTAGTTTATACAATAACGGTTATGTATTTACTCGTATACAAAAAGACACTATTCAACAAACTAGATCAGTTAGAATTAATTTAAATAAATTTAATTTAACTAGTGAAAATAGAAGGATACTTAGAAAAGGTGAAAACATTGATATGAAAATTGAAACAATTCCCTATTCTAATTATTCTTGGCAGATAGGAAAAATTGCAAAAGACTTTTATGATAAAAAAGCTGGTGGTGCTTTTTCTGCAAATAAAATAAAAGAAATAATTACCACAGAACATAATTTTAATGTATTATTAAATTTCAACAATAGCGGTTATGCTATATGTTATAAAAACAGTGACTTTATACATTATTGTTATCCATTCTACGATATAGAAAAATCTCCGAGAGATATGGGTATAATAATGATGACAAAGACTATTGAATATGCAAAAAATATTGGATTAAAATATGTTTACCTAGGTTCACTACAAAGACCAAGTGATGTATATAAACTTCAATTTGAAGGCATAGAATGGTTCGATGGAAAAGAATGGAAACAAGATTTAAAACAAATAAAAGATTTACTTAATAATTTACAATAATATGTCCACAGGACCATTTCATATTCATATAGTAGGAATTTGCGGTGTAGCTACTAGCGCCATTGCTATTGCTTTAAAAGATCAAGGATATAAAGTTACCGGTTCTGATAAAGGGTTTTTTCCGCCAGTTTCAACAGATCTTGAAAAAAATGGTGTGTATTTTTATGCGGGTTGGCACCCTGAAAATATTGGTGAGCCAAATGTGATAATTGCAGGAGGAAGTGGGACAAGTCTTTCAAATCCTGAAATAATGTATGCTAAAGAAAAAGGTATAGAAGTTTTATCATTTGCTGAAGCAATAGGTAGATACATCGTAAAAGATACATCAATAGTAGTAACAGGAACTTGGGGAAAAACTACCATATCTTCCCTTTTATCTTTTATTTTACTTGATAATAATATGAAGCCCAGTTATTTTACTGGTGGTGTTTCCCTTTCACATAAATCTGGTAGTTTGTCTGATTCAAATATAAGTGTTGTTGAAGGAGATGAATATAAAACAGCTATTTGGGATAATAAACCGAAGTTTTATTACTATAAACCAAGTCATTTAATACTTACAGCCGTGTCTTGGGATCATGCTGATCTTTACCCTAGTGAAAAAAGTTATTTTGATGTATTTAAAAATTTAATAAATAGCATTCCAGAAAATGGAGTGATCGTTGCCAATAAAGATAATTCTGGAATAAAAAAGATACTAGATAAAGCAATATTTTATGGTAAAGAAAATGCTGACTATGTTTATAAAGACATAATTCAAAATGAAAATGGTTTGGAATTTAAAATAAAACATAAAGATAATACATATGATATTAAATCTCAATTATTAGGAAGTTTTCAAGCTGAGAATATTACTGGCGCTTTTGCTATGGCACACAATATAGGACTATCACCAGAAAAAATAATATCATCTATAGAAAAATTCAAAGGTATGAAAAGAAGATTAGAAAAAAGATATGATGGTGATATAAAAGTAATAGATGATATTGCTCATTCTGGAGAAAAAGCAATTTCAGTTTTGAATTGTTTAAGATCTATATATAAAGGCAAAATTATTACGGTATTCGAACCAAATATTGGAGGAAGAGAGATTGATGCAAGTGGAAGTTATAAAAATGCTTTTATTGATTCAGACATAGTAATAATACCTAGATTATCAAAATTGAAAATCAATGAGAATGAAGATAAAAAGCCTATGGATGGAAAAGAACTTGCTAACGTAATTTCAAATACACATAAAAACACCCTATACATAGAAGATGATGAAGAATTAATAAACTTCTTATTATTAAATACAAAAAAAGGAGATATTATCGCCTTTTTAGGATCTCACGGTTTTAGAGGTATGATAGAAGAAACAGTAAAGAGACTAAGTAAATAAATATTATTTACTTTCATCAACTATATCTGTAACTATATTGTTATCTTTTATACTTTTTACAAGAAGAGTGATACCACAATGATTACACTCAATAACCATACCCTCTTTAATATTTGGATATCGTGAAATGTCGATACTGTTTTTACATTCTGGACAAATTGATTTCATATATTTCTATGTCTTCTAATAGTACACAAAAGAGTGTAGTATATCAATATGCAAAAGTCATCAATAAAAAACATCACCCCAAATGAAGAATACAAGGACTTAAACTTAGCAATAGGAGCGAGTATAGTATTAAAAAGGGAGGATATGCACCCATACGGTTCTCACAAGGGACGATCTCTACCTCTTATGATAGATCATTATATTAAACATGGTTATAAGGAATTTGCTATTTCTTCTTCTGGTAATGCAGGTTTAGCTTCAGCTCTATATATAAAAGAAATAAATGATAAAAACCAAGAAAAAATAAAACTTGAAATTCTTATTGGTAATAAAGTAAATAAAAATAAACTTAATAAACTTTATAAAATAAAAGATGAAAATATAAGAATTAGTCAGGTAGAAAAACCTCTTCAATCATTATTTGAAAGAATAAAAGATCAAAATATAAAAAGCTTAAGACAATCAACAGATGATATAGCATTATTAGGTTATGAGAGTCTTGCTCAAGAAATATCAAAAATAAAAGATATAAAAAGGATTTACATTGGTACTTCATCTGGTACTACTGCACAAGCTTTAGCACAATACTTTATTAATAATAAAAATAAAATAGAAGTAAATATTATACAAACTTCAAGTTGTCATTTTATGGTAAATGAAATTACAGAAGACATACCAAAAAATGAAATATCAGTAGCTGATGCAATAGTCGATCAAACAGTAATTAGAAAAGAAAAGGTTATTGAATTAATAAAACAGACTGGAGGAAAAGGATATATAGCTACAAATGAAGAAATAAATAATGCTATTGTTTTAGTAAAAAATAATACAGGTTTAGATATTTCTACAAATAGTGCTTTATCGATAGTTGGACTTATGAAAGATAGTTATACAAGAGATTTAACAGGTATAAGTGTATGTATCATTTGTGGTGACTAGTTTATTTAAAACTCTTTATTATTTTATTAAATTTTTCAATCCTATCTATTCTATTTTCAAATAAACCAATAGCAAGACAAGCTGGACTAAAGACTACCTTATCCCCTTTTATAGCACTATCTTTTACATATTTTATTGCTTCTTCTATATTTAATACTTGCTTGAAATTTAAATCTTGAATATCTAAAAGCATATTTCTAAATCCAACAGTTCCACTACCAGGTAAACATATTACTGTTTTAACCTTGATTTTCACAATATTTATTAGCCTATCATATTCATAACCTGTATATGCTCCACCAAGTATAAGAACTATATTTTTTTCTTCATTACCATTTGAAATATTTATAATTGCATTTTCTGTTGCATATGGGCTTATGGATGCACCATCATTATAAAAATCTATACCACGAATATTCTTTACATATTCCATATGTCCTTTTATACCTTTGAATTTTTCAATAACCAATCTAATAGTATCTTTTTCAATTTTTAATATTTCACACACTTGTAATACCAAGGATAAATTTTCTAAATCATGTGGAGAATGTTTTGATAAATTCCAATTATTTGGAACTATACCGACTCTAGTTCTAAATATTTTTGCTCTAGCTGTAAAACCTGCCCTTTTTCTTAAATTATCAATAACAATATCTGGTGCAATAATAAAGTTATTATAAGTTTGATATTCAAGTAAACCAAAGACTTCATTGTCTCCACCTTCTCCTGTTGATGTTAATGATGTTATAACTGCTATGTGTGGGTTGATACGAGCCTTTCTATACTCTTTTATCATATGCTCAGGTATTTCAGACAATACTATATCTCCTGGTTTTATCTTTTTTAAATTTGATATATAACCTGAACTTGATTCATGATCGATATAAAATAAGCTTTGATTTGAATCTAGTGACAATGATTGTTTAAAAATTGAATTTAACATCTTTGATATAGATGTCTTTCCATAAGAACCTGCAATACCCAGTAAAGTAATATTTGGTGAATATTTTAAGAAAAGAATCTCTTGATATTCTATTGGAACACCAGCTTCTCTAGCTTTTCTCAAAAAAAGGGACTTAGAATTTATATCTGAAGATAGTATTATGAGATCTTTTAAAGCAAGATCCTGACTAGGAATACTGCCTGTTAAAAGCAGTTTTTTAAGGTTTGGAGCCATTTTTGATATTATAGAGCGTAACTTACTCTCACTTCTAGGGTCATATATCGTTATATTGGCCTTTAAAGCCTTTAAAAACTTGATATCGGGTATCATTTCACCATATTGACCCAAACCCACTATAGCTATGTTTTTATCCTTGAAATATTCTTTATAGTTCACTCTTTCATTATATCCGGAGATGAAGCTTTTTCAATGAGATCTTTTACCTTTATTATTTCTTGTAATAATGCTTGGAGTTTTATTGAATCTTCAACAATATTGGTTTGTATAGTTACATAAGTTGATATCTTTCTCAAAAAGAGATTGTATAAATCATTTAAATATTTTTCTAAAATCAAAATATTATCTTTTTCATTTATTCCATCTCTAATGCTATATATTTCACTAGGCCTATTTACTCCTTCGAAAAACATATGATCATCAGAAAGAATTCCGTATATATTTGGTGGTGTATTGTATATTGTTCTCATATATTTTTATTAATTATAATTTGCACTAATACTTACAAAACTATCTTTTGTAATAATCACATGATCCAAGACATTTATTCCTACAACTTTTCCTGCTTGGATTATTTGTTCTGTAATTTCTATATCTTGAGTACTTGGAGTACACACGCCTGAAGGATGATTGTGAGCCAAGACAACAGCTGCGCATGTATACTCTATTCCTGGTCTAAATATTTCTCTTGGGTGAACGATATTTGTATTTATCGTACCTATAGATATTACTTCATCATGAATTATTCTATTATGACTATTTAAATATAGCCCTCTTAAATGCTCTTTCGGTAAATTTCTCATATCAATAAGGTACTCATATACATCACGTGCATTTCTTATTACAGTAAAACCAGATTTATTTTTTTCATAAAATCTTCTACCTATTTCTCCACAAGCAATAATCTGACAAGCTTTTATGATAGGTATGTTTAAATCAAGTGAGAGCTTTTCTGCATTCTTTTCTGCAATAATACTTCTCTCTCCATACTCTCTCATTATCCTATTGGACATAGCAAGAACATCTTCACTTTTACTTCCAACATTTAAAATCACTGCCAAAAGCTCTTGGACTGACAATGATTCTGGTCCTTGTTTTATAAGTTTTTCTCTAGGTTTTCTATCTAGTGGTAAGTCTCGAATTTTATATACGTATTCTCTTATCGATCCATCCAAAAATAGATTATTGTCCTTTAGTGTATATGTTTGTGTTTTCATTACGTGATTATAGCAATCACGCTTTTGTTAAAACAATACCAGAAAAGATAAAAATTTTATCAAAATTTTATCTTTTGTGGATAACTACCTTATTTTTATAGTTTTTTGGGGATAACTATATTGATTCAACTAGAATTGTATTTGTCTCTTGCCCTTTTGCAAAAGGCATACCAGCTACTATTACAATTTTATCTCCTTTCTTTGCAATATCCTTTTTTGGAGCAATTTTCTTTATTGTATTTACAATTGTATTTATTGATGTAAATGATGGCACAACTACTGGATAGCAACCAAATGATAGACTTAATTGTCTTGCAACAGTTTCATCTGTAGTAAAAGCTGTTATAATTTCAGCTGGGTGATATCTAGAAACCATACGCGCAGTTTTACCTGTTGCTGTTAAAGCTACTATTGTCTTTGCTTCTAGCTCATGTGCTGTTAAGACTGCTGATCTTGAAACTACATCAGTAATACCATGAGAATGGTCATATTCTGATATTGTTTTATTTGTATATATTTCTCCTTCAATTCTCTTAGCTATCCTTGTCATCATACTAACTGCTTCAACTGGAAAATCTCCTAGTGTAGTCTCTTCAGACAACATTATTGCATCAGTACCATCAATTATTGCATTAGCAACATCAGAAACTTCTGCTCTTGTTGGAACAGGACTTTTTATCATAGATTCAAGCATTTGAGTTGCTGTAATAACAGGTTTTCCAAGTGCATTACATTTTCTTATAATCATTTTCTGAGCCATTGGTACATCTTCAGCTGGAATTTCAATCGCAAGATCCCCTCTTGCTACCATAATTGCATCAGATAATTTTATAATTTCATCAATATTTTCCAGTGCTTCTGGTGTCTCGATTTTTGATATTATTCCTGCTTTTGATTTTGCCTTTTTAAGTAATTCTCTTAATTCAATTACATCGGCTGGACGTCTTACAAAAGAAAGAGCAATATAATCTAGTTCATTTTTAATTCCAAATTCCAAATCTTTTCTGTCTTTTTCTGTTATTGAACTTATTGAAAGATAAGCTCCAGGAAGATTTACGCCTCTTCTATTTTTGATTTCTCCTCCTACTATAACCTTTGTTATTACTTCATTACCTTTTATTCCAGTAATTTGTAATTTTTTCTTTCCATCGTGAAGTAATATATAACCTCCGACTTTTACTTCCTTTGGTAATAATGGATAATTAACATGAACTTTCTTTTCATTTCCAATTATCTTTTCTGTCGTAAGAGTAAAAGTTTCACCTTCTTTTAGAATAATAGCTCCATTTTCAAAATCACCAATACGAATCTTTGGACCACCTAAATCTTGAAATATTGTAACTATATCACCTGTCTTTGCAGTTAATTTTCTAAGATTATCTACCCTCTTTTGATGTTCAGCAAAATCACCGTGAGAAAAATTTAGTCTCATTACATTCATACCTGCATCAACTAATGATGAGAGTTTTTCATAACTTTCTGTTGCTGGTCCTATAGTACAAACTATCTTTGTCTTCTTTACTGGTTTCATTTAATTATTATTTAATTATAAAAATGTAGAGGGATTATACATTAAATAAGGCTTAAAATCAACGTTATATGATTATTTATCAGTTGTAGTGTAAAGTTCTCCGTACCAAGCAAAATAGCATGAAAGCACTATTGCTGTAATGATTATAAAGAACCCTATATCATAAAAACCTGTTGCTATATGATAAGTCTGTCTTAAAAGTCCTAGTTTGGATAATATATAATTCCAATCATGTATTGAATTATCTCCACCTAAAAGTGGTAATTCTTGTCTTATTGAATCTCCTACGTATACTGATAAATTTAATACACTTTGTCCTAACCAAAATAATAAAAGTGATCCTGAATAATACTCTTTTCTGAAATATAGAAAATAAAATACAAATACTGCTGGTACAAAAACTTGGAAAAATGATCCTCCGAGCACATGAATAAATTCTCCAAAAAACATAAATATGGTGTGCCCTGCTTCATGTATAATTAAATCTACTCCATCAAGTATATTCCATTTGAATTCTGTTTTTTCTCCTAAAGCGTATTCTATAAAATACCAAGCGAGTAGTCCTGAAATCAAAAGCTTTACATAGTTCTTATTTGAACGCATAAAGGTATTTTAACAATAAAAGTACTTAAATAAAACAAAAGCGCCACCTGAAGAGGCGCGCTTTTTGATTTTTTATTTTTTTCCTTCGAATGTATATGCGGTCATTTTTTCTCCTTTCCACAAATACATTACCACATTTTTTGAAATATAAAAACTTTGTGCGCGTACCTGGACTCGAACCAGGGACCCCACCAGTATCAGTGGTGTGCTCTACCAACTGAGCTATACGCGCATGGTAAAAATCTCAAAACGTATAAGTGACACTCAACCCTACCAAGTCAGCTATACGCGCATTTAAAACATTGTTGAATATACCAAAAATACGACTAAACATCAATTAAAATCCAAACTTAGATTTTAACTTAGCCCAAAGACTATTATTTGCTTGAGTTGAAGCATTTTCAATAATCTTACTATTCAAATAAGTATTATCAGTGAAAATAACAACAATTTCCGTATTTCTTAAGTCACTATATTCAATCTGACCGTATAGATTTAAAATACTTTCACCTTTTGGTATAAAAATAGTATCTTCATATTCATAATTTAATTGCTCTCCATTTTTATCTATAACAACAAGAGGATAAGGCTTTTTACCAAATAACTTTTCATCCGCACTAGTTGACCAACCTTCATTACCATCATCGTTTATAATTGTAATAGACTTTATGGTTTTTAATTTTGAAAGATTTAGACTTAGTTCAAAACCCCAATCTTTATTGTAATCAGGACTTGATCCACTTCCACTTTTAAATACTCCCCAAGTACCAGCGTAATCTTTATTCTTATTTAATAATTTAAATGAAATACTATCACCTATTGATTTAGCTTTTGAATCTAAATCCTTAAAAGAGGTTGTCATGCTTGAACCTATAAAACAAGGACTTGTTGAAGCAAGTATAAGTGGATCATTTTTTGGTAAGCAAATATACCCCTCAGGACATATAACTTCTTTTGCAAAAGCATGTTTTGAGAACAATATTGCTATTATTAAAACTATTATTTTGAAAAATTTTATTTTCATATATTAAACTAGATGACAAACCACGCGCATAAAGAATCGCGTGGTTATAAAAATTGAAACATATCTCCTTTCTCTCCTTAAAATGTTGTAAGAAATCCTTCTACTACCATTGGCCCAAAAGCCAATATAAATATAAACAAAGCAAGCAAAAATGAACCAACACTGATTGATTGCTTTTGTTCTTTAACAGAGGGTTGACTATACTCAACCCTACGAGCAAGTTGAAGTCTGTTCATATCTCCTTTCTAACTAGACTCTATGTCTAGATTTCCACTAAAAACATATCACACATATCAAATATAGTAAATGTGGAAATAATTATTTATAAAAAGAAAAAACCGCCTTTTAAGCGGTTCTTTCATATTACTGTACTTTATTTTGTTCCATTCATCCGATCAGTGTCTCTATAGAGGACACCGATCTTTGTCTTTTCTCTCGCAGACTGAGTGTTCACTGTAAGGTAGTAGAACAATATCCCTTGTTTGTACAATTAAGTACAAAAATCGACTCGGTAAGATAATCCCTGAGGGATTATCAAGATTCAATTTGAAATAATCCACGAGCAGCTTCCGCTACCCGTGCCTTGTTACGACTTACTCCCTGTCATTGAGCTTACCTTAGGCCGCGACAAGCGCGGACTTCGGGTACTCCCAACTCCCTTGAGTTGACGGGCGGTGAGTACAAGACTTGAGAACGTATTCACCGCAGCATAGCTGATCTGCGATTACTAGCGATTCCGGTTTCATGAGGTCGAGTTGCAGACCTCAATCCAAACTGACGTATCTTTTCTAAGGATTTGCTCCACCTTTTATCGGTATTGCGTCCTGTTGTAGATACGATTGTATCACGTGTGCAGCCCAGGGTATCAAAGGGACATGCTGACCTGGCGTCATCCTCACCTTCCTCCCACGACGCAGAGCACAAACTTAGTTTATGCGCTATGTCGTGGGCAGTCTCGCCTGACAAATATAACAGACAACGAGGGTTGCGTTCGTTACCCCACTGAAGGGAACAACTCAAGCCACGAACTGACGACGGCCATGCATCACCTGCCTAACTGTCTTGCGACTACTCTAGTTTCCTAAAGTATTCAGCTAGGTTTCAAACCCTGGTAAGGTTCTTCGTTTACCGTCGAATTGAGCCACATGATCCACCGCTTGTGCAAGTCCCCGTCTATTCCTTTGAGTTTTAACCTTGCGGTCGTACTACCCAGGCGCTTCTCTTAACGCGTTAGCTTCGCCTCTCGGAGGGTCGATACTCCGAAAAGCAAGAGAAGATCGTTTAGGGCGTGGACTACTGGGGTATCTAATCCCATTCGCGACCCACGCTTTCTTGTTTCAGTGTCAGGAGTGCTCTAGTTTCATGCCTTCGCTTTTGGTGTTCCCCATAATATCAACGCATTTTACCGCTACACTATGAGTTCCAGAAACCCCTCGCATCCTCTAGTTATACCGTTTCCTCTGCATGCCCCCGGTTAAGCCGAAGAATTTAACAAAAGACTAATATAACCACCTACACAACCTTTACGCCCAATGATTCCGGATAACGCTTGAGGCACTCGTATTACCGCTGCTGCTGGCACGAGTTTAGCAACCTCTTATTCGCCAAGTACTATCAATAAACTTTCTCCCTGGCAAAAGGATTTTACGCACCGAAGTGCTTCATCATCCACGCGGCGTCGCTCCGTCAGACTTTCGTCCATTGCGGAAGATTCTCGACTGCGGCCACCCGTAGGTGTATGGACCGTGTCTCAGTTCCATCGGTGGGGGTCAGGCTCTCACCTCCCCTAAGCGTCGAAGCCTTGGTAGGCCATTACCCTACCAACTAGCTGATACTGAACAGGCTCATCTTCGAGCGATAAATCTTTACTCTTTCGAGACTATCAAGTATTAACTCATCTTTCGATGAGGTATTCTTGACTCGAAGGTTGATACCTGCTTATTACTACCTCGTCTGCCACTGCTTAGCACTCTACTAACAAATATTAATTTGCGAGCACAGTGCTAAGCCGTTTGACTTGCATGCCTTATCCACGCCGCCAGCGTTCATCCTGAGCTAGGATCAAACTCTTAACTAAAATGAATGGAACAAAATAAAACACAGTATAGTGTAAAACTTTGAGCACTTTTTAATTGCTATAGAGTTTGATTCCGCTCTAAGGAATCATTTGAAATAGACATTAGACTTCACAAGAACCTTTTCAATTCGACTTCTCAACAATGTTATTGTTAAGAAACGTTCTCATAATTTTCTAATGCATAACTTAAAATTTTCAATAAACACAGCCTTACTTAAGGCGTGGATATCATTCTACTCATATAGAAAATAAAGTCAAGCTTTTTCTATATATATAAAATACTTAACAATACAATTCAAAATAAGGCTATGATTAGGGTTAAATATGCTATAAAAAATACCTGAATACTTGGTATAAAACCTTATTTACCTTTTAGTTCTTTTACAGTGATTTTTGCGAAATTTATAACAAAATCCGTAAATGGAACAGCTATAATATCAGTAATATTCTTCCAAACGCCCGATATAAATTCCCATAATAAAGCCAGAGTATCTTTAATAGCACCAAATATAAGAGAAATAAGCTCAAATATTATTCCTTTAAACGCTCCTATAATTCCCACTGTTTCATCCCCACCTTTACTAGCCATAGCATTATTTATTATTCTTTCTTTTTGATTGCCATCTCTCAATAGTTACAAGTAATGGTGAACCTATAAATATAGAAGAATATGTTCCTGCAACAATACCTATTATCAGCGCTAAAGAAAAGTGTTGTGTTGATTCACCTCCAATAAAGTACAGAACAATCAGTGCAAGTAGTGTCGTAAGTGAAGTGTTTATAGAACGTGTAAAAGTCTGACTTACACTCTCTCCTACTATTTCTATAAAAGGCTTTTTTGAACTTGCATGTCCAAGATTTTCTCTAACTCTATCAAATACCACAATAGTATCGTGAACAGAGAAACCAAGTACAACTAGTAATGCTGTAACAAACAATGTATCAATTTCATATCCCTTAAAATGTCCTAGTATAGAGAATACTCCAGTTGGAATTATTACATCGTGAAATAGAGCAATAATAGCAACAAAACCGTATTTCCAAGATGATATAGGTTCTGAAACTTTTCTGAATGCATAAGCAATAAATAGGACTATTGCCAAAAGAACTAGAGCAATTGATGAAAGAGATTTTCTAAGTGCCTCAACACCAAGAACTGGACCTATTGAATCAAATCTCTTTTCTTCAAACTTTGCATCCTTTGGTATAGCCAAAGCTTCAACTAATGATTTCTTTTCATCCTGATTTATAGATTTCATTCTTATAATAAAACCTTTATCCCCTGTTGGCCTAACAGAAGCATCTAAATTTAGTGGAGTAATAGCTGTTATTAAATCTGTTTGAGCTGGTCTTACGTCTTTATATTCTACTTCAAGTATTGATCCTCCTTTAAAATCTATACCTAGATTGAAACCCCAATAAACCATTGAAAAAACTGAACCTAGAATTAGGATACTTGATAGTGCGTAGAAAAATTTTCTGTATTTTACGACAAACATATAATTTTATTTTATTGACAGCTCTTAAATATTAATGAATCAACTTGTGAGTTTATTATAGGTATTTGGTGCTATTTTGCAACAAAAAACATATTAAACAGCATATTTTGAATAATATCCACTTTTGGTTGTAAATGCCTCTTTTGATTGCCAATTGTATTTATAACCATAAATTTTTGTAATCCTGGTACCATCTACAGCTATTGGATATGAATACGATTTCCATCCTCCCTTTGAAGTTGGTATTTTACCCAAAGTTAAATTCCACATTAAAAAGAATACAAACCTAATTAAATATGGACTAACCATAATTGATCTTTTACCTACTGCTTGTGCCATATCATTACCAGTAACAACTGGTCCTGATGGACAAGCATTGAATATATCAAAATCATTCTTTAAATTATCAAAAGCTAAAGTAGTTACAACTCCCACAATATCATCTTCATGTATAAACTGTCTGCACCATTTTTTTGTAATAGGCACAAAAGAAACAAGAAGACTTACAATATTGTATATAAATGATCCCTTTAATTTTCCAGATAAAGCAGATTGAAGACCGAATCTTATTCTCATATATCTTCCTCTTGGACCTGTTATTGCGGCAGGTCTTATAATTGCAATCTTAACTTTAGAATTATTCTTTTTTGCATTATTATATTTTTCTATAAGGTGCTCTTCAGCAATTCTCTTCTCTTCTGCATAAAGATATGGTGATTTTCTAAATGGTTCATCTTCTTTAAATAAATGAGTAATTTCATTTGTACTAAAAGCACCATAAGAAGCTACAGTAGAGAAATGAATTAATTTTTCTACTGAAGGTGTATTTAAAGCAAAATCAAATACATTATCACTTCCTGTAATATTCCATTTCCATTGTGTTTTTTTCTTTCCATACATTTCTCTTATTTGCCAAGCTGTGTGTATTACAATATTAGGTTTAAAACTTGCAACTTCATCTTGCCAAGTATTGTCAGAGGTATTTGCTACTATAAACTTTATCTTATCTATTTGTGCACCACTTGTTTTTAGGAAATCAGGAAAAGGTTGAGTATCTAGTGCAATTATTTTATTAACATCTGAACGTCTTGAAAAAATATCAAGTAACATTGCACCAACATACCCTGCTCCACCAGTTATAAATATAGTATTCATATTTTGGAATTATATATTACATACCCTCTCTAGACAATAAAGTCTTGAGAGTTCTTAGAGCAATTAATAAATCAAGACTCAAAGAACGATGCTTTATATAGTAAAGATCATAAGATAGACGAATCTTTGTTTCTTCTATTGATTGAGGTGGTTTTTCTTGATTTACTTGTGCCCAACCAGAAAGACCAGGTTTTATAACTGTACGAATAGTGTAATATGGAATTTCTTTTTCCAATCTTTTACCAAGATCAATAATATCTGCTCTTGGACCAATAAGAGACATATCACCTTTTATTATTGCCAATGCTTGTGGTAATTCATCAATTCTGGTTTTTCTTATAAATTTACCAACTCTTGTCACTTTATTTTCACTTTCAGGCAACCATTTACCATTATCACTACGAGTCATACTTCTGTATTTATATATTGGAAAAACATGATTATCTTTACCGATTCTAAATTGACTTATTAATACTGGACCGCCGTCTTCGATTTTTATTGCAATAGCTACAAAAGGATAAATTAATAAACCAAATAATGCTACAAAACTTGCCAATACTAAATCTACAAATCTTTTCCCAATATCATATATTTTTGGAGATATTGAACTAACATGACTCATAATCCAAGCATAATCAATTCTTGATAAAGGAATTTTATCAAATATATCTTCATATAAATCATGCAAGTTTATAATTGAAGCATTTGGAAATAAATTTTTATACAATTCGGGCAAAAAGTTATTTACTCTTGGATCATCAATATCTGCTACAATAAATCTATAGTTATTCTCATTTTCAAATAATTTATTTATATCTGAAACAGACTGTGAAGGATCAACATTATCCTTACAATATATTGGAATATGTGGATTATGATTTATTTCAGTGATCAATTCTGAAACTTCTTTTCCACTACCTATTATTAAACTCGGCTGTTTCTTTCTCAAATTTAATATTGAATAACTATGAATTCTCCAAAATAGAGTAAATACTGTTGATAAAACAATATATATAAACAATGTTGTTTTTGGCGTAACTCCAAAACTAGGAAAGAAATAGAATAAAGCCATTGCAATAATACCATTTGCAACTTGAGCTCTAATTATTTTGCCAGGCAGAGAGTGTCTGGCCATATTTATAGAACGGTTGTATAATCCGGAAATATAAAATACAATTACGGATAGTAGGATTATTATTGAGAAAGGCAAAATATGTAATTGTAGAGTATCTGATGTAGGAAATTCCTGATATCTCAATATCAAAGAAGCCACCAAAGAAGCGATAAGGAGGATTATGTCCCCAATTCCTATAAATACAGTTTCTTTCTTGTTTACTATAGCCATATTTTATAAGTAAATTGTTTACTTTAATAGCAAATATTATAACACAAAGATGAATAAAAAGAAAGTCCTTATTCTAATAACAAAATCAAACTGGGGTGGTGCTCAGCGTTATGTTTTTGATATTTCTAGCAATTTAAATAAAGAGAATTTTGATATAGAAGTAATGGCAGGTTCACAAGGTGAGCTTATAAATAGATTAAATCAAGCTGGAATAAAATCTGATGGCAATCTTAAACTAGGCAGAGATATAGATATAATGAGCGATATCTCAGGTTTCTTTGATCTATTAAAAATACTTAAAGAAAAAAGACCTGATATATTACATTTAAATAGTTCAAAAATAAGTGGTTTGGGTGCACTGGCTGGAAGGATAGCTGGGATTAAAAATATCATTTTTACATCACATGGTTGGGCTTTTAATGAGAATAGAAATGCAGTCTCAAAAATAATAATAAAGTTTTTACACTGGTTAACTATTATTCTTTCTCATAAAACAATTGCAGTATCACATGGTTTGATGAAACAAGTAATTAACCTCCCTTTTGTTTCAAATAAGATTGTAGTCATACACAATGCTACAAATAATATAGATTTATTAAATAAAAATGAAGCAATAAATGAATTAAAAAATATAAATTCAGAATTTAATAAAAAAATCTCAAAATATAATGAGTCAAATACATTATTATTAGGAAGTGTTGGAGAATTACATCATGTTAAAGGTTATGAATACTCACTAAAATCTGTTTCAAAATTAATAAATTCAGATAAGTTCAAACAGTTAAATAAAAAGGTTGTTTATTTAATATTTGGTGAAGGAGAAGAAAGAAAAAATATACAAAACCTAATCAATGAACTGAATATACAAGATAATGTAGTACTTTTTGGTCATATTAAAAATGCTTCAAAATATTTTAAAGCTTTTGATATATTTATACTGCCTTCTATTTCAGAAAGTTTCGGTTATGTATTATTAGAATCAGGTCTAGCAAGCCTTCCTTGTATAGCAAGTAATGTAGGTGGAATTCCAGAAATCATACAAGATAAAGTAAATGGAATTTTGGTCCAATCAAACAATGTTCAAGATATAACTAGTGCAATACAATATTATTTACAAAACCCTCAAGATATGAAGATTTTTGGAGAAAGATTAAATAATAAAGTCAGAAAAGACTTTTCACTTGATAATATGATTTATAAAACTAGTGAGATCTACAATACTGTATCTTAACTATCCCTTTATTGTTCTAGTAAAACCATTACTAATTAGGAAAGCATTGAATCTATTTGTTGTCTTTGGAGCAACTGCATATAGGAATATTCTTGAGGCTGTTATGGCTGTAAACATACTTACAATAACACCAATAAAGAATACTAGAGCGAAACCTTTTATTATTGAAGAACTACCAGTGTAATAAAGTATAAGTCCTGTAATAATACTTGAAATATTTGAATCTCTTATAGATAACCATGCTCTAGCAAAACCTTCATGCATTGAATCTGATATTCCCCTTCCTCTCTTTAGTTCCTCTTTCATTCTTTCAAATATTAGAATGTTTGCATCTACTGCCATACCTATAGATAGAATAAACCCTGCTATTCCTGCTGCTGTTAGTGTTACAGGTATTAGTTTAAAAAGTGCTAACATCAAAGCTGTATAAACTCCTAAAGAAATAACTGCAATAAAACCAGGTAGTCTATACCACACAACAAGGAATATACCGATTATTATAAGTGACCAAGCTCCTGCTCTAACTCCACCTTTTAACGCATCATTACCTAGTGATGATCCAACAGTCTGTGTAGAAACTAATTCTATAGGAACTGGCAGTGCACCGTAGTTTAGATTTCTAACAAGTAGTTTTGCTTCTTCAAGCTTAAAGGTACCTGAAATTTGTGCTTTACCATCTTTTATTTCTTCTCTAACTACTGGTAAAGAAATTTGTTTTCCATCCAAGAAAATACCTACGATATTACCAATATTTTCTTTAGTGATTTTTGCAAAAAGAGCCTTTCCTTCTGGGTTAAAAGTTAAAGAAACAATTGGCTCATTTGTATTTTGATTGAACACCAACTGCGCTTTTTCAAGCATTCTTCCTGTAAGACCTGTATCTTTAAAGTATTTACCATATTCCTTTTCCTTTTCTGAATCAGGTATTGATAATTTATTTATAGTTTCAATATCAGATGTTGTTATAGTCTTGAATTCTAGAAGCGGAGTTTCACCAATACTTTTTATTGCTTTTTCTATATCTGTTACTCCAGGTAATTCAACAATTAATTTTTGTTGTGCCTCTTTTGAACCTAGTACACCAGAATTTTCAACTTGAACAATCGGTTCACTTACACCAAAAACATTTATACGTCTTTCTATAACATCACGTAAAGTAGACATTGATGAATTTACATCTTGAGGTGAAACCTTTGATGTATCAGCTTTATAGACCAAGTGGGTACCTCCGTTTAAGTCTAGACCTAGTTTAAACTGTTTGTTTAGTATACCAATACTGCTATTTGTAGAATAATTAAAATAACCTATTAAACATGATCCAATTAGTAAAAATAACGCTATAATCCTTGCCTTTAATGTTTGTTCATTCATATGTTTGTTACCCTATTATATGAATTTTGCTCAATAAAGCAAACTAAAATAATGTTTTATTTAATGAGACATATTGTGTAATTGTGCTAGACTATCGAAATAATTATAAAAATGATAATTTAATAGTATGAAAATACTTCAGATTATATACGGCAAAGAGTGGAACGGTGCCCAAAAACATGTTTTTGATTTAGTAAAATCATCCAGTACAAAGAATGAAAATAACATATTGGTTTTTTGTGAGTGTGAAATATTAAAATCTAAGTTGAATTCTGATTATCCTAATACAAATATCGTATTTAATAATAATGATAAAAATATAAATAGTTTTTCATTTATATATAAAATAATAAAGAAAGAAAAACCTGATGTAATACATATACATAGTAATAATTTACTTTATATTATTTTAATAACTAAATTATTGAGAATTAAGAAAATTGTTCAAACAGTGCATGAATGGCCATACAATGAACAAGAAAATTGGACTAGAAAAATATTGTCTATAATCAAATTTTGGTTGACTATATTGTTTACTAATAGAACAATACTTACAAATGAAAATGATTACAATCATACCTTGTACTTCCCTTTCATTCGAAACAATATTCAACTAATACAAAATGGTATTGAAACACCTATTTTTATGTCAGTTGAAGGTGCAAAACAACTATTAGCAAAAAAGGTTGGTATGGATTTATCATTGTTCAAAAAGAAAAAGATATTTGGAACTATTGCTAGTTTGGATGATAATTCAGGAATTAATTATTTAATTGAAGCAAGTCAAATAGTTATTGATAAATATAAAGATGTAATATTTATAGTTTTTGGTGAAGGAAAAAACAAAAATAATTTTCAAGAATTAATAAATAAAAATGGTTTAGAAAAGAATTTCTATTTACTGGGTTACATTGATCATGCAAAAGAATACATAAAAGCTTTTGATTGTTTTATACTACCAAATATTAAACATGGTTTACCATATTCAATAATGGAAGCTGGTTATGCTAGTCTACCTATTATTTCTACTACAGTCGGTGGAATTCCAGACATCATAGAAGATATGAAATCAGGCATACTAATTCAACCTAAAAAGACAAAAGAACTTGCTTATGCAATATTTTTTACCTTGGAACATATAAAAGACGTAAAACAATATGGTAAAAATTTGAGAGAAAAAATTATAAGTAAATTTCCAATACAAAGTATGATTGATAGTATATATAATATTTATAATAAATAATATTTATTATCTTCCAATAAATTCATCAGATATATTATCCTTATGAACAGTTCTTCTATACTTTCTCATTCCCATTAATATTCCCAGGCCAGCAAATTCAGTCAGTAAATGAGTACCTCCATAACTTAAAAATGGTAATGTTTGACCTGTAACAGGTAATAATTGCATATTCATACCGACATTAATAAAAAAGTGAGATATTAGAAATATAGCTACTCCTGCACCATAAAGCATTTCAAAATTACTTGAACCGGTAAGTGAAATTTTTATAATTCTCCAAATTATTATTCCATATAAACTAAATAAAAACATTACACCCACAAAGCCCCATTCTTCTGCAAATGCAGCAAAAATAAAGTCTGTTTGATATTCAGGTAAAAACTTTAATCTTGATTGTGTACCATATCCAACACCTTTTCCAAGTAATTCTCCAGAACCAACAGCAATGGCTGATTGATAAGAGTTATAACCTGTATCATGTATATCAGTTAAAGGGTGAATAAAATTTAATATTCTTTCTTTTTGATACTCTTTAAAACCAAAGAACCACAACAAACAAAAAGCAATTACTCCGCTTAAAAATATTGCTAATAAATGCTTTTTTGAAATACCAGAAACCAATATCATACCGAACCAGATTAAGAAAATAATTATAGCTGAACCGAAGTCTGGTTGAACTAGTATTAAACCGAATAATACAAAAGCATAGAATCCTGATACAAATATATGTTTTATATTTGCAATTTCCATATGTCTTTTTGAAAAATATTTTGCTAAAAGAATTATCAAAACAAGTTTTGAAGGATCTGCTGGTTGAAAAGATAAAGAACCTAGTCTAAACCAGCTTAATGCTCCGTGAGATACTTTACCGATTACAAAAAGTAATAATAAAAATACACATGAAATACCGAAAAGTATAATTGTTATTTTACTGCTCTTGAGAAATCTAAAATCAAAAAAACTTAATACAAAAAATAAAGTAATAGAAACACCAATCCATATTATTTGTCTTTCGAAAAAATGACTATCTCCAGTAAAAGAATTCATAACTAAAAGACCTGCACCCAAAAGAGGTATTGTTGAAAAAAACATAACCCAGTCAATATTTGAACTAAGCTTATTTTCTTCTAAACGATACCCACCAAATGATTTAAAAATTAAACTAGATAATACGTTTTTTATTTTATCCATTATCTCTTATTGATTCTATAAACGGTAATACCTCTATTGAAGTTACTTGACCTGATCTATTAAAAGGCCAAGTAAATACTGCATTTTCTCTACCCTTAGGTTTAACTTCATCAAGTTCTGTTCTTGAAAAACCTATTACATTTTGATTTATATCATACAATACAACATATAGCACTATATTTTGATAAGGAATTAATCCTCTATTTTCTAGCACAACACTAACACTTGAGCTATCATCTGTTTCTGTATAATCTTTTTTCAAAATTGATAAACTATCCAGTCTATCGTGTGATTTAAACCATAGTGGTGGCTTCAAAAATTCAAAAGTTGCTTTAATTGGCACACTTTCTCTTGTTTCAATATTTGTTTCAAAAGCCAAAACGTTTCTATGTGGTGGTATATTCAAGTATCCAATTCTATCTGCAATAAGTAGACCTGAAGCATCGTAAAATGACATTTTATATGGGATATTGTTTGCGGCACCATATATATTATTATTTTCAATATAACTCGATGCATTGTATATACCTTTAGCAATTCTTTCGAACTTTGTACCTCCCCATAAAATCTTTGGAGTTAAAAAGGCACTTTGACAAAGTTTCAAACAAGAACCTCCACAATCTATACCATTTTCATTTCCATTCATCTTACCATCTGAACAACTTGGTGCCTTGTATAAAATTAAAAATAATGGAATAGCAACTAGTACTAAAAGACCAAATATAACTATCAGACCGTATACAGTTTTTCTTTTAGTTGACCAAGAAGCCATTTATTTTACTTTTACTATTTTACTGTTTTGTTTTGAGTATTTATATACATTCTTCCATTATCCATCATATAAGCTCCATTTCTATATTGCCCCCTATCTATAATTCTCATATGACCACTTTTACTTTCTAAAATATAATCTTGTCTAGTTTTAGTTTCAGAAAATAAAGTCATTAAAAATACAAATATTCCTAAAATTATTGGAATAATTACCCCGGCAATACTTAGCCCTACAAACCAATATCTAACAGTTTTCTTTTCTTCTTCGCTATTTACAGTACTATTATTCTTTAAATATTTGTATATTTGATATGTATACAGTGTAGTAACTGGAGTTATTAAACAAGAAACTATCATTTTAACTATGATGCTATATACAATACTGAAGACATATTCATTTTGACCATCTCTTAATAAATAAATAAAATCAGTACCACCAGTCATCATTGTATATATTCCGATATAAGCAAAAAATACAAAAGCCATAAATGATAGAGATACAACGCTTAACAATATAACTCTTCCAAAAACTGCCCACCAATTTCCTCTTATATAGTTAAAACTGGTCACAAGAGCGTCATATCCTCTTTTATCTTCAAGAATCAAGGTATACATTACAAAAGCGAGATATACTGAAACCGCTATTATTGGAATAAAGAATAGAGAAACTGAAGCAATAAATACTAATCCTGTTATTAGAATTACAAATAAAATTGACCCAAATCTTTTGAAAGCACCTCTATACAAATTATCTAAATGTATTTTTTTTCCTGAATTTACATCATCAGCTGCTTGTACAATAATTGCACTATTAACTATAGACGATGCTGTCGAAATTAAAGAAAAAAATAGGCCGAGTATAATCATTACAATGAATAATAGGAGGCTATTTGGTACAAAAGAAAATAGATCCGGAATTATTAAGAATATAAAAGCAATCATTCCTAATAAAACAAAATCATTTGCATTCTTTTTATATAATTTTAAAGAATTACTTATCAAATCCAAAAAACCAGGCATTTTATTTGTTTCCATTTTATTTAGTTAATTTATTTAATCGATCCATTACGATCTATATACATAAATTATAACACACAATACAAATAGCGAGGCTATTGGTTGTGAATATTGTTTTAATTAAACACTTTATACTGGCGACTAGCTACTTTTGCCCTAAAGGACTATCATCGCCGCAACTACGTTTCACTTCCGTGTTCGGAATGGGAACGGGTGTTTCCATAGCGCCGAATCACCAGAATATAATGTTCAATTTTATTTGAAGACTCAAATGTGGACTGGTGTAATAAATATCACCAGTTTAAACTTGGAGCTAAAGGTAGGATTTGAACCTACGACCGACACCATGTCAGAGTGTTGCTCTACCAAGCTGAGCTACTTTAGCTAACCAAGTTTAAATTTGTGAAAGTGGCGGTGTGTTTTGGATTTGAACCAAGATCTTCCATTTCCCCGTTTTGGACACGGATGGCGTTCAACCATTAAACTTTAACACACCGCTAAAACCTCCACATTTGAATCTTCAAAAAATCAGTTAATAAGGTAAGTAAACAAATAATTGTGGCCCTCAAATTCCCTAATGAGATCGACGGATTAGTACTTCTCGGCTGAACACATTACTGTGCTTACACCTAAAGCCTATCAACGTAATCATCTCTTACGGGTCTCAAACGATTCCTAATCTTGGGGACGGCTTCATTCTTAGATGCTTTCAGAATTTATCCGTTCCCGACATAGCTACACTGCGTTGCCCTTGGCAGGACAGCAGTCAGACCAGAGGTCAGTTCAACTCGGTCCTCTCGTACTAGAGTCAAATCCCCTCAAGAATCAACGCCCACAGTAGATAGGAGACCAACCTGTCTCACGCTTGTTATCATAGATTACTCTATGCAATGGACTATAGCTTATTCCTATTTTATTTTATAAAATCTGGAGTGTTAACGTTTAGTCTCTACGGGTGTTTATATGTTTAATGGTAGAGGCGACCTGACGTCTGAAGGTCGCCAGTGGAAATAGCAGGAATCCCGGTTAACAGCCGATTCCTTTTCTACTTAGCATTCTATTGTCCACCATAAAACATACAAACTTCCCTCGGTATTATCCAAGTTGGACTCTACCGATATTAGTTAACTTGATCGCATCTATATTTCTATAGAGGACCGCCGTGTTTGATTGATCAATTCTTATCTTTTATATTATAAATTCTTGAAATTTATAATTTTTTAAACGAAAAATTTTTTATTTATTGTATAACATATATTCGAAGTGATTCAGACTGTTCAAGAGTCTATCTCGTAAGATTTCATTTACGAAATGCTCGCATAGTTTTCTGCTGAAAACTTGCTCCTCTCGGCCACCTTCGTGGCCTGCGAGAGGCATTTCTTAAAACAAAATCTTACTCGATATTACTACTGAACGGTCTGAACCCAGCTCGCGTAACTTTTTAATTGGCGAACAGCCAAACCCTTGGAAGCTTCTCCACCTCCAGGATAAGTTGAGCCGACATCGAGGTGCCGAACTGCGCCGTCGCTATGAACGCTTAGGCGCAACCAGCCTGTTATCCCTAGAGTAGCTTTTGTCCGATAATCTTCCCCCGCATCTAATGCGTAAGGTCGGTTCACTATGTTCTGCTTTCGCATCTGCTCGACAAGTACGTCTTACAGTCAAGCCAGCTTCTGCCATTACACTATCGGCACGGTTTCCATTCGCGCCTAGCTGACCTTAATAAACTCCTCCGTTACTTTTTAGGAGGATAGCGCCCCACTAAAACTGCCCGCCAGATTCTGTCTCTCGTCGTTTTTTGCCGTCGAGGTTAGAATATATATTTTTAAAGAATGGTATTTCACTTGTGGATCCATCTTCCCCGAAAGAAAAACTTCAAATCCTCCCATCTACGCTACGCATCAAAAACATATACTCAAAATCAAGTTGCAGTAAAGCTTCTAGGGTCTTTTCGTCTAACTGTGGGTAATCGGCATCTTCACCGATATTGTATTTTCACCGAGCAAGTCTCCGAGACAGTTCTCCAGGCATTACACTTTTCGTGCGCGTCAGAACTTACCTGACAAGGAATTTCGCTACCTTAGGACGATTATAGTTATCGCCGACATTCACCCGGGCTTACAACAGTCAGCTTGATATGATCGCACCGCCGTTGTTTGACCTTCGGGCATTGGTCAAGTGTCACCCCCTATACATCCTCTTGCGAGTTCGCAGGGAGCTGTGTTTTTGATAAACAGTTGCCAGAGATACTTTCGCTGCGGCCCACACCATAAAGCTCTCTTTGCTGTCTTGCAAAGAGAAAATTGGCGGGCCAGTTTCAATTACTCATGAAGGGAGCGTGTGTACGTCTACACCGCTCTGGTTTTTTTGATTACTCACCAAGTGAACATACACCTTCGTCTGGTGACAAAAATGTTCTTTGTCGTTCACTACTTAAACTTGGCGCAAAAAAGACCCTTGCCTTTCTCACTCCAAATCGCAGAGGAGGTGTGAATAACCCATCCACCCCACTCATATTCTTTCACACTACACTGGGTTACCAATGCAGTGCCGCTGATCGAATTTTCCCTCGCGGTACTTTCGCAGCAGTTTCGCATCATGCGCTAATCAATTGATCAGCATTCACTGAAACTGGCCCATACAATTTCAAGCTCAAAAAAGAGCTTTATGGTGTGGGCAAGCCTTATTCCGAAGTTACGGCTGCTTTTTTGCCGAGTTCCTTGGAGACCTCTCACTCGTTCGCCTTAGTCTACTCGACTTGATCACCTGTGTCGGTTTGCGGTACGGTTTTTATATAAATAAGTTTAGAAGTTTTTCTCGAGAGCGTGCTTTGTACAATAACCCTGGGCGAACCCAGAACTTTAGCCTCTACTCGGAATCGTCATTTAAGACAGGGTGCGGATTTTCCTACACACCTTCCCTATAGCAACTACTCAAATCCAATAACAAGCTGTACATACTACACTCCGTCCCTCCGTCACTTTATATAAAAGTCATGGAATATTAACCATGTGTCCATCGGGTGCGGTTTTCACCATCCCCTTAGGCCCGACTAACCCTTGGCTGATTTTCATAGCCAAGGAAACCTTGATCTTTCGGCGTGCGGGATTCTCACCCGCATTGTGGTTACTTGTGCCAACATTCTTACTTCTACACGCTCCAGCATGGCTCACGCCTTTGCCTTCAACGCAGAGTAGAAAACTCTCCTACCGCTTATAAATGACGAATCACCTACAAGCCCTCAGTTTCGGTACTATACTTAACCCCGATTATCTGCGGCGCATATTCTCTCGATGAGTGAGCTGTTACGCTTTCTTTAAATGATAGCTGCTTCTAAGCTTACATCCTCATTGTCAGAGAAAATACACCACCTTAAGTGTACTTAGTATAGATTTAGGGACCTTAAATGGAGATCTAGGCTGTTTCCTTTTTGACGTATGGAGCTTAGCCCCCACCGTCTAACTGCCGTATAATTTACTTTCTGTATTCGGAGTTTGATAGGTTCTGTGATCTTTCGACCTGTCAGAATCTTCCAGTGCTCTACCCCAGAAAGGTAAATACGACGCTAGCCCAAAAGCTATTTCGGAGAGAACCAGCTATTACCAGATTCGATTAGCTTATCACTCCTTACCTCAAGTCATCGGAGAGGATTGCACAACTCTACCGTTCGGACCTCCATCTATCTTTCGATAAACTTCATCCTGCTCAAGGCAAGCTCATCTGGCTTCGGGTCTTATGCATACTACATATATTTCGCGCTATTCACACTCGGTTTCCCTGTGACTCCGGTCTCTCGACCTTAGCCTGCAACATGCATAAACTCGTTGGCTCATTCTTCAATAGGCACGCCGGAACGGAACTGCACACTGAATACTATAAAATATTTTATTTATTTATTTCATCAAATAAAATACAAATAATATACAAAGTGCAGCCCCGCCGCGACTCCTTGTAAGCATATGGTTTCAGGTCTATTTCACCGCCCTTACCGGGCTACTTTTCACCTTTCCCTCACGGTACTAGTTCACTATCGGTCTTTGAGAATATTTAGCCTTACCGGTTAGTTCCGGCAGATTCCCCCGAGCTATTCATGTCTCGAGGTACTCAAGAACAGAAACAAAAGAGATATATTATTTTCGACTACAGGGCTATCACCTTCTGGGGCTATGCTTTCCAGCATATTCTTCTAATAATATATTTTGTAACTCTTCTACCATAAATGGTACGTTTCTGCCTTACTACCCCCAACCTTTATCGCGCTACAAGACTTTCGTCTTATCGCACGATAAAGGTTGAGTTTGGGCTCATTCGTTTTCGCTCGCCGCTACTTGCGAAATTCCTATTGGTCTATCCTCCTCCAGGTACTGAAATGTTTTACTTCCCTGGGTACGCTCTTTATCATCAAGTGATAAAGTTCTGATTAAAATCAGTGAGTTTCCTCATTCGGAGATCTCCGGATTAAAGATTGCTTAGCATCTCCCCGGAGCTTATCGTTGCTACGCCACGTCCTTCATCGCTTCTTCAAAGCCAAGGCATCCACCATATGCCCTTAAATTTCCCATTAGGAAATTTAAGAACCACAATTATTTGTCTACAACATACTGTATATATGTACGAAAAAACCCTTTCAAATACATATCATACAGTACTACCTTATCTCCAACAGCCTTCTGATTGTTAAGACTGTTGGAGTATTTAATTGTCAAATTTCAGTCATTCTGATGAACAAAAACCGCTTTCGCGGCCTTCACTTACACCACTTAAAAAGCAATGTGAGTTATGGCCGTTTTGAAGTGATTTTTAACATATTTCTGTGTAAGGAGTAGTGTATACTAGTCTGTTTTTAAAGTCAACAGTATAAGTAGAATTATTGTTAATATAATAGAAAAACCCCGATTGGGGTCTTCTATATTTATAAGATTTTATTGAATAAAATATTATTCTTTATCTGAAAGTGTATGTTTTATTTTTTCAATAACTTCTGTTGCTGCATCCTTTCCACCTAGACCGAAAGCTAAACCGATAGCTAATGCACCTCCAGCAACAATTCCCATTACTATAGTTTGAATTAATGATGGTGCTATGCCTAGTTGATACAATGCTGTAAGGATAGCAAATATCCATATTGACCATCTTGTAACAACACCAAGGAAATGAGCTGACTTTACATGTGCTGCTCTTGCACTAGCAACCACCAATTTATACATTGCCTCAGCAATTATTACAGATACCATAATTACTAGTACAGCAATTATTACTTGAGGAAGATATGAAAGCACAACATCTCTCAAGAATAGATTTACTTGATTTAATCCAAGCACATCAAATGAAGCAATTAGAAATACTACTATTATAAACCACTTCACTAGTGTTCCAACGAAGTGTCCTGAATTCAAATTATGACCAGCACGCTTCATTACATCTTCTAGACCTGCATTCTTTAAAGCAGCGTCTACCTTTAGTCCTTTGAATAGTCCTTCTATTATTTTTTCAACTAGTACAGCAAGTAACCATCCAACTGCAAAAATAACTACTGAAAGTACTATAGCTGGAATAATACTTGCTACTCCATACCATACCCCTTGCAGTGACTGAGTGAATACATCACCCCAATTTTTTACATACATCATACTTTTAAGTCTTATAATTAATCCTATTTATAATGGATTAATTATAACACTAATTTTTTGGAGATAATCCTAGTTTGTCCACAAGTAAGATATGCTTTGAATCAAGTATATCTCTTACCAATTTATCATGAACTCCCAATCTATATTCAAAATCTTCTGTTTCAAAAGCTGAATAAGATAATTCTTTACCTATTTCGGCTTCTAGATTTTTTATAGCGGTATCAAGCTTTACCATGTTTATATCATCACTCACTATGAGAAGATCAACCCGAGTATCCCATTCTTGAAGAAAAACTCCTGATGCTAAAAAGACTTTTATCTTTCCAATACCATTAAATTTCTTAACCAAACTTTCATCTGCATTCAAACTTGCTACTATTAGTAGATTTTTTAATGCTAGAAAATATGGGAATTTTTGATCATAGGAATACCCGATTTCATCTACCCTTTTTTGGATATTCTTTTTCTTTTTTCTTACCGTAATCTCTTTTACAGTTATTCTCTTTTTAATTAAGCCAGTCAATATAAGTTTATTTATCTCTTTTCTAATATCTGCATTTTTTGATTTAACCCTATTTAATATTTGTTCCATAGAAAAAATATTTTCAGGGTTAAAGAGAAAAAGTCTCATTAACTTTACCCTAAGAGAACTCCCAAAGAGTTGGGTAAGTGTATCCATAGAACTTTATTTGTATTCTACCTTTCCTCCAGCCTCTTCTATCTTCTTCTTTAGAACATCTGCATCTTCTTTCTTCATTGCATCCTTTACAAGTGCTGGTGCTCCATCTACTAGATCTTTTGCTTCTTTTAGTCCAAGACCTAGAGCTTCTTTTATAACCTTAATAACAGCAATCTTTTGTTCACCTGCTGAAGCTAAGTGTACATTTACTGTACTCTTTTCTTCGCTAGCTCCTGCTGAAGCTGCTGCTGGTGCTGCAACTGCTACTGCAGCTGCTGAAACACCGAATTTCTTTTCTAGAAGTTTAACTAGTTCATTTAGATCTAGTACTGACATCTTTTCTATTGAATCTACTATTGACTGAAACTTTGCTGGGATTTCTACATTCTCCATGTTTTTAATAATTAATTTTAATTTATTTAATTTAACTTATTTTATTGCTTTTTCTTTGAAATCTGATCAAGTGCCATAACAAAACCTTGTATTGGCGAATTGATTACATTTACAAACATAGCTTGAAGAGTCTTTTGTGAAGGAATTGAAGCAATGTTCACCATTTCGGCTTTTGTCATGAACTTTCCATCAAAAACTCCTCCCAAAATACTTACTTGTCCTTTATACTTCTTTTCAAACTCATAAACTTCTCTAGCTGGGGCAATTAGATCACTACCGAATGATAGACCTAGCTCTCCAGATAACTCAGGCATATTTCCAGAATAATTTTGTGATTCTAGAGCCTTCTTTGTTAAGCTTTTCTTTGCTACAAAGAAACCTACACCTTCATTTCTGAACTTTCTACGCATATTTACTGTATCCCCTACTTTAAGACCTTTAAAGTTTACGAATACTAGAGACTTTGCATCTTTTACAATGTCCTTCAACTTGCCTAGAATTTCTGCTTTTTCGTTTTTTGTACGTGCCATTTATATAATATAAGACTGTTAATTTACTTCGTACGACCTTTATACTAAAAGGCACAAATAGTTTTTACCTGGGAAGGTCTTATTGGAATATTATTCCGTGCCTTCTGTCTTTGGCCTTTGTTCATAAACTATCATACTTTATATATACAAGTCAATTTGTATTGAACTATATTTAATCAGCTTCATATTCTTCCATTGAAGATATAATTCTTTCCATTTCACTTTGATACATTTCTTTTTCCTTTTTTGTCATTTTCTTTATATCAAACCTTGCAACAAAATGAGTGTAATTTTGTTCATTATCATCTTCTTCATCCTTGTTTTGATCTTCTGTTTTATTAAATTCTAGTTTTTTAACATAATCAGCAAAATCTTGTCTATTTTTCTTATTAATCTTTTTCTTTATTTTATCTAGTCTTTTCATATATTTATCAGATAGTTTTTTATTTATTTGTAATTTTTTAATCATAATATTTAAGCTGTCAAAATAAGATTCGGGATCAAATGGTTTATTTGATGTAACACTTTTATCCGTAATACCATCACCATCATTATCCATATATAGAACTGGGTTTATATTTAGAGAGCTTATAGTTGTACTTGCATTCATAAGTGGTGTAACAGGTAAATAAGGATAGGTAGTAGAAGAGACAAGAACCATATCGCCAACGTATTTGATTATATCCATAGTAAACAAACCTATACCATTTCCTTTTAAAACAATATTGTATTTTCTATCTCCAGGTAAAACTACATTTTTGAATTCAGACAATAATGATACAGGTGCACCTATTGTGTCTTCTATAATCGGTATACCATACCATTTACCTGGGTTCTTATTGGCAACAATACCTAGATGTCCACCTCTATCATCATATATATCAATATCCACTGGTGAATATATGTATATTTCTAGTGTATTTACATTGTCGAATTGTCTTATATCCGGCTCTTCATATGAAGTATATTTCGGTAGATCAAACTCTAGTTTATCTTTATTTTTTATTTCTATAGTTTTTGTTTTATTTATTACGTTTGCAACTATATCTAAAATAGAATCTGATTCTAAAATATTGGCATGTTTAATCTCTTTTTGTTTATCTTTTTTAATATCATTTTGATTTAAATAAACATTTATTCCTTTTATATTTCCTGCTGAACCTGAAAGTACTGTTCCATCACCTTTGTTTATTCTTTCAATTTTAATTTTATTGCTAGTGTAACCAATAGATTTTGTAGTTTCATTACCCCAACCTATTATTGATATAACATTTGTAAAACTTGGAAATTCATATTTATCAATATTATTATGAAGACTTTCAGCTAGACTAAATATTTTATTTGAAAATATTGCTGGATAGTTTGTATCTTGTTTTTTGGGCTGTTTTCTATCGTCTTTATTACTTAAAACAAAGTCTTTTAGTGAATTATAATCTGATATGTCATTTCCATACTTTGTCATATCAATTCCATTAAATTTTTGACTATAGAAAGAAACAACTGGGTTTAAAAATTTATTGAAAAATTCATATGAAGGAATTAATCCATAAGATCCAGGTATAGTCAGAGCTAATGCTCTAGCAGAACTTTCACTAGGTAATAACTTACCTATAAAGGATTGTCCTATACCGTGTAGTATTCCTAATATAGATTCTGGAGTACCAAGTTCAGGAACGGCAACCATAATTACATTTTCAATAATTTCTTCTTTCCCTCTTTTTCTTAATTCATTACCTAGTTCTTTTGCTACTAAACCTCCATTACTATGAGCAATTATCGTAATCTTTCCAGTTTTTGATCTCTTTGCTAAATCTATAGCTTGTTCTATTAGGGTTTTATTACTGTTTTTATGTTTTGTGGGTTTTAAAACAATATCTGATACGCTATATCTCCAATCATAAGCAAAAGGTAACCATTCATTTATTTTTTTATCAGAAACCATACTATTTAACTTATTTATAAACTTATCATATATACCATATACGCCATATGCTTTATCCATAACATCATTCGTATAAATTGGATATTTAGAATCAATATTTTTATCTAATTGAAGTTTATCAACATCAATATTTGAATTGGGTTCCCATAAATCATTTGTTGTTGTTCCTATTATTCTTTTTTTATCACTATACAATCGACTTGCTTCTATTCCTGGTATAAACAATACACTTGAACAACAAATTTCTTGTTTATCTTTTATTTCATAGTTTATTTTCTTATCTTTCCAAGGAGTGTATATTACATCACCAATTACTTTGTCTTTTGGTTCAAGAGGACTACCCCACCAATTATTAATTGCATAAACAGTATTTAATGTATTATTTACAATAGATAATCTATTATCATCAAAATTTGAATCTGAAATATTTATTATATTTTGTTCAGGATCTGGACCAAAAGCATTACCTTCACCACCTATACCAAAACCATGTTGTTCGGCATTATTTATAGCTTGAAATACTTTTATATATTTATTTGATTCTATAGCAATATCATTTTTATCAAAATTAGAATTATTAATATTAACTATACTTTTCTTAGCTATTATAGATTTTATATTATTTGTAAATGTAGAACTGGATATATTTAATATACTTGATTTGGTTTCAATATATGTATTATTTAATAAACTATATTGTATATTTACACTTGTGCTACTTATAAATATATTTCCAATATCATATAATTTTACTGGACTATATTCATTGCCTTTTATATTTAATTTCCCTCCAACATATATACCCGAGGATGAATCAAGAAAAGTAGAAGAAGCAACCATAATATCTACACCTTTATCAATTGTTAATTCAACACCATAAGGAATATCTATGTATTCATCTAAAATATAAGGACTATTTTCTTTTGTCCAAACTATATTATCATTACCACTTTGCATATCTATATCTCTAATATGTGTATAGCCATGCACATGCCAAGGTATTAATATTGATAAATATAGGAATAAATTTAATAATTTCTTTTTCATACTTTTAAATATTATTAATAATAGATAAAAGTATACTTATGCGAGATAAAGAAATAATAAAGAAATTATGAAATTATGGTAAAAAAAGTATTAGACAATACAATTTATGTCTATTCAATATAATTATTTAACTATATTTAGAATAACTCTAGAATTTAAGGCACTAGCATCACTATCAGCTAAATTCATATCACCTGAATTTACAAAACTTTGAGTAATAAATAAAATAGCAAAACTTATACCTAAAATAAGCATAAACCCACCTAAAAATTTAAAGAAATTTGCATCAAAAGGATTAATCATTTATTTATATTATATCAATATATAAAACTATTTTTTAATCTTATCCACATAGTTAAAAGAAAAGCAAAAACCACCCTTTCGGGTGGCTTTTGTTCCAATTATATAACCTATTGGGAGGAGATACTTTAACTATATACCTACTACGTTTGATATCAACTTCTCTAGACCGAAGTTTACATTAAACTCTTGTAGTCCAGTTGTATCATCATCAAAGTAAACCTTTGTGATTGAAGCTGAATGTATACCGTTTGTACCGTTTGTGTTATCAAGTGTACCTGAGAACACGAATGTTCTTGCTGTACCGCTTGGTACTCTGTAGTAACCAGCGTTTGTTAATGCACCTGAATCACCAGAAACTGATGCTGGAGATGTTGTAACAAAACCTGTTGTTAATGTTGTTGAAGCTGCTGTTGAAACAGTTGAGCTTGTTGCAAGAGCAACACTTGGGTTAGCAGACAAGTATAGATCAGAAGTACCTGTGTTGTTGAATGTGAATGAATATGTCAATGATGCTGTCTTTGACTTTGAGCTTCCGTTATCCAACACAGTTGCAATTGCTGACATATTTGTGATTGAAGCTCCATTCTGTAGGAATGTCATGTTGTTTGAAACAACTTCATTAGCACCACTAGCTGTAACATTTGTGAAGTTGGTGTCTATACCTACTATGTTTGTTGTGTTAACAGTTATAGATGAAGAAGCCATTGCTCCGTTTGAGAAATCATCTTGATCAGCAACATCAGCTGATACTACAAGTGTTTTCCATTCATCTTGTGGAAGATTGATTGTCAAGTTTGAGAATACTGATGATGTAGCAACAGAATCAACTTGATATGTCTTTGATCCATCAGATAGATAAACTCTCTTTAGGATTGTTGACCATGGCTTATTTCCTCCATTATCCTTCAATGTGAAAGTAAGAGTGTTGATTGTTGAAGCTCTGTTTTCTGACTTTAAGTCAAACTTTCCTAGAACTACTCCCATTGTCTCACCATTTGTTGATGTGTTAACAATTCTTGTATCAGGTGTTGAAGGAGATATTCTTCCTAGAATGTTTGCAACTGATCCTGAAGCAGAAAGAGTAGCTGTTCTTCCTGTTGTACCAGACTGAGCAACTGTACCTAGACCAATTGAATCTGTGTATCCTTTTCCATTTATAGTTCTGATTGAGCTATTTGGAACAGATACTATAACAGATACATCTGTACCAGTTACGATTTTATCTGTAACTGAAAGAACTGAACCTGAAACTACTAGTATTCTGTCTGTACCTGGTGTAATTACAGCGTTTATATTGTCAAATCTTACTAGGTAGTCTGAACCTACTGTTATTTCAGTAGCGTCAGCTGCGCTTGAAAGATTCTTTGTAGCTATAACTGCTCCGTTGCTATCTTTCAATGTTATAACACCGAAGTATAGCCAAGGACGTGCATTGAAACGTACATCAAATCTTGTAACTGCTACTGGAGCTGCTGTTGCTTGTAGTTTTACAGCAACCATATCTTTTGTTTCACCCTTCTTTATTGTTACGTTGCTTGCGTAGCTTGAAAGAGAAACTGTAACAGAACCATCAGTTCCTGGTGTAACTACTCCTGAATCAGGTGTTACTGTAACTGGTGTTCCTGCTGTTGGTGTACATGTGTATCCAGCTGGGCATGAAGCTGTAGGAGCTGGCATTGATGATGCAACACCGTTTAGCTTTGCTACTGTAAGAGGACCTACGAAACCTGTGCTTGGTAATCCTACTGCTGCTTGGTACTTCACAACTGCTGCTTTAGTCTGTTGACCAAAGTAACCCTTTGATGCTGCACCTGAGCTGATAGAAGGAATGCTGTAGCCAGAGTCTATAAGCCACTGTTGTAGTGCTGAAACGTCTGCGCCTGTGCTACCTACTGTTAAGTACTTTGAGAAAGTATATGCTTGTGCAGCAGATGCTCCAACAAGTACCGCAGCAAGAGCAAAAATGGATGCGATAACTAATTTTTTCATATTTTATAATTTTGAATAAAAATAATTTTTCTATTACTAATAATTCTTGAAAAATTACCTTTATTTGCGAATAATTTTACTAATAACTTACTAACACTAACTTTTTGACTTTATGTATCGACATTAATCAAAAAGATAGGTTACAAAAACTGAGACTGAGTATCTATCATTAGCAACCGTAACTGAACGAAGAAATGCAGAAATATGTATACAGAAATACCGTATACAGATAATATAATGCCTATTTAACTGTCAACGAACCTATGCAGAACATTATATCCTTGTAGGGAGTTATCTGCAAAAAACCAATGTGGATAACTCATAATCCACCGGTAAACATTAGCATATTTGGGGTACAAAAGTCAAACAAAAACGCTAGTTCTTTATAGAGTATTTACTCCATCTTCTTTCACCCTCTTTTATGATCAAACCTAGTCTGGTTAGGTCTATAAGTTCACGTTGAATTGTCTTGGCACTACAGTCCTTTATAACACCTAAAAAGTCCTTAATTGTAAGACCAGATTGAGTCTTTAAAAGATTAATAATTTGCTCCTGTCTTGTATTCTTTTTGTCCTTTATATTTATATTCAAATATGGCTTATTTTGGTCATTTTTATTGGACAAAACATTATTTTTATTACTATTAATTTTATCAAAACTTGATAATGAATTGTTCTTTAAACTTGGTTTTAAACCACTCTTATAGACATTCTCTACCTTAAAGAAATCAGATGATAAAACAATGCTTTGTATATGTCTAATATCATTATTTTTATTGTCCAAGATATACTTCAATACCCCATTTATTTCATCAATTAAAATTAATGAATTATTATGACTCATTATGTTTGATCCACTAGCTATATTAAGCAAACTTACCAAATCGAAAGTGTTAGATAAATATCCATCTATAATTGTATCCATATTAACTACCTTCAAATTATTCATTTGAGCTGAAATACAGACTATATCCACAGCCTTTTGTCTTATTAGCCATTTTATATGTTCATTGTCTTTTATATGATTTGTAGCTAAGAAAAGTCCTTGAGATATTTTTTCTGTCTTTTTGAATATAAAGGACATATTTTGACCAGAAGAAAAGAAGCCTAGTGAACTAAATATTTCACCATTTGTATTTTTTATTTTCTTAAAGTCATCATTTGTCTCAAACATGTCTTTTAATGTATTTTATGTCCTTTTATCTTTAAAGTGTCTTTTATGTTATTTTTCTTTTATATGTCTATTATATTTATTTTTGTCCTTTTAGTAAATGAAAAAGAGTATTTCAACACATGTTGTATGAAGTAGCTAGAATATATATGTTATTATATGTATATAAAATTATGGCTACGAAAAATACTAATAAAAAATCTGATAAAAGCAGTTCTAAAAGTAAGGGTGGTTCTGGTATTAAGAAAGAGACATCTCAAGCAATATTTGCAATACTATTTTTTGTACTTTCTCTTTTATCTATAATGTCTGCTTTTAATAGCGCAGGTAATGCTGGTGTCTTTATATACGATATTGGTAAAAAATTATTTGGTATTGGTTATTTCCTTTTCCCTATTCTACTTATAATGTTGGGTATAGCTTTTCTTAAGGGTGTTAAAAAAAGTTTTCAAATTGTTAAAACCGTAGGAGCATTATTTTTCTTTTTATCAGGTTTAGGTTTGGTTGATATATTAATTGCACGTGAAGGAGGAGCCTTGGGTCATATAATATCTGAACCTTTATTGGGTTTATTTGATACTTTTGCTTCAATTGCTTTATTATTAGCAATTTTTGCTATATCTATATTAATTACTTTTGATATTCATTTTACTATTGAACATCTAATGTTCTGGAGACTATTTAAAAAAGAACAAGAATATACTGATGAAGAGGATGAAGATGAACAGTATATAAAAAGGTCTAAGCAAAATAATGAGGGTGAGGAGGAGGAAGATGAGAATAATGATGAAAATGTACCTGCAATTGCACCTAAAGTGGATAATTTAAAGATACTTAAGCCTAAAGAAAACATGGATGTTGAGGATGGTAGTTTTGCAGGTTATAGAGCAAGTTATAGTCTAAAACCTTTTGTTCCTCCCCCACTTTCTCTACTTGAAAAAGATAAGGGTCGACCAGAGACTGGAGATATAAAAGCTCATGCAAATATTATAAAAAGAACTCTGCAAAACTTCGGCATTAGCGTTGAAATGGATGAAATATCAATAGGACCTTCAGTAACAAGATATGCTCTGAAACCTGCTGAGGGTGTAAAACTTTCAAAAATCGTTGCATTGAATAATGACCTTGCCCTTGCACTTGCTGCACACCCTATACGTATAGAAGCACCTATTCCTGGTAAATCACTAGTAGGTATTGAAATACCAAATACTACAAAAACAACTGTAGGTCTTGCTAGTTTGCTTTCTTCAGAAGAATATCAACAATCAGAAAAGCCTCTATTAATTTCTCTTGGTAAAAGCATCACCGGTAAATCATACTTCTCAAACCTAGCAAAAGCACCCCATATGCTTATTGCTGGAGCTACAGGATCTGGTAAGTCTGTGACAATTCATGCAATTATTGCTTCTCTTTTATTCAGAAATGCTCCAGAAAATCTAAAGTTTATTATGATTGACCCAAAAAGAGTTGAACTTACACTTTATAATTCTATACCCCATCTATTAACCCCAGTTATTACAGATCCTAAAAAAGCTATTCTTGCTCTAAAGTGGGCAGCAAAAGAAATGAGTAGAAGATATAACATTTTAGAAAAGTATACAGTTAGAGATATTGATTCTTATCATAAGAATGTCTTAACACCAGAAGTTGAAAAATTAAAGAAAAAGGGTGAAGACACAAGTCCAGAAGATACAAAGAATATGCCTGATTCAATGCCATATATTGTAATTGTCATAGATGAATTGGCGGATATTATGCAGACATATCCTAGAGAATTGGAATCAAGTATAGTTAGACTAGCACAGATGAGCCGTGCAGTAGGTATACATCTTATCCTTTCAACACAAAGACCTAGCGTAAATGTCATTACAGGGCTTATAAAAGCCAATGTTCCAACTAGAGTAGCACTTCAAGTTTCATCTCAAATTGATTCAAGAACCATACTAGATGCAAGTGGTGCTGAAAAGCTTTTGGGTGCTGGAGATATGCTTTATCAAGGTGGAGAAATGGCAAAACCAGCAAGACTTCAATCTGCATATATTACTGAAGGTGAACTGAAAAAAGTTGTAAAATACCTTGCAGATACATATAAAGATGAAATTATGGGTGAAATAAACCTTATGGCACCTGAACCTGGAAAAGACTCTGTATTTGAAGCTTCACTAGGTGATGATGAGAGTCTTGAGGAAGAAGATGATATGTATGAAGAAGCAAAACAAGTAGTGATAGAAAGTGGCAAAGCTTCAACATCATTCTTACAAAGAAAACTAGGTATTGGTTATTCAAGAGCTGCTAGACTTATAGATATTCTAGAAGAAAGAGGAATTGTAGGACCTGGAAATGGTAGTAAACCACGTGAAGTTTTGGCAAATAAACAAGAAACAACTGGAGATATACAAAATACAGAAACTGATAATATTTAATAAATAATGAAAATTACTAGAAATGAAGTTAAAAGATTAGTTAGAGTATTTATCGTATTTATATCTTTAGCTTTAGTATTTGGTTATTCTATGTATGCTACACATGATTTAATACGTGGACCAGAGATAGTTATAATAGAACCTACAGAATATTCATTCTCTACTTCTAGTGTAACAATAAGAGGTATAGCAAAAAGATCACAAGATATAATATTGAATGGTAAATCAATTACAATTGATGAACGCGGGAATTTTAAAGAAGTAACACTTTTAGCAAAAGGATATAATAATTTCACTCTTATTGCTAAAGATAGATTAAAAAGACAAAAAGAATATCGACTTGAACTAGTTAATACGTTAAAATAAGCTCAGTACCCAATAGTACCCGATTATCCTTAACACAAAAAGAAAATGGCAAAAAACTCAATAAAGAAAGCGAAGGTTGTAGAAAAAGAACAAGATATAGCAGAACAAGAAATAGGAGAAAACTACGAAGACTCTAACGAAGAAAAAAAACAAGAAAATAAAAAAGAGATAAAAAAAGATCCTACAGTTGGTATAAAAGATACAATAGAAGCTATAAGAACTAAGTTTGGAGATGAAGCAATAATGAAACTTGGTGAGAAACCAAAGGTTAATGTAAATGCAATTCCAACTGGTTCAATAGGTTTGGATTCAGCTCTAGGAGTGGGAGGAATGCCTAGAGGAAGAATAATAGAGATATTTGGTCCTGAATCATCTGGAAAAACCACCCTTTCCCTTCATGTAGTAGCAGAAGCACAAAAGAAAGGCGGTATATGTGCTTTTATAGACGCAGAGCATGCTATGGATCCTGAATATGCAAAAAGAATTGGTGTAAAAACTGATGAGCTTTTTATTTCTCAACCTGATACAGGAGAACAGGCACTAGAAATTGTTGAAAGCTTAGTTAGATCAGGAAAAATGGATGTAATAGTTATAGATTCAGTTGCGGCATTGACTCCGAAAGATGAGATTGAGGGTGATATGGGAGCTCACCATGTTGGAAAACAAGCTAGACTAATGTCTCAAGCCCTTAGAAAGCTAACAGGAATAGTAGCAAAATCAAAGACAGTAGTTATATTTATAAATCAAATAAGAATGCAAATTGGCGTTATGTTCGGAAACCCAGAGACAACTCCGGGAGGAAAAGCTCTAAAATTCTATACTTCCGTTCGTCTAGACATAAGAAGAATAGCTCAGATTAAAAAAGGTGAAGAAATAATGGGAGGACGAGTAAGAGTAAAAGTAGTAAAGAATAAAGTCGCTGCCCCATTTAGACAAACTGAGTTTGATCTTATGTACAATGAAGGAATATCACAAGAAGGTGAAATAATTGCTCTTGGAGAAAAGATGGGCTTTATTACAAAGTCAGGAAATTCATATTCTTATGGTGAAGAAAAACTAGGAAGAGGTTATGATGCTACAAGACAATTCTTGAAAGAAAACCCTAAAACTCGTGAAAAGATACTTGGAGAAATAAGAATAAGACTTGCAGAAGAGCTGTAAAGAGGCTAAAATCCCTAAATACATTATTTTTAAGGATTAATATCCAAGAGTTAAAGCCATGTCAATGTTAGAATACAATGAAGTAGTTGAGAGAAAGTATATTATACTTGATGGTCAGCCATATGAGGTAATATCATCTCATGTATTTAGAAAACAACAAAGAAAGCCAGTAAATGCAACAAAATTAAAGAATATGCTTACTGGAAAAGTAACTGAGTACTCTTTTCATCAATCAGAAAAAGTTGCTGAAGCAGAAATTGATACAAAAGAAGTAAAATATCTATATAGTAACCGTGGTGAATTCTGGTTCTGTGATCCAAAGGATCCTAGTAAGAGATTTGGTATTAGCGAACAAATTACAGGTCCACAAATACACTATATAAAGCCTAATACTCTACTTGAACAAAGACTATTTGGAGAACAGATAATTGGTTTCAAATACCCTATTACAGTTGAATTAAAGGTTACAGAAGCACCACCAAATGTTAAAGGAGATACTGCTACTGGCGGAAGCAAGTTAGTAACTCTAGAAACTGGAGCTACAGCCAATGTACCATTATTCATAAATGAAGGAGATATATTGAGACTCAATACTGAAACTGGTGAATATAGAGAAAGAATGAATAAATAGTAATTATTTATCACAATGAACAAAACAAAAACCACCTCTCGGTGGTTTTTGTTTTTGAGGCTCTATTATTATCTAGCTACGAATGGTAGTAGACCTATAAATCTAGCTCTCTTTACTGCTTCAGATAGCTGTCTCTGGCTCTTTGCAGAAACACCTGTCTTTTTTCTACTGATTATTCTTCCGTGAGGATTTAGAAATTTCTTTAGGATTTCTGTATCTTTATAATCAATATGTTTTATATTATTTTGTAAGAAGTAACACTGCTTTGTCATTGTGATATTTTATTATTATTAATTTAGAATGGTATATCGTCTGGGTTTATTTCTTCTTCAGGATAATCAATTGTGTCTGCTGGTACATCCTTTGAATCGTCTGAACTTGGTTTTGAACTAGACTTTGAACCTGTTTCTTTTGATTCGCTTGAACTACCTGCTCCACCTGATCTTTGTCCAAACTGTATACGATCTGCAACTATTTCAGTTCTATATCTCTTTTGTCCATCAGTACCATCCCAACTTCTTGTTTGTAATCTACCTTCAACAAGTAAACTACTTCCCTTTTTTAAATATTGAGATGTTGTTTCTGCTTGTCTTCCAAATACTACAACATTGTGATAATCGGTACTCTCTTGTCTTGCTCCACTTTTATCTTTCCAAACTCTATTTGTTGCTACACTTAGAGTTGTAACTTTTATTCCTGAAGGAAGAGCTTTTGTTTCTGGATCTCGAGTTAAATTTCCTATAATAATTGCTTTGTTTAAATACATTGTATGTGTGATTATCTTATAATATTAAGCTTGTTTCACCATTTCATCAATGCTTTTATCTATATCAGGAGTTATTGCTGGAATATCACCTTCTAATACTTCTGGATTTACTTTTTCTGTTTCAACCTTATCTTCTGATAGTGTTGGAGCAGCTTTCTTTCCTAGATAAGTATTTTCTTTTACTGTACTTATAAGAAGGAATCTTAATACATCATCATTTGATTCAAAAGACTTTTTGATTTCAATAATATCTGATGTTTCTACTTCGAATTTAAACCAACCAAAGTATCCTTCTGTAAACTTATGATTCTTTGCTCCTATTTTCTTTGTCATTGAATATGCCAAAGGTCTTTTTTCTGGAGCTTCTTCACCTATCATTTCTCCTTTCTTTTTGAGAATTATATCCTTTAGAGAACTTGCTATATCAGCAACTTTCTCCTCTGGAATAGAAGATACAAGAAAGTACCCAATTTCATATATCCCCTTTTTCTCATCACGAGAAACTTCTTCTTTTATTGTACTCATATACTGTTATGTATTTCGTGAATAGCAATCCGCTTTGATATATAAGCATATACCGCGGAGCATGGCCGTGCACAGCCAGGGCTAGTCACATTTCTATTAAGCTTTTAATATGCACGTAAAGACACATTAACATATTGATATAAAGAATCAAGCATTGTTCTGATGAGCGAGCTTATTCAATTTTATATATTATAGATAAAGAAATAATAAAAAAATTATGAAATTTTAATGAATTTATTTCTAGACAATGAAAATTTAATTATAACAATACTAATTAAGATTTTTTAACCTGTTTTAATTTAAATCAAATACTACTTTCTAATAAAAAGTGGACTTTCTGGCATCTTGGTATTTTCTACAATGTCTTTTATTTTATCACTTGTACTTGGTAATAATGGTTGAAGTAGTATAGCGATTTTATATAGCTCTATACCTAGTTCTTTTATTACCTTTTCCCCTTTTTCTTTTTCAGTCTTTATTAATTTAAATGGTTGTTCTATTTGTATTCTTTTATCAGCTTTTTGAACTATATTCCAAACGATATCGCAAGCTTTATTTATTTCGAATAAATCAAAACTTTGTATATATTTTTCATAATCAGATTCTAGTCTAATATCAATATTTTTATATTCAATTTTAATTCCATTATCTACTACCATTTTCATTACTCTACTTACAAGATTTCCAAGACCATTTGCTAAATGAGCATTATAAGCCTCTTTGAATTTATCCATAGTAAAAGGACTATCCTCAAAAGGATTAATTTCACGTAACATAAAGTATCTTAGTGCATCAGTACCATATTCATTTATTACATCTATAGGATTAACAACATTACCTAAAGTCTTACTCATTTTAAGCCCACCCTCGCCTGTTATAAAGCCATTTATGATTATTTGTTTTGAATTAGGAAGTCCAGCACCCATAAGCATAGCTTGCCACATAGCAGATTGTTGACGATTATTATCCTTTCCACAGTATTGAACTACCCCGCCTGTATCGATCCACCACTTTTTAAATACCTCTTCATTATCTGGCCAACCAATACAAGAAATATAGTTTACAAGTGCATCAAACCAAACATACATAACATGATTATCATCACCTGGAACTGGTACACCCCAAGGCATTTTTGACTTTAGTCTAGATATACTAAAGTCCTCTAGTCCCCCCTTTACAAATGACTTTGTTTCATTAAATCTTGATTCTGGAATAATGAATCCTGGATTACTTTCATACATTTTTAAAAGCTTTTCTTGAAACTTTGAAAATGCAAAGAAATAATTTTCTTCATCTATTTCTTCTATTGCTAAACTGGGATGAATACTACATTTTCCCTCGACCAATTCTGATTCTGTCTTTTCAAGCTCACAACCTACGCAATATTTGATTTTATAATTCTTTTTATAAATATAGCCATTTTTATCACATCTTTTCCAAAATTCTTGAGCAGAATATATATGATTTTTATCTGTGGTACGAGAAAAATGTGCTTCGGGTGAAAAACCTATAAGTGGAAGGAGTTTTTTAAAGTTCTCTGCGTGCATATCAACATATTGTTGTACGGGAATATTGTTTAAGCTAGCATTTCTATAGACCTTCAAACCATGCTCATCTGTTCCTGTATTTATAAAAACATCAAAACCTTGAATCTTTTTATATCTAGCTATTGCATCTGCACGAATAAATTCCATAGCATGACCAACATGTGGTTCAGCATTTACATAAGGTAGTGTTGTTGTTATATAGAATTTATTTTTCATTTATTTATTTTAAAATTTCAAAAGTGATAAAAATTCTTTTTCATCTTTAAATGGGCCGACTATAGCAAGATTCAATGTCTTTTCAATGAAGATTTCATTTGCTAAATCCTTTATTTGTTTTGAACTTACTTTATTTATTTCTTTTAATTTTTCTTCTGGAGTCTTTATTTCCTTTTTTAATAATTCTTGGAAGGCCACATAGTCTGCTCTAGAATCAGAAGTCTCAAGTCCTAAAGCAGTACCTCCAGATATAAAGTCTTTTGCTTTTTTTAATTCCTGTTTCGAAACAAGTTCATTTTTTAACTTATTTATTTCTAACATTATATTTTCAATGGCAATTTTTACACGTGTATTATCGACTCCAGCTTTTATAGATAAATAACCATGATCAGTAAAAGAACTTTGACTTGAATTTACATAATAACAAATACCTAGATCGTCACGCATTTTTGTAAACAATCTTGAACTCATACCTTGTCCCAATATTGTATTTAAAACAGACATTATTGGACCTCTTTTATCCTTTATATCAAAACTTCTAAAACCAAGAACGATATGTGTTTGACTTGTATCTTTATATTTAATTCTTATTTGGGGTTTATCCTGACTTTCTTTTACTGGGAGTTTTTCTTTATTTTTTGTAACTGGAATATTTTTAAATAATTTCTCTACAGCCTTTATTACCTCTTTTTCTTTTATATCCCCTGCTACGACTACAATTGTAGACTCGGCAACATAATGTTCCTTTCTATATTGCAAAAAATCATTTCTTGTAAATTTCTTTATATTCTCTTCAGGACCAATAACATGCCAACCTGCTGGTGTATCACCATATAAAAGACCTTCAAATTCTTGTTCAACTTGATATTGAGGTAAATCTTGATACATCTTTATCTCCTCTATAATTACCCCTTTTTCTTTTTCTATTTCTAGTTGTTCAAATAGCGGATTAAGATAAATATCAGAAATAATATCTAGGGCTTTATTTAAATGTCTATTTTCTACTTTTGCATAGTATCCAGTATATTCTGTTGAAGTAAAAGCATTATAACTTGCACCTAGTCCATCCAATTCTCTTGATATAGACATAGCGGTTGGACGCTTTGGTGTTCCTTTAAACATCATATGTTCAAGAAAATGCGAAAGACCGTTTATATCCTTTGTTTCATATTTTGAACCAGTTTCCACCATAGCCATGACAGTTACAGCAGGATTCCCTTTCATTGGTACAGTTATTATCCTTAAGCCATTCTTGAGTGTGGTTTTCTTGAATTTCATAGTGCTAATTTAGCATATTTTAAAATATTTTGCCTATATTTAAAATAAATTAAAAAACTATATTTTTATATACTGTGTCAAATCCTCTATACTTACCCTCTCCTGCTTTCCAGTATCTCTATTTCTTACTGTTACTCCTGCATTTTTTTCTATAGTATCAAAATCTATTGTCACACAATATGGTGTACCTATTTCATCTTGTCTTCTATATCTTTTTCCGATATTTCCATTATCATCAAAAACTACACCACTGATATCTTTTCTGAGCATGTTATATACTTCTTGAGCTTTCTTTACCAATTCAGGTTTATTCTTTAATAAAGGAAAGACTGCGACTTTAACTGGAGCCACCTTTGGTGAAAACTTCATATAAACTCTCTTTTCTCCATCTATTTCATCTTCTGTATATGCATCTGAAAGAACTGCAAGAACCGTTCTCTCTACTCCAAATGATGGTTCTATACAATGTGGTATATATCTTTCTTTACTTTCTTCATCATAATATGAAAGATCTACTTTACTTGCTTCACTATGAGCTTTTAGATCAAAATCAGTTCTATATGCTAGACCATATAATTCTTTTTTACCAAAAGGAAAATCAAATTCAAAATCTATTGTTCTCTTTGAATAATGAGCACGGTCACCATCTGGTATTTCAAGTTCATGAACATGACTTTTATTTAAACCAATATCATTTGTAAAAGCATGTATTTCATTTACAAAACTTTCAAATGTTTGTTTCCATTCATTTGGTTTTACGAAATATTCTATTTCCATTTGCTCAAATTCTCTTGAACGGAATACAAAGTCACGAGGAGCAATTTCATTTCTAAATGCTTTACCTATTTGTGCCATACCGAAAGGTAGACTTGGGTGAATACTATCTATTATATTTTTAAAATTAACGAACATTCCTTGTGCTGTTTCAGGACGAAGATATGTGATTGATTCATCACTTTCTATTGGACCAGCATTGGTTTTGAACATCATATTGAATTGTCTTGCTTCACCTAGTTCCCCACCACAATCAGGACATTTCTTTGTATTCTCTAGTTGATCAGTACGGAAACGATGTTTGCATTTTTTACATTCAGATAAAGGATCAGAAAATCCTGCAACATGTCCGCTAGCTTTCCATACATTTTGATTCATAAGTATACTAGCATCAACACCATAAATATCACTTCTATCTTTAACAAATCTTTTCCACCATATTTGTTTTATATTATTCTTTAATTCAAGACCATAGTGAGCAAAGTCCCAAGTACCTGCGAGACCACCGTATATTTCTGAACCTTGAAATATAAAACCCCTTCTTTTACATAGGGATATGATCTTTTCCATCTTTGTTTCTTCTGGTTTTGCCATATATTTTATTATTCTCGAATTGTATATGAAATTTAGCTATTTTGCCAATTATTTACCTACCATTTCATCACCATTTCTATATGCTGGATCTGAACTAAAACTTGTTGTTAAAGGTATTTGGTTGCTTATTAATTGAGCATTTGTAAAGTCGTCTTGCCCTGTTAAGGTTACTTTATTTATCAAAACTGGTGAGGTATTTACTTGGGAAATACTTGGAGTAAATGATATTTGGAATGAAACTTGTCTTCTATGGCCATTTCTAAGTGTTTGCGTATCAACATTACCAACATTCCAAACTATTTCATGTGTATTTGGGTTGTATTGTATATCTTCATCACTTGGACTAGTTTTACCTACAAAGTTTACATAAGCTGGTAGTGAAGATTTTACTTCCGCACCTGAAATTGTATTTACTGTATTATCAACTGTCCATATTACGGTATAAGTTGTTTCTTTTTCTGCTTTTGGTGGTATTGGGCCAGTATTTTGGAATGGTCCTGAACTTCTAACAATTTGAGATGATAAATTCAATTTTGAAGAAAGTTTTACTTTTCTACTTGCACCTGAAGCTATACTTTCTGGGACATTATTTTCACTAAGTCTCTTTCCTGAAACACTTACATCAATCTTTATACCTGGGTTTGTAATTCCTTTTGGATCATTTTTTTCTTTTGGAACTATATTGAAACTTACTTTCCCACTTCCTCCAGCAGGAATACTTGATAATTCTTCATTTGTTATTTTATTCCAAACTATTTCATTATCTGCTGATTTAAAATTTCCTTTATCTGGTGATACTGAAAATTTATCATAAGCATTTCCGGATAATTTAACATAAATTTCTGCATCAGAAATTGGCACGTCTAGATTATTAAACCAAGTAATTGATACATTTTCAGGACTATCAAATAAACCTATATATTCTGTATTTTCAACATTATTATCAATATCAATTCCAACATTTAGGAATGGCTTTCTTATACTTATTTCTTCAGAATAGGATACGAATTCTGTTCCAATTGTATTTGAAACATTCTTATTTTCTGAACCAATTTTGAATCTAAATACTCTTGTTTCATCATTTTGACCTTGTAGTTTACCTCTAATTATAACGGTCTTTTTTCCACTAGGTGGTATATCTCCTATATTCCATGTTGTACTATCACCAACAGTTTTTGGTTCTGAAGAAATATATTCAAAACCGAATGGGTAAACTGTTTTTAAGATTAGATTTTTTATTACTTCATTTGAATTTGAACTTATATTTACTTTCATTTCAAATTGTTCTCCTGCTGTTATTTCTTTATATGAATCTACAGTGAGTGAGAGTGGTGAAGAGTTTATTATTACTTCAAAAGTTTTTTGCTTTTGAAATACAGCATTTGAGCCATTTACTCTATATGAAATAGTCACTGTGATTTCTTTTTTACTATTCTCTTCTCCATAAAGTACTGCACTAACATTTTTTTGGCCTATTCCTCCAGGTTTTATATCACCAACCAATTCCCTATATTGTTTTAGCTCTTTTGAAGTATCTATTACATCAACCGCTCCAGATGGAAAATCAACAGCCATATCTACTGTATTTAATTGAATATTATTTTTATTAAAAACTTGAATATCAAAACTAGCTTTTGAACCCCCTGCTACAGATATTGGACCACTAACAGTTATATCTATATTATTTGCAGATACTATATTTGCTCCATTAAAAAATAAATAAGCTCCAATACCTAAAGCAATGATAAAAAATACTAATGATCCAATGAAAAATTTATTAAAAAAAGACATAGAGTGATCATCATACTCTTTTGTCATTTCTATATCTTGTTGATCATCATTTGGGTGTTCCCAATCAGTTTTTATATCACCAAGTTCTTTTCTTAAAAAACGTAGTCTTCTTTTTGTGCGTATTTCTGGAGATGTCCTTGAATATAAAGACTTTTTTAATTCTTCTATCTTGCTTTTATCCTCAAAGTTCATAGCAATATTGTAGCATAATTATATTAATTTTGTTCTATTTACATATGACTTTCCTTCAATGCTCTATTTATCTCAAATATCAATTCTTTTTTATTATTTTCTACCGTATTTAATATAATTTCATCAAAATCATTATTTAAAACAACACTATTTAGTATTGGATTAGACTTTATATAGCCTAAATTATTTAATATTCTAAATACAGTTAAACTTTCAATTATAAATAATTTATCCTTATTAACTTCATTTGAAGATATATAGTTTAAAAAACTATATACAATATCAAATAAATATTCATTTTTCTCTTCACCATGCAAAAGTCTTTTTAAAAGATTTAAAATCTTAAGATAAACTACAGTTTTATCTTTATCTAGTTTCTTTATATTTTCAATTTCTTTTGCTCCAGTTATTCTCCAAACTTCTTTCCCCTTTACCAAAGAAAAAGTAGCCATATTATAGTCTTGAATATGGTATCTCAGTTTTGAAGATAAAGTTCTTACTCCTGAAGCAGTTCCTGATACTAAACCTAGCTCTCTTGTAAAGATATTTATAAACTTACCTGTTTCTCCATAAGAATTACTGCCAAGTACAAAACCACTAGTTGTATATATGTGGTGCGACATCTCCTCCGATAAAAGATATATCTGATAAACCTGTAGACTTCATTATATGATCTTTATATTTTTTAATTGCATTTACATACATATAGTCTTCACCTAGTTTTATCTTTATTATTTTATCTACTGTTAGTTTATTTTCTTTTCGCATATCTTGAATTATACGAATTACTTCTCTCATTTCACCTTCTATTTTTAATTCAGGTGTAATATTTGTATCAAGATTTACTTCACCCTCTATATTTTTATCATTTACTACTTGTTTAACATTTATTTCATCTTTAATAATATCTATAAGATTATTATCTTTTGGTAAATCTAGTTTTATCTTTAACTTTGCAAGTGGTTGTCTTACATTTATCTTTGCTTTCATACGAGCTTCTAGTGCTGTGGTTGTAATAAGTCTTACCTTATTCATATCTTCAACTAGATTTTTATTTATTTCCCCTGCTGTAGGCCAAGATTCAAGATGTACACTTTGTTTTTCACCCTTTAATCTTTGATAAATGTCTTCAGCTATAAAAGGCATAAATGGAGCAATTAATTTTGCAAAATCAATAAGAACCATTCTTGTAGTATAAAGAGCGCTATTTTTATCATTCTTATCTTCACTCTTAAATCTATCTCTTGAACGACGAATATACCATACAGATAAATCATCTATGAAGTCTGATATAGGTCTACTTGCTCTATCAATTTCATATTTTTCTAGGTTTATTGTTATATCATTATTTACTTGATTGAGTCTTGATATTATCCATAGGTCTAGAGGATTTTTAATATCAAGTTTTTTTGGAATATCATTTCCATTATACATTTCATAAAAAGTAATAACATTGTTTAATCTTCCAATATTTTTCTTTACTATTTCATCTACAAGTTTTTCACTAAATCTAACATCCTGACTTCTTACAACAGGTGAAGACATAAGGAAGTATCTAGTAGCATCAGCACCAAATTTATCCAAGACTATTTTTATATCTGGATAATTCTTTTTACTCTTACTCATTTTTTGTCCATCTTCAGCAAGAACAAGACCATTTACTACTACATTTTTATATGGAGTTTTTCCAAAAAGACCAGTGCCTAAAACCAACATAGAATAAAACCAACCTCTTGTTTGATCCAGACCTTCAGCAATAAAATCAGCGGGATAACCTTTACTCTTTTTAAAATATGAAGATAAACCTGTTTGAGGATTGAATTCATTTTTATAAAATGGATAATGAGATTCACCGAAAGGCATAGATCCTGATTCAAACCAACAATCGAAAACTTCTTTTACTCTTACTAGTCTATTTCCCTCTTTCGAATATAATTTTACTTCATCAATGTATGGTCTATGAAGTTCAAGTTCAAAATTTTCATTGTGAGGCATTACTTTGAAATCAAGTTTTTTACATTGTGCATGTCCAATAAAATCAGCTTTAATATCTGATTCTATAAGTTCTTTTGTAGAAACCATTCTTGCCACTGCATCAAGTAACCATGAAGTAGTATCGTGGCTAACTATCAATATATTTTTACCTTTATATTTATTATCTAGTTCATATAGTATATTTCCACATCTCCTTCTTATATCAGTAAAATTCTCTCCATTTGGTGGTGTCTTTGTAAAATACTCTTTATCATTTTCAAAGAAATTATGATATTCATCTAGTGTCTTTCCATCAAAGTCTCCAGCATTTATTTCTGCTACTCTTTCATCATAAATAATACTTTCTTTTGGAATATTTAAAGTCTTATTTACGATTTCAAAAGTTTCCATTGTACGAGCAAATGGAGATACTATTACCAAATCAATATTTTTATCTATTAGAGTTTTTGCTGTTTTTTCTACTTCAATTTTTCCAAGTTCAGTTAAATGACTCTTTCCTCCATGATCTCTGGTGCTCATTTTCAACTTTGTATTGTGTAGTGATTGACCATGTCTCATTACATAATAGTTATTATTTGAAACAGCATGATCATGCATTTCTTTTACTGAACCAAAAACATAACATTTATCTGTCTTTTCATCTTTCCAGACAGGAATTGGTGCTCCCCAAAAACGTGAGCGAGATATTGCCCAATCACGAGCACCTGAAAGCCAATTTCCAAATCTACCTTCACCCACTTCTTTTGGTATCCAATTTATTTTTTTATTTTCTGAAACTAGTCTGTCTTTTAGGTCTGTAACTTTTACAAACCATGATGAACTAGCATAGTTTAATAGCGGAGTCTCACATCTCCAACAATGAGGATAAGAGTGGATTAATTTTTCTTTTGCAAAAAGTAGACCTCTATGTGCAAGATTTTTAATTATTTCTATATCTGCTTTTTGATGACTTTCTATACCCTTTTCTTTATCTTCTTTTGTATCTTTAGGTTTTACATTTTGACCTGCAAAGTCTTTTACTTCGGGTTTAAATACACCATTTGTACTTACATGCTGTATAAAAGGTAAATTGTACTTTAGTGATAATTCATAATCATCAGAACCAAATGCTGGAGCAATATGCACAATACCTGTTCCACTATCACTAGTTACAAAACTAGCTCCATAAACCTTAAAACCATTATTTATATTATTTATTGTTTTGTCATTTACATAATAGTCAAAAACAGGTTTGTATTTTTTACCAATTAGTTTATTTCCTGCAATCTTTTCAACTACAGTATAGTCTTTCAAAACTCCCTTCAAACTATTTGCGCGTATTTCTGCAATAATAAAAAACTCTTCACCAATTTTAATTTTTAAATATGTAAAACTAGGGTTTATAGCTAAAGCTACATTTCCTGGTAGTGTCCAAGGAGTTGTTGTCCAAGCTAGTATATATGTTTTTACTTCATCAATTAATTCAAACTTTGCATAAACAGAAATATCAGTTATATCTTTATATCCTTGACCAACTTCAAAGTTTGAAAGTGTTGTCTCACATCTTGGACAAAGGTTCATTGATTTGAAACCTTCATAAATTAATCCCTTTTTATATAGACTAGAAAAAGCCCACCACACTGATTCTGTATAGCTTGCATCCATTGTTCTATAGTCATTATCCATATCTACCCAGCGACCTAGTCTTGGAATTATTTTTCTCCAATCATCGGCATATCTCATAACACTTTCGCGAGCCTTTGCATTGAATTTATCAATTCCATAATCAATAATGTCTTTTTTTGAAGCTAGTCCTAGTTCTTTCTCTATTAGATTTTCAATAGGCAATCCATGACAATCCCAACCCCATCTTCTTCTAACCTTATACCCTTGCATAGTCTTATATCTAGGAATAATATCCTTTATTGTTCCTGGAACTATATGCCCATAGTGTGGTTCTCCTGTAGCAAATGGTGGTCCATCATAAAATACAAAATCACCTTTTGGACTCTCTTTTTCCAAACTCTTTTTAAATATTTTATTTTGTTCCCAAAATGCGAGTATTTTTTCTTCTTTTTGTGATACTTCTGATTTTTGGCCTATTTCTTGAATATTTTTACCCTCTTCTTTCATAAAAGATATTTTAGCATTTTTACATTCTTTCTGGAACTTTTATACCAAGTATATACAAACCATTTGCCATTACGTTAACAAAAGCTTTTGTTAAACATATTCTATATGATGATATTTTATTTTCTTTATCTATTATTTGATTATTTGCATAATATGAATTAAATTCCCCTGCCAAGTCTGTAAGATATGAAGTAATAAGTTGCGGAGCATATTCTGTATTTGCTCTATATACAATTTCAGAAAAACGCAAAAGCTTTTTTTCAAAACTTGTAATTTCTTGTGGATAGACTTCTATTTTTTCATTTATCTTTTCTTGTATTGCCTTTTTTAATACAGTCTTTGCTCTCACTATTGCATACTGTAAGTATGGACCTGAATCACCTTCAAATGAAACTGCCTTTTCTGGATCATAAATAACATCACCTCCTGTAGCTTGTCTCAATATCATATATTTTATACCTGCAATTGCTATATCTTCTGATATCTTTTCTTTTTCATCATTTGGAAAATCTCTATCTTTCATTTTTTCATTAACCAAGTCTTTAAATTCTTTTATTAAATCTTCAGCTGAAACCACATTTCCTTTTCTAGAAGACATTTTTCCTGAACTTGGTCTCAATATTCCATGGCCAATATGCATCATTTTTTCTGCAATATTTGTATCGATATTTTTCATTGCAGCTATTATGACCTTAAAATATGTATTTATTTCATTTGCACTTATTACTATAGATTTTTCTAACTTTGGATAAAGGTTAAATTTCTTAAATGTTAAACCTATCTCTTTAGCTTCATATGTAGGTAAACCTTGAGAATTTATAAATACACGAGTATGTTCTCCATATTTCTCTCCTGGGAAAATAATTGCTCCATCACTTTTTTCAAATATTCCTTTATCTAGAAATTTATTTACTATTTTTACAGCATCATCTGAAACTTCACTTTCAAAAAAGAAATTATTAAATGAAGTACCTAGTTTTTCATATATTTTATCGAAATATTGTAGGCTTAGTTTTCTTCCTAAATCATAAATTTTATTTATTTCTTCATCTGATCTTTCAAAGATCTTCTTATTTATTTCAGTTATTTCTTTTTTTGAAGATTCATTTTCATCAAATTCTTTTGAACCGAAGGTATACATTTCACCTAGATAATTTATATCATGTTTATAATTACCATTTTTAACAATACCCCATACAGTCTTTGCAACATGCATACCTACATCACCTTGATAACAAGCACGTATAGTTTTTGCTCCTGAAAATTCTATAAGTCTAGATATACTTTCTCCAATTGCATTGGTCATAAGATGACCTATATGAAATATCTTAAAAGGATTTGGGTCTGTATATTCAACCATTATTTCTTTACCATTATAAAAATCATTTTTACCAAAATCTTTATCTATATTTATTATTTCTTTAGTAAAATAACTTGTTTTTAAATAAAAATTAATAAACCCAGGACCGGCTATTTCTACATTTAAAACTTGTTCAGGTAAATCTTTTTTTATTGCATTAACAATGTCTTGTGCGAGTTTCTTTGGGTTGGTTTTTAATTCTTTTGCATAAACCAAAGCAACATTGCAAGAATAATCCCCATGAGACATATCCTCTGGGTGTTCTATGCTTATCTTTTTAGTATCTTTTATACCATTTTCAAATATGGCTTTATTTATAGATATTTTTAGTATTTCTATTATATCTTGTGTCATTTATGTATTGTGTATAAATAATATATCAAAAACTTGTTTTTTCATAATACTATGCTATATTTACAGAGGTTCAATGACTTTGGTCTTCGCCTCCCCCGAGAAACTTAGGGGGAGCAATTGTTCCTCCGTTGTTTCCCCCTAAGGGATTCTGAGTACATCCGCCAGTACTATGTTGTTGTTCCCCCGACCGACAACACAGAATCCACCCCTTACTACACTTTGCTTCTTTGGTGTAGTGAGGGGTTTTCTTTTTATATATTAAATTTTCTTAAAAAGATTTTAATTTGTCTTTAGTACTTTAAATATCTTCTCAGCAATCTTTTTCATATCTTTTTCTTTCTTTCCTCTTGTTGTTTCTGCTGGTGTACCCATACGAATACCTGAAGGATCAAATGGTGATCTCTTTTCTCCAGGTATTGTATTTTTATTTACTATAATTCCTGCTTTTTCTAGTTTCTCTTCAGCAATTTTTCCAGGAATTCCCTTTCCATCCATATATGTATCAACTAAAACTAAATGTGAATCTGTACCTTGAGATATTATTCTAAATCCTTTTTTACCTAGTTCTTCGGCTAAAACTTTTGCATTTTTTATAACTTGTTTTGCATATTTTTTAAAACTTGGTGTATTTGCTTCTTTTAAAGCAACAGCAATACCTGCAACCTGACCCATATGAGGACCACCTTGAAGTCCTGGGAAAATTGCTTTGTCTATAAGGTTTGATATTGTTTGTTCCTTACCATTTTTATCAATTACTTTTTTATCTAATCTTGAAAATATAATTGCACCTCTAGGACCTCTGAGAGTTTTATGTGTAGTAGTTGTTACAACATGAGCATGTTTAAATGGACTTGGATAAGCTTCACCTGCAACCAAACCAGCAAAATGTGACATATCCACCATAAGATAAGCCCCACAACTATCAGCAATATCTCTACATCTTTTAAAATCAACGACTCTTGGATAAGCAGTAAAACCGACGACTATTAAGTTTGGCTTTTCTTTTTTTGCATCATTCTCCATTTTCTCATAATCAATCATTTCGGTATTAGCATGTATTTCAATAGGGATTTGTTGCCAAACTTTTCCAGTTATAGAAACTTTTTGTCCATGTGAAAGATGTCCTCCAGAAGATAGTGGTAAACCCATAATCTTTCCTCCTTGAGGAACGAGGGCGAGATAAACAGAAAGATTGGCAGGTGCACCAGAAAGTGGTTGGACATTTACATGCCAATCCTTTTTATTTAATTTAAATAATTTCAAAGCTCTTTCTTGGCATAAAATTTCGAGCTTATCAGTATTCTCTTGCCCACCATAATATCTAGCATGGGGATAACCTTCAGCATATTTATTATCAAAAATAGAACCCAAAGCAGTCAGAACATCTTTTGAAACATAGTTTTCTGAAGGAATGAGGTTAATAACTTTTTTCTGTCTTATGGTTTCAGCTTGAATAAGTTTTTTGATTTCAGTATCTTTCATGGGGGTGTTTTTAATAATTAGTAATACTTAAATATTAGCACTTTATAAAAAAAGAGCTAACCAAATATAGATCTTATCAACATGCAGTATAACCACAGCACATATAATGTATACAAACAAGACTATCGTGGATTAAATATATTTTTTATACTTTAATCATTAGTAATCTAAATAAACTCAATGCAAAAAACACCTGATAAACAATATAAAAATTTAATAAAATTTATACTTGAAAATGGTGAGAATGTATCGACGCCACAGGATGTAAATGCATTAACATGTTTCGGAACAACTCAAAGTTTAATTTATAATTTATCGAATGGTGATCCAATCATTACAGAAAGAAAAATGGGTATAAAAGGACCGGTTGCTGAGATCTGTGCTTTTATAAATGCTGAGCAAGACTTTGAGATTATGCAAGAAAAATATGGTGTACCAAAAGCATTTTGGGAACCATGGGTTACAGAAAAGAAAACACAGAAGGTTGGTGCGAGACTTAATTGTCTTGGTGATGGTTCATATGGTAGAGCATTCTCTGCTTTCCCTACCCCAGACGGCAAGGAATTCAACCAAATTGATAATATTATCAGAATGCTTAAAGATGAAAAATTAAGGAATCGTCGCACTATATACATGAGTCCATGGATACCATTTTATAATGGTTGGGGGGCAACACAAAAAACAGTTGTATCTCCATGTCACGGTTGGGTCCATTTCCGTGTGATAAATGGAAATTTAGATATGATATCATGGCATCGTGCTGCTGATGTTTTACTTGGATTTCCTAATGATATGATCACATATACTGCTTTTTTTAGAATGATTGAATCAATAACAGGTATAAAAGCAAGACGCTTGATATTTCAAATCTCTGATGCTCATATATATGAAAATCAATTAAATGAAGCAAAGGAAATTTTATCTCGTGAAGATAGAATATTACCGATATTAAGGGTGATCAATAAAAAAGAAAACGTGCAAGATTTTAGAAAAGAAGATTTTGAATTGATCGATTATAATCCACACGAATCAATAAAAATACCAAGTGCAGTGTAATATTCATAAATATGCTCAATATATATAACGTAAGAAATGAGGATCAAAAAGCAAGAATGGAAAAAGCCGATGAAGAAAAGATTTGTCCATTCTGTCCAAAAGGACTTATAGAAATACATAAATTACCAGTTGAAAAAGAGATAGGAAATTTTTTTACTACAAAAACAGCATTCCCTTATGAAGGGACCGAGACTCATTATTTAATAATATCAAAAAATCATATAGTCGAGCCCGATCAGATTACTGATTATGACTGGCAAGATATCGGTAAGATATTTAATTGGGTAATTAAAAAAACCAAAATTTCAGGAGGTGCTTTATTCTGGCGTTTTGGTGATATGAAAAAAAATGGCTCATCTATAGCACATTTTCATATGCATGTGATATCTGGTAGCTCAAGTGAAAAAGAATCTGAAGATACTAGAGAGTCAATAAAAGTTAAACTTGGTTATAAAAAGAAATAGTAATTTCTATTCTAAAAATTTCTGAATGAAATTTGGCATTTCGGATAAAATCTTTTTAGTCAGATCTCTTTTACCATCTAGATGTAATTTTCTTATCTTAGCAGTTGTACTTGTTTGTGCTTGTGGTAATAGAATACAAACCTCTTTACAATATTTTTTAATATCTTCAAGATGCTCTGGTGAATGTTTTGTTGATTCTGATACAATTAAAATATCAGGTGAGACTAATTTAATAAGATGGCCACTTTTATCTGTATGCTTCTTTAAAAATATTGCATCTACAGATACCAGATGTGACAACATCTCCATTCTTTCATCTTCATGAACAATAGGTCTTTCTGGTCCTTTTCTTTTCTTTATTTTTTCATCAGAATCAACACCAACAATTAAGAAATCTCCTTTCTGTTTTGCCACACTTAAATATCTCATATGACCGACATGTAACATATCCCAAGAACCTGATGATAATACAATCTTTTTACCTTGTTTTCTTAGTTGTTCAACTTTTTTCTTTAAATTATTTGCAGTATATTTCTTGTTTATTTTAATCATATAATAAAAATTATGGTAAGATCATACCATGAATGAGAAGAAATACATAAATAATAAGATGGGTACTGGACTTCCAGATTTAAGTATTAAATTCAAGGATTTAGATGAGGAAATATCATATCTTCAAGATAAAAAATTCTATACCTTAATTGAAAATAATAATGAATTTATTAAATCTGCAAAACAGTCGGCAATAGATTACTCATTAACTTCTGTATTTCCTATTGGAATTATTGCGGAAAAAGACGGAAATATAATAGCCAGAGCAGGAAATGGAAATGGATATCATGAGAATAATCTCAATACTCCAAAACACAGAAAAGGTTGCATTAGGAGATACCTGAATGATGAAAGAGAAAAGATGGGTTTAGATAAATTTAAAAGTGGTGAAGGATTCGAATTATGTCCTGGTTGTCATACTGATAGTCATGCAGAAGCAAATTTAATTAGTACTGCAAAGAAAATGAATAAATATGATGAACTGAAAAATTCAAACGTATATATGTATGGTCATTTTTGGTGTTGTAGAGACTGTTGGGAAAAGATGATTAAAGCAGGTATAAAAAAAGTATTTCTTCCAGAATTAGCTGATAACTTTAGAGATAAGGAATTTATAAAAATATGGGCAAGCGAAGTTGAAGATGAAAGAAAGAAAAGCATTAATAAATAGTGATTATATTATGGATAGAAAAATTAAATAGGATATAATATAAACATATATTTATAAATAAAACCATGATCAAGTCTTATATCATTGCAGCGGTTACTATGGATGGCTTTATAGCCAAAGATGAGCATCACCCTGCTATGTGGACTAGTAAATCTGATAAAAAGCGTTTTGTTGAACTTACAAAGAAGGCAGGAGTGATAGTTATGGGTTCACATACTTGGAAAACTCTTGGCAAACCTTTAAAAGATAGAGTGAATATAGTCTATTCTAGAACCCAAGATTTTAGTAATGAAGGTGCAAGAATGACAAATGATGATCCTGCAACATTACTACAAAAACTAGAATCTGAAGGATATAAAGAAGTAGCAATATGTGGTGGTACACATATTTACACTATGTTTATGAAAGCAAGATTAGTAGATAAAATCTTTTTGACTATTGAACCAATTGTCTTTGGTAAAGGGTTAAAGCTTTTTGATGATGATATGTTATTTCATTTAGAGCTTGTGAATTCAGTTCAATCTGAAAGTTCAGGAAGTTTACTTTTAGAATATAATGTAAATTATTCAGGAACACATAAGATGAAGGATTAATAAAACAAAAAAACACTCGTCAATCGAGTGTTTTTTTGTTTTAAATTTATCCTTTTATCTCTATACCTAGTGATCTACATGAACCTTCTATAATCTTCATTGCACCTTCTATTGTATTTGCATTTAGATCAGGCATTTTCTTTTCTGCTATAGCCTTTATTTGAGCTTTTGTAATGCTTCCCGCTTTCTTTACTGCATGTTTTCCTGCACCCTTTTCAACACCTGCTGCTTTTAAAATAAGTGAGCTTGCTGGTGGAGTCTTTAGGACAAAATCATAAGTTCTATCTTCGTATACAGTAATAACAACTGGAACTATATCCCCCATCATGCCTTTTGTAGCATCGTTGAATTTCTTTGTGAAATCACCAATATTAACACCGGCCTGACCTAGTGTAGGACCAAGTGGTGGAGCTGGAGTTGCTTTTCCTGCTGGAGCACTTACTTTTACTTTTTTGATTATCTTCTTTGCCATGTTTTTTATGTTATTTCTTTCGTAAATACTACATTACCTTAAATCTTCTTAACTTGCAAAAAGTCTAGCTCAACTGGTGTCTCTCTACCGAACATTGATACTAAGACCTTTACCTTACCTCTATTGTCATCTACACCACTTATCTTACCTTCCAAATCCTTGAAAGGACCATCTGTAATCTTTACAACATCATCTACAGTAAGATCTATAGTATGCTTTATCTCTTCTTTATTCATTCTGCTAAATAGAGCATCAACTTCTTTCTTTTCAAGAGGAACTGGTACTACTCCTGAACCAACGAAACCTGTAACTCTTGGTGTATTTCTAACAACAAACCAAGAATCATCTGTAACTATCATTTCAACAAGTACATATCCAGGATAAATCTTTTCTTCTTCCTCTACTCTTTTACCTGCTTTTATTTTTATCTTCTTTTCTGTAGGAACTATTACATTGAAGATATTTTCTTCCATTCCTAGAGATTCAATACGCTGTTTTAGATTGCGGGCAACTGCATTTTCATATCCAGCATATGTATGTATTGCATACCAATTTCTTTTTCCGTCGTTTTGTTGTTTATTCATATTTTTATTTAAATATTTATTTTAAACTAGAAAAGGAGGGTTAGAAGTCTGCTGAATATATAATCAAATAATCCTAACAATAAAGCGGTAATAACAGATACACCAATAACCATAATTGTATATGATATTGCCTGCTTTCTTGTTGGCCAGCTAACGTGACTCATTTCTGCTTTTGTTTCTTTTATATATTCTCCTATTTTCATATTTTTTTCTATTAAAAAACCCCTCCCGGGGATGTATGTATAATATATGCTTTTTTAAGACCAATGTCAATATAAATACACACAAAGCAAAACAGACCTGAAAGGTCTGCTCTGCTCTTATATTTTACCAAATATTATTTTATTTGATAAGTTATAGATACGTTAACAACTATCTTTTGTTCACCTTGTGGTACTTGAGGTGCTACAGCTGTTGCTACTTTTGCTGAATATATCATATCACCTCCCATTCCTTCTCTAGCATAAGGGTATACGGTATCATCACTCGAATCATAGAAACTTGTAATCTTTCCAAGTTTTATTCCAAGTTTATCAGACAATTCTTTTGCTTTCATTTGAGCATTTTCTATAGCTTTATTTCTTGCTTGTTCTTTTATTTTCTTTATATCATCAACTGAGAATATTGGACCGTTTATATTTTGAACATTTAGACTACCAAGTATTTCCAATACTTTTCCAATTTTCTTTGTATCTCTTACTTTTACCTCAACACTTTGTACTACATCATAACCAGACAATACTGATTTTCCTGGAGGACATGAATAGTTAGTACATATACCTTGAGTATATTCATAATGTGGATTGATTGAATATGAAGTTGTTTTTAAATCAGTTTCTTTTATTCCTTCTGCCTTTAGAGCATCCAAAGCTTTATTGATTTTTTCACTAGCTTTATTTTGTGCATCAGATATTACCTTTGCATTTTCTGTTACTGAAAATGAGAAGCTAGCTATATCAGGTATAGCAACAACTTCTCCGCTGCCATTCACTGATATCTGTTTTACATAGTTTAATTCATCTCCTACGTAACTAATAGACTTTAGCTCTTTTATAGATATTACAGCTAAAAATACGGCTAATAATATACCTACATAATAGGCAAGTTTCCAAACATTATTTTTTTGATTTTCCATGCAGACATACTATCATATTTTACCCTTTCCATCTAGCAAAAATACCACAAGGCAATAAACGATTTGAATCATTTTCTTGTATAGCCAATTCCCCTATTTCTGTACTTCCGCCGAATTTATTAACCAAAACATCTAAAATATTTTTATATGCTATACAAGAATAACCTGCTGAATAACCATTTATCAAAAAGAATAAAGGTTTTTCATTTAAAATTTCAATGCATTTATCTATTAAAGGAATTAAATCATTTTCTATTTTCCAAACTTCATCATTTGCTCCATGTCCAAAAGCTGGAGGATCCATAATTATGGCATCGTACTTATTCCCTCTTTTTATTTCTCTTTCAACAAAAAGTCTTACATCTTCTAGTATCCATCTTATTGGTTTATCGTGTAAACCTGATATTTCTGCATTTTCTTTTGCCCAAGTTATTGCTGATTTTGAACTATCAACATGAACTACTTTTGCTCCTGCTTGAGCACAAGCCAAACTTGCTCCACCTGTATAACCAAATAAATTTAATACATTTATTTCTTTCCTATCAATATTTTCTTTTATAATTTTTCTAGTCCAATCCCAATTAACTGTTTGTTCAGGAAATATCCCAGTATGTTTAAAGGCTGTTGGTTTTATCCAAAATTTTAAATCAGAAAAATCTATAGACCATTTATCTAGTTTTTTATCTTTATACTTCCATTCAGCTTGTGCTTCATTTCTTTCAAAACTCGCATTGGCCTTTTTCCATTCTTTTTCATCAAGTCTCTTTTTCCAAAGAGCTTGTGGATCTGGTCTTCTCAATATATATTCACTGAATTTCTCTAGCTTTTCCCCATCACCAGAATCTATTAGACTATAGCCTTTACTTGGTTTTGTTATATCAATTATTTTATCCATTTATTTAATTTAAAAAAATAGCCTAAACTGGAATTTCTTTATTTCTATACTTAATAAAAATAAATAGACTTGTAATAAATAATATAGTTGAAGTCGTAGCAGAAAGCATACAATACTGACAAAATGCTTTCAATAAGAATGCTTGAACATAAACAAACCATACAGAGAATAAAAATCCTACGGAAGTAAAAGCTAAAGTACTTCGTAATATCCATTCTTTTTTAAAATCAAAATATAAGAATAGACCAATAAGCATTCCTACATAAAACAATGCTCCACCCAAGGCTACAGGTATACCAAATATTTCTGAATAAACACTAGTAAGAACACTTTCGCAACCCGATGTAAGACATGGTGGAATAGTATTTCTATAGTGTTCAAAAGTCAGAAATGTAGCATCAGCAAAACCTATACTTGCTACTGTAAACAATAAAACAAAAACCCATTTTGGAATATTATTTGGTAATAATTGCATCTTCTATTATTTTCTTAAAGTCTACATAACTTTGTGGATTTGGTATTGATTTACCATTTACAAAGAAAGTTGGAGTAGCTTTTACACCACCTTTTGCTCCACCTTTAAAATCATTATCAATTATAATATCAATAGCTGGATCCTTTATATCACTATTAAACTTTTCTATATTTAATCCTAGTTTCTTTGCATAACCTTCAAATACAATATCTGAGGAACTGGCTTTTATCCATTCATCCTGATTTTCATATAGTAAATCATACATTTCAAAAAACTTTCCTTGTCTACCTGCTGCTTCTACAACCTTTGCTGCTGGAATTGCTTTTGCATGTTGAGTTAAAGGGAAATGTCTAAATACAAATCTCAGACTAGAAGTTCCGTATTCATCAGTAAGTTTTTTAACAACAGGATAATACATACCACAAGCTGGGCATTCGAAATCACCATATTCTACCAATGTTACAGGTGCATCTTTTAGACCAAGTATATGATCAGTTTCAACAATCTTGCTTGGAAGATTTAAATTTGCTCCATCTCTTGCTTGCTTATTTGATGCAGCAACCATACCCCAAACAATAAGTCCTAAAATAACTATAAATATTCCCCAATTTAAAAATCTTTTTATATTCATAAACGCATTATATGCTAATTTTTATTCTAATGCTACTATTATATATATGAAATCACCATATGCATGTAGAAGTCAAAAAGAGATGAAAGATGTGCTCATGAATCCTGAAGCAGCAGGGCCAGAAAACCATTATTATATGATTCGTGGAGGTAGTGATAAAGGTAATATTACAGTTTGGGAAACAGGAAGTGTTGATGGAGAATATATAAAAACTTATGGACACTATCATGTCGGAAAGCTAGATGAGACTTATCATATCCTTTCAGGTGAGGGAATAATAATACTTCAAGAGAGAGACGGATCAGATGATTTATTAAAAAGTTTTAAAGCAATAAAGGTAAAATCTGGGGATAGTGTATTTATTCCTTCAGGCATGGGTCATCTTGGTATAAATATAGGAAAAACATGGTTAGTTACTCGTGATGATAGCCCTGTAAATCTAGATGAAAATAATGCAGTATCATTTCCTGGACATGCTGATTATGAACCATTCAAAAGACTTCATGGTGCTGGATATTATGTTATAGAAAAAAACGGTAAAATTGAATTTATAAAAAATCCTAATTATAAAAAACTACCTGAAGTTGAATTAATAAATTTTTAATATTAACTTCCCCTTTGTTCTGGCTGACCTCCTCTAATAGCTGTATATTTTTCTTTATACTTCAATATAGTTTTTTCTACCTCTTCATTTGGTAATTCTATTCTCAATAAATCTATAGCATTTATAGTGTCATAAATATCTAGTTTATTTTCTAGTTTATAAATTGCATCTCTCCAGAGTATAGCTTTTTCATATTCACCTTTTAATGAAGCCAGTTTTTCTTGTGTTTTCATCATATCTATAAAAGCATGATAAACGCCTTCTTCTGCACCACCACGACCAATAGTTCTATCTTTAAATGGAATTCTTAGAATTGAATTTTGACTTGTCATCATTGATCTTATTTTTCCTGTTCTTTGCCATTGAAAAGCAGTTGAAATTATTTTTTCATACAAATCTCTAGCTTTACGTAAAACATCTTCAGAAACACCAGGTATCATTCTTACAGTTTCAAGTAGTCTATATTCACCATCTTCTATCATTTCAAGACTCCACCATGGTTTCGCTGAAGCCCACCAAAAGTGATCACTTGCTGTCCCAATATCCATTTTCTTTTTTATTTCTTCATATACTGGACTCTTTTTATCTATTTTTTCAACTTCATTTCTAACTAAATAAAATAATTCCCATTGCCAAGTATGGATTTTATTTTCAGGATCTTTCCAGGATAAAAACTGAATCCCCTTTTCTATATCTTGTTTACTACTTGCCCATGTTGAAGGTACTGGAGAAATTTCTACTACTTCTCTTTTATCTTTTAATAAATCTGAAATTGTCACAAGATTAAAATCTTTTGTATCAAGTATGTCAAAAAGCATTTTTTCAAGACCTGGTCTATGATGTCCGAATGTCTCACCATCCATGGCAGTGACTATATATCTTTCACTCTGCAAATCTTGTTTCATTGCTTGTAATAAAGTTTCTTTTGATCTTACAACTGCGGACATTATAAGATTACTCAATCTTCTTTCTCTAAAGAATACATTCAAACTTGAATCTTTTATTTTATATATTTTTGTATAATCAATTCTCTCTGGCTCTCCATAACCTGAAATTTCATCCAGAATAATCCACTTATATCCAAGCTTTTCTATAATTGGAACAATGTTATTGTTAAAACCCATTTCTGGTGGAAAAAATCCCTTTGGTTTATAGGCCTTTTTACCGAGATACTGAACCATAGTTTCATCATTTGCTTTTATTTGTCTAACTATATCCTCATCACTAAGTAAAGGTAGGAAACCATGATATTTTGCTGAACTAGTAAATTCGATTTTTCCTTGTTCCCCCGCTTGTTTTAATTGTTCAATAATATCTCTATAACCATTCTTATCAAAAAGTTCTATAAGAGCACCCGTAATGTTTAAAGTAATTTTTATATTATCAGTATTTGCTATATGAGAAATGATCGGTCTATAACATTGATCAAGTATTGCCTTTAAAATATCTGGTTGTTGATCTGCAGGTTGATAAATATGTAAAAAATTGGCCCACTTCATATATATTAAAATATTTAATTAATTTTTATTATGAATTTTTATAGCTCTTCTCATTAATTCCAAATACTTTTCTGCTGAACTATCCCAAGAAAAATCCTTCAACATTGCTCTTTTCGTAAGTTCTTGCCACTTTTTCTTATCTCGGAAATTTTCAAAAGCTCTAACTAGAGCAATCATAAGTGAATACGGATCAAATCTTTCAAATACAAAACCTGTTCCAGTTCCTTTATTTGGATTATAATCTTCAACACTATCAGCCAATCCTCCTGTTTTACGAACAATAGGAATACAACCCATTCTCATAGCTTCCATTTGAACTAAACCACAAGGTTCAAAACGAGATGGAACAAGAACCGCATCTGCTCCTGCATAAACAAGATGCGGTAAAACACTATCAAATTTCAAATGTGTAGCAACTTTATCTGGATATTTTGTTTCTAAACCATGAAAAAATGCCATTAGATCAGAATCGCCTTCACCTACTACTATTAGCTGAATTGGTAATTCTTGTGCAATTAAATCTAGTGTACTCATGAGTAAATCAAAACCCTTTTGTCTAGTTAGTCTACTAACTATTGAAAGTAAAAATACATCTTTATTTACTGGGAGATTGAATCTTTCTTGAAGAGCAGTTTTATTTTTTGATCTTTCAGATATATTTCTTTTATTGTACTTAAAAGATATATGGGGATCATTTTCTGGATCCCAAACATCATAATCAATACCATTCAATATTCCTGTTAAAACAGCCCTTCTTTCTCTTAGCAATTCATCTAGTAACTCACCATACTCTTTTGACATTATTTCTTTTGCATAACTTGGAGAAACTGTATTTACTACATTGGCATACATAATTCCTCTTCGCATCAAATTCAATTTGAATAGTCTTGGGTTAAAGAAACTTGGTATTGCTGAATGACCATCATCAAAATCCATTTCAGAGACAAAATGATGGTCAAACATTCCTTGAAAAAATAAATTATGAATTGAAAATACAGTTGATATTCCGCCTATTACCGGATCTTTTGCATATATTGTTTTTATATAGTTTGGAATAAGACCAGCTTGCCAATCTAGGCCAACAATAATATCTGGAACCCAATCATTACTTTGTTTTATAAATTCAAGCGCTCCTCTACATAATAATGCCCAGCGTATTGGATCATCTGCATATCCATACACATTTGCTCTTTGTTCATAATATTCCATATTTTCAAGAAAATATGTAATAAAGTTATTTGAAATATTATCTTCATCATTTGGTATAAACTTTTTTACATTACATACAAGTGTTTTTTGACCTTCTTCCCCTTCCAAAACTCCTGTGGGTACATTTAGATTTTGATATTCCATTTCTAAATGGTATTTCTGATCTTCAATAAATAAGTATCTTGGAATCATTACCCTAGCATCGTGACCAAGTTTATTTAAAGCGCTAGGTAAAGAATGTGCAACCGAAGAAAGACCACCAACCTTTGCAAAAGGAGAAACTTCCGTTCCGACAAAAAGGATTTTTAAACCTTTTCTTGAGCCGAATATAGACATACGTCATGATATTATATCACAAATGATACAGCTTTTGGATATATTCAGATAACATTTTATCTGTGGTGTAGTTTTTCATTACTAATTCAATTGTACTTCTAGACATTTGTAACCACTTTTCAGAAACGTATTCTTTATTTTCACTTTTATCAAGAGATTTTTCATAAAAGCTAGGAGCGATTTCATTTTCGAGTAAATCATAAAGCATTTCTTTTGGATCATCCTGTGGTAATACATAACCCATTCCATTCCAATTAACCTCACCCGCCCAACCATCTGGAACTGTTAATTGTACCGCTCCATTTAATCCTGATTTCATACCACTTGTTCCACAAGCTTCTTTACCCATTTCAGGTGTATTTATCCATATATCAGCACCCTTTACTAAGTTTTCAGATATTTCTGTTGAATAACCTTTTATATATGCCAACCTTCCTTTTATTCTTGGGTTCTTTTCAAGTTCAATAATTTTATTCATAATCTTTTGTCCTTCTATATCTGCCTCATGAGGTTTGCCTGAAATAATTATTTGCATTGGATAGTGTTTATTTAAAAGAATATTTATTATTCTTTCTTCATCAGAAAATAATAAATATGGTCTCTTATACATAGCAAATCTTCTTGCCCAAACAAGTGTGCAGATATTTTTATTTAATGTTATTCCTGTTCTCTCTTTTACAAAATCAATCATAACTGAACGTAGCTTCTTTCTTATATTTGCCAATTCCTCATTTGTTATTGAATTAATATTTTTTAATTCTTTTGATTGCCAACGATCTATATACACACCATTGGTTATTGGAATTAATTTACTATTTGGGTGAGCTTTTTTTTCAAAATCAACATGTGGAATACTTACACCATTTGATCTTATTGATATTTTCATTAAAAACTTTGTAGTAGAAAACAACTCTGGATCCCCTTCATATTTACCCATATCAAATAGATTATTAATATCTTTTTTATTACTTTCACAATATTTCTCAAGAATATTTTTTAAATCAAAATATTTTATAAATAAACCTGACTCTGGAAGAATAGTATGTTTTGTTCCAACTATTTTTGTACATTCTGAAATAGGCATTTCATTTAAAATAGCAAAACCAACAAAACTTGTATGTCCTTCATTTAAATGGTAAATACTTGGATTAATTTCCAAATATTTAATGAGTTTAACACTACCAATTCCTAAAACTATTTGTTGTTTTAATCTAGATAAAAAAATAGGATCATAAAGATTTCTAGTTATTTTTTTATCATTTTCATTATTTTCTTTTACATCAGTATCAAAAAGGTAAAGCTTTACTATTCCATCTTTATCAATATTTCTCTGCCATACTTTTGCTTTTACTATACTTTGTTCAATAGGTATTGAAAAAATAACAATATTTCCTTCTTTATCTTTTAATTCAAAAAAATCATCTGGTGGAGCGTCACTATATTTCAAACCAAAAGCAAATAAAGGAACTTTATCCTTACTTGCTTGTAATAAATAATCTCCAGATAATACACCCAAACCTCCTGCATACATTAAAGGATTATGATCTAGAGCATATTCCATAGAAAAATACGCAATTGGATTATTAGATTTTGGTGTGCTGTTTATTAATAAAATTTTTTCAAGTATCATTTCTGTATCTTGTGGACTATTCACTTTTATACATTGAATATTTTTCTCAAAAATTGAATAATCATTACCTCCAGGAAATATTGCATCGCCAATAAATAATATATCGTTATTATTATAGTTATGTTGTTTTATATAATAAATTAGGCCTACAGCTTTACTCCAACCTTTTGTCAGAACTTCTATTGTTGTAGTACCACCTATTGTTACAGCAACATTTGGAATTTCACTTTCAATCTCTTTTTTTATTTTTTCCCTTTTTTTATGATCTTTATCCCAATTCTCTTTCTCTTTTATATTAGCATTTTGACCTAAAGCAGAAAAGGCTATTTCTGTATCTCTGTCTTCTATGTATGATCCTTCGTGAATACTTGGTATATCATATTTACCTGAATTTATTATTTTATTTAAAACATTTACTACATCCTTTTTAATATCTTTTGGAAATTCTTTTTTGAAAGTCATTTCCCATTTTTCTGTTTTTCTTGAATACTCAAACCTTTCACTACCCTCAAGTGGCAATAAAATAAAGTTTTCATTGGGTTCAATAAAAGGAATTAATTGTTTATTGTATTGTTCAAAAGATCCTCCAGATATTATCAATATCTTTCTTTTTTTACTAAGAGAGTTTAATAATGACGATATACTAGGGGAAATTTTTTCTTTACTCTTTGAGAGAGTACCATCAAGATCAAAAGCTATTATTTTTGAATCGTATGCTGTATTGGAAGAAATGTGCGACATATTTCCTTTAATTTTAGCACATAAATCAAATTAAAAACTATATAATATGTGAAAACCAAACAATCACATTAATACCTATCATATTCATGATAAATGATACAGGTATAAGTATATAAAGTCTTGTCTTTGATAAACCCATAAGAGTAAGGCCAAGTTCATCAGGTAAAGGTGAAGCAATAATAAAAGCACCTAGTATTGGAGAAAACCATTTTAAAAATCCTAAATGAAAAGATTTAAAGATGTGTTTTGTAAAACTAGGTTTGAAGCTTTTTAATAAATCTTCAGCAAATTTATCTCTAATAAATAGAAATAATATAAGATCCCCCACCACCGCCCCTAGAGCTCCCCATAATGCAACTGTTTGTAATGGAAGTGATTGAGCAATATGCACAAGAAATATTGAACTAGGGGCAATAGTAAAAGCAGAAGTAAAAAATATTCCAGCAATAAAACAAGCAAGAACACTATTTCCCAAAACTCCATATATCTGATCAACCAAACCTGACCTTGAAAAAACAATAGCTATTACTATACCTACAAAGATATAAAATACATCCTCTAAAATTGCGCTAGATTTTTTATTTTTACCACCTCTCATTTGGTAGTATTATAACATGTTATTTTAACTATTTTGAAAGATTTCCGATCTTGAATGTTTCAAGCTTCATTTCTATCTTTGCTTTTCCACCATGTTGACCTTCAAAAGCTTTTGTTCCGTCTATTCCACAAATAGATAATATAGCTTTATCCCCTCCTGGGTGCTGCTTTATCCAAGCAGTAAGATCAAATACCTCTCCATCTATAGTTGTCCAGCAATCCTTACTATCTTTATGCATAGCAATATCTGATATCTTATATGTCTTTACTGTTGTACTTGCCATAGTACTTGTTGCAGTATTTATCTTTGTACTTGTTGTTGTGCTAGCATTTGTATTATTTTGAATTGTACTAGTTGCTTGTGTAGAACTTGCTGTGTTTATACTTTCACTTGGTATTGAGGTCTGTGGTGTCGAACTTGATTTATTCTTCATATAAAACACACCCCCTATCACTGCTACTATTACTACTGCTGTTATTATTATTTTTTTGCATATTTTTATTTATTTATGAATAACATACTAACATACATAATATTTTATATAATCTTGAAAAATTTCATAAATGTTGCAGGGTCTATAGATATACCATTTATCTTTATACTTATATGTAAATGTGGTGCTGATACATATCCTGTTTGACCACTCTCACCGATATTTTCACCTATTTTTACCATATCACCTTGTTTAACATTTATCTTTGATAAATGCATATATAAAGTAATTAATCCTTGTCCATGATCAATAGCAATAACATTTCCATATACAGTAAAATTTCTCGCTATTCTTACAATTCCATCATTCATAGCATATACAGGTGTACCAATTTCAGCTCTAAAATCTGTTCCTTTATGAACTATAGTATAGCCAACTGTTTTTCTATCATAACCATAAGTATCAGTTATAAATAAATTTTGAAGTGGTTTTGCAAAAGGTTGTTTCCATATCATTTTTGAAGAACTCTGAATATTATTTAAAACGTAGTTTTCATTTGCTAAATTATTTACAAGAGCCTTCCCTGCTTGTGGAGTATTGCCTCCGAGTTTTTCTGGTATACCTAGTGGTTTTTCTATTTTTTCTCTACTGGTCAAAACTATATCTTTATTGATTATCATTCCATTATTAAGTTCGACTGAGACTCTATGTTGCAATTTCTTTTCATAAAAATCAGTTGCAAATAGAGCATTGTTTGCACCGTTAAAATAAAAACTTGGAATAACTTTATTATCAAAACTTATTTTCTTGGGTGTTGAACTAGCGTTTATAGTAATAAAAATAGGATCTCCTGGGTAAATAGTTTCAGGGTAAATTGAAACTGGAGGTTTTGAAATAAATAAATTTGGTAAGAAAAAATAATAATTTTTATACAAAATAATACCAAGTATTATTGCTAATATAACTGCAATTATTATTTTGATACTTTTTTTCATTTATTAGACATAGCGTTATTTGAATTTATACCAACGTATTTTGCATCACTAAAAGCAAGTATTGGATAAAATACGTAAGGTAATAATATAAGCCCTATTGCAAAACCAATATCCTTACCGAAAGAAATTGCTAAATCATGAGTTAAAATAAAAGCAATAACGATGTTTACAAATGGAATAAACATTAGAATAATCCACCAAGTAGGTTTGTTTGTTATTTCAAATAAAACAATAACGTTATAAATAGGAATAAGTGAAGCCCAACCAGGTTTCCCCGCTTTGACAAATACTTTCCACATTGATACATAAATAAGTATTCCTAAAGCCAATGTAATAAACCAAAAGAAACCAAATAAAGTAAATATAGCCACAGGAATAGCATTCAAAGAATCGCCAGCATTACTTACAGAAGCAACAGAACTACCTAAATTAAATAGAGGTAAAATTGAAGAATAAGCACTTGATAATAAATATGAGCCAAAATTAAGCATTTTTTAATATAATATTATGTTTATATTATACAATAGAATTTTGTTTAGTATTAGATTAAATCAAATTAATTTAAAACTGTTTTTTATTAAAACATACTAATAATAATTCTATATTTTTGAGACATTTCTTGGGGTCGCGTGGTCGCTCAAGTTACAGAAATCTTCCGAAAAATCGACGATGCTACGATCTACATTCCAAGCTTCAAAGATTGTTACCCTACACCAGCACTCACTGTATCTAAAAAGTAATTTCTTCTCTGTATCAGATCTGTATTTATAATAACTACGCCCTTTTTTACCCTTTTTAAAGGGCGGGTGTTAACCGTTTTTTCACTGTTTTTTAACGGCAATAACTGCCGTTGTTTTCACGTTGTATTAACAACGGAGTGCGAGACTGCTTTTTAACTGCTTTATCAGTCTTACCCCACACTCTCACTCACTATGTTGCAAAAAAGTGACTTCCCGTTAATTTCCCGTTATTACGGGTAAATTTATTGGGTTACCCCACCCTTGTCTTCACTATTTTATCCTTAACTCTCTGTTTCAATTTCCAACCATTACCATGACTCAAAAGTCCGAGGTACGACTGGACGACTTCCGGCTTTTCTTGAGAATCTTTGATTTTCTTGAACATACGATTTTTTGTTGTTGTCCGTATCACTCGATGGTGCGGAAAATGGACCCAGCCCAGAAAATCTACGCCTGATGAAGCTGTCTTTATAAACACCTTATCTGGATGAAGAGACAGCTTTAGTTGCTCACTGAGAAAGCTCTGGACCTTTGGCAGAATATCCACCAACACATCTTTCTCATGGTGCATAATAACGAAGTCATCGGCATACCGAATATAATACTTAGCTTTGAGCTTGTGCTTCACAAACTGGTCGAACTCATTCATGTAAACATTTACCAAGAGTTGCGAGGTCAGGTTACCTAAAGGCAAACCCTTTCCTGGACCAGTACTTTGAAAACTCTCAACAATGCGTTCAACAAGCCAGATCGTTTCCATATCATTAATATGTCGCTTGAATATTTCAATAAGCTTTTCATGATCAATAGATGCGAAAAACTTTCTTACATCGCATTTCAAAACCCAGCATGCCCTGCTATTACTTTGTGATACTTTCATCACGAAATCATTGAACCGATTTAACGCTCGATGTGTTCCTTTGAACTGTCGACAGGAGTAAGAATCATAAATAAACTTTTTATCAAAATAGGGATACAAAATCCTGTAAATAGCATGATGCAATAATCTATCTCGGACCGTAGCCTTGTGAATACTTCTCGGTTTCGGATCACTTATCGAAAAAGCTTCGTATGCACCATGTCTATACGTTTTTGTTCGCAGTTCCTCGTGCAATTTGAAAATGTTTTGAGAGAGATTCAGAGAAAATTCAGCAACGTCCTTTTTAGATTTCTTGCCACATATAAATTCGGTCCACGCATCGCATAGATTTTTGATGGATATGATATTCTTATACTCATGACTCATACTAATAAGGATCATATTACCCCCCCCGAGAATTACCACAGGTAATTCTCAAATCGAAAGAGACATATCGTTTTTGGCTCTCTATCTATCGTGATTTTCCGAAAGTCGAGCGGTATGGAATTGGAAACAGAATTGAACAGGCTTTTCTTGATGTACTTGAATACACATTCTGTCTTTCTTATCTCCCACCTGAACACAAAATACCAATATTAAACAAAGCCATCACAAAACTTGATATTGTGAAGTTCTTTGTACAACTCGCATGGGAAAGTAAAATTATTCCAACTGATACATACTCGGACTTAATCGGAAAACTTGAGGAAATAGGGCGACAACTTGGTGGTTGGAAGAAGGGTTTGCAAGCAAAAACTCCCCGACCTTAAGCCGAGGAGAAAACCAACAGTTTCGAGAGAACACCTGGTTGCCATCATTCCACCTGTTCGGGTTCTCGACGGAGTTCGCATTGACGTTCCAGCCGTCGTCGTTCCAGTTCACGTTGACCGCGCGAAGCACACCAGCGTTATCGTATACAAGATCATCTATATCACCGCCAGCCAAACCATGACCAGCTGAATTTTATCTGGGACCTCAAAGTCCGCTAATCTCATATACCAATTCTTGTTATTTTTTTGAAGAGACTTTCCCCACTCTCACACAAGGCATACCCAGTGTGACTCTCGAGAAAAATATCTTAAGACCATGACGTGAAAGCCGTAACCGTCACGTAACACATGATTTCGGAAATAAGTATAGCAAGAGAAATTTAAATATAAAAAATTGACCCCCAATCCGCCGAAGCAGACCGAGGGTCAAAGGGTCCAAGGGACAAAGGATCAGGCTTGCGCCGGAGCCGAAGGTTCCGAGGATTCGAGAACAGAATTGCGAGAGAACACCTGGTAGCCATCAGACCACCTGCCCGGGTTCTCGACGGAGAACGCATCGACGTCCCAGCCGTCGTCGAACCAGCACACGTCGACCGCGCGAAGCACACCATTCTGGTCCCGAATGTAGAAGATGTTGGCGTAGCCGTTGTTCAAGAGAACACCGTCTTCACCATTCTTCTGCTTCTCCATCAAGGAGAACATTTCCGTCAAAGTGGTTTCGGATTTCTCCTCGCCACCCAGTTCGGTAATGATGGGACCATCAACTGAAGACTTCCGCAATTTGTGGTAGCGGAGCGTCTGTTCGCTGATAGGGTCTTCGGTCTTGCCGTCGCCCGACAGGAACCAGCTGGTGAAGTTGTCCCAGACTGCCGAGATCTTCACCGGAGCGTTGCGCTTGGTGTTGACCACGAACTTATCTTTGGCGATGAACTTGCTGGTGGTTGCCGAGACCACGACAGTCGAGACGAGCTCGAGGATCGAGGGCTTGGTTTTCGGTTGGGTCACTTGCGCGACCTGTCCGTTACTCCAACAGGGTTCCTTGCGGAGAAACTTCTTCAGTTCCTCTTCCCATTGGTCGCCTTCCTGGCCACCGAGGTTCACAATGAGCTGATTGAGCGGTCCGGTTGTGAATTCGCGGAGCGCCTTGCTGAGCATGGTATTCATGGTCAGTTTCCTTTCTTTTTGGTTTCCCTCTACGCCGAGGAGGCACTATGGGCCGGTGTGGTCATAGCAAGGAGGGGCCCAAGATTGAGCCGCTTTTCGCTATGACCAACTCGCAATTCTTATCAAAGAACTATGTAACTATTATACACCCATATTGCACTATTGTCAATACCGATAAAACAGACTAATATGGGTAATTTAGGCTATTACCCCACTGTCTCATTCACTATTTCGGACTACTTCTAAGTGACCGTAATCACCGCAAATTCTTTGCGGACCAGTTCACCTGTTATTTTCCTGTTCTATCAGGTCGACCACCGTAATTTAACCGTATTGACGGTCAGGAGTTAACAGGCATGATCAGGCGTTATCAAGTTGTAAAGTTTTATCGTAAATAACGACCTTAGGTTATTTCACCCTACCCTTGTCTTCACTATTTTCTTCAACCACTTCGCTCTTATACTTTTCGAGCCATTCTTTCTTCACTGGTCTGTAGACTGTATCCATGAGAGTAAGCAAAGCTACTGCCTGATCCATTGCAGTTGCATCGTCGATATCTTGGCCAGGGTTTTCCTTTCGCCAAATCTCTTTGAATTCTTCTAACGCTTGTTTTGAAATCATATGTTTGTAATTACCCCCGAACCTCGCCTGAAAAGCGTACACAGGGGCATTTAGGGGCTAATTATGGGGTCTTTTATATCAAAAATGGACCATTATGAAAAGAATCTTGACTTCCAATCGTACTAGGTATAGTATTCCCACTATGGGAACATTTATTAATGTATCAGTGGACCCTTCTGTGACAAATGAAATTACTAGGCAAAAAAATTACACAAGATTTCAAAGAGAGGCACACCGATGCAAGGTCCCACATAGACTCGTGGGAAGCTGAAGTTGAGAATGCTAAGTGGCAAACCCCTCATGAACTCAAGGAAAGATATAGGAAGGCAAGTTTAGTAAAGAACCAGCATGTAATATTCGACATCTGTCACAATAAGTACCGAGTCCTAGTACAGATAAACTACAAAAACCAGGTTGTGCTTATAAAAAAGGTCGGCACACACAAGGAATATGATAACTGGGATATAGGTTAGCAAAAATATGAACAACATCAAAGTAATAAAAACCGAACAAGACTATCGTGACGCCCTCAAATCAGTTGAGGAGTTAATGAATCTTGATCCTAATCCAGAATCTGTTGAAGGTGAACAACTTACACTCCTTACTACTCTTATTCAAGAATATGAATCTAGGACACTCCCCCAATCACTACCCACCCCCATTGAAGCTATCAATTTCCGAATGGAACAAGCCGATCTCAAACCAGCAGATCTAATACCTTACATCGGTAGTCGTAGCAGAGTCTCAGAAGTACTTTCAGGCAAACGACCATTATCTCTCGAGATGATACGTGCCCTTGAAACAGGTCTCGGTATACCTGCAAAAGTATTAATTCAAAAGACTGACGCTAACCCAGACTCAAAATATGAGCGTTGGGATATTCGACTTGTTAAGTTAATGGAAAACCGAGGATATTTTGGTAAGAAAACACTAAAGAACAATACAAAATCAGATTTGCTTGATGGCTTATTTACTTCATTAGGATCATTAAGACTTCAACCTGTTGCGTTATTAAGAAAAACAAGCTACAGATCAGCAATCTTAACCGATAAAGATGCTTTGCTTGCTTGGCAAATTCGTGTAGTGCAGAAAGCCGACAAAATGAAAGTTCCTGTTAAATATAAACATGGTTCATTAGATATTTCTTTTATGAGAGCTTTAATCAAGCTCAGTGTAGACACAGATGGTCCGAGAAAAGCTATTAAAATGTTAGCAGACGTAGGTATCAAACTTGTTATTGAACCCCATCTTCCTAAAACACACCTCGATGGTGCCGCAATATTAACTGAAAAAGAAAATCCTATAATTGGACTAACTCTAAGACACGATCGACTAGATAATTTCTGGTTCACCCTTCTTCACGAATTGGCACACATAATCAAACACTATGGTGGCGACTTTGATTCGTTCTTTGATGAAAAACTCCAAGACAAAAAAGGTGTTGAGTTTAGTTCTAAAGATACAGAAGAAGAAGCTGACGAGCTTGCTGAGGAAGCTATTCTACCGAAGGCAAAATGGGAAATCAGTCCCGCAAAAGTCATACCTTCAGCTATGGCCGCACAAAGTCTTGCAAATGAGTTAGGTGTACACATATCCGTAGTCGCTGGAATCATTCGCTTCAAACATCAAAACTATTATTACCTTAATAAAATAGTTACGAATGCTGAGTCTCGTGTCCAATGGCTCTTCCCGGATATATTCGCTAGCAAATAATTACTATTAAAATTACCCAACATGAAAAATCCAATAAAATCTTACGTGCCTATAATCCGATGGAGACCAGCTGAGACGCGAGCTCTCAAACATTTGTTCAGTAAGGACCGTACAAACGTTACACCATTGTTTGAGTTCATCTTGCCACCACCCAAGATTGATAAAACTGACTATAAAAAAATTCTTGAAGACTCAAAGACTAAGTTTTTAAGAAACCTACCAGAAATAACATCTGGCATTATTGAGCACTGGGGCAAAGAACCATTCTTTGTTGATGTTCACCTCTTGGATGGTGATATACGTGCATCTGCTTTTGATCAGATACTGACTACAGCAAACCAGTCCGATCTGTTCTCCATTCCAGTTACTTATATCATTCCGGCCATAAGTACGGATGCAGACGCTGAGACTAAAAAAATCGCTATGAAATTTGCCAAGTCTAATGATAGAGGTCTGTGTATTCGCATTGATGATTCACACCTAAACAACGAAACAGCGACAAAGATAAATGAGTTTATAAAAGATGAGGGTTTGGACCATAGCAACATTGATCTTCTAATCGATTTAAAGATAGTAGATCAACAAATGACATCTCAAGCTGTATCAAGCAAACTTTCATTGATACCTCATCTTGATAAATGGCGTTCTGTAATACTAACCGGAGGCTCATTTCCCAGAGACTTATCCGACTATGAAAAACATGGGCACTACAAAATCGAAAGATACGATTGGAAGGTTTGGAAGGATATACTTGGAAATCCAACAATAACTAGAAAGCCTATATTTTCTGACTATACGATTCAACACCCTATTTATTATGGTCATATGGTCGGGGTTAACACGAGCGCTAGCATTCGCTATACGAATGAAGATACTTGGGAAGTATTAAGAGGAGAAGGACTGAAAAATAAAAAAGGTGCAGGATATAAACAGTACCCCGCACAAGCACAACTTCTTGCTGGACAGAATTTTTTCAAAGGAAAAGATTTCAGTTTTGGAGATGAATATATACATGAAAAAGCTGACGTGAATGCAAAGACCACTGGTAGCCCTCAAACATGGCTAACAGCAGGTATTAATCACCATATCACAATGGTGATTAATCAACTCTCCAACCTTCTCTCGAAGTCAAAGTAAGACTTACTCTTGCTTTGAAAGTATCCAATTCTGAAGCAAAGACATCTTTAATCCTTGTATAGATAATTTCCCTAGATTTATTTCTTAAACCCTTTGCTTCGTTGCGTTCTTCTAAAATTCTCAGAGCTTCTTCTTTCCAAAGCAATCTAGCGATGGATTTAATATCCTGGTACTTATTTTTCTGAGGCTCGCGGATAACTTGAATCTCCACTAAGCCAGTCCCATCTTCCTTTGCAAGCCAAACACCCCACCAATCTGGTATCTGATGAATTGCGTGATAGAGATGTTTTTTTCCAACAACAAGAGTTAACTCATCAAATACTTCACTAAATTCTTTTACCTGTTCTGGTAGACGGTCCAACGTGTCGCGATCACTTTTTATTTCGAAGCCACACATGATTCCATTCACAATAGCGTAGTCAACTCTATTTGCCCCATGTTGTACACCAAGCTCATCAAAAATTTCTGCCTTATGACCTTGTTTTCTATATTGCTCTCGTTTTTTTTCTAAAATACCGCGCAAAACAGATCTTATTAAAAAATCATTTGTAGAATAAATTTTTTTAATATTTTTTGTTTCCATAAAAATGACTCTACATATTTTAGCACGAATAACATCATTCAACTAAAATTCTTGGTGGATATTTTTAGGTTACTTTGTCTTCTGAAACACAAAAAGATGCTCATGCATTATAAGTAGGAAGTTAGCCTCTTTAGACTTGGTCACCCAGAATCCAGTAGCCTTACAATTGAATTGTCGCTTAATGATATCTTCCTTGAGAAGTAGTCCTGCTTTAAGAAATCTGTCCATTACCCTGTAGGCGAGCGGTTGGTACATTTTCTTTCGTCTAGTATCTCCTATGAGAATTGCACAGAACTTACCAGGTTTTAGGACCCTATAAAACTCTTTTGCTACTTTTTCCATCTCATCACAGAAAGCATCTATATCACTTATGTTAGACAGATCATCAACTAATTTTCCTTCACTGTATTTAATAATATCTACGTATGGTGGATGAGTGAGTACAAAGTCTATAGTCTCATCTTTTATTTTGGATAGATTACGTGAATCCCATTTAAAACCTCTTTGCCATGCCTTATTATCAACTTTAAAATTGAGAGCTTTCTTTGTGCGATCAAGCGCCACCTGATTTACATCAGAATAAATAATATTTCTATTTAAAATCTTTGCCTCAATAGCAGTAGTACCACCACCAATCATTGAATCAAGTAAAACATCACCTTCTTTTGAGTATCGAAGAATGAGGTTTCGAGCTACTTCCGGGGACCAGTTACCACGCCAATCTGATGTGTGAGTTGCCCAATTACCACGACGAGGAAAAGCCCAGACCGTTGTACATTCTAGTTCGAATTCTTCCGGATGCAGTTTTAATTCTGTAGCTTTCTTTATTGCCATGGGTGGTTACCATTTTAGTTCGTTTAGAACGCCCGATTCGAGCATATTAAGATTAAATACGTACTCATTGTGATTGTATGTTTCTTCAAGTGGTCTTTTGGCTGTATTCCAACCTAGTCCATCAGTTACCCATATAAAATCTATCCCTTGGGACTTAAGCTCATCATGAAGGCTTTTGAATTCACCACAGACAGCTTTTAACTTTGAACCGCCACCATTATAAAAATTAGCCTCAAACAATTTCAGCTTTTTATTCTTTGCATTATAGATAGCAAAATCAAAACTTCTCTCAGATTTATCTATCCTTACATCAAAACCCCACTTAGCTTTTATAGCACTTGAACGTGCTTGAGATAAACATTCAAACCCATTCTTTTTACAGAAATCATTGAGGAATGTACCCGTTATTTCTTCCATCAAAGTACCACCTCGATTCTTTCGTCCATTACTATCAAGACCAACTTCTACTCCCATAACATAATCAACAAGATTTTTAATTCCATCCTTTTGGAATAATTTTGCAAGACCTGATTTACTTAGAAATTCAAAATATTTATCAGAATCTTTTTCCTTACCCGAAAAATCAAAGAATTCAGAGTTCTTAGTAGCCTTATCAAATACTTCAAGTTTATTTTCTCGGACCGCTAATAAAACAGGTAAAGCTTTCACAATATCAGGATTTGAGCTGTATAACTTATTAAATTCCTCTTTTAGGTTTTCTTTACCGAGTAGGTAGTTAAGCTTATTTAAAGCAATTTCTAATTCTGAACTATTTGAAAATACTTTATTCCAATTAACGAAATAATCCCAAGTCTTAATTGAGCTTTTGAATGTTGATATTAAATTATTAAAGTCTTTTTTCATATTTAGTAATTTGTTACAAGAACCTCGGTGATTTTACCTCTACCTGATCCTTTTGAGTTAATGGCTCGGCCAGCCTCAACTTTGTTAATTCGTATTCCTTTGAAACCTGAATAAATCTTATTTATGAATGGCGTGTCTGAGTTTGATAGCATCACATAGCATCCTCGCTTATGTAATTCGAGGACCGTATCTCTAAGTTCTATTTGTTCTTTATCAAGGAATGATTCTGCTGTGTACGATGTGAATGATGCAGTCTTACTTACTGGATAGTAGGGTGGGTCAAAATATATAAAATCTCCCTTTTTAGCCTTCTTCAAAACCTCTTTGTAATCTTGATGTTTTATTTCAATATCTTGAAGTGCTTTATTAACTTTCTTGAGATTACTTTCATCACAAATCAAAGGATTAGTGTATTTACCATACGGCACATTGAATCCACCTTTACTGTTTACTCGATACATTCCATTGAAACAGGTTCTATTCAGGAATATAAAACGTGATGCAACAGCTAGGTCACTAAGTTTATTTGGATCTTGTGCTCGGACCTTCAAAAAATATTCCTTATCAGTCTTATGTTTCTTAAGTGATGCAATTAAACCCTCAACATCATTTTTAATTACATTGTATGTAGTAACGAGTTCCTTATTTAAATCAGATAGGAATCCTTTCTCAGGAAGTAAATCAAAAAATACAGCACCGCCACCTACAAATGGTTCAAAATATCTACCAGTCTTTATATCGAATAACTCGGGTGGGTATAAGTTTAATTTTCGAAACTGCGCAAGAAGTTGTCTCTTACCGCCAACCCACTTCACAAAAGGTTTTGGTTTTTCAGCAATAATTTTAGCTACATCTTCAAATAAATTCTTCTTATCAGCAAGAGAATAAACCCTGTATGCAAAAATAGCATTCACATCAAATTTATTCTGTATTTCTTTTATTGCTTGCTGTGTAGTCATTGGGCTCATTTTATCATTTTTATTAACTTAACTAAAGGCCCTTGAAACGCTTTAAAACCAATATGTGTATGAACATGCCAAGAATATACGAACAAGTCCAGCAACCGAAAGTTTTCACCACTTTTTGCTAATATTCAGTGAAAAGCACCCTCAAAATAGGTCCCATTCACTAATCTTTATTAAAAGTTAAGCTCTCAACCTTTAATACATCGATTTCAAATTAAAAGTTCCTATTTTTCTAAATTGTGACTGGATGTTAGGTTAAACCTAACATCCAGTTCACTTTTGATTGGTCATCACAAACAAGTGCTGTTCTCTGAAAAATACTTCGAGTTTCTCTTGGTCCCCCTTTAAGCCCACATGCCACATATCAATATCTTCGATCGACCGATTATCCTTATAGTCATAAATTGTGACTACCGTTGGTTTCTTTCCCTTGATCTTGAACGCCCACTCAAAGCGAGTCTTTTGGTCTGATGATCTCCACTCATCATCTCGGGTCCGATCATTAGGAAAGCTGAAAAGCGCGAACATATGCTCGTAATCAGCTTGGAGATATCCAACGAAGCTCGTACCATTCACGTCTTTCGCTTGCGCTTTTACAAATGTTTTCATCGCACGACGAACATACCGGAACATTTCGAAGAAGTCTAGCTCTTGAATTCAACTGAAAAAGGATACATTCCCATTCCGCAGGAACCCACAAGTTTACCAACTGATTGAGTTCCGACATCAATATCTGTAGATCCTGTTTGAGGAAGAGATTTGAAGATGTTCAAACTTGGAATCCTAATGGACGATGAACAATCAAATGTTCCACTGGTTTCGAATCTTATTATTGTTGGTACGCCCGCTTTGGCTACACTATTTCTCGGCTGATAACCACCACGCGCGGTAATCTCGATTATTTGTTTACCATCTACAATGCTGACATTGTTGGCATTCGCTGTAGAATTTGTACCACCACTGTTATTTGCGAGCATGAAAGCCCCGCCGATGAGAACGATTGCAATTATTATTGATATTACGGTTGCTTTCATAAATATGATTATACTAAAAATTAAATATTGGAGGTAAGATTCCGATCACCACCAAGCTATTAATGAGATTGAATATTGCGAACATAATGACTATCAATCCAGCGGTTTTGAAGAAGATTCCAGCCTTTGAGCTTTTCTGAATACTGAATGAACTGAAGCTAATAAGAGCTAGGACCGGTAATGTGCCGAGCGCAAATGCAAGCATGGTGAGCCCGCCCTGCAGGAAACTTCCTGTTGTGAGTGTATAAAGTTGCATTGATTGAGTGAATCCGCATGGCAAGAAGAATGTTGCGATACCGACAAGAAGCGGAGTAAGTGTATGATTGAATCTTGAAACACCGTGGGCATGTTTTGCAATAAACTTTGGCATCGAAGGCTGAAGTTTTTTAGCCCAATGGAATGTATCAAGAAGATTAATACCGAGAATAAGCATAACTATTCCAATAATTAGACCCAGTATAAATGTTGCGGAAGTGTTTAATGTAAATGCTGATCCAATTGCGCCAATAACACCACCGAGAATGAAAAAAGAAACTATTCTCCCAATATGGAACATGAGCTGAGGTCTTACCTTATCTCCCTCTTTAGCAAATGTAGCTGACATTGAGAGAACTAAACCACCAACAACCGCCATACATGTCGAAAGTGATGCAATAACACCAATTACAAATGCTGTGCCATAAGTTACGTTTCCCGCACTGACAAGATTTACGATTCCCATTTTCTGCAACATAACAAAGAGTACGGCAAAACCCAGAGCTATGGGTATCGCAATCTTAAAGTCTGACCATTTCTTGTCATGAACTTGTTTTTCAACTGATACAGTATATCCGTGTGATTTGAGTGGTATCGTAAGTTCTGTAGCGATCTGTTCTGGTGTTTTATTTCCAAAATCACCAATAACTTCTACCGAATGATTGTTGAGACTCGACTTAACATGAGTGATATTTGGCAGATCGCCAAGCTCGCTCTCTATCATAAGCACACATGCATTGCAGTGCATGCCGTGAACGTGGAAGGTGTATTTTTGTGTTTGTATGTTCATAGTAATTATAATTTTTTAGCCTTAATACGAAGTGAATTTGATACAACCGATACCGACGACATAGCCATGGCAAAGCCTGCGAATATTGGGTTTAGCAACCAACCGAAGAGTGGGTAAAACAAACCGGCGGCAAGTGGAATGCCAATAATATTGTAGATAAAGGCCCAGAAAAGATTTTGTTTAATCCCTCGCATAGTTATCTTTGAGAGTTTAATAGCCTTTACCAGTTTTGAGATATCACCATGAAGAAGCGTTATGCCTGCTGATTCTATCGCCACATCAGTTCCAGTACCCATAGCAATACCAACATTGGCTTGTGCGAGCGCTGGTGCATCATTCACACCATCACCAGCCATGGCCACGATTTTACCTTGTGCTTGTAACGCCTTAATTTTGTCCATTTTGTCTTGTGGCAAAACATGAGCAATCACTTCGTCTATACCAACTTGCGAGGCTATGTATTTTGCAGTTTTCTCTTCGTCACCTGTAAGCATAACTACTTTTATTCCGAGCTTGTGCAAACTCGCCACTGCGTCTTTTGATTCTTTCTTCACTTCATCTGCGACCATAACAAATCCAAGAAAGTTGTCTTTGGTACTTATAAGAACGGGTGTCTTCCCTTGAGAGGTATACTGGTCTAACTGGTTTTGATTGAAAGAAATTTTAAGTTCACTCATCAATTGAGCATTTCCAATAAAATACTCTGTACCATCCACAACACCTTTCAGACCCTTACCTTGAATAATTGAAAAGCTTAATGCTTTCGCTAAAGTTATATTTTTGTCATGAGCATATTGAGTAACTGCATGTGCAATCGGGTGCTCAGATTTACTTTCGAGCGACGCAATAATGCGGATGAAATCATCATTACTCAATTTGGATTCATTATGAATATCAACAACTGTTGGCTTGCCTAGCGTAATAGTGCCTGTTTTGTCCACCACAACGGTATCTACCTTATGTAAGTGTTCAAGTGACGCTGCATCTTTGATAAGAATTCCATTTCGAGCGCCTTTACCAACACCAACAATAATGGCGGTAGGAGTTGCAAGACCAAGAGCACAAGGACAAGCAATGACGAGGACGCTTACAAAAGACAAAATACCCAGAGACACAGATTGAGAAAAACCGATGAATTGAGATCCGACTGCAAGCCAGACAATGAGAGAAACGAGAGCAATAATGAGCACAATAGGAACAAATATGCCCGATATCTTATCTGCAAGAGCCTCAATAGGCGCTTTGCTGCCTTGTGCATCTTCAACCATTTTTATAATTTGAGACAACAGAGTTTCTTTACCAACCTTTTTAGCTTCGAATATAAATGAGCCGCTAGTATTAATCGTTCCAGCAACAACACTATCACCAATCTTTTTTTCAACGGCAATCGGTTCACCAGTGACCATTGATTCATCAACAAATGAACTACCCTCGAGGACTAGTCCATCAACCGGGATTTTACTACCCGGCTTTATAATAATTCTGTCACCGTGAACAACTTCATCAATTTTTACTTCCACCTCTTTGCCATTACGAATAACTAAGGCTGTTTTTGCTTGAAGATTCAGTAATTTTTCAATAGCATCTCCAGTTTTCTTCTTCGATCGTGCTTCTAGATATTTGCCTAATGTTATAAAACCGATGACAACAATTGTTACGTCAAAATAGGTATACTCAGGTACGCGCAATAAAGTCCCCAAGGATGGCAAAAGTGTTATAAGGATACTGTAGGTATAAGCAACAAGCGTACCGAGGCCAATGAGGGTGTCCATGTTCGCAACACGATGTCTTATGAATCTTGTTACGCCAAGCAAATACGGTTTGCCAACCCAAAATAAAGCTACGGTTGCCATAACCATTGAAATGGTATTAAAAAGCGCCATCGGAATTGGCAAACTTGGCATCCATGCAGTTGTTCGTGCAAGAATGTCCCACATCATAAGAGCAAACACTGTGATTGTGACTGGGATAATAAATGAAGTCTTATTTCTAAGTTCATCCAGTTCATCTGCTTTCATGAGAGCATGATCATGTCCACTATTAGCCTGATTATTTTCCGAGACAAAAGAGTATCCGAGCTTACTTATCTCATCATTCATTGAGTCAATCGATATGTGAGCGTCATCATAATCGATCTTAGCTTTTTCATTTCCATAATTTACCGAGACCGATTTAACATGAGGCATTGCACTGAGCTTCTTGGTAATGATTGAAGCACAACTAGCACAATGCATTCCTTTAACTTTTAAAATTTGTGTAGTCATGATTATTAAATGTTGTACCAAGTACTTCTAAGACCTTTGAGGGTTTGCAGGCCATTTGAAAGAAATGCCTCGACCGCATTAGCATTATCCAATACCTGAGCTCGACTAGATTTTAGTCGTGTCTCTTTTGTCATAACAATACCAGCCTCATGGTGAGCTATGATCGCGTTGAGAAAACGTAAATCAAATGTCTCTCCTGCTGGACCTAGATTCGCCACAATCGGATCTCTCACGCTTTTAGTATCTCCATACCAATCCTTTTTCCATGAATAAAGTTCAGCGATAGCTTTTGGCTCATCTGCAAGAATATTCTGTGCCAAAGTCTTCATTTCTGGACGTGTAGTATTTTTAGCCAACTGTTCAGCAAGAAGCATGGCACCTCTATGGTGAGAAATCATGGCATTTACATATCGAAGATCAAAAGTTCTGTCAGCCTGGCCAAGACTCATAGTATTTTTATCATACATCGATACTTTATAATCAGGAGTTATATAATATCCAAAAGCAACGCCCAATATTGCGCCAACAACTACTAAACCTAATGCTAAATATATTGATATCTTCATATTATTTTCTTTTTAATTTATAAACCTTAAGAACTTCACCTTTTGCCTTATCAACTTGACCAGAAGACATCTGATGGTGAACACAGTGACCTAAATGATTCTCCATTAATACATCCTCAACAGAGGACAAACTCTGCTTAACCGCCGATGTTTGAGTGATAACATCAATGCAATAAGTATCATTCTCGACTAATTTTTGTAAACCGCGAACCTGCCCCTCAATTCGCTTGAGTTGCTTAATAATTTTCTCTTTTCCTTTTTCATCTATGTATTTCATAAACAATAGTATATACCCCCTAGGGGTATATGTCAACCATACAATGTTCAAAGAACGAAAAAGCCGAGCTACCCCACACTTAGGCTCACTATATTGGAAAATCTGCTAAAAAAGAGTAGATTAAGGGAATATTACTATTACCATAAAATGAAAGCTGGGGAAAAATTACAATTAATCAAAGATTTGATACATGAAAGAGCTCAGATAAGCCCGGCTGGTATTTTAAAGTTTCAACTCAAAGACCAACCTTCATTCCCTGCAAACGAACAGATACTCGTTCTGAAAAAACTTGAACAAGAGAATCTCATCAAGGACCTTAATGTTATTGGTAAGGCGGTCAGTTTCTGGGTCATCAGCACTTTTGGTGATCATGTAAGGGTAAGCAAGCCGGACACCGATCTTATCTCTATCACCATCGGAACCAACACTCTTTCTATCGATAAAGTTACTGCTACGGTCCGTTTGAATACAGTTCAAGCTATTTTCAATCCTAAGAGCCAGGAGTTTGCGGTACTTCTCAAACTAGCGATGGCTAAAAATAATCAGGTGACCTATGCGGATATACTCGGTGCACCTGTTTCAAAGACCACCAAGCGCAATCTCACTTTTGTAATCCGTAACATCAAAGAGGCACTCGGTATTTTGCCAGCAAAGAAAGCTAAAAATAAAGACATAATTAAGAACATCAAAGGTGTCGGATACAAGCTCGCGCCATGATTTTTATCGGGTCACATTGAACCCACATTAAACCCATAATCGTTCCGTCCATTTATTTCTCCCGGACGACTACAGTCAAAGCACAATGCTTTGGCTTTTTGTTTAGAGCATTCATTACCAATTAATTCGATTACCCATGATCAAAAAGAAAACCACACGATGGTCCTCGGATGATTCCGTTGATCCATCAGATGTCTTTACGACATACGACTTGGGCTGTGCCAGTTTTTTGCTGTGTCTCGGATTCAAACTTGAATCTCTGGACCGCGACAATCCGCGCAAAGCCTTGTTTATGTTCAAGCGTGAGCCTCGCATCGAGGAATACGCCAACAAATACTTCACTGACGAGGTCGAGGTGAAGGCTCGTTCTATGTTCGACAGCATTAAAGCTCTGAAGAACAAACTTTACTCGGAATAGCCATGTTACTTTTGGACGCAGATATCAAGAAATTCCAAGAGCTCTACAAGGCTCGTTTTGGAGTGGATATAAGCAAAGATGAGGCTCTTGCAAAAGGGACTCAGCTTTTGCGCTTGATGGAACTCGTCTACAAGCCGATGAGCAAAGAAGAATACGAACTCGTCCAAAAGCGACGAATCGAAACCATTCCTTTATTAACACATAAATTACAAAATCATGAATCAGAACCTAGAGTCACTTACAATCAACGAGGAACTCAACAAAATTAAGGATCGCATTACTCCACCAGAACCTATCACTCTCGATCAGGTCCGGGAAGTGCTGGACCTTACTATCAAAAAAGATGACGGTAATAAAATCATCACGTTTCTTGCCATGCTTGCGGCATACACCGACAACGCGCAATTCAATATCAGTTTTAACGCACCCTCATCTTCAGGAAAAAGCTTCATCCCTCTCGAGATATCTCACCTCTTTCCTCAAGAGGATGTAATGAAGCTAGCCGGTGCATCACCAACTTCATTTCTGCATGAGACTGGCGTATACAAAAAAGAGACGAACGAACACTTCATCGACCTATCAAGAAAGATCATCATTTTCCTTGATATGCCCCACTCAACTCTCTTAACAAAACTTCGATCGCTTCTATCTCACGACGAGAAAGAAACAAGACACAAAATCACCGACAAAACTCAAAAAGGTGGGACCAAAACAAAGACGGCTGTTGTAAGAGGTTTCCCTTCTGTCATATTCTGCTCAGCCAATGCCAAAATGGACCAACAAGAAATGACTCGTTTCCTACTTCTTAGCCCTGAAATAAATCAGGAGAAAATCTTTGCCGGTATTCATCAATCTTCTCGTAAAGAGTCAGACAAAAAGAACTACAAAGAGCTAAACGAGAACCCTCTCCGTAAGGCTCTTATAAAACGTATACAAGCAATCAAAGCAGAAGGTATCGATGAGATCATTATTGAAAATGAGAAAATGGTCCAAGACAGATTCCTGGCTCACATTAAAAATCCGCAACCGAGAAATCAACGCGATATCAAACGTATTTATTCCATCATAAAGTCCGTCACCCTTCTCAATGTTTGGCATCGTAAGCGTGAAGGTTCAACGGTGTATGCTTCCGAACTTGATATTGATACCGGTTTTGAAATTTGGGACAAGATATCACTCTTTCAAGAGCTTGAAATCTCTCCTTATCTCTACGAGTTCTACCAGCAGATTATTATGCCTCTGTGGAATCGGGACCAAGTTGATGAATTCGGTGATCCTGTACCCGAAGAAAAGAAAGTCGGTGTAAGTCGACAAGACATGCTCAAACAATACGCTCACGTCTATGGTGGCAATCTGGGCATGTTCAGACTTCGTTATGATTATCTACCAAACATCGAATCAGCTGGCCTTATCTTTCAAGAGCCGGACCCGAATGATCGCCGACAACTCCTGACATACCCTACGACAGCCATTAGAAAGCTTGAGCAAACTGAAAAAATAAATAGTGCGTACGAGTCGGGGGTAGAGATTGCAAAAGCTGAAGATGAGATAAAAGCCGACGATGTTCCCTTTTAAAGGACTTGCAATTAGCCCACGAAGAAGCTAATACAGCAACATCCTTTATTAATTAACATTACCCACTTATGGCTACAAATGTTGAATATTTCATGTATGCTCGCAAGTCTTCTGAATCAGAGGACCGACAAGAGCAATCAATCGAGGATCAGGTTAATAGGCTCAAAGAGCGAGCCAACTCTCTTGGTATTTCAATCAAAGAAATACTGACCGAGGCAAAATCGGCCAAGCAACCCGGGCGACCAATCTTTAATGATATGCTTCGGCGTATTGAAAAAGGCGAAGCAAAAGGAATTCTCTGCTGGCAAATCAATCGCCTAGCACGCAATCCTATTGATAGCGGAAAGCTAAGCTGGATGCTTCAGAAAGGAATCATTCAATCTATCCAAACAATGGAACGAGAATATTTGCCAGATGATAACGTCCTGCTTTTTAGTGTTGAGAGTGGAATGGCAAATCAGTTCATTATCGAACTTCGCAAGAATACCAAGCGAGGCATGCATGGCAAGGCAGAGCGTGGATGGTTCCCTTCAAAGGCACCGGCTGGCTATATCAACGAGCGACTTGAGCACACAATCCTTCCCGATCCAGAACGTTTTCACCTAGTTCGTAAAATGTGGGACCTCATGCTTACTGGTAGTTACACTCCGAAAAAGATTGCAGAGATAGCAAGTAAAGAGTGGGGCTATCGTTCCCTTAAGAGTAAGCACAGTGGTGGAGTTGAGATGGCACCGAGCGTGATTTACAAAATGTTTAATAATATTTTCTACACCGGCAACTTCCATTGGGGTAAGAAAATATATAAAGGCAATCATAAGCCGATGATCACTCTTGAGGAATTCGATCAGGTCCAGGCTATCTTTGATAGGACCGGAAAACCAAGAGCTAAAACTCATGAGTTCGCTTTCACCGGGCTTATTCGCTGTGGTTTGTGTGGTTCGATGTATACCGCCACCGAAAGGATGAAGAAAATCAAAAGCACTGGTCAAATGAAAAATTATGTTTACTACCACTGTGGCGGAAACAAGAAAGGTGTTGAGCGATGTTCAAGAAGAAACCCGATCAGACTAGATGATTTAGAAACACAGATTGAACTTTTACTTGAGGAGTACACCATACTCCCCGAGTTTCAGATCTGGGCTATTGAGGCTCTCAATCGTAATAATGATAAAGAAATTGAGGACCGTACTAAAATCTATGAGATGCAACACAAGACTGTTGTAGAGTCGCAAACCGAACTCGATAACTTAACCAAGATGCGTTATCGCGATCTTATTGACGACGAGACATTCGTCAAAGAGCGTGACATCCTGAAAGATAAGATTGCGAGACTCCAGGCAAAACTCCGAGAAACCGAGGGACGTGCTTCAAAGTGGCTGGACCTTACCGAACAAGTCTTTAGCTTTGCTTGTTATGCTCGAAAGGAGTTTATTGTCGGTGATCTTCAAAGAAAGCGTGAAATATTCTCGGCATTAGGCCAGAACTTCTACATAAAGGGCGGAAAAGTCTTTATCACCGGCAATGAGTGGTTACAGCCAATCAAAAAGGTATACCCTGAATTCAAGGCTGAATTTGAGAGGTTAGGACTGAGAGAATACAGCTCTGTTGACGCGCGAAATATCGCTTTTCAACAACTGATTCTCGAATGGGGTGGCTAGTGGGAATCGAACCCACAACTTCGGATCCACAGACCGAGGTTTTACCACTAAACTATAGCCACCATAGTTTATTTATACCACATTTAATTAAAAAGTATATACAATTAATTTTTTATATCAGAATTAAAATTTAAAAGCCCCACCTTTGTCCGGTAGGGCTTTTATTATCCATTACACTCACCATGATTCATAATCGGTTAGATCAATTAACTGACCACAAGCACAAGTCACTTTTTTAACCAAACCGAGAGAATTTGGTGTGAATGAATATGTAAATTTTCCAGGAATCGAACCTTGGCTTCTAATTGGACATTCTAGATCGTGTTCTCTTATCCACACTGTTACTCTTGCAACTTCACCATCACTCATTACGAAAGCTTTTAATTCCATGGGTTTCCTTTCTAACTAAAAATTACATTTAAATATTAAATATGTCAATGTGCCCAAGAGAGGACTCGAACCTCCACACCTTACGGCGTACCCACCTCAAGGGTATGCGTCTACCAATTTCGCCACCTGGGCATAATTAAAATATATATGAATAATATTTTATTTTCAAACAAAAAACCGCTTTCGCGGTTATTTGTTTATGCTTTTACCTCTTCTTTTACTTCTTCTGTCTTTGCAATCTTTGTATCTGTATTTTGTCCTGGTTCAATTGCTAGTAGTCTTCTCATTTGACGACGGATTTCTTTTGTAGCTTTTTCACGTACGAAGTATAGTTTTGAACGACGAACCTTTGCACGGCGTACTAACTCTATTTTATCTATCATTGGTGAGTATAGTGGAAATATTCTTTCTACCCCTACTCCATCCATAACTTTTCTTACTGTAAAACTAGCTCCTGACTGTGTGCCATGCTTTCTAGCTAGTACAAGACCTTCAAAAGCCTGTAGACGTGTCTTATCCTTTTCTTTAACCTTTTGCCATACACGAACAGTATCACCTGCTCTCATATCAAGCTTTGATCTCTCTTCTGTATTTGCTGGTGTTATAGTATTGTTTTTTACTGACATAGTATGACTAAATTAACATATACCTTCTTTTTTAGCAATATCCTCTATATTTAATTCTTTTATTGCATTTATAAAATCAGGTGGAATTGGTGCTTTTACTGTTATCTTTTTACCTTCACAATTTATAAAAATAATAGACCAAGCATGCAAAGCTGTTCTTATAAAACCTAAAGCTTGTGGCTTTTCTCTTGCATAAAGCTTATCTGAAACCACAGGGTGATTTACGGCTTTCATATGCACTCTAATCTGGTGTGTTCTCCCTGTCTTTGGTTCGATTAATAAAAAAGATATTCCGTCTTTAAAAGACAACCTAGTCCACCAAGTTTCTGCTTCTCTCATTTCCCCTTTTGCTCCACGAGTCGCTGACCATTTTCTAAAATCAGCAGGACTTTTACCTATTGGTTTATTTATTATTCCAAAATCATCCTTCATATCACCATGAACAAAAGTTAAATATTTCTTTTTTATTGTTCTATCTTGGAATTGTTTTTTCAATTCTTCATGACCCTTTGTTGTCTTTGCTATAAGCATTACTCCTGAGGTTTCTCTGTCCAATCTATGGACTATTCCAGAACGATGTATAACCTCACCTGAAGCCATAACAGTTGGTTCACCTACTCCTTTTGTACTTGGATAATTTTCTTCTACCCAATCCACTATACTTGGTTCTTGTGTTCTTCCATCACTATGCACAACAAGACCTGCAGGTTTATTTATAGCGACAATATCACTGTCCTCATAAAGTTTTATTATATTATTCATATTATTAATTGTTTTTTTAATCCTTCTATCCATCCCAATATCTTAAGTAATAGACTTGTGTCACAGACTCCAATATCAATCGTTCCGTATTTCAAGTTGTTCTTTGTATTTTTAGAGCTTTTACTCTTTATGTGGTAAGTCTTGTAGAATTGTGCAATAGGTATACCAGTTATATCTGACCAGTACTTTTCTGCTGATGCAACAGCCTCCTTAGAATGAATATGAATATGTGCTCTAAATCTTAAATTATCTACTCCACATATTTCTCTAAAAAACCTCATTCCTATTTTGATAATTGAAGGATCACTATTACTTATCCTGGCCATACCCTTCATGGTTTTAGCTCCCTCACCCCAATACAAAGCTATACCTATCATTTTAAGCATATTTTTATCTATTTTACTAATTTCTATAGAATGATTTAAAATGATTGATTCTCTTTTTTCCATTTCATTTTTTATTCTGGTCTGTCTTCTTTTTTCAATAATTTCTGGAGTGTATGATCTATACTTTAAAATTGATCTTTGTTTATTTGTTAGCGCAACACTTCTAACCCACGTACTCACACTACCTTTAGAAACATGCAAATTGGTTGAAATATCAGATACTGAATATCCTTTTTTCCTCAAATCTATTGCTTTTTGAATATTATCTGAACTCATATATAATATATTGTATCGTAATTACTTTAAAATACAAGATTGAAAAAAAACTAATTATGTTCTATAGTTGTTCTGCGGGCGATTAGCTCAGTTGGTAGAGCAGCGCTTTTACACAGCGAAGGTCACAGGTTCAAGTCCTGTATCGCCCACACTTTTATACGAACCTCTAAAATTATTTGACTCAGTTATATCTTCAAATTAGAATAAAAATAGAGTAGAAATAATGAATACAAACCAGTCAGACTCCGATGCAACTATATACACAGTTGCAATACCACAACCAAATAAGTTTAGACAAAAGAACAGGAAGTTACTATTGAGATCAATTAGAAATTCTTCATATAGAAATATATTTGAAAAGCCATTCATCGGACAAAGGCCGCATGGTACAAATATTTAATTGCGGGAATAAGATAGTTTATAGCCGTAGGACTATATCCTCGGCTTTTTCATTTAAAATAAATAAATTTTTATGATATAAATTATGCGGAATGTGATTGCTAGAGGATTAGTAAAATAATGAAATCTAGTCATCCCGAGGAACCGCCAAGTAAGGCTGGGGTATGGAGGGTAAAAAAACCCGTTCGAACATCACTCGTAATGATAAATACCAAAATTGGTAGGCCTATCACGTGTCACATCGTGATAGGTTTTCTATTTAAAAAACCCCGTGCGAACACGGGGTCTTTAGTAAGAAAATTTTAACTGTTAAAAGGCACATCCTGTGACCTAAACATCAACCTCACTCGCCTTCGTTCTGCTTCTAACGAAGTAAGTACTTTCCCCTCATTGATATTTGTATCTGCCGGTTTTGATCTGAAAGACACAACAGCTGGTGATAGCGCAGGATTCTTTGCTTGGACTATCCTGCGTGCTTCAGAAAATTTGGCAAACATGACACTCATTGGGATAGTTTCAGGATAATCATTAACTAAACCCGAATAGACTTGGGCAGTTTCATCACCATACAGTGACCTAATTCGATTTATAGAATTTTGTTTGTCGACGTTCATGATAACCTCTCTTTCTAACAATAAATTAACACAAAACCATTATATTCTCAATTATTTTATTTATTAAATATGAAGCAAAAAAACACTATCAATAAGATAGAATCTTAGCTTGGTGCCCGTAGATAATTTCCTCGCCGACGCTCGGAAATTTCTACGGGCCTGACTCGCCTGTTTTTCTTGGTAGAAAAACATGGCTCCGTCTGGCACCAAATATAAAAAACCCAATCTGCTTTGGGTTTTTTATATTTGGTGCCCCCGGTTGGAATCGAACCAACATCGACGGCTTAGAAGTCCGCAGTTCTATCCATTGAACTACAGGGGCATATGCCGTAACAAATAGAATATAACCTATATAGACGGATCTCGCAAACCTATATAACCTGATTTAACCCTATCTCTATTTATTGCTTTTGCTTCAAGTTTTTTTGTAACTATTTCAAAATCCTTAATATTAAAGTCTTTTGTTGTAACAGAAGAGTCAAATTGCTTTTCACCTAGCTTACCATTTATCATGTCATAATAAACTTTAACACCAAAAGCTACTGAAAGACCAGCTATTAATATAAAAACTAAAGATATAATTACCCAATCAACATAGGCATTTCTACCTATTTCTTTTATTGCTTTACCTAAGCCTAAACTCGGTAAATGAATATTTTTTAATCTTTCATTCATATTATTTTGTTGATAATGCTTTTATTTGTAATGACATTGACCATTTACTATTTGTTACTACCTTCTTTTTTGTAGACACTACTATATCTCCATTCCCAACATTGTCTGAAACATCAGTAGTTATAACAACATTATTTAAATAGACTTGATAAGGAATATTTTCTAATAAAATTAGTGACTTCATAATTGAAGCAAAACTTCCTTTTGCATCAATTTTTGCTGTTATAGTGTTGCCGATATTAAAATTTTTTAATTTTGCATCCTTTGAATCTTTATTCTCTTTATTAATACTTGATATTGTTATATCAGTCCCCGATTGTTTACCTATATTTTCAACTGCTTCTATAAAATCAACAATTTTATCTTCAGATATAATTATACTATTTATATTTTGTCTATCCTTTTCAGAATTATTATATAGTTCAACCAAGTCTTCTTCATGTTTTTTCATTTCATTTTGATATTGAAGTTCAGCATGTGCTTTTGAAGTAATGCTTCCTTGTTTAACTATATTTTTATACATAATAAAATAGGCTGTTCCTGATACTATAAAAGCTAGTATCGACATTATAAGTAGTATGTAGTGTTTATGTCCTATTTTCATTTTATTTAATAATATTAAATCTCATACTAAAAGTAATATTTTTATTTTTTGCCAAATCTGATATAGGTAATTCAATATTTTTAAAACCATTATCACTTTCTATATTCTTTTTAAATTGAATTAATGCTTCTCTTGTAAGTGAATTACCTTGAATATATGCTTTTGTTGTAGTCGCTGAACTGTCTTCATATGAAAGTTCAAATGATTTTATAAATAAACCATTTGTTCTATATTTACCTATTTTTTCTATTGCTTCTGAAAACGGTATATAATCTTTTTTAACTAAGACTCTTGAAACTATAAATTGAATTTGGGTTAATTCTTTATCAATTTTACTTACACCTTTTGCTATTCTATCTTTTTTCATTTTCTCTACTTGTTCAATAATTTTAGACTCTTCTGTTCTAGAAACAGTAAAAGATGGTACTAAAGATATTATTCCTATAACAATAGCAATTGATAAAAAGAATAGAAGAATAACAAAAAGCCTGACTCTATATTCTCTTCTTAAAACTCTTATTTCTGATTCTGGTAAAAGTGTATAGTGTATCATTGTATTGGTAATGAAAGTCCTATTGCTACAGCATAATCAAGTGATTCTTCAAATGGTATTGGAGGTATATATTCATCGGTTGAAAATGCATTTCTCCACACTTGAGCTAGTTCAACTGGAATATGTGGATCAGGAGCAATTTGTGAAAGCAAACCATCTTTTAAAGCTGAACTACCAGATAAAACTATTCGACCTATAGAACTCTGTCCCCTATCTTTCCAATATTCATAAACTCTACCTAACTCTTTCTTTAAATCATTTGAATTTTCAACATTCTCTTTACCCCAAGGTATAGTTGATGTAAAACAAAGTACACCTCCTGTAACTATATATACACCAGTGCTTTTATTCATAATATGTACAATCATTTCTGTATCAAGTGATCCTTTTGGTACTATAGCTCTAGCAATAGCTTTTGGTTGAATATCGAATGCTATTACTGTTATTCCGGCTTTTTTTATTGCTTCAAGATAACTATTTACAAGATCTTGTGGAGCAACAGAAACACTAGCAAAATGCTGTTTACTTGTATTTGCATTTGGAATTAAATCAAAGAAAAATATTGCTTCACTTGGTGATAGTGGAACATTTTCTTCAAGTTTAAACTCTATAAGTTGTCTAATTTCATTTTCATCAGTGGTTGGAACTTCAGTTTTAAACAAATACATTCTCTCTTCAGGCAAAGAAGCTCTTACTATATTTAATTTTATTCTTTCTTTTATATTCTTAAGACCTTGAACTAGAGCGTCCATGTCTTTTATTTGACCAGACTCTATTACACCTTGAGCTAGAGGCTCAATTCCATAATTTTTAACAATAAAACCCTTACTGGTTTTATGCATATCAACCGCACGTATTGCATCATCAGAAATATCCAAACCTGAATAAGGAATATTCAAATAATGTGGTGGTGGAAATAATTTGAAAAATGTTCTTGTAAACATATAGTACTTTCCTACTATTGTACTATATTTTTGTTTTTAACTGAATATGATTTAAACAAGTGATATATACCAGGTAAAAAGGATATGAGGATTATGAGTAGTATGATTGGTAAAAGATATTTATCTATTCCAGGTATTGTTGAGCCTAGTATATAACCGAGCACAGTTAGACCTATAGACCATACGAATCCTCCTATAACATTGTATAAAAAGAAAATCTTATAATTCATATTCCCTATTCCTGCAACTATTGGTGCAAAAGTACGAATTATTGGAATAAATCTTGAAAGAATAATTGTCTTTTTACCATGCTTTTCATAAAAGTGTTGTGCTTGAGCAATATATTTTCTCTTGAAGAAAAAAGAATCCTCTTTTACAAATAAAGCTGGACCGAGTTTTTTACCAAACCAATATCCAACATTATCCCCAAGTACAGCAGCCACAAATACTCCGATCAATAAAATCCAAAATGGCAGTATTCCTTGTGAAGATAAAAGTCCTGCTGTAAAAAGTAGTGAATCTCCAGGTAAAAAGAAGCCAAAGAATAAACCTGATTCAGCAAATACTATTGCTATTACGCCAATAACACCAAATAGGCTAATTATTTTTTGTGGATCAAGAATGTCTTGTATATTCATTTATTTTGCTTTAGTTCCAACTGGTATAGTTTGATTTGGTTCAAGTAAAGAAAAATTACCATCATTTGTTGAAAGTGCAAAAAGCATACCATTGCTTTCATAACCTTTTATCATTCTTGGTTCAAGATTCGTAACAAACATACATGTTTTACCTATTAAAACTGTAGGATCAGAAAAATACATAGATATACCTGAGACTATTTGTCTTGGTTTTGAAACTAAAACTGTCTTTCCCTCTTCAACACTTGGAATTTCTTGATTTTCACCAAAATCTACTGATAACTTTAAAAGCTTATCAGTATCTGGTATTTTTTCTGCTGAAAGTATTTTACCAGCTTTTATTTCTACTTTTGCAAAATCATCATATGAGATTTTTTGTGGGTTCATATATTTAATCTAGCACAATAGAAAACTCATTTCCACTCTGTATTATTTTTGAAACTTTCTTTTATCTATAAAGCTTTGCAATATAATTGCCGCTGCTGAAGCATCCAATAAATCATTTTTACCTTGAATTTTCTCTGCTTGAAAACTTGTTAGAAATTCTGGTTCCATATGTACAGTATAACCTTTATCTTCTAGTCTTTTTTTAAATTCCAAACTTTCATTCATAATAGAATTATCTTTCCCTTTAAAATCTTTTGACTCCCCTATTACTATTTCTTTTATTGAATTTTTAGTCGCCAATTCTATTACTTCTTTTAAAAGTTTTTCTATATCTCCTTGGTTTTTTATTACACTTGTTGGTATTGCGAAGCCTGCATCAACATCAGATATTGCTATTCCTACTCTCTTTGAACCATAATCAATTCCTAGTAATCTCATATGGTAATCTTACTGCATATTGAAAATATGAGCAAAGTATGAGAATATCTAAATACTCAGTATATTAATTATATTGTAAATGGATGGGTGGCTGAGTGGTTGAAGGCAACGGTCTTGAAAACCGTCGTCCTCGTAAGGGGACCGTGAGTTCGAATCTCACCCCATCCGCAAAATTAAAAAATGCCAGCTTATGCTGGTATTTTTTATTTGTACCAAATCTAGTGCTATAATATCGTTATGAAACCCCTCATATCTTGGGTAGCAAAACAACATTTTAAATCAGAAAAAGATAATGATTGGTATTGGTCAGTTGGTATTATTACTGTTACTGCTACTGCCCTTTCATTTATCTTCGGTAACTTTATTTTTGGTGTATTTATACTTGTTGGAGTATTTTCATTAATTGTTCATGCTAGTAGAGCAAATAGAGATATTCAATGTGAAATAAATGATAGAGGAATAATTATTGACAATGTTCTATACCCTTTTCTTAGCCTAGAATCATTCTGGATAGATGCAGATGAACGTCCAGCTAAAATAATATTAAAATCTTTAAAGACTTTTTCACCATATATTATTGTTCATATTGATGAAGTCGATCCAGAAGAAGTTAGAGATATACTTTTAAACTATATTGCCGAAACTGAGCATCATGAATCAATATTTCAGAAGATTCTTGAGAGATTTGGATTTTAATGGTAGTGTAGCAAAGTATTTATATGCCCTCGTCGTTCAATGGATAGGACACAACTTTGCGGAAGTTGTGATGTAGGTTCGATTCCTACCGGGGGCACCCTTTAGTGAGAAAGACTTAAGTTGGTGAAATAGAAAAGTTACTACTCAAACCCTTCAAATTAAGTTAGTATATGAATCACATGAAAAATAAACAAAAAGGTTTTGTTGCCCCATTAGTTATTGTAATGATAGCTATTTTATCAATAGGTATTAGTGTGTTTTATTATAAAAATAAAAAAGTTGATTTATTAATGCCTACAGACACAAACACTCCATCCGATCAACACACCTCAACCACATCAACAAACCGTATCGAAATTAAACCTTCAACACCAGTTCAAAATACAAAAACTACTTCTAAGCTAAAAATTACATATCCAAACAACGGAGAAAATATAAAAATTGGAAATAAGGTTGGTATCACCTGGACAAATTCTAGTATTTCATCTAAGGGGGATGTTACAATTTATTTAATACAAAATCTTTCAGGATGTTTTAATTTGAAGTCAGGACAAGCGTGTCTTGCTGTTGTAGATCCTGAAATTATTTTAGCTTCAAACATTTCCAACACGAACACCTATTCATGGACTCCAACAAATAAGGGAAACTATTACCTAAGAATTTGTATGGGGTCAGAAAAGACCTCAAGTTCTTGTGATACAAGCGATAGCTTAATTACAGTTTTAGACCCTATAGAAATGGCAAATAAAATACCTGTAATCTCAAATGTTACAGGTCCAACCAATCTAAAAATAAATGAGAATGGAATCTGGACTATTGTTGCTAATGATCCCGAGGGACAAAAAATAAGCTATAGCATGTCAATCACACAAACATTACCAATTCAAACAAACCTATCAAAAATAGCGGGCATCAAATCAACGGAACCCTACTCTTCGTCTATAAATTGGAAATTTGATAAAGCTGGAACTTATCTATTAGAATTTACAGCTTCAGATTTTTATGGAAAAAACGCAACTTCAAGCATAAAAGTTAACGTTCAGTAGATTTAAAGTCTAATTTTGAGTTTAAATGAAAGTACCTCAATCTAATATTTTAAAATAATCCAAATAGTACATATAGATGACCTATCTAAAATTTTCTTATACTAAAAAAGTACTAAGAATAAAAAGGTAACGCCAACAAAAAACCGGTACTGCCGGTTTTTTTGTTTTACTATATTAAATACGAAACTATATAGGTAATTACTAATTGAATAAGAATAGTTAATATAATTGCTGAAAAGCCAAAAGATGGAACAGGTATACCCTTTTTTGTATAAGTAATGTTACGAAAAGTAAATATAAGATAACCAATTAAACCTCCAATAATAATCCAAATAAATCCCGCTAATATAAAACCGGTAGAATCTGTACCTGTTATATTGGTAAGTAAAAGAAGAGGGTTATGTATAAATAAACTAAGAAAGAATAAGGGAAAGAACATTATTAATGGAAAAAAGAAAGTAGTAAGACTTGAGAATAAAATATATTTTTTCATATTAATTAAAAATTAAATAAATTGAAACCAGTAAAGAATGAATACATAGTTACTATAACTACAGGAATAAGAAAAATGCCAAGTAATAATAGAACTAAATCTTTAAGTTTTTTTGTTTGCTTAAACATTGAAATATCACCGGCTTTTTCTAAAGAACCTGATTTTAATTTTATCTCTTCAATTAATTTATTACCTTGATTTAATAAAGTAAAATATCCTTTTACTTTTATATTTGTGAGATCAGCATATCCAGTAAAACCTTGTTTTGTTTCTATAAAAAATGAAGATGATTTAAACTTTCTACCGGCATTTACCAAACTAGGTTCAATATCATGATGAATAGCTATAACATCAGACCAAGGACACTCTATTTTTGTAAAACCTTTTTTCCATATAAACTTATCCTGACTAAGAATAAAAGAAGAAGTTCTGTAGAAATAAACTAATACCAAAGCTAATAAACTTACACCAACAAAGTAAATGGAAACACTGCTTAATCCTTTAATATTAAATAAAGAGAGTGCAGAAAAAACAACAAAAGCTATTATCGAAACAAAATAGTATTGTGTTTTACTTTCATAATAAGTTCTTTTATCACTATTTTTAATATCAATAACAACGTTCTTATATTTTTTTGTTAGCTGTAAATACATTATAGTTCCTAGAGTATAAGTAGCGAGACAAATCAATATAAAATAAAGTATATGCTCCGAATCCAGAATTCCTTTAAAAGAGTCGTTGTAAAGTAAATTCCATAAAACTGACCCGATTATAATCCAAAAAAGAACAGATACTGATAAAAAATTATTTTTCATATACCATAATATTAACTCAATTACTGCTAAATAAGTAGCGAATTATCAACTATTTATAATTATGTATAAATAATAAGTAATCAACAAAAAAACCGGTACTACCGGTCTTTTTGTTTTATTTAACTCCCTCTGCTTTCTTTAGAGCATGCATTACTCTAGACTTATATCTTGAGCTTGCATTTGCTTTTATGAAATCTTTCTTTACTGCTTTATCAAATGCTTGATATATACTAGGTACAAGTGCTTTTGCTTCTGCTACTTTCTTTTCTGAAATTAACTTTCTAAACTTTTTAATGTTCAAATCCATGTTTGCCTTCATACGAAGGTTGAAAACGCGCTTTTTATAGCTTGCTCTTAATGCTTTTTTTGCTCCAGATGTTATAGGCATATATTTGTTATGTGTCTTACAAATTAACATACAGCTTCAAAAAACACAAGACTTGATATATGATTGAACCATGATAGCTTCACTTCAAGGTAAAATCATACATAAAGATAATAAATACATAGTGCTTGATGTATCAGGTGTTGGGTATAAGGTATTTTTAACTTCTGATGCTATACAGAGCCTAAAACAAGGATTTGAGACTATGTTTTGGATATACATGGTAGTAAGGGATGATGCTATGGATCTTTATGGTTTTATAGAAAAAAGGGATAAAGACTTTTTTGAACTCTTGATCTCTGTTTCAGGAATTGGACCTAAAGGTGCTCAAAACATACTATCCCTTGCTAGTGTTGATACTCTTATAAATTCTATAAAAGGTGGTTCTGTTGCTCACCTTGTAAAAATATCTGGAATTGGAAAAAAGACAGCTGAAAAAATAGTATTAGAATTGAGAGATAAACTTGGAGCAGTAGATATAGATAGTGTTGAAGTTTCAGGTGATATTGATGTTATAGAAGCACTGAAGGCTCTTGGCTATTCCCCAGAAGAAGCAAGAGATGTCTTGCGTAAAATTCCAAAAGACATAGGAACTGGAGCAAGAGTTAAACTAGCCTTAAAGGAACTAGGAAAAAATTAAAATAAATTAAATACATGCTTGATAAAATACTAGGTCAAATAAGAAAGTTAATACCTAAAAATATATATAGTTTTTTTCAACCTATGTATCACTATTCATTGAGTCTAACCGGGGCAATACTTTATGGTTTCCCAGGAAAAAAAATAAATATAATTACTGTTACAGGAACAAAAGGAAAAAGTACAACTACAGAAATAATAAATGCAATTTTAGAAAAAGCTGGATATAAAACTGCAGTTTCAAATACTATAAGAATAAAGATCGGTGATGAGACAAAACCAAATTTATATAAAATGTCTATGCCTGGAAGATTCTTTATTCAAAACTTTATATACAATGCTGTAAAATCTGGTTGTGACTATATAGTTATGGAAGTAACATCACAGGGTGTATTGAACTTCCGTCATAAATTTATTTACCCCAATTCCCTAGTCTTTACCAATCTTTCACCTGAACATATTGAAGCTCATGGTTCATATGAAAACTATAGAGATGCAAAATTAAAAATTGCAAAAGAATTAAGCAAATCAAATAAAAGACCGAGAATAATTGTAGTTAATAGTGACGATAAAGAAAGTGATAAATTTTTATCTTATGAATTTGATAAAAAAATAAAGTTCAATATGAGAAATGATATTGAAACTTCACTTATTGGAGATTTTAATAAATACAATGTTTCCGGCGCATATAGTCTCTGTAAAGAACTTGGTATAGATGAAAATACAATAAGACTTGGTATAAAAAAATTCAAACAAGTTCTAGGAAGAGTGCAGTTTATAAAACAAGGTCAGGATTTTGATGTAGTTGTAGATTATGCTCATACAACTGATTCTCTAGAAAAACTATATAAAGCATTTCCAAATAAAAGAAAGATTGCAATTCTTGGTGGTACAGGTGGCGGTAGAGATACTTGGAAAAGATCAGAAATGGGAAAAATAGCTGATCAATATTGTGATTACATAATACTTACGAATGAAGATCCTTATGATGAAAATCCTCAAAATATAGTTGATGATGTTGCAAAAGGAATAAAGAATCATCCACTCGAAATAATTATGGATAGAAGACAAGCTATACGCCAAGGAATAAAGTTAGCAAAAAAAGGTGATGTAGTTTTAATCACTGGTAAAGGGACTGATCCATATATAATGGGTCCAAATGGAGAAAAGCAACCTTGGAGTGATGAAGAAGTTGCAAAACAAGAATTAAAAAATACAAAAACTATATAACTTGTTTTACTGAAAATTTATTGTTTAGTATATCTAGTGTTTTTTTACCAACCACCCCACCCTCTCCTGTTATTCCATATTTCTTTTGAAATTCTAGTATTGAAGCTTTAGTACAAGGACCAATCTTTCCTGTTCTTGGACAATCATTTTTTTGTTTACCTTGTGGTGGATATACACCATCTAACGTTAGAGCAGTTTGAAGTGCAAATATATCATTTTTTTCTATAGATTTTTCATCCAGGGTATTTTTCCATGTATATGGCAAAACCAAGGTATCATAAGCAATTCCATTTTGATTATTTTGATTAAAGAAATCTTCTACACCCAAGTATGTTTGATAAGCCAATTCTCTCAGACTAGCTTCTCTAACATATTGATCAGCAAATTGTGGTTCATAAATATAACCATATTCAATTAACATACTTGCTGCATTTGAAGAATTATAAGCACCAATAGCTATAAGATCACTATCCTCGACTATACCATCATCTTCTTTTGGTAAATTACTTTTTGCATTGTATTTTGTAAGTCTTTTAAATATAGTGTCAGCAACAGCAACTGTACTAGCATTATTTTGAAAACTTGATTCCGGTACATAAATAGTAAGACCCGAATACTTTCCAGGAATTGAAGCATTTCTTCTTGGATAATCATTGAAATGAACATGGATAGCAATATCAATATTATTTTCATTACCCCATTTATTTATTCCATAAAGTCTATAAGCCACATCTCTTGGGGCATTATTATGAAATAATCCATTATTATCAAGCTTCATACTTCCATTTTGAATTGAAGTTAAAACTTCTTGTTTACTATCTTTTAAGAAAGCAACGATTTCATCCCAATGATTTTTAAAATAATCGCTTAAAATAGGATTCCAACTTTGTTTATCACGAGAAATATTTACATTGTAGTGACTATTTCTAGAAAAAAATTCAGCCAAACTATTTGAAAGTTCAACATTCATATCTCTTTCTTTTAAATCCAAATACTCTGCCCCACCAAAACTAGGTTCATGTCCTGGAACAATTAAGATATTTATTTTATTTGTAGAATTACTATATCTAGACTTCATATCAGCAACTTGCACAGGTTTGTGAATTACTGAAGCCAAAAAATCACTAGCATTCTTTATATAGTTTTCACTAACGTATTTTATTGTATTAGGAAAACTCTTTACTACCCAAGGTGATAATAAAAGTATAATAGCCAGAAATGCGATAATTATGTGCTTCATATGAAATATGATATAAGAATTGTATGCCAGAATTACCAGAAGTACAAACCACAGCTAGTGGATTACATAGTGTTCTACCGGGACTTAAAATAGTCGATATTTGGAATGACTATAAAAGCTCATATTTTAAGGGTAAAGATAATATAAAAGACCCTAATTTCTTTAAATATTTTAAAAAAGAGATTTTAAATAAAGAAATAATAAGTGTAAATAGAAGAGCAAAAAATGTCCTTATAAATCTTTCAGATAATAAAACAATACTTATTCATATGAAAATGACTGGGCATTTGCTTTATGGGGATTATGATAAAAATGATCCATATAATCGTTTTATTAGACTTATATTTAATCTATCAAATGGAAAAACTCTGGAACTATGTGATACAAGAAGGTTTGCAAAAGTAAGTTTAATCCCTACTGATACACTTCATTTATCAGATCATTTAAAAGATATTGGTCCAGAACCACTTGAAAAAAGTTTTACTTTCAAAAAGTTTTTAAATTGTATAAATAGAAAACCTAATGGAAAAATCAAACTTGTTTTAATGGATCAAACAATAATTGCTGGTATTGGAAATATTTATGCCGATGAAAGTCTTTGTCGTTCAAGTATAGACCCAAGAAGTATAGTAAATAAAATTCCTGAAGATAAAATGAGGGATTTATATAATGCAATTAAAACTACCTTAAAAAAAGGAATTGATTTTGGAGGTGATTCAATGTCTGATTATAGAAATATTCATGGAAAAAGAGGTAAGTTTCAAGAACAACATATGGTATATAAAAGAAAAGGAAAAAATTGTTTAATGAAAAACTGTGATGGAATTATAGAAAGAATAGTTCTAGGTACTAGGTCAACTCATTACTGCAACAAACACCAAAAACTATCCAAATAAATAAGAGTGTGAGCCTATTTCATGTAATATTATTAATCTTTCGTCTTTATCTACTTCATAAATTAATAACAGATCACCTTTTATATGGCACTCTCTCAAACCTTTTAATTTTCCATTTAATTCATGATCCTTGTATTTTTCCGGTAAAAGACTTCTCTCTTTTAATATATTTAAAACAGTTTCAAGCAATTCAATTTTAAATTTTCCAGATAAAACTATCTTTTTAAGTGATTTTCTAAATTTTGAAGTATAAGATAATTCATACGGCATTATTTGAGTATATCATTTAACATTTCTTTTGTTGAAGAAAACCTCTTTCCATGTCTTTTTGTATATAAACTCTCTTTTTTTATATCTAAAATAAATTTAGGATTATTCAATACTCCTTTATTTTCTAAATTGAAAGGTATGGATTCGGTCTGAATTACTTTGGTTAAAAAAGCCTTTATAGCTGATGATATATCAAGACCAATACTCTCTACAACTTTCTGTGCTTTAGCTTTTGTGTCTTTATCAATACGAATACTTATTATTGAATCATTAATTATTGACATATAATATAAGTATATACAATGTATATACAATGTCAATATAATTATTTATCAAGCAAACGATAGAGTAAGACACCTGAGGCCACCGAAACATTTAGTGATTCTTTATTCCCTCTCATTGGAATCTCTACTATTTTATTACACATATTTAATATTTCTTTATCTATACCCCTTGTCTCTTCTCCAAGGATTATAAGTGTATCTTTCACGATTTTTACATCTTTATAATCAACTGAATTTTCATTTTGTTCTAAAGCAAAAATTTCAAATCCTTGTTTCTTTTTTATTTCAATTAAATCTTTTATATCCTTACAATATTCCCAAACAATGGTCTTTTCAGCACCCAATGCCACCTTTGCCAGATCTTTCCTTTCACGACCAAAGCGATCTACAGGACTTGGACTTACCCCGCATATATAGATCTTCTTTATTCCTACACCATCAGCAGTTCTAAATATTGACCCAACATTATGAGTACTGCGTATATTGTTTAAAGCGAGACAAATCTCTGGCTTTTGTGTTATCATATCCCTACTATATATTAGATTTTATAAACATCAACATGCTTTCACTACTTCCAGGATTATTAGCTTTTGAACAACTTGCCCCATTTTTACTACGTTTAACACTAGGTTTTATCTTTATTCATTGGGCATATAAAACATGGAAAGTAAAAACCAAGAGTTCTGAAGCAGTATATTCAATCCTATTTGGTGTACTAGGTTTACTCTTCATTTTTGGTCTATTTGTTCAACTAGCAGGTATAGTTTCATTTATATATTTTGGTATAAAGCTCTACGGTAAGTTAAAAGAGAAAGCATTTCTTACTGATGGAGTTAATTATTATATAATTCTACTTATTATATCTTTTTGTCTTATAGTAAGTGGTGCGGGTACATTTGCTTTTGACTTACCGTTATAAAAAAGGTATATTCTTTTTTGTTGTGTTTCAATGCGCCTGTAGCTGTTTTGGTAGACAAGCGACGGTTATAGAAGTTAAATTGTATTTTTACAAATAAATAAATGCGCCTATAGCTGTTTTGGTAGGACCAGAACAAACTATGGTAGTATGGTTTAAAGTTAGTAAGTAAATTAAATGCGCCTATAGCTCAGTTGGTAGAGCATCTCCCTTTTAAGGAGTGGGTCGTTGGTTCGATTCCAACTAGGCGCACATTCGTTATATTTCTAGGGCTGATTCGGAAAAAGAGAGATTTTGAACGACCACCTCCTGCGGTGAACAGGCCGTAGGGTCAAAATAAACTGGGGATAAGTATTCGTCGAGAAAAAACATGGATATTGAAATTTTGTCGCAGAAATTCTGTGACTACTCCCTATCAATCCGAGGTTATTCCAAAGACACCATACGGAGATACAGATATGTAACGAGGTGCTTCAGTAAGTTTTCAGGAATCACGAATTTAAATGATGTGAATGAAGAGAATATACGAGCTTTATTTTATCGCGGCCGTACAGAGCGGAAGTGGACTGTAAATACTTATATCGTCTACCACAAATCACTTCTAGTTTTCTTTCGCTGGTGCGTAAAGCAAGGCTACATGGAGAAAAATCCCATCTTGAATATTGAAAAACCAAAGATGGAGAAACGGTTACCTCCCAAACTCTCACAGCAAAGCACTCTCAGGCTTCTCGAGATAGTCTATAACTACCCCTATGAGTATAAATTCCTTCGCTATAGAAACCACGCCATATTCGCAACCTTCATTTTTGCTGGTCTCCGTAAGCAGGAACTCTTGAATTTAAAATATACAGATATCGATCTGGACAATCTCACTCTCTTTGTGAGGCAAGGCAAAGGAGCGAAAGACCGGATCGTGCCAATAAGCTACACCCTTGCTCAAAGTCTGAAGAAGTACGTGGAGGAAAGAAAGAGACTCAATAAAGTAAATCCAGAATTCTTTTCTTCCCTTCGAAGAGATACAGGATTCACTGCAAATGGTTTAAAAAGACTGGTGGCGCAGATGCGGCAGGCTTCAGGGACAGCGTTCAGCGTTCATAAGCTACGACACACCTTCGCCACCTTAATGCTCGAAGGAGGCTGTGACATCTATTCCCTCTCAAAAATGATGGGTCATAGTGATATAAAGACTACAACGATCTACTTGGCAGCAAGTGCAGAACACCTGAGGTCGCAGATGGTAAAGCACCCTCTCAACGACATTACGCCATTAATAACCGCGAATAACCACGAACTTAAATGAGAAAACAACCAGAAGTAGAAGACGGAATAAAAAGTACAATAAGAGATGAGTTGGCTCTTCATCCACTTATCTCGGTCCAAAAACTACGGGTTCAGCTCTACCTTGTGGGATATAGAAATGTAAATGGTGGTACTCTTGATTGGCACTATGTCTCACGTCTCGTATCCAAAGTTCGAAAAGAAAATATTGAATTAGTGGGTAGACAGACAAGGGAGGCACGCTTGACTGCACTTAGGGAGCGCCACCGCCTTCTTACGGATGAATTGGTTGATATAGTCAAAGGAAAGCAGATAACCAGCTTCGGTGAGGTCCGCTCCACCACACAAAGCGAACGAATTGCAGCAGCAAATACCATTATGAAATGGGACTCGGCTTTATTTTTTATAGAAGAATCAACTAGTTTTGAAAAGCCTGAGCTAATGATGATTCCAGCATCAAAAGAGAGCAGTACGAAAAAATGGGCGAGACTGATGCCTAAGATTATCTCTACTGATTAACTTTAAATTAGACGACATTCCATTATTCGATATCCCATCGTTTCAGCACTAACCCTAAAAAGTTTTGATAGGTCAGGAATTTTAGTGACAGTTTTAAAGGTCTTTTTTAAAATCTTACATGGCACGAGAAGTTCCGCCGCAAAGCAATTTGCTTCCTTTTCATTATAAGTGGCTGTGGGATCATTTTTATTACAAGTATGACCCATCAATAGGTGACCAATTTCATGTGCAATCGTAAATCTCTTCCTGCACCAAGGATGATTTTCATTAAAAATGATCGTGGAATATTCTCCATCGACGTCTCTACAAGTTACTAGTAATCCGGAGACGGCATTACTCAACGAGACTTTTCGCACATCGAGGTCATACTGGGTTTGAAGATACTCTATTACTATCTGCAACGAAACAGGAACTTCCGTAATTCCAACATCTTTTAAAAGCTTCTCTGCGAGACCTTTTGCGAATTTTTTACGAGGACCGAGGTCATCAATGTTATTTTCCATTTTTACGCTTCTTAGCCAAATCAATAAGATGAAGAAGTGCCTCTTTGTCTTCTTTGTTTAGATGAGGATCTGCTCTTAACGCAAACTCGGTAGTCACTGTTGGCTTTTCTTCTGCCCCAAGAAAATATTTTATATCTTTATGAAGAACATCCCCGAGTTTCTGTAAAGTATCGATTGTCACTTTTCTCTGATCGCTTTCCATGAGAGAAATGGCAGTGGCTGACTCAAATCCTGTCGCCTTAGCCAAGTCCAATTGCGACATATTCATTTCTTCGCGCGCCTGTCTAATTTGCCCTCCTATTGAGGAAGCCTTATTTGATTCATTTTTCATGTAGATATCATACCTTTTTCAAAGTGATTTGACAAATTATTAATCATTTTGATAAACTATATTCAACAGAGAGTAATCTTCCCAGTTGGGAACCTCACCCTTTGATTATTTATTCACCAAATCATAACACATGAACACAATACTCATATCATACGATCTTCGAAAGCCCGGAAAGGACTACTCCGAACTATGGAAGCATCTTAAAACCTATAGTGGCTATGCAAGACCCGTCGAATCTGTCTGGCTTTTAAAAACCTCCTACACCGCCGGACAAGTGCGAGATGCGGCCAAGCTTCATTTAGATACAAATGACAAGCTTATTGCAATTGACATCACAAAATGCGATTGGGCTACGAAGAGTATCGATTCCGATACTGTAACTTGGTTAAAAAACTACCTCTAAAATGATCACTGATACCTTTTTAAAACTGAAAGCGAATCTTGAACTGACCGACACGTTTAGTGAAACCATATCACGGCAGCACAACGCTGTCAGGGGCGTTATTGAAAATAATGGTCAAAACATCAAAGACACCAAATTGATTGGTTCTCTCCACAACTATCGAAAGACGAGAATACAGCCACGAGAAGACGACGCTTTCGATATTGATATCCTGGTTGTACTCGGTCAATTTGATCGTTGGGGTCCAGGCGGTGTTACCGCTCAAATGGCGATGGATCATGTTCATTCAATCGTGCGAGAAAGCGAACGGTACGGTGCCATGTCACCACAACAAGATCACCCCACCGTCACTTTCGAATATGCAAATAACGTCAAAGTAGAAATTGTACCTGCATACATCGATAATATTGGACATTCTCCAAACGGAATTATTCATAGTCCGAAAGGTAGAGGTTACTGGATACCAAACAGCCTTGGAACATGGGAATTGGCTGACTACGATCATGACGCCGAATACATTTCGGCTGTAAATAACCAAACGGGTGGAATTCTTACTCCAGTAATAAAAATGATGAAGGCAATCCGGCGAGAATACTTCCCTTCTCTCAAGTCATTCCCAATTGAAATAATGGCCACGAAGCTCGTACCCGAGATCATTGCAGGCTGCAAAAAGAACGCTATACTTGTGACGTACCCTGCAATTGTGGCTGGATTCATCCACAATATCGAATCTTATCTGGATAATCACCTCTCAATCCCAGGGAGTAATTCTCCGGTAATTCGAATAGACCTTGCAACAAAACTAGAGGTTTTACAAGCATTGGAATATTTGAAATACCATAGTCGTGACGCTCTTACCGCCTCAACCGATGCGGGAAAACACCTAGCGTGGAGAAAAATATTCGGAGAATTAATTCCACTATCATGAAAGAAACATACACAGAAGAATGCGAGGTGATATATCAAAATTGCGTTTATACTGCTGAAACTCATCATGTCATCGCGGATAAACAACGACGACGACTCACAAGATTCCAGACGATTCCGGCTGTTATTGCTGCTGTATCTGGTACATATATTGGAATAAAAGATGCACCTGAATGGGTCGTTTGGCTAGGCGTCATCTCTGCGGTCGTCGCCGCAGTTGGTAGCGTACTAAATCCACTCAAGGAATATTACGATCACTTGAATGCCGCAAAGAATTTTACGACTCTCAAACAGGATGTAAGGTCTCTTAGAGATACGTTTTCGAAAGCAATGACCGATAAAGAACTCGAAACTGCGACAAGACACATACATGATCGATATAACGATATCGTCCGATACTCTCCTCCCACTGACAACAAATCATTTGAAGAAGCGAGAGAAAGAGTTCAGGGAAAAATACACGAACCTGATCCAATCTAGGTAACCAGAAAGGGTCACACACCTGCGTGAATGGTCCTTAAATCTGGAATTCAAGGGTCATCTTTTTAAAAGACTCGGGAATCCAGGATGCGAAGCGCGTTATTTCAGAATGAAGACTTCACAAAGAAACTAATGGGTCAGAAATATCCTGAATACTGCCCTACTGACACTGAGGGCTTTTTGTTCGCGAATATGTGGCGAGTAACGCCTCTAGCGAGTCAAAGGATTTTAAATACTTCGGCGAGAGACTTTTCCAACCACCACACGCTTCTGGGTAGTAGTATTTGGAACTGCCGTAAGAAGAAGTGTAATACTTCCCCACTGATTGAGGAGCAGATGCAGGCTCTTGAACAGGTGATACTGTAGGTGCAGGTGTAGGGGCTACCGCGGGGCTTTGTGTGGGCGGAGGAGTCAAAACAATCGGGCTAGATGTTGTATCTCCATTACAGGTTGCTGGAGACCATAGTCCTTTCTGGTTCGTACGAGCTCTAGCTTGAGCAGCTTTGAATTCAGCTTGATATATGTAGGGGGTGTTGTAAGTATACTCATGAGCATATCCCTGCTCGATCATATGTTTGTTGTAAAAAAGCCCATCCTCACGATGAATGTAAACGAGCAGACGATCATACTTATCTCGTTCCCCTTGTGTAGGATCAACTTCAATGCGAACCCTCTTACCGACCAGCAACTCCTTTGCTTTGTTTGATGCTTCTTTTCCAAAACACTGCACCGTCTTTCGTGGATCAACTGTCTCCGGGGTATCAATACCGATCAGACGAAGAGTCTCCTCTTTACCATTCATACTTATTTTCAAAGTATCACCATCAATTACACTTACCACAGAATAAACCTTCGGACCTTCTGCAATTGGTGCAACGGAAGGAATTGTCGCTTCGCTTACAAGTGTAGACTTACTCTCCAGTGCCTTAATCCCCTGTTCCGTAGGTGTCGAGGAAAAGAAAAGTACAGTAAGAAAAAGGACAAAGACGCTACTCGCCCCAAACAAAAATAGTTTTTTCATGTTATTTATTTTTCTTCACCACCTCTTGTCCTTTCGGAGAATCGACTGGAACCATATTAAGACTACCACAAGCTTTGCATATCTGTTTAGTAGAGGCGTGGCGCCATATTGAATAAATAATACCTGGAATAAGAAAGAAGAACCAAAGCAGTATTTCTAATACTAAATTACCCCTTACCTGCAACTTACGCTTCCCCACAGTACCACAATTGAGGCACACAAAATCTTTTCCAAACATATTGATATTTTTAGCTTGATAGGGCTTGTAATCCGAGGCGTGAACAGAAATCCGCCACGGTAGAGGCTCGAAGCCTCTCGTATAAGTTTCCCTATACGGCCTATCAAGCGACCCGTGACGGGTTTCTGTGCTCGATAGGACTTCTTCGCCATGCCGCCAATTGCTTGGGGGGTTAGGCTACTTCTATATTTAATTGTTCTAAAATAATACAATGTATTTTACATATTTACCAGTACCCTTGTATTTCCTTTCCTCTATAATCCTGCACATGAGCGAACTTATGATCTCAATCGTAGGTGGTCTAGCTATACTGATAGTCGGAACATGGTTGGGTATTGGAGGAACAACTAAAGTGGCCATTCACAATGGTTACGAAGTTAAGAAAACAGGAAAATAGATTATGGTCATTTCACAGATCTGGAGTATATGACGGGTGTAAAGGAGAAACTAAGATTAATATCGAGTTTCTCACCCACTTCTTTCCCCGAGACTGTATAGTCACACCGTGCATGACAAGCTTAAGAAAAAATACTCCGAGAGGGATCACCTCGCGGAGTACTGTGTTTGAGTTAAAGAACTGATGGATTAGATCGGCTTGTACGCACGACCTCGAATGCTGCCGTTATGGCGAGCCATGATCTCGACGCAACGCTGGTTATAAGCCTGCGCAGTCGCAAGATCGATCTTCGTGAAGTGGCGGTACCAGGCTTCTTCCGTCGCCTCGGGCACGACGAGTGCCTCTTGGTGACGAGCGAAGTTTTCGTACCACTCCTCTCTGGAGATCGACTTTCCGGCCATCGCAGCAAGTCGCTGCGCTTCCGAATAGTCATGGAACACCTTGCTTGCAGGTGACCCGAAGTTAAGCCAGTAGATGTCTGTTTCGCAGATGTCCAACTGGTGACCGAGTGTCGCAATCGTCCACTCGAGAAACCGGATACTGCTTTCGCAGGTCTCCAATGTCTCGCCGGGCGTTCCGAAGATGAGTGAGTAGTGAAGATGCGCACCGGCTTGCCGGATGAGTCGCACCGCCTCTTGGTTTTCCTCAAGGCGAGTCCTCTTTCTGTTGATCGAGGATTTCACAACTCCTTCTCGCAGAAGTTTGTCGTCTCCCGAGTCCATCCCAACGTTGACGAGGAGTCGCTCTGTTGCGACTCGTTGCCATTGTTCGAGAAGACCTGGGTTCTGAGTTATTCCCTGCGATCGACCGTAGATGGTCATTGCATTCCAGGTAATACCGAGCTCCTGGAGCGCTTTAGCCACACCGCCCATCTCGTAGACGCTGTCAGTTACGTTGAACACCATGTCGATGCCGAAAGCTTTGTAGGCCTCAGCGGTCCGACGAAGGTATTCCCTCTGTGGCATGCGGATGTCCGCAACGCCGTAGATGGTGCAGTAGCTGCAAACATCACTTCCACGAGTTCGGGTGCAACCCTGGGCGAAGAGGCTCATGCCGTTCTTCACCGTATCAGGATTACTGTGCTTGTGTCCGAACGTCGCGCGGTAGTTGGACCAGACCTCATTCCAGTGCGGATAGAGATCGAGCTTCGGAACAACGAACACGTCGTCGTTTTCAAACCGTCCTTCAGCTTTGTCGCGCTTGCGAATGGAAAGATCCACCAAGAGACGATCACGCTCATTCGATTGCGGCACTTGCCCCAATGTCACTTGGACACCAGGAATTTGCAGCGATTCGAGATTTGCGTTTTCAATCTCTCGGAAGAATCTCCGAATGGCCGTGAGGCTATTCGAAGTGAACACAACATCAACCGGCTTGTCGGGCAGCGCTAGAATCTGGTTTGCTCGGAAGATCGCGGAATCATTTCCCACGATCACATACCGAGCATCAAGTTCCTTTGCTTTCCGAGCCAACTCAATGCTACGTTCCATTCCTGTCACAACACAACTGAAACCAACAACGTCACCTGGCTGAACGAGCTGCTCCATCGGCGCGAAGCCTTTGACGAGCTCGTCCCACATGACTACCTCCCAGCCTTCTTCTTGAGCAGCTGTGCCCACAAAGAGAAGTCCGAGATGAGGCCAGGCCCGATACTGACGATCGTCAGTTGGGATATTCTCGTTAATTGTCTGTTCGACGTTCACGAGAACGAGACGACGCTTCGAGACAGGCTTGGTGAGAAACATCATACTTGCGCATGCGTAGTTCTCTTCCTTACGGAACACGTCTGTCCGAAACTTCACGACGAGCTTTCGCTTCGCCGGAATGTCCCGAGGACCGTTATACATTGCAGCGATTTCTTTGGCTTGGTCAGGGTTACTGGCCGCACCTGCTGCAATGAAATTGTCCAAAGGGATTTTGTAGTGATCGACGTAAACACCCCGAGAGGCATCATACGTGACCTGCGACTGGTCCCAAGCCGAGTAGGCCTGGACTGTGGTGAATTCCGCCCTGATGAATGCCACCAAGAGAAGCGGGATGATCCAATGCTGTTTTTTCATGACAAAGTCCTTTCGTTTTTGATTGTTTTTTCGTTCAGAAATTCTGTGCTTAAACTAGCATAAAAACTTGCCATAGTCAATAATCCATGGTATTTTGGTCGAGTTAGCAGTTCATTGACTTAAAGCTTAACCAAGAAAGGAGGGTGCACCTTGAAACCAAAGACTTTTATCGGTCTTTTCGGAGTAGTTGGGATTTGGCTTACAGCAGGGCTCGCCCTCCCGTTCGTCAACGTCCTTCACATGTTCACTCCGGAACAACTCATGATATTCCGTGGATTCATGACTACCATCGCGGCATTCATTGGACTCCGTGGAGTTATCGGCAAGGTGGACAAATACACCTGGCTGATCGCAATCACGCTGCCATTTGCAACGCTGGGACTTTTCCAGGGTATCCGGCATTGGGGCGCAGGTCCCACGATCATCATCATTACCGCGACACCTCTTATTAATTTCGCCATCAGTTTATTTCTGGGACGAAAGATTTCAGAGGCTTCAATCATCGGCCTTGTGCTTATGCTCGGCGGAGTGCTGATTGCACGCAAGGGTGGACTCTTCCAATGGGAAGGATTCGTCTGGAGTGTTTTCGGAACAGTAATGAGCGGCGTCCTGTACGAGTTGTTCGCAAAAGCGAAAACTACATCTTTGCAGAAAGGGTTTTTTGCAGGGATTGGCATGGGAACACTTGGACTGATCTTAAGCGTTAATACGCCCTTGATCAGCACCATGACTCCCAAGCTTACAGTTCTGCTTCTCGGCTTTGCGTTCGTCGGAGGTTTTCTCTATTGGATAGCAAACATGCTGGCCTTTGAGAACCTTCGAATAACTGAAGCCAGTGTCTTAGCTCAGGGGGAAACTCCTGCGGTCATCATCGGGGCATACTTCATGCTCGGAGAACACCTCACATTTGTTCAGTGGACTGGCGTTGCTATCTCGCTTTTCGGAGCGTGGTACTTGAGTCAGTGGCTGGCAAAGAAACCTCAACCATCAACAAAAGAAAAGGGATAACCGCATGCCCATAATCAAAATTTGGTGCCTTCCGAAGTCCACTGAGCGTAAGCTCAACCAGGTCTTCGAAGGCATCGTCAAAGCCGTTGAGGGTGTCCCCGAGCTTGGCCTAAAAGGCAAGCATTCGATGACAGTTCTCTTTCCGCCCGACATGATGAAGTTTGGTCTTGGAACCGAGATCATCATCGAAGTGACCGGCCTATTCAAAAAGCCGGAACGGACCGCAGAGGTTCGCAATCGTTTGGCCGAACGCCTCGGGAAAACGCTCAAGGAGCACTTTCCGAAGGCAATGGTCGAATGCTTCGTGTTCCCCTTCGATCCCAAGCAGGGCTTCTGGACCAACCCTCGAATGGGCCGGCGACACAAGCCGACCACCGAGGACTTCAAGTAGTCTCGCAATGTTCATCAACGCAAAATCACGCCGCCTCGCAGCAACCCTGCTTGGCGGCTTTTTTCGTGAAAAAAAGTAAGATTTTGTCGTAGATTTATAGCTACTAACCTTTTCCTTTCGTCAGCATAAAAATTACCGAGCGGCATCTCAAAAAGTCTGGATTAGATTATAACGAACTTCTTTATTTCTTTATTATTCCACTGAAGCATTTTGTTAAAATTAGTTGGTGCGCTATCTTGCAATGAATGAGCGATACGCAGTCTGTCAAAAACAATATTGACCATTCGACGTAGGTCATCCCTTTACTTGCAATTGGAAAATTTGTTTCTTGGCTTCAAAAACTATAATCTCCACAGGGTTATCCACATTGTTGATTTTAAAAAGATCGCTTAGTTAAGCCGAGAACTGCGAATGCGAATTAAAAATAGAATTGACGGAAAAATTAGATAGACCATAATTACAAATAATCATAGTCGTTTGCCCAATCATTGCACGCCACACACTCACCATCTCTCACCATCACTGTTTCTCTAACTAGGTAAGCACAATTAAATAACCGCCCCGACCTAGTTTTTCTATTTGTTATGGAGAATGATCTACGAAAACTCTTTAATGAGTTTGAGGATGTAATGCAATACTCTACACGACTAAGCCCTGAAACGCTCAGGGGTTATAGAGCTGTATTCAATCTCTTTTTAAAAATAATGCCAGAAATTTCTACACTTAAGTTTTTAAGCACCGAAATGCTTATAGAGTTTTTCAAACGAATCCAGACTCGAACGAGAATAGTCGGAAAAAATAAAATAAAGAAAGGAGTAAAGAACTCAACTATTAAAACGCAGTGGAGTAAATTGAATGTATTTTTTAATTGGCTAGAGAAAAAAGGTTGTATATCTGTTAATCCTTTAAATGACATAAGACCACCTAGCGTAAAGTATGATGATTTTCGAAAAATAGAAGATTCTGATATTCAAAAAATTTATAGCGCAATCGTACTAAAATCGAGTAACTCATTTATCCGGCGACGGGATACTATGATGGTGAGTCTTTTATTATTTCTGGGAATAAGAAAGGGTGAATTTATATCTCTACGTGTTTCTGATTTTAACAAGGATAGAGCTGTCATGACGATAAGAGGAGAAACCTCGAAATCCAAGATTACTAGGAAGCTCAAAATTCACCCCACTCTACTCTTACACATACAGGAGTACTTTGAAGCAAGGGAGGCGCTCGGCTTACGAACGGAATGTTTGATAGCCTCCAACAAAGGAGACAAGGGATTGAGCCGTCAAGGTTTAAAACACTGGACAAATGCTCTTATAAAAAAGTCGGGGGTCAAACTACACCTCCACATGTTTCGACATACTTTTGCCTGCAAACTCGACGAGAACAATGTAAGCGCCTTCAAGATACAAAAACTGTTGGGTCATACCAGTATTTTAATGACAATGAAATACATTCGTTCCATGAGAACTGAATCCATGGGAGAAGATATAGACAAGCTATCATTTGGATAGCTTGGTATAATGTCTACGTCAGTCGGACATTTTACAAGTTAATTAGTCTAAAAACGAATAGTTTTCTAAAGTTTATAAATTTGGAAAACAGGTCGTTCAAAGGTCCGCTCTTTTTCAACCGAAAGTTAATTTAAGCAAGATAATATAAGCGTTTCCTAAGAAAACAGCTATTGCTGTTTCCTTTTAAGGAGTGGGTCGTTGGTTCGATTCCAACTAGGCGCACAAAATAAAAAGAAAAACCGCCAAAGCACATTGTGCTGGCGGTCTTTTTGTTTGAGGATTATTATTCAGATCCTGCAGTATCTGATTCAGGAGATTTATCTTTCCCCTGACGTTTCATATCAGCAACAAGCATTCTTGAGAAAAAACCTTGCTTGTCTCTGAGTTCACCTGGAGCACCTATTTCAACCACCCTACCATTTTTCATGACTATCACCTTATCACAACGCAAAGCGCGTGATACGTGATGAGTTATGATAATGATAGTTTTGCCCTGGATTGCAAATATATTTTCCATTACTTCATTTGCAGATTCAGGATCAAGTCTAGCATCAGGTTCATCCAATGTGAGTATAGGAGTATTCCGATAAAACACCCTAGCAAGAGCGAGTCTCTGGGTTTCGCCACCAGAGAAATCTTTACCACCAAATTCTGTTCCTATCTGTAATCTGAAACCCTTCGGATCAGAATTAACAACACCAAGAAAACATGCGAATTCAGCCGATTTACGAACACGCTCTTCATCATAATCAGCATCAAGCCTTGATGAAGCAATTTCTTCACCGATAGGTCTTTGTAGAATGGCATACTCTTGCGTTAAACCTGATATTAGTTTACACCAAACATCAGGCTCAATATTTCTCAAATCTACACCTTCAATATCAATCCTTCCTACAGTTGGATCGTATTGTCTAAGTAGTAGAGCCATTAATGTAGACTTACCATTTCCACTATCTCCTACAATTGCAACTTTCTCACCTGGATTTATGGTAAAGTCTAGATTCGTAAGTACTTGTTTTTTACCTTCTGGGTAAGTAAAACCAACATTTTTAAAAGTAATCTTAGGAACAATATCAAACCTCGGCACAACTGGATAAGGTGTGCTGATGGACGATTTTGTTGCAAAAAATTCTTCTTCTATGAGATTAACTCCCTTTGCTGAATTCCATTGATCAGCAATAAGAGATACAATTGACTCCAAGTTTCCTTGAAAAGTCCTAGCTGATGCAATAATAACTGTTAATGTTCCGACTTCACCGCCATTATTAACAATGTACCAAATTGCATGAATTATTACTGCACAAAACCCCATTTGAGATATAGTGAAAGTAATGAATTCCCTAATCATTCCTATCTTTCTAATCCTATCATTCCTTCCAATCACATCAGAGATATTTTTATCAATACAATCTCTCAAGGTTTTGTGCTGACCGAACATCTTTCCTTGAACAAAAGCAGTTTGTCCTCCAAACGCTTTTTCAAGTACACTTCTCTGTTTGTTAATCGGTACCAGTTCTTGGAATAAAATCCACCACATACTCACATACTTAACCTCAGCTATAGCCATAGGTAAGGCTGTGAGAAAAAGAATTAGTGCGTACACTGGCTTATACCAAATTAATGAAGTTCCGAACAAGACAAAAGAGATTATTGTTCCTAACAAACTGAACATCTCTTCAGAAAACAAAATTCTTGTTTGCCAAGAATCAGGTAGTTCAGTGATTCTCCTAGTAAGATCATCAAACTTCTTACTCTTAATTGTTGCTATATCGAGTTTAGCTCGATGATCATTAACCTCTCTACTATTTGCAAACCGAAGTTTTTGATTCCATCTCGACCTAAAAAACCAATTTAATCTTCCTAGTAATACACCCACAAAAGGTAATACCACTAGAAAAGTTAAAGGTTTATTCATATCACCAAATAAAAATTCAGTGAGTGAATCAAACTTTGTCTTATTTAACAGTACTTTTTGTACTGTATTTACGATATATCCAACCGAATATATGGTCAAATAAGACATGAATGTTCCGAACAATACTAGATTTATTCGTAACAATGTTTCCGTTTTGCAATTCCGATAGCAAAAAGAAAACGAGTACTTAGCTGCGAAAAATATTGTTTTCGCTGTTTCTTTGATTTTTTTCAAACTTCCTCCTCTTTAACGTTGTTTTGTTGTTTTTTTAAATTTCAAAAGCCAACAAAATTATAACACAATAAATTATTTATATCAAGTAAAAATATTAAATTTATTAAAAAGAAAAACCGCCAAAGCACATCGTGCTGGCGGTCTTTTGTAACTGGGATCACTACTAAATTCTCAAGTAAATCTAGTCATCCCTCTGAAGATAAATCGAGCATATAACCTCGCTACAGGTTCTCTCACAAACCTTTGAAAATTCGGCAGTCTATGAGAAGTAGCGGAGTGAAAGACCAGTCTGGTATTAAAGGAACTATTTGCGCAAGCACAAATCATTACCCTTTGAATATGACATGGGTCTGATACAAAATGTACACAACCAATTGCGTTTTGATTGATATCATTAAGATACATTCCCACCTGAAACATAGTCATTTCAACATCTCTGTCTGTGCCCCAAGTAAGAGGTTCATTCAGTATCGAAATATTTAAACCTCTAGATACTTCAGAAAAGTATCTGCTAGCATTTCGTCCCAGACTTTCATTGCCATTATCTTTTCTGGGATTTCTCTTACTATATCCTTGAGGGAAAATTGCTATTAAGTTTTGATGAGGAATGATCCCCAACCGAATGAGATTCACTGCATAATCAATTCTTGCTTTAGTTCCATTTGACCCACTATTATTCGGATCACTATTCACCCGGCCGTACGTTTGGATTGCAAGAAAATATCTGGTTATAACACTCACACTACCTCCTTATTCTGAAGTTTCGTTTACTAACCTAAAAAAGAGAGTACGTTAAAATCTAGAAATAGTCAATTCTGACACCCTTTTTAACTTTATCCATAGTTTGTTTTGCTATTTCTCTAGCCTTTTCATTTCCTTGCTTCAATATTTCCATTATCTTTTCAGGATTCTTTTCTAGTTCAAGTCTTTTACTTCTAATTGGAGCAATTATTTTTTCCAAAACTTCTATTAATCTATTTTTAATAGCAACATCACCTAGTCCTCCTTTTTTATATTGTTGTTTTAAATTTGCAACTTCTGCCTTATCAGTATCAAATATATCTAAATAAGTAAAAACAACATTACCCTCCACTTTTCCTGGATCATTTACATGTATATGTTCTGGGTCTGTATACATTGCCATTACTTTTCTTTTTATCTCTTCATAAGAATCAGAAATATATATTGCATTACCGAGCGACTTGCTAGCCTTTGCATTTCCATCTATTCCCACAAGTCTTGGTGCATTTGATAATACAGGATCTATTCTAGAAAATGTCTCACCGTAAATAGAATTAAATTTATCTACAATTTCATTTGCTTGTTCTAGTACTGGTAATTGATCTTCTCCTACAGGAACAATATTTCCTCCACAGAATAATATATCTGCTGTTTGGCTAATGGGATAAGAAAGAAAACCTGCTGGTACATCTTCACCAAAACCTTTTTGTTTCATTTCATTCTTTACTGTAGGGTTCCTACGTAGACGAGCTAAAGTAACAAGATTTAAAAATAGTACAGTAAGCTCAGCAATTTCTGGTATGCATGATTGTATAAAAAAAGTTGTCTTTTTTGGATCTAAACCGCAAGCAATATTATCCATTGCGACTTCAAGAACATTGTTTCTTACTTTTTCTGGATTGTCAGAATTATCAGTTAGAGCCTGAATATCTGCAATCATATAAAAAGCATTATCGATACCATTACCGATTTTATCTTGTAGAGCAATTCTATTTTGAATTGAACCTACATAGTGTCCTAAATGAAGTTTACCTGTTGGTCTATCTCCAGTTAAAACTGTCTTTTTTGAATTTATATTGCCATTTTTAGCTTGTTTTTCCATACATGTATATTATATCAAAAAGCCTCAAGTATCCACCTTTCAAGACTAGTTTCAATTTCCCCTATTCCTCTTCTTGAATCATGAGAAATTGATATTAAAGTATTTAACATATTAAAAATTTCTTGTTGTTTAAAGTTTTTTAAATAGTTTTTTGATTTACTAAATACAAAAGGAGAAAGTCCTGAATTTATAGCACTATCAGTTTTACTTGCTATCGCCATAGATTTTAATTGCCAAAACAAAGTACCATGAATTTCTTCTGGTACTTTTCCATTATTCAAAGCACTTCTATATAAAATCCATAAATTTTTCTTATCTCTATTTCCCAGTGCTTCACCAAGTGAAAAAATATTAAAATCTTCTTTTTTATATGTTTTTTCAATTAATTCGAATAACTGAACCTTATCGGATCTTTTCTCTATCTTTGTAATACTTAGTTTATCAAGCTTACCTTCAAGAATTATAAATACATTTTCTGAAGATTTCATTTCATCAAGCTTATCAATTAAGCTATCTTTTAAATCTTTATTTTCACAGATTTTATCTAAAAAAACTATGTATTTATTTGAAAATAAACCCTGACCCATAGCATATTCTGTTATCAAACCTTCATTCCAGTTTTCACTATTTATTTTAAAAAAACTTGCATCAGGCTTTTTTTTACGCAAACTATCAATAAGCTCATGAGCTTTATTTCTTGCTTTTTCAGTATTTTCTCCGTGAATAAAAATTATCATTTATTTTAATTCTCCCCAATTATCCCCTATCTCTTGTGCAACGATTAGTTTTACTCCTTTTGTTTGTTCAATAGGAATTATATTTTCCATAATATTTTTAATTTCTGGAACGATTTTTGTTACTAAACTTTGTTTTATTTCATAAACCAATTCATCATGTACTTGCAAAACAAGAAAAGCATCATTTTGATAGCCTTTTTCTATAAAATAATCATCGACTCTTTTCATTGCTATTTTTATAATATCAGCATTTGTACCTTGAAATGGAGCATTTATTGCCATTCTTTCTGCCATGGCTTTTATAAAAGGAATTTTTGAATTTATCCCTTCAAAATATCTTCTTCTTCCAAAAAATGTTTCTGTATAACCATTTCTTTCTGCTTGTGCTTTTACTTCATCAAGATATTTTGCAAGACCACTAAAAGTTGCGAAATAATTATTATAAAATTCTTGCGCCTCTTTTCTATCTGTACCGAGATTTTGTCTCAAAGCATTTACTCCCATACCATAAAGTATTCCGAAATTTATTATCTTTGCTCTGCGTCTCATTTCTGAATCAACTTTATCTAAAGGTACACCGAACACCCTACTTGCTACAGACTTATGTACATCTTCTCCTTGTTTAAATATTTCTATTAATTTTTCATCTCCTGATATAAAAGCAGCAATTCTAAGCTCTATTTGAGCATAATCCAGAGCAACTATTTTAAAACCTTTTTCAGCTATAAAAGCATTTCTTATAACCTTACCTAGTTCGGTTTTTATAGGGATATTTTGTATTCCTGGATTTTGACTAGCCATACGACCTGTAGCACTTCCTGAAGATATAAAGTCAGCATGAAGTCTATTATTTTTATCAACTAACGTAGGAATTACATCTATATAAGTTGATAGAAGTTTTTGTAATTCTCTATATTCAAAAAGTAAAGGCACTACTGGGTGTGCGTCACGAAGCTTTTCAAGTTCTGATTCTCTAGTAGAACGTGCTCCCCCTTCTGTTTTCTTAAGTCCTTTAGCGGTAAGTTGTAATTTATCAAAAAGAACTTCACCAAGTTGTTTTGGAGAATTTATATTAAATTCTACTCCTGACAATTCCCAAATCTTTTTTTCAAGTGAAGATAAAGTCTTATGATATTTCTTTGATAAATCTTTCAATAAATCCACATCTATTTTTACACCTTTTTCTTCCATTTTATTTATTACAGGAATTAAGGGCATTTCTATATCTTGATAAACTTTTCTCAATCCTCTTCTATCAAGCTCTTTAAATATTATTTCACTAGCCTTTTTAAAATCATTTGTTTTTGTATATTCCAATATCTCTTCTGCACTAGGGTTTGTTCTATTAGAATCAATTATCCAAAGTGCAAGTGAAATCTTTTCTATTTCATCCTTTGGAATACCTTTTACTATATCTTCGACATCTAAAGTCTTTTCATCTTCAACTTCAGTATTATCCATATTTGTTTTACCATCAATGACATTTGTAAAACGAATTCCTAGTGTTCTAAAATCTAGTTCATTAAATAGAGTTTTTACTGCTTCCCTATCTACACCTTGTTTAAATTCTTTTTCAGGTAATTTAAAATCAATTGGAGCATCACGGCGAATTGTTGCTAGCATTTTACTAAATTCAGCCTCCTCTTTTCCTTCAATTAAAAGTTTTACAATACGATCTGTTATACCAAGCTTTTTGAAACTTTCATAATTATTCTTTTTATCTTTTTCTAGCTTTTTATATATTTCTTCTATTGTTCCTAGACTAGATATGAGTGTACTTGCTGTCTTTTCTCCTATTCCTTTTATACCAATAATGTTATCTGAAGGATCACCTCTCAAACCTTTATAATCTGGAAGTAATTCTGGACCAAAACCAAATCTTTCTTTCACTGCTTTTTCATCATATAGAATTGTATCCTTTATTCCCTTTTTCAAAGTATAAACCTTTACTGTTTCACCTTGTATTAATTGCATTGTATCCATATCTCCAGAAGCAATTATTATTTCTAGATTTTTATCCTTTTTTGCTATTTCAGAAATAGTTCCGAGCATATCATCAGCTTCAAAACCTGGTTTATCGTAAATTGGAATATTGAAAGATTTAAAAATATCTCTTGAACGATTTATTTGTGTAGCCAAAGCATCTTCCATACTCTTTCTTTGTGCTTTATAGTCTTTATATGCTTCATGTCTATATGTTGGTCCGGGAAGATCATAACAAGCTATTATATAGTCTGGTTTTATATCCTCTATTATTTTTATAAGCATAGCTACAAGACCATAGAGTGCTCCTGTTGGTTCACCCTTTTTTGAAGCAAAATCTGGTAAAGCATGATATGCCCTATGTAGTATTGCGTGAGAATCGAGTAGTACTAATCGTTTTTTATTCATATAACTATTCTACATCATATTGCCTTGTATTTTCATCTATAAAGCTACAATGTATTTTTTTATGATCCTCATTTAAAATCTCTTTTACATTCTCTGGCCACTCTATTACTATTAAATTATTTTTATTATTTACTAAAGATTCAAAATCTAGTATTTGTAATTCTTTTCCACTTTCAAGTCTATATGCATCTATATGTATAAGTCTCTTAAACTTTTCATTTTTTGTTTCGTATAGTTTCATTATTACAAATGTTGGACTTGTTATAACTTCATGTATTCCTAGTTCTTTTGCTAAACATTTTGTAAAAGCTGTTTTTCCTGAACCTAGGTTTCCATAAAGTCCTATGATCGTAGCCTCATCACTTTTTGCTTCAAGTGAGTTTAAATATAGCTTTGAAAAAGATTGGGTTTCGTCTATAGATTTTGTTATTATGACCTTCATAGTGTCATACTAACATATTTAAAAATATAATAAAAAAATAGCAATGTTAATCGAATAACACGCTATTTTATGAGATAAAATAAATAAAGAAACTAGTAGGATGCATTGAGTCTTTCCCAACTTTCTTCTGACTTAGTATCTGATATTACCTTTGATCCTTTCTCACATAATGGGCAATCACCTTCATTCCATGTATGCAAATGTCTATTGACCAAGGAAAAGATTTTTCTTCCATCGATACTATCCTTACCAGATCTATTTACCAAGGTAAGAACATACGGTAACACAGTACCACCATGTTGTTCAATAGCATCTTGAACGAGTCTGAGACTCCCACCAGTAGAAATAACATCTTCACAGAGAAGAATCATTTTTTCTTTAATGTAATCATCTACTTCCTCATCTTTAAATACCATACGATCATTACCTCTAACTTTTTTTCTACTTGGTGAAGCCCAAGAACAATTACTTTTGTTATTGGTAGCAATTTCTATACTGATTAGTTCCGCAAGTTTGGTTGCGCCAGTTTGGGGTCCAACAACTGTATTTATACACCCGAAGCCACCATCCTCCTCAAAAAGACCCACAAGATCTTTGGCACACAATTTAATAATTGACTCAGAATCAATTATTGGACGGCTATTGAAAAAGCCATCGGAATGCAAACCAGATCTAAGACACACATGTGGCCTTGCCATATTGCCGTCATGTACCCAGTAAGCATGTTTCTGTCTATACCAACTAATATAGAAATCAGAATCTCTTTTCATTTTATTAAATTTGAATTTTCCTTTACACTTTTAGGTAGTGTACTTACCTTGTCAATGTAGACTTCTAACAAATTTATACACTAATAATTTATAAAAGTAAAAACGTATGTAATTAAAATCGAGCGGATAAAGCTCCGCTCGATGTGTTAAATATGACTTTTTCAGTAAGGCCTTGGTGGGCCATATATCACTGAGGGTTTCGGACCCCGAGGGTCCGTGATATACCCAGGTACGCCATAGTACCTTGGTATATTGTTTGTGTAGTGGGTCTCATACTGAGACTCCACCACCACAGTCTGAGGGACAAGTCCTCCAGACCTGTTGATACCGTAGGACGTATAAACGTCCTGACGGTACGTAGATTGGTGCACCTCCTCCCGACCATCGGGTCCGACGAATCGGGAGTAGTAGCTTGCCCGAGTTTCGGGCAAGCTGGATGCCCCAATGGGATCTAGGGGCATCCGTGCACCCCAGTTCTGTCTGGCCATAAAGCCAGATGTCCCGCACCCTTGAGTCAAAAGACCAAGGATGAGGACAAAGGTAAAAATCGAAGATCGCATACTTTTATATTATAGCATAATAAATAGTATTGTGTCAATATAAACCTGAAAGTTCGCGATTAGTCTTTTGTTAATAAAATGAGTAACAAAATCTCAATTCAAAATGTTATAATGTAATAAATATATGAAAAAACACATTGTAAACATTAAAAGGTTAGTAAAAGATAATAAGAAGAAATCCATATTTTTGGGAATTATAATCTTATTAATAATTTACTATACCTATAGTTCTTTATCAGGTAGCACAACACAAAATCAATATTATTTAGGTACAGTAAAAACTGGCAATATATATTCAACAGTAACTGGAACAGGACAGATTTCTACTTCAAATCAAATAGACCTAAAATCAAAGGTTACAGCGGAAGTGATAAACATACCAGTAAAGGAAGGTGATGAAGTAAAAGCCAGACAAACAATAATACAACTCGATTCTAGGAATGCAGAAATAGCACTGCAGAGCGCACGTTTGGCATATCAAAAATTGGTTAAACCAGCTGATACAGTTACACTACTTCAAACTCAAAATGCTTTAGAGAGTGCAAAGGATGCAAATAAAAAAGCTTATGGAGATGGTTATACAAGTGTAGTAAGTACATTCATAGACTCCCCTACTATCATGAATGGTTTAGATTCTATGTTAAATGGTGGTGGAGGATTTTTAAGTGATGAAAAAACTTATTCTACAACAGAATCACAATTTAGAAATAATGCAAAAATAAGTTATATAAGAGCAAAGACTAGGTATGATATTGTTCTTGAAACATATAAAAAACTGAATACGAGCAGTTCAAAGGATGATATAGAAAAAATAGTAAGTGATAGCTATCTTGTTGCAAAAGATATAGCTCAAGCACTTAAAGATGCAAAATCAGCAGCAGATTATTTAAAACAAAACGGTAGCTCACAAAACCAGACCGGAGCAAGTACAGCAATATCAGATCTAGTATCTTGGTCTAGTACCATAACATCTGATTTAAATAGTTTAACAAGTGCAAAAGATTCAATATCAAGTACCAAACTAGATTTGAATGAAAAGAATGAAGCATTGTTAAAATTGGAAAGAGGTGCTGATACACTTGATATACAAACTGAAGCATTAAATTTGAGACAAAAGGAATATGATTATCAAAATTATTTTGTAAAAGCACCTTTTGATGGAATCGTTTCGAAAATAAATGTTAAAAAGGGTGATACAGCAAGTGGAGCTGTGGTAACATTTACTACCAAGAATCAAATAGCGACAGTATCACTAAATGAAGTAGATGCAGCAAAAGTTAGTGTGGGACAAAAAGTAAAACTGAGCTTTGACGCTATAAATGATTTATTTATTGATGGAATAGTTACTAAAATTGACTTGGTGGGGACAATGAATCAAGGAGTTGTTACATATGGTGTTGAAATTACTCTTAATAATCAGGATCCTAGAATAAAGCCTGGAATGAGTGTTAGTGCAGAAATAATTACAAATACAAAAGAAAATGTTTTAACTATTCCAAATAGCGCAATAAAAACAAAAGATAAAATATCTTATGTATTAACATTTGATAAACAATACCCTGCTACTACAAAAGGTGGATCACCTGTTGTATCAAGTACACCACCTAGACAACAAAATATAGAAATAGGAATTACAAATGATACTGAAACAGAAGTATTATCTGGTCTTAAACTCGATGATATTATAGTTATAAGAACAACTACTGGTACTGCAGTTAAAAAAGCTACCCCTAGTGCAGCAAATATATTTGGAGGACAAAGAGGTGCACAGAGTGGTTCAGTAAGAGTAGGAAGATAATAAAAAACTTAATGATAGAAATAAAGAACGTAACAAAAACATATAACAGTGTTGGTGATAAAGGTTTCAAAGCACTGAAGGGTGTGGATTTTGAAATTAAAGAAGGAGAATTTGTTGCAATCATGGGACCATCAGGATCCGGTAAATCTACTCTTATGCATATACTTGGAGCACTTGATACACCAACAACAGGAAAATATTATTTAGATGGAAAAGATTTGTCTAAACTATCCGATGATGAACTAGCTGATATAAGAAGAAATATGATTGGTTTCGTTTTTCAAGCATTTAACCTTTTACCAAGAACAAGCGTGATAAGAAATGTAGTACTCCCTCTTGTTTATGCAGGTGTACCAGAAACTGAAAGAGAACAAAGAGCAGAAAAAGCTTTGCATTCAGTAGGACTACCAGAAACACATTTTAATCATATGTCTAATGAACTTTCTGGAGGACAAATACAACGTGTTGCTATTGCAAGAGCTTTAGTAAATAACCCTAGACTAATACTTGCTGATGAACCAACTGGAAACTTGGATACAAGAACTGGAGAAACTGTATTGGCAACATTTCAAGAACTAAATGAAAAGCAAGGTAGAACTATAATACTTATTACTCACGAACACGATGTGGCTTTGCATGCAGATAGAATAATATTTATTAAAGACGGCAATATCATTGAAGACAAAAAGAATAAAACAAAGATGATAGCCAAGTATTCTGATTTATAATAAAAATATGACAACATTTGATATATTACACGAAACATACACCGCCCTATCATCCAATAAAGTAAGATCTGGTCTTACTATGCTTGGAATAATAATTGGAATTGGTTCTGTTATTGCTATGGTTTCAATAGGACAAGGCGCACAATCGTCTATTCAATCCAGCATTGAAGGTTTAGGTTCAAATCTTTTAACAATTTATCCAGGAGCTCTACAACCCGGAAGAGGCATTGTTTCTTCAGGTAGAGGTGCTGCACAAAGTCTAAAAAATGAAGATGTAGATGTTATAAAATCTATCGAGGGCGTATCTTTAGTTGCTCCCGAACTAGATAGAAGATTTCAGATAGTATCAGGTGTAGGAAATAATACCAATTCAACTGTAATAGGTACAGTTCCCGACTATTATGTAATTAGAAATATGAAGACAGGTTATGGTTCATTCTTTAATGAAAATCAAATGAATAGCCTTTCAAAAGTCGCTGTTTTAGGACCAACTGTGGCAAAAGATCTTTTTGGTGAAGATGAAGCCCTTGGAAAAACTGTTAGAGTAAATGGTGTAGTGTTTAAGGTTATAGGAATTCTTGAAGCAAAAGGTGGAGCAGGTTTTGCAAATCAAGATGATATGGTTTTTGTTCCACTTTCTACTATGCAAAAAATTCTTACTGGTGTTGACTATCTTTCATCTATTGCAGTTAGTGTTACAAATAAAGATGATATGCCTGGTATACAAGCTCAAGCAACTTCCTTACTTATAGAAAAACATAGAGTAGATGAAGCGGATTTTTCAATTATATCTCAAGCTGATATTTTGGGTGCTTTAACTTCTATTACAACTGCTTTTACATTATTTTTATCTGCTATAGCAAGCATATCTCTTGTAGTTGGTGGAATTGGAATTATGAATATGATGCTTACTACTGTTACAGAAAGAACTCGTGAAATTGGTTTGAGAAAAGCTATTGGTGCTAGAAAAAGCGATATTAGCCAACAGTTTTTGGCTGAAGCTATTGCTCTGACATTTATCGGAGGAATTATTGGGGTAATACTTGGTATTAGTGTTGCTCTTATTGTTTCAAGTCTTGGTATTATTCAAACCTCTATATCCATATCTTCTATTTTCCTTGCTTTCGGTGTTTCTGCTTTTATTGGTATTGTTTTTGGTTATTACCCTGCTAGACGTGCTTCAAATCTAAATCCTATTGAAGCTTTGAGGTATGAATAGTTTTAATTTATTTAAATAAAAAAACACGCTGTCAAAAAATATCAACAGCGGTTTCGTTTTTTTGGTGACCATTATGCATAGGGGTCGCCATTTCTGAATGTACCATCAAACCCTGGACCCCCATTATTCAAATTAGGGTATGGAGATGCGATTTCTATTGTGTTTACGCACAAGATCGAATCCACATCACATTCATGCTTAGGAAATTGGTCAGGAATAATATTTCCCAAAGGTTCGTTACAGATAAGGCATGCAACCAAGACCTTTCCATCCCCTTTTGTACTTGGAGTTGAAGTACCGTAATGAACAGCTTCACTCATAATTACACCCCCTTTCTAAGGGAAAATTGTAGCACTGTGTCATTTTGTACGCAAATACAAAAACACACCTTCGGAAGAAGGTGGTTTTGGAAATTTACTCACTGAAAAGCTCATCCCAATTTTCTCTTGGATGGGTAATCACCCTAGATCCATTTATACAAATTGAGCAAGTCTGTTTTTTGTGAGTTATTACTGGACGCTTAATAAGATAGTGAATCGGCACTCCACCTATACCATCAAATTTCGCGCCGTTAAAAATTACCAGAACACAAAGAACAATTCCGCCTTGTTCTTGAACATAATCAATCATTAACGATAAAGTAGAACCTGTGAATATCGCATCATCACAAATAATAACCTTATCGCCTTGCTTAATTGGTTGACCAACAGTTGTAAATTGGCCAGTCTTTTTATTTTTTTTAACAAGTGAAAAGGTTAAATCACTAATCCCACTACTCCTCAGACATGTTATAAATTGAGCAACTGCATTTATAAATAAAGGAACTCCTCTGGATTCTGACCCTATGAGTTTATTTGCATTGTATACTGGTACCCAACTTGGTCCACCGTATTGTTGAAGAATAATATCTCTTGCAATTTCATGTAAAGTATTATCCCCAATAAGGACTTGGGAGTTAAAATACGTTGCAATATGCTGTTGGTCTCCACCACTAAAGCACTTAACCTCTATATGAGGTTGGCCTCTTTCTCTCCTCCATAGTGCCCTACGATCAACAAAAAACTGTTCCCATTCTTCAGTTGTTCTGGGTTTTGATCCTAGCTGAAATTTCATTTGTACCTCCTGTTACAACTTTATATTAAATACTCTTTTGTTTCAAATTCTTGATTAGTATTGACAAAAATCTTATATAGTGTATAGTATTATTGTTGTAGCCTTGTGGTTGCGACATCACTCAGATCCGTTGTCGTGTGTACGGATCTGGGGGAACGAGAGGAACAAGGAAACTTGTACCCTCTTTTTTTATTTATTAACTATTTCTCTTAGAATTTTCTATTAGTTTTATAGCGTTTTCAAAACTCCCTGCTGGTTTTACATGGTGTCCATTTACAAACATAATTTCATCAGCTTCTTTTATAGTATTTAATCTATGAGCAATAATAATTTTTGTAGTATGTTTTGGTAAACTATATAGAGTTTTATTCAAAATTACTTCAGTTATAGTATCGATATTTGCTGTAGCTTCATCAAGTATAAGTAAGTTCGGTTCACGTAATACCGCTCGCATAAATGATATGAGTTGCTTTTGACCAATACTCAATCCTCCCCCTGATTGATTTATTTCAGTTTTCAAACCTTTAGAAAAACGTTCAACTACTTCTTTAAAACCTTTATCTACTAAAAGATTTTCTATTTCAATTTCATTTAAATTTTCTATTTTTTTATTACCATATTTAATATTATCTAAGACAGTTCCAGAGAAAAGAATTGGATCCTGTAGTATAACAGTTACCATACTTGCTCTTTCTTCATTGGAATAAAAAGACATAGGTTTTCCATTTAAATAGACCTTACCGCTACTTGGTTCATAAAGATGAGACATTATGCTTGCCAATGTTGATTTACCGCCTCCTGTTGGTCCAACTAGTGCATATGTCTTCCCTATTTCAAAGTTTAAATTAGCATTTTCAATTACATTTTCTCCTCCTTCATATTTGAAACTTACATCATCAAGTTTTAATATTATTTTATTATCAATATCTTTTATATTTGAAACTTCATTCTTTTTATTTGTTTGTATATTATTCTCTAAAGCAAATATTTCTCTTATACGTGACCAAGCTGCTACAGAAAGTTGTATTGAACCAAATATTGTTGCAAGAATACGTAGTGGATCATAAAACTTTTGTGTATAGCTTACAAAAGCTACCAATAAGCCTATTGTTAAACTTCCACCAGAAACCAAGTATAGACCGAAAGAAAGCACTAATATAAGTGCAACACTACCTGCAAAATCGTATATTGGTTCAAATACTCTATTAGCAGTATCAGAAATAAAAGCAGTTTTAAATGTCGTCTTATTCATTTCTTCCAAATGAGATCTGAAATATTCTCTTTTATTATATGCAATTATTACTCTAAAATTATTTATATTTTCTTGTAGAGAAGCAGATAATAAACCAATAGCTATTAGATTTTTCTTATTTTGTCTTTCTATCCAAGGGGATAATAGTTTCGTAATAATAATTAAAAATAAAACAGAAGAAAGCATTACCAAACCAAGTTTGAAATTTATATATAGAACAAATATTGCTATACCAAGTATTGAAAAAAAGCTTCCCACAAAACGAGCTATGCTTTCTGAAAGGAATTGATTCAATTTATCTGTATCGTTATTTATACGAGATATTAAATCCCCTGCTTTATTTTGATTGAAAAATGCTATTGGTAAATCTTGTAATTTTTCAAAAAGTGCTTGTCTTAGTCTAAAAAGTGTTCTTTGTGATATGTGACCAACCATCATTCCTTGTCCATATCCAACAATTATAGTAATGATGTACATGACCAGTAACCATAGCAACACCTTACCTAGACCAGATAAATCTCCTTTATTTATGTAGTTATCTAGTGCATAAGCAATTATAAAAGGAGTTATAACATTTGCAGCGGAGTTTATTATTATTAAAATAAAAGCATAAATTAAATTTAATAAATCTCCATCAAGAAATTTTGAAAATTCTTTCAAACTTACCCAAACAGAAACAACGCCTCCTTTAGGATTTGTTTCTTCATTTTTATTTAATTCATAACTAAGTTTTTTTATCATATTTATTTGTTTTTACAGAAGTCTTGGCTATGCCTTTTGTTTTAGTCATTGTAACTTTATTATTTACCTTTTTATTTATCTTTGATTTTTTATCTAGTGCTATATCATTTTGTTTTATTTCTTTCTCTATATTTTCTGTAGACATTTGAGATTCGTATATTTGTCTATATTCAAAAGAATTCTTCAATAGATCTTCATGTTTTCCTTGAGCTACAACTTCCCCTTCCATAATAACTATAATATTGTCATAGTTTTTTATAGGTTCAACTTTTTGAGTAATTGAAACAAGTGTTACATCTTTATAATTATTAGCAACATTATTTAAAATAGATTTTTCTGTATTTGCATCAACTCTTGCAGTAAAGTCATCTAGTAAAAGTATTGTAGGATTTATTGCTAAAGCCCTAGCCAACATCAATCTTTGTTTTTGACCTCCGGACAAACTAGTTCCTCTTTCACTAATCATAGTATCTAGGCCATTTGGTAGTGTTTTTACAAATTCATCGAGTTCTGCAGTATTTATTGCCTTATCAAGTGATTCATTTGTAGTCTTAAGTGAAAAAGCAATATTGTCTCTAAAGCTAGTATTGAAAACTATACTGTCTTGAAAAACCAGACCTATATTTGAAAGTAATTCACTAGTCTTATAGCTAGTCATAGGTTCCCCATCAATAAGTATTTCTCCATTATTTGGGCTAACCAAACCTGAAATTAAATAGAAAATCTGAGTCTTTCCTCCTGCAGTTGGACCTAGTATTGCATTTTTTGTTCCTGATTTTATTTTAAAACTAATATCTTTCAAAACTGTTTTTTCACTTTCATTTTGATCTTTATATACTAAACTTACATTTTTGAATTCTATATCCCCTTTTATCTTTGATATATTTTTACCTTGTTCTTGTTTTACTTCAGAATTTATAACTTCATTAATACGCTTTAATGAAACTCCTCCTCTTGATATAGATGTACCTACAAAAGATAATACAAAGAGTGGCCAAATAAACATAGCTGAATATGATAGAAATGCACTGAAACTTCCAATTGAAAGAGTGCCGAGTATTACTTGTTTTCCACCAAAATACAATATGATCATCGTAACAATATTTGCTAAAAGACTTATAGCGGGAATGAGTGCTGAAATATTTTTTACAATTCCAAGACCTATATCACGAGATTTTGTATTGGCTATTCTAAATTTATTTATCTCTGAAGTTATTGAATGCAAAACTCTAATTAAACCTGAACCGATAATGGTTTCATTTATAATTGAATTTATTTTTTCTAAATTTTCTTGACCTTGTCTAAATAACTTTGTAAGTGTACCGAATATAAGACCAATAGTTACAATTAATAATGGTATTACTAGTATTGTATAAATAGCTAAACGCACATTTATAGTTAATAAAAGAACTGCACTTCCTAAAAGAGTAATGATGGCACCAAGTAGTGTAACTAAACCTTGAGATATTACATTCTTTACTGCATCAATATCTGAAGTAAGAATAGTCATAAGTCTTCCTGGAGTTAGACTTGATATATAAATAAATGATTGATTTGATATTTTATTTATTAGATTATGTCTCAAGTCCGAAGCAACTTTTTCTGAGAAAAAAGTCGAACTATATATCTGTATTATAGCGAGTATAAAAGATAGTAAAGCAAATACTAAAACTATAGTTAAATTATTTGACCAAGCAAAATATGAAAGGCTTTTTATACTTCCTGTATTATCAATTATCTTTGCAGATAGTACTGGTACGTATAAAGCAAGGCCATTTGAAGCTAAGCCTAGTATAGTAACTATAGCTGTTAAGCCTATGTATTTCTTTATTATCTTTATAAAATCAGACATTTTGTCTATACAATATACCAGATTTAGTCATGTTTGGGTAAAATTATTTTAAATTGACTTTGATATTTATTTTGATAATTTAGGTCTTCGATCATATATAAAATTCTAAAGTTTTAATGAAGTATTTAAACCTTATTTCCCCTCCAAATCTAAAACATCATCTATCCTTATCTTTTCTATAAATTCTGGTACGTGACTTACTATTATCATTGCTCCCTCATATTTATGAAGTGCTTCTGCAATAATTGGTAAATGTCTGAAATTTATATGGTTTGTTGGCTCATCTAGTATAAGCAAACCAGGTCTTTCAAGAACCAATCTAGCAAAAGCAACTAGACCTTTTTGCCCTTCTGATAAATCTCCAATTTTTGTTTTTATAATTTCTGAGGTTATAAGGAAACCTGCAGCTATACTTCTCATTTCTTCTTCATTTGGTTTCTCCATAGCTTTCCATAGAGAATTGTATACAGTGTCATTAAAATCTAGTGTAGAAAAATCTTGTCTATAGTAACCAACCTTTATACCATCGGCTATTTTTGAACCACTAGCACTACCTGTTGCTATTGATTCTAGTAGTGTTGTTTTACCAATACCGTTCGGTCCTTTTAATAATAAATGATTATTTCTATTTAATTTTTTATCTGTTTTTCTATTTATTATCTTATGTGTTTTTGGATCTGAAATTTTATATGAAGAAATATTTATTATCTCCCCTACCAAGTCTTTTTGTACTGGAATTATAAATGGTCTTATTGTTTTATCTTCTCTTCTAACATCGACTTTTTCTTCTTCAAGCTCTTCTGCTTTTTCTCTCATCCTTTTTGCCACCAATCTCATTTGTCCTCCTTTATTTGAAAAGAAATTGGCTTTATCTTTATTTTCTTGTATCTCTTTTGCTAGTTGAGCATTCTTTCTATTTTCTTTTTCTATTCTGGCTGATATTTCTTTTAATAAATTAAAATAGTTTCCAACATATTGTTCTACTTTTCTAGTAAATACATCTAAGTATAGAACTCCATCTGTAAATGAATTAAGAAAATCAGCATCATGAGAAATTACCAAACAAGTTTTTTTATAGTTTTTTATAAAATCAGTTAGGTGGGCTATGCCTGATTTATCAAGGTTATTTGTAGGCTCATCTAAAAGTAATATATCTGGGTTTTGAATTATCGCTGAAGCAAGAAGTAATCTAGCTTGTTGTCCTCCTGAAAAACTTCTTACTATTCTATCGTGTGGAGCGTGTAAGTTTACAACTTCCAAAACTTCATCAATCCTAGGATCAATATCATAGACTTTATCTTTAAAACTCTTTTGGAAAAAATCTCTAATAGAAAGATCGAGATATTCTCTAGGTATAACCTGTTTTGATATTGCAATACTAATTCCATTACCAATATGTATACTACCCTCTTCTGGTTTTAGATCTTTAGTTATGAGTTTGAATATGGTACTTTTTCCAGCACCATTTTGTCCCATTATTGTGATTTTTGAACCCTTACGAACAGAAAAATTGACCTCTTCAAGTATAGGTTTATTTTGCCCGTATTCAAAACTCACATCTTCAAACCTTATTATTACTTCATCTTTAGACATTTCTTCACGTTACCATTAAAAATGACTTATGACTACTATTTCGAATATTATGCTAGGATAGTTCTATGAGTGAGGTAAATCTAGATAAAACAGTAAACAAACAGCCAGAAATATGGGATGTGATAGTTATAGGTGGTGGTCCTGCTGGTATGATGTCTGCCATAAGAGCCAGTGAAAGAGGTGGTAGAGTTTTACTTATTGAAAAGAATGATATTTTGGGTAAAAAATTACTAATAACCGGTGGAGGTAGATGTAATGTCACAAATGCTGAACTAGATAATAGAAAGTTATTGAGTAAGTTTAAAGATAGTGATAAATATCTATTTTCTGCTTTTTCAAAATGGAGTGTAAAGAATACTTTGGATTTTTTTAATTCAAGAAATATGCCAACAAAGGTAGAAGCAAATCAAAGAGTCTTCCCTGTCTCAAATAGTGCCAAATCTGTTTGGGATGTTTTGGTAAATGATTTAAAAAAGAATAATGTAAGTATAATTTCAAATACTGAAGTAAAAGGTTTTATAAAAGAACAAAATAAAATAATTGGAGTTAAATTAAAAAATAAAAATATAATACATGGTAAAAACTTTATACTAGCTACAGGTGGAAAATCTCGTCCAGAGACTGGTTCAACTGGTGATGGCTTTATTTGGTTAAAAGAAATTGGACATAAAGTAATAGAACAAGATGCAGTTCTTGTACCTGTAGCAATAAAAGATGAATGGGTTAAAAGAATTCAAGGAGTAACTATAGATAATGTAAAAATCACTTTATATCAAAATAATGAAAAACAAGGTTCAAATATAGGTAAAATATTATTTACTCATTTTGGTTTATCTGGACTAAGTATATTAAATATGAGTCGTGATATAAGTGAATTATTAAAATACGGTGAAGTTTTTATATCATTAGATGTTTTACCTAGTCTTGATTATGGAATGCTAAATGAAAAACTTCAAAATATTTTCAAAGAAAATAGTAATAAAAAGTTTAAAAATGCTCTGACTGAATTATTTAAACCGAGTTTTGCTGAAACTATATCAGATCTATCAGGTATAAATGGTGATACTTGGTGTCATAGTATTACAAGAGAACAGAGACTATCTTTAGTAAAATTACTAAAAGATATACAAATACAAGTATCAGGTTTGCTTGGTGTAGAAAAAGCCATTATAACTTCTGGTGGTATTGATTTAAATGAAGTTGATTTTAAAACTATGAAATCAAAAATATATGACAATCTCTTTTTAGTTGGGGATATATTAAATATTGATAGACCTTCTGGAGGATATAGCCTACAGTTATGCTGGACTACAGGTTTTGTTGCTGGAGATTCGGTGGAAACATAACAAAACCGCCGACAAAAGCCGGCAGTTTTGAAAACTAACTATTATAAAGTCTTAAACAAAAAAGCTTGCTAATACACCTATTATTAGTAGTGTTACAAGATTTGAAAAAATATCTGAAAAGAATTTCTTCCAAACAATAGCTCTGTCACAATTACTCCATATTATTCCAGATCCAATAATTGGAACCATAAAGCATAGCCAGTTTAAAGTTATAAAACCTAGAGCCATACCAAGTGAAAGACCATTTTTCAAACTATTTGCAACAATAAATACAGTAGCAAATGATGTAAGTAGTGATAAAATCATCTGACCTGAATACATTTTCAACATCATAGGTTTTGCTTCTATCATCTTAGCTTTTTTCTCTTCATCAGTAAGCTTATCGAAACCCAGATATCTCATATGGATTTTACCCATTGGTGTTGAATTTGAATACCAAATAGTACCAATTACAGCAGCCAAAACTGCTCCAATAATAGAAAGTATAATTATAGTAATACTGATCATAAATTTATTTAAATAATAATAAAACTAGTGCGATTATATCAAATTAAAAGTTAATTGATAGTATCAAATCTTTCTTGTATCATAAGCCCAATGTAATAGAGCTTGTCTCTGTCTTGGTCTGCACAATTCATCTTTTACTTTACAATTATCCTTTAATTGATAAATATGTCTTCGCATAGCTTTCCATCTTTTTATTTGTCTTTTATCCTCTAGTTCTATTCTTCTACCCATATAATACCTACAATACCATTGAAACCAGCCACGAGGATCGTCTTTATATATCCAACCTTTTTCTCTCCATACTGATAATGGTTGTGAAGCATCCTCTTTAAAATAATTTAAATTTTTATCATGACCCTTTTCCCCTATTTTAAATAGCTTTGCATTTTCAAACCAAGAACTTGGAAATTCATCTTTGCAATCACGCATATATCTACCTCCAAAAACACCTAGTTCAAGCATTTCTTTTGGAGTAAGATCTGGTTTAAATTCAGGATCAAAGTTTTTACCTTCAGGCTCTGTTATTTCATATTGATAGTTTTTTTGCATACTATCATTAACATTTACTATTCTAGGTATTTTATTATTATCCATATAATTAAATAACTTCTACCATAACTTCATTTCTAATCATCCAAGGTGGAGTCCATGGAGCATTGTAACCAGCATACTTTATTTCCCCTACTATTTTTATACTATCTTGTTTCAATTGTTGAATAAAGATATTTTTATTTTTATTAACTACATCATATGTCCTTAAAAAGGAAATTCTTTTTACAGCCATTTTCTTTTCTGGAACTTGTATTATCTCTATCCTATTATCTATAGGTTTTGGTAAATTATTTATATTATATTTTTTTGGCATACTAAAAGTTATAGTATGATATTCCCCATCGATACTTGAAACCACTGGTGTTGTCATAGCTATATTTTCTGATTTACTATTTTCTTCGACAACAGGTGCTGTCATAGCAATACTTTCTTTTTTTATATTATTTCCAAATATGTATTTAGCTAAAATGCGAAAGCCTTGGTTTAAAGCATAATCATATTCCCCTTTCACTTTTGTTTGAGCTAATATCTGTGGTGAATATAATCTTATTTCATAACCTTTTTTCTTTTCAATAACCTTATATTGTGCTGATTCTACATTTGAAGAAAAATATCCGTATAAAGACCAGAGAATAATTATTCCTAATGTTATATATATAGTAATCATAGTTTAATTATACCACCTATCTAAATGCGATTTGCTATAAAAAATACTATTGTGCTTACGATACCAGTTACAAACATTCCCCAAATAATATCTACAATAGTTACAATAATAGGCCAATCTTTTATTGTTGCATGATTTGTAAAATCATAAGTTCCATAAGCAATTAGTCCAAAAAAGGCTCCTATAACCAAAGCTTTTACATAACTCCCTTCACTTGCTATAACTGGGTTAATTACAAAGTATAAAATTCCAAAAGCATAAATTATATAGAATATAATTGCAGGAATAAAATTCATCTTTTCTCCAAATATATAACCTAGCTCTTTTGCATAGAAACTAGAAGAAAATTTGAACCATGTTATATCAAGTAAAACTACTGTAAATAGAGTAATTAAATACAAAATTATTTGTTTCATATTTATATTGTAGCATTTTTTAGCTATTTCTTTATCTGTTCATCAAAATTAATAGTTATGTAATCCTCAGTATTAATTCCATAAATTTTATAAAGTTGATTTGCAGAACAAATTTTTCTTTTTTCTGGATTTAATCCTAACTCTATTGCTACTTTATCGATTTCATTCAAATTCTGCGCTTCTATTTCTATATAAGTTGGTATCATCGCTATTGTATCTATATCGAAAATTATATTTCCTTTTTTCCATTTTGTTCTTTTCTTTTGTGCTTCACCGTGTTTTTCAATTAGACCTATATTCTTCAAAAAGACTCTTGTATTATCATAAGAATCAACCTTTACTTCTGTTTCTAACATACCTTCATCATTTATACTTCCATCTTGTGAACTTACACCCATTCTTTTCTTATATGCCAAAATTACTTGTTTCTGTTCATCCCTGAGTCTTATCCAGCTATTGTCCTTATCCAAGCGATAGTCAGGATAATCAAAAGATATATGTCTTAAAAAGAAATCCCCTATTTTAATAGCGCCAATTTCATTGAGTTTTTTCTCAATGTCTTGTTTATTAATTTCTAAATACTTCACCTCGATTTCTTCTTTTTGTTTTAGCATATTTATTTTTACTTTATTCGCTTTATATTAGCATAAGTTTTAATATAATTTTTAATTTTAACTAGAAATATTAACTTCAAACTTCAATGAACTATTAGGTTTATAATTTAATAATTCTGTATCTGTAAATTTCCAGTTAAATATATCTTTAAAATCTTTTGTATTCAGTGTACCTAGTTCGTTTGGCTTTCTTTTTAATATTTCTTTTGCTCCTTCTATATGTTGATTAAATATTTCTATATTGTTAAAGAAGCCCACAACACTTCCTGCCTGTAACCCAGTCTGTAGAGCAAAAAGATGTAACAATAGAGCATGAAAAGCAAAATCAAAAGGTAAACCGAGTATACAATCAGCTGATCTTTGGAAAAAAGATAGGTTTAATTTATCGCCATGACGAATTAGTTGAATCATACACGGACAACAAGGCACAGCCATTTCTGGTATATCTTTAGGATTCCAGTTTGTAATAATAAGTCTTTTTGAATATGTATTTTTATTTAACATATCTATTAAGTTTTGTATTTGATCAAATCCTTGATTATTATATTCTTCGTCTGGACCAATATATTCTGCACCAAAATGTCTCCATTGAAATCCATATATGGGTCCAAGATCATTCTCTTTATACATTAAATCATACGTATCCTGATCATTTTTAAAATTCTTAACATATTTTGGATTACAAAATTTATCCCAAATATGATTACCCATTTCATTAAGTGATTTTTTATCTGTCTTGCCTTTTAAAGTCCATTCGAGCTCTGAAGCAATTAGTCTAAATGGAATTGATCTAAGTGTTGTTAAGGGGAAACCTTGAGACATATCATGTTTTATCATTTGACCATGGATACTTATCGTACCTGCACCTGATCTAGTTACTCTCTCTGTTCCCTCTTCTAAAACACTTTTAATTATAGATAAATATTGTCTATCAAATTTATTTTCCATAAAATCCTAAATTTGCTCAAGGGGTAAGTTAATCTTTGATTTATCAAGCTTATGATTTAAAATATCAATTTTTAAAAGTCTCTCGGCATTTTCTGGAAAACTTTTAATATTTAATAACGCTTGTTTACGATACTCAACAATTTGTTCAATTTGAGCATCAATAACATTATCGATTGTTTTTGAAATACCTCTGCTCTATAACCAATTGATTACCCGAAATATTATCGAGTGCTTTTGCTATCTTTGCTATCAAAGTATCTTTATTTCTAAATGAAGTAAAAAGTGGAACTAGATAATTCTTTCCTTCTTCTCCTAAAGTAGAGACTGAATGTTCGAATTTAACTATTTCTTCTTTATCTTTCACATTATGAACTTTTAGTGCAGTTGGAATATCAAAACCATCAATCACTTCATCGTCATCATGTATAAGAAGTGTAACTAGAATTTCTTCTATAATATTGTTTTGATCAGGAAATTCTTTTTTAATTTGTGGAGCAATAGATATAAGCAGTCTTGTTAATCGAGAAAGATGTTCTGCTATATTATCACCATTAACATAAGAATTGCCTTCGAATCGCTTTATATTTTGAGCCTTTATTTGAAATTCTGATACATAGTTAAGAATATCTCTATAGTGATTTTGTCTTTTCATATATTTTCCATCGTATCATGTTTTAAGGTTTTTAAAAGGTTATTTATTTTTGGATATTATTTAAAATAAAATTATCTAATTGATCATTTAACTTAGTTACTTCATCTTTTGCTAAAGAATTATCACAACTTAGTAAAAAACTACGAATGTATAAACAATATTCATTATGTGTAAATTTCTTTAAATTATTTTCACCTTTAAATGCACCGATAAAGTTTTTAAGGTGAGATTTAAAATCAGCCAACTTTATCATCTTCCCTCCCCAAGAAATATGCTTTATTTTTTCATAATATTCTTTCTTCTGTTCTGTATTATAATTTTTTGGGTGAGAAACCTCATCAACCATATTTGCTACATTTTTACCAAAAGTCTTATCAATTTCTTCATAACTTGTATTTGTATCTTCAATAGTATCGTGAAGTAATCCGGCTATTAGAGTATCCGCATCATCAATCTTAGAATCATTTCTTAAAATATCAAAAACTTCGAGATAATGATTGTTTATATTAGATTCCTTAAATTTTCTCTCAGCAAAAGCTTTGGCTAAGTCTATTTTGTCTTTTAATTCTTGTTTCATTTTAAAAGTATAGCAGGGTTACCAGATGAGAGATAGCTAAATAAAAAATCTTACTTTTTTGATGAAAGCTAGTTCGTTAAAGTACCTAAAATAGAATTACTAAAATTAACCAATCCTATTCCACAACTTAATAATTTCACACAGACTTTCTTCTGGATTTTTATTCTCAATATTAATCAAATCTGGATACTTAGAAAATTCATCTTTTTGGTAAGCAATTAGATCTATGGCGCCATTAACCATATCTTTTTTTGCTTTATTTAAATCAATAATTCCATCAAGATAATTTATAATAGGCACAACAAATTTACCCTCTTTCATGAACTGAGTATTCCTATACTTATTAAGATTTGTTTTTATCTCTTCTATGAGACCAAGTTGTATGGTTCTTTCAATTCTATTAAGTATCTTTCTTTCTATATCAACTAACTTAGGATAGGTAAGGTATACCATCGGATCAAAGAGTTTAACTGAAATATTTTTCACATAAAGATCTTTAAAATACTTTGGTGAACCTCCTTCTACAATAGGAACCTTGCCTCGAGAAATAATTTCTTTGGCTTTATCAATAACCATTAATGCATACTCATCATTAGGAATGAGTTCTTCACTGGGCTCTAAAAATTCATAAAGATGCTTTTCTACACCTTTTTCCTCTTTAACATCTGACATACCTGAACTTAAAGGAAAATATTTCCATGTAAAGGTGCGATCAAGGTTTATGACTTCCCCATTTATCTTGCGAGCAAGCTCAAAAGCAATTTGCGTTTTACCTGATCCAGTCAAACCTGTAATGATAATCCCATTCATTTTGAGTAAAATTCATCCAAAGCCCTACGTGTAGCTTCTATTAATGGTAATTTATAATAATTTTCTTTATCAACCCATTTATAATCATCATGATCATCACTAAGTTTAATCTTTTCATCATCAATCAATTCACATTTAAAAAATATTCCTATAATTTGAATTTGTTCTAGTTTAATAATTGGTCTCCACTCATCAACAAAGAACGGATTTAATATCTTTATCTTTACTCCAATTTCTTCTTTTATTTCTCTTATTAGGGCTTCATGAATTTCTTCTCCAGCCTTGATTTTACCTCCAGGAAAATCGTATTTACCATGATTAGTACCACCAAGATATTTTGTTGCTTCTCTAATAACAAGAACCTTATTGTCCTTTTCGATTACAGCACGAACAGCCAAGAACTGTTTACTTATTGGACTTATAGAATTCATATTATGATTGTAGCTTATAGGGTTAATTTGTAAAACTCTAAAAAATATTTAATTATTCGAATCTATCAAATGTAAACCATTTTAATTGTCTAACTGGAATGTTGTATTTATTCTCAATAACCCAGCTTGCATTATTAAAAATTACATCCTTCCAATCAAGACCGACCAATTTTGCAGCATGTTTTAGATCTTGTTCTGATTCCCCTTCTAACTCTACATATGTAGGGATTCGTGGCCATGTATCAATATCAAAAGTTACTCCATTAAACTTAAAGGTATGACGCTTTTTCTGCTGGCGTCGAAAAGGTTTTAATCCAATCTTTTCAAAAAGTAGTTCAGCTTTTTTATAATCATCAATACCAAACTCAATCTCATAAGTACCATCAACAGTATGTTCTCTATGCTCCTTGTAAGTTAGTTTGGTTTTATTACCAACTTTTCTTAAGCGAACAAATCTATTATCATTTCTCCAATTACCTTCTGGATCATATATAATTGTTTCCTCTAGCATTATCTCACCCTCATCATTTGCTCCAAGTTCAATAAGCTTTTTTATCAATGCTTGTTTATCTATTTCTAAAAATCTACATTCAATTTCTTTAGTATTCATTATTTACTTATTTTAACACTTTTTATACTTTTGACCCTATTATTTTTATGTATTACTACAAAATTATTAGTAACCGAATATTTTATCCATTTTCCCTCCATAACTTGCAACGTTGTTATTTTCTAAAATTATTGAAACTTGAATACCATCAAATATTCCTAGGCCAGAAACTTTTTTTAATTCAATTTTTAAGAGATTGTTTGATTCATTCTTAATTATAAGTGGTGTATGAATTATTATTTCAGATAATTTTTCAAAAAAAACCTTCCATTCAAATTCAATTGGATTTCTTAATTTTTCTGAACAAAATTTTTCAATTTCAAGTTTTAAATTATCAAAGGAATATTTGTTTAATTCATTTTCAATATTAACTTGAATTTTTTCCATAAAATTAACTTTTTCTTGAATAAATTCGTACTTTTTATCAGTATTATAGATTTTATTATCTTCATCATCTTTAATTGTTTCTTTTGTTCTTATAAAAATATTATGTGTGTCTTTTGTAATACAAGAGTAACAGCACCAATTTCTATAAAATTTGATTAAATCATATTCATCTTTTATGTTAGTCTCTTCAATAATTTTTCCTAAGTGGACTATAAAATAAAGTACTTCTGCTTCGGAAAGCTTTTTATTTTTCACTAGTTCTTCCAGTTTATTTTTTACAATACGACACATTTATTTAAATATATTAAAAACAAAAAAATAATTTACTTGGCTGCGGGACTTGGATTCGAACCAAGATGACAGCTTTCAGAGAGCTGCATCCTACCATTAGATGATCCCGCAATACATACAAAATACGCTAAAAAAGCATAATATTCAAGACACATTGCAATTAAATTTCATTTATTATAATATAACCACCGTCTACCCATGAGCCGAAAGGCCGTATGGAAGGACTATGACTTTCAATCTGGTGCGTACGAACGGATTGAACGTTAGATCTTGAGTTTTTGGGCTTGGTCCTCGACTCAAGGCGAAGGTTGGATTCCTAACGGAGGCATTGCTTCCTATGGCTCCAGCCTTTTCTATTTTTTATTTTATTCCTTTACTTTTAATACCATTTCTATTTCTGGAAAGATTGAACCACTTTTCATTCTAAATCTTTCATCAGAAAACTTTTTTCCTGTTTCAACAAAACCTAGTTTTTTATAAAAATTTATTGCTTGATCGTTATATTCAACAACCTCAACATATGTAGGTTTATTAGGATCACAAAACTTTTTTATTTCATTCCATAGTTTTGTACCTATTCCTTTACCAAAATATTCAGGTAAAAGGTATATGGTTCTTAATTGATTTTTCTCTGGTAATAACTCAACTCTACAAACACCGACAACCTTATCATCATGTTTAGCTATTAAGACTTTTAATTTTGAATCTGGGTCTGGGTTTAGTATTGCTTGTCTTCTTTTATTTAAAGTTTCTTCTGTAAATGAATCTTTAAAATTATCTTCTATATCATCTACTGTTATTTTATATTGTTCATTTGGATAGGTAGCTAACCATGACTCATAGTATACATTTTGTATACCCCACACATCCTCAACTTTTGGTGTTGTTATTATTATATTTTCCATTTTTACTCCCCCACTACTAGATCACTCTCTTCTCTATCTACCACAACTTGTCCCTGATTCTTTTCTATTTCTTTTTTATCTTTTATTTTTCTATTCTCTTTACTTGCTTTAATAAATTCACTGAAAAGTGGATGTGGACGCAATGGTCTTGCAAGGAATTCTGGGTGAAATTGTGTTCCTAGGAAAAATGGGTGTACTTCACGAGGTAGTTCTGCTATTTCCATTAGTGTTTCATCTGGTGATTTTCCTGAGAAAACCAGACCTCCTTTTTCTATTTTTTCTATATAACTAGGATTAACTTCATAGCGGTGTCTATGTCTTTCTTTTATACTTGGCACACCATATGCTTGTCTGGCAATTGTATTTGGATAAAGTTTTGTTGGATAAAGCCCTAGTCTCATAGAACCACCATAGTTTTTTTCTTCCATCTTTTTCTTTTGATCAGGCATTATATCTATTACTAGATGTGGAGCATTTGGATTTATTTCAGCTGTATGAGCACCTTGTAGACCTAGTACATTTCGAGCATATTCTATAGTCATAAGTTGCATACCGTAACACAAACCAAAGTATGGAAGTTTATTTTCTCTACAATATCTTATTACATTTAACTTTCCTTCTATTCCTGTTTCTCCAAATCCTCCAGGAACTATTATTCCATCGTATTTATTTAATTCTGAATAATCAGGATTTTCTTTTTCAAAATCTCTAGCATTTATTGTTGATATTTTTACTTTTGTTTTATGGAGATTTGCTGAATACTTTATTGATTCTATAACTGAAAGATATGAATCAGTAAGCACAAAGTCTCCTGTATTAAAATACTTTCCTACTATTGCTATATCTAGTATGTCTTTATGGTTCTTTATTCCTTTTGCAAACTTTGACCATTCACCTAGACCCTCACCACCTTGAACATCATCAATTCTTAAAGATTTTAATATTATTTTACCTAGTTTATCTTTTTCAAAATTTAATGGAACATCATAAACACTATCTATATCTGGAGCTGAAATAACATTTTCGGGTAAGATATTGCATGAAACTGCTATTTTTTCTTTTCTCTTTTCATCAACTGGTAGTTCTGAACGAGCAATTATAATATCAGTATGCACTCCATATCCAGCCAATTGCCTTACAGCATGTTGTGTAGGTCTTGATTTCATTTCTCCTATCTTTCCTGGTATTGGAAGATAGCTAACCATAATAAATATACAATCATCTGGGTGACGAATCTTTAGCACTCTCGCCGCTTCTATGAACATTATATTTTGATAATCTCCTACTGTTCCACCTATTTCAACTATAGTTATATCTGATTTATTTATTTTTGCTGAATTTTCAAATCTAGCGACAATTTCATCTCTAATATGTGGAACTGCTTCAACACATTTACCTCCATAACCCAGATTTCTTTCTCTATCTATAACGGCTTTGTATACCATACCGCTAGTTATATAGTCTCCAGGAGTAAGGTCTCTATTTAAAAATCTTTCATAATTTCCCATATCTTGATCAGTTTCAAGACCAGAATCAAGTACAAAAACTTCCCCATGTTCTGTAGGGTTCATTGTTCCTGCATCAACATTTAAATATGGATCTACCTTTACGAGATTAACTTTGAAACCTTTTGCATTGAGTAATGTACCTATAGATGATGTTGCTATTCCCTTTCCTACTCCTGACATTACTCCACCGATGACAAAAATATACTTGTGGTTTATCTTTTTATTCTTTACCACAACTTTTTTTTGGCTGTTTTTTACTTCGACTTTCTTTTCTTTTTTCTTATCTAACTTTTTTACAACCTTTTTATTTTTGCCCTGTCGTGCCGGTTTTCTGCTTGCCATAAAGTCATTTTATCAAAGCGTATTTTAAATGCAAAAAAATTTTCAATTAGCACACACATTTTCGGAAATGTATTTTAAATTTTAGATCACTTGACAAAAATATTAAATAGTATATTATTATAATGTATTGAATTTGTGTTCTTTACATACGAAGGTTGAGTTTCCAACAAAGCCTTTTAGCCTTACGCTCGTATTTCTGTTTTCTCGTTTTCTCGTCTAGCTGGTTGATTCCTCTGTGAATTGACCAGCTTTTTTTATTTATATATACAAAATAGTGTGAGCGACCGGCGAAGGAAGTCCTTTTTTCTGAGATCTATGATCGGAAGAAAAAGGAGCTTCCGCAGCGCAAGGGAGCGAACCTATTTTGTCACAGAAAAACTTTTGATGAACTAAACCTTCAAATATCTTCTTACTGCCAAATAACTAGATATAGCTCCAAGAACTATTCCTGAACCCATAATTATTACAAAAATCTGAGTGATGTTTTTTAATAAATATTTCAAAAGAACACTTGAAGAAAGACCAAAATCATTAGCATTTTCAATACCTGCAAATTTAACAATAGCAACATCACTATAATAAGCCATAACTGATAAAAGTATTATTGTTAAAATTCCAGAAAATATACCGCACATAATACCCGAAACTACAAAAGGCCAACGTATATATGAATTTGAAGCTCCAACAAGTTTCATAACAGATATTTCATCCTTTGCAGTATATATAATCAATCTAATAGTATTGAAAGTAATAATAATAGCTACAACAACTAAAGTAATAGCTAATATAGATCCGGTATTTTCTACAGCTGGAATAATTCTTCCTAATCTATCGATAACTAGTTTATTTTGATTGTAATTAACTTTATCAACTATAGATATTCCACCTTTTGACAATGAACCTTTGCCTTCAAGGAAACTTGAAATTCCTGCATATTGACTTGGTTCTTTTGCTTTTACATTTAGCACAGCTGGAAAAGGATTGTCCCCTATTTCTTCAAGTCCTTGTAATATAAGTGAATTATCTTTCCATTTATCTTTAAAATCTGCTAGTACCTGATCTCTATTTATATATTCAACCTTACTAACCTCTGGCAATTGTTCAATTGTTCTCTTTAAATTAAGTATATCTGCTTCATCTGCATTTAGAGTCAAATACACATTTATATCAACCTTGTTCTTTATCTGATCTACAAGTGTCTGACCAAAAGCACTAGCAAATATAAGTACACCAAAAGCTAAAAGAGATAGTGTAATTGTTATTACAGCGGCTAGTGATAAAAAGCCATTTCTCCAAAAATTTATAAAACCTGTTTTAATTACTCTTTTTGCTGATGTAAATATCATATTTATAAAATATATTTTCCGCTTTTATCATCTCTAATAATCTTACCCTTTTCCATTGTAATAACCCTACCTCCAACCATGTCTACCACACCTTTATTGTGTGTAGTAAGTAAAACTGTAGTTCCAAGTTCATTTATCTTTTGAATTATCTTTATGATTTCAAATGTATTTACTGGATCAAGATTTCCTGTTGGTTCATCAGCAATTATTATATCTGGTTGATTTACAATTGCTCTAGCTATAGCAACTCTTTGTTTTTCCCCTCCTGAAAGTTCATGTGGAAAATTCCATATTTTATCTCCAAGATTTACTAGATCAAGAACATAAGGAACGTCTGAGGCTATTTCTTTATCTGTTCTACCTGAAGCCTCCATAGCAAAAGCTATATTTTCATATGTAGTCTTATTTGGTATAAGTCTAAAATCCTGAAAAACTGTTCCTATCCTTCTTCTTAATTTATTTATATCACTCTTACCAAGTTTATGAATATTCTTTGATTCAAAAAATATAGAGCCATGTGTAGGTCTATCTTCAGCAATAAGCATTTTAAGAAGTGTTGTTTTACCAGCACCTGAGTGTCCAACTATTGTTGTAAATTCTTTTGGTTCAACAGAAAAAGTCACACTATCTAATGCATGAGATTTGTCAGGGTATATCTTTGAAACTTTCTCAAAATAAATCATACATTTAGTATATCATAAACATTATATTGCTTTCTCGGCTTGTAAAAATTCTTCAATCTTCCCTTCTAATACAGAATCAATGTCTGATGTTTCTACATTTGTTCTATGATCCTTCACCATTTTATATGGGTGCATTACATATGATCTTATTTGATTTCCCCATTCTATTGAAGTTGTTTTGCTTATTTGCATACCTTTTTCTTTTGCAATTCTCTCTTCTTCCATAACCTTAAATAGCTTTCCTTTTATTATATCCATAGCCTTTTCTTTATTCTGAGCTTGAGATCTCTCACTTGTAACATGAACTGATATTCCAGTTGGAATATGGACAATTCTCACAGCAGTTTCTCTTTTATTTACATTTTGTCCTCCAGGACCACCAGATTTTGCTATTGATATTTCAAGATCTTTATCAGGAATATCGATATCTGCACTATTAGCTTTTTCAAACTTTGGTATAACTTCAACCATAGAAAAAGAGGTGTGTCTTAGTTTTTTAGCATTAAAGGGTGAAATACGTACTAGTCTATGTACTCCTGATTCATTTTTTAAATCTCCATAAGCTCCCTTACCCTTTACCTCAAAAGTTATATTTCTATATCCACCATGATCATTGGTATTTGTATGAATTATTTCCATACCAAAACCTTTATTTTCTATATACTTTCTATACATTTTAAATAGGATAGCTGAAAAATCTTCAGCATCATCCCCTCCTGCACCTGAAAAAATAGTTATAATTGCTTCTCCTTTATCATATTTTGCTTTTGCTCCACCTGTTTCATATTCATCTTTTTTATCTTTCAATTCTTTAACTAGAGCTTGAGCCTTGTTTTTATCAATCCAAAAATCAGCACTTTGCATCATTGCTTCAATTTCATCTATTCTTTTCTTTATTTCTACTTTATCCAAATCCATATTAAAAGAGTATCAGAAATACAAATAAAGAGAAAGCAAAAGAAAAGCGCCAGTCCGTTAGGAAAAGCGCTGAAAGAGCGGGTGGTTCAAGTAACAATGAAGTGAAGCAGTGTTATTCGCCTCAACAACATCTTATCAGCAACGATTTTTTCTTTTTTTGAACCCGCAACGGGCTTTTATTAAGTTCCCCTCTAGAAAGGGTTGTCGCTGCTGTTTAAAGAACACCTGAACCACCCACCACTACTCTACTCCTATATAAAATATTGTCAAATTTAATAATTAAAAAAGAAACCCTAAGCTTGCGCTCGGGTTATAAAGAAAAGGTGGTCAAAGTCGGTGTTCTCACAGATTTAAAAGCGGAAGACGCTTTAACCTGTGGTGAAAGATAATGGGGTTTGTGAATCTGGGTACAAGTGAAGTAATGTATGAAGAACCCGAAGTAGTCACGATAGACTCCCACCATCCCATAAACACAAAAAAGAACAATGACCACCCAAATAAAATATACTCCTATCATTTTAAAAAGCAATATATTAGGTGGATAAATATTGAGCCAAAGGCGGGAATCGAACCCGCGACCTCCGCTTTACGAAAGCGTTGCTCTACCAACTAAGCTACTCTGGCTTACATTACTAGCTAACACTACCAAGTAAGCTACTCTGGCTTATAACTTTTAGATCTCTCTACCAAAACGGCTACTCTGGCTTATAACTTTTAGCTCTATCTACCAAAACAGCCACTCTGGGTTATAATAATGTATATTATGATCACATTTGATGAAGATAAGCAAAATAGAAAAATGAATGACCTCTTGAAAAAAGAGGAAGAGGAACTAGTTGAATTACTTTCAGCAAAACACAATCTTGAATATATAGATTTATCCGCAGTATCAATAAATACCGATGCTTTGAGATTAATAGATGAAAAAACAGCAAGAGAAACAAAGGTGGCAGGTTTTGCAATTACAGGTAGAAAAGTAAAAATAGGGGTAAGAAACCCAGCAGATCCAAAAGTAGATGAAATAGTAAATGATTTAAAAGAAAAAGGTTATGAACCTGTATTAGTTATGTGTTCAACGACTAGCCTTGAAAAAGCTTGGAATACATATAAAGACCTTTCTTTTGCTTATGAATCAAAAGCGGGTTCACTTGAAATTTCTAGTGAAGAGATTGGAGAAATCGTAAAAAAAATAAAAGACCTACCTGCTATTATAGAAATACTAAAAACCACTCTTTCAATGAAAAAGAGTTATAGAGTTTCAAGAATACTAGAAACAATACTTGCTGGAGCTTTATCAACCGACGCTTCAGATATTCACATAGAACCAGAAGAAGCATATATAAGACTTAGATATAGACTTGATGGAGTTCTGGTAAAAGTTATTGATTTTGATTTGGAAACTTATTCCCTATTACTTTCTCGTATAAAGCTTCTTTCTGGACTCAAATTAAATATAAAAAAAGATTCTCAAGATGGAAGATTTAGTGTTCGTATTGGTAGTAATGATATAGAAATAAGAACATCTATACTTCCAGGTGCATATAATGAATCTATAGTAATGCGTCTTTTGAATCCAAAAACAATTTCTATACCTATGGAAGAACTCGGTATTCCAAAAAAGCTTTTATCCATAATAGAAAGTGAAATAAAAAAACCAAATGGAATGCTCCTTACAACAGGTCCAACTGGATCAGGAAAAACAACAACTCTTTATGCTTTTTTGAAAAAAGTACATAGTCCAGAAGTAAAAATAATAACAATTGAAGATCCTATTGAATATCATTTACAAGGAATTGTTCAAACTCAAGTTAATGATAAAGGATATACTTTCTTAGAAGGACTACGTTCTGCTTTGCGCCAAGATCCGGACATAATAATGGTAGGAGAAATTCGAGATAGTGAGACAGCAAGTATTGCTGTTAACTCTTCACTTACAGGACACCTTGTATTCTCTACCCTACACACAAACAGTGCTGCTGGTTCATTTCCAAGACTTATTGATCTAGGTATAAACCCAAAAATAATGAGCTCTTCAATAAATATTGCTTTGGCTCAAAGACTACTTAGAAAACTTTGTCAGTTTTGTAAAAAAGAAATTGTTTTGGAAGGTGAAACAAAGAAAAAAATCGATGAAATATTAAATTCTATTGTTGATAAAACAGAAATTCCTAAAGTAACAGATAAAGTATGCGTGGCAGTTGGTTGTGAAAAATGTAATAACACTGGATACAAAGGAAGAATTGGAATTTATGAAGGAATAAAGTTAAATCCAAGTATAAATGAAGCAATTAACAATAATTCTAGTGAAGATGAAATAGCAAAAGTTGCATTAAGTGAAGGAATTCTTACTATGACACAAGATGGTGCCATAAAAATTCTAAATGGAATTACAACAATAGAAGAATTAGAGAGAGTTATTTCAATTGAAGCCTAAAATTTAACTTTAAAAAGAAAAACTGACTTAGTGTCAATTGAAATTAGTTTAAATGATAGTACTATATATGTAGATAAACGAGTTATTAAATAGAGATCGGGTTTAAAAATCTCTAAGCAATGCTTTTAATGCGATCATCAAAAGTTAGAGGTAGTCTCAAGGATAACCCCAGTGCTAACACACGGGGTGAAGACCAGAATGTCCTCAATACTACACCAGATAGCCTGTAGACAGGATATATTGCTTAGAGATTCTTAAATCCAATACCGAAACAATTCAAGGTTCTCAGTCATAAAAATCGGACTTTTGGTAACTAGGGAGAGTTTAGCATACTTTATATAAAATGTCAATAGATAAAAATCATAACAATGTTTCAAGTGGAAATACCGAACCTTTAGAAAAAGAGGTTGGTTACCTTGATCAAACGCTCAGACCCAATAGATTTGCTGAATATATAGGTCAAAAAACCATAAAAGATAACTTAGACATACTCCTTAGAGCTGCAAAAGAACGCAATCACCCACCAGAACATATACTATTTTATGGTCCTCCAGGACTTGGAAAAACCACATTGGCTCACCTTATTGCAAAAGAGATGAATGCTCAGATAAAAGTGACTTCTGGTCCTGCAATTTTGAAGGTTGGCGATCTAGCTTCTATACTTACAAATCTTTCTGCAGGTGATGTACTTTTTATAGATGAAATTCATAGATTAAATAAAGCCATAGAAGAAGTTCTCTACCCTGCTATGGAATCAGGTAATTTAGATATCATAATTGGTAAAGGACCTTCAGCTCGTACTATACAACTTGAACTTCCACCCTTTACCCTCATAGCTGCAACAACAAGAATTGCTATGATTTCTTCTCCTTTACGCTCTCGTTTTTCTGGAGGAGTATTTAAACTAGAATTTTATTCTCAAAAAGAAATAGAAAATATAGTTGATAGATCAGCAAAAATTCTAGGTGTAGATATTCACCCTCACGCTGTAAGTGCCATTGCTCAAAGAAGTCGTTTTACACCTAGAACAGCAAACTATTTCTTAAAGAGATGTAGAGATTATGCTCAAATAGAAAAAAGTAATTTATCAAAAGATATTGTTGAAAAAACTCTATCTATGCTTGGAGTTGATCATATAGGTTTAAATAATGCTGATAGAGAAATACTAAAAACTATTATAGATAAATTTAATGGTGGTCCTGTAGGTCTAAATACCATAGCCGCTGCCCTATCCGAAGAACAAGCTACAGTTGAAGAGGTTTATGAACCATATCTTATACAACTTGGTTTACTTGAAAGAACATCTAGAGGAAGAGTGGTTACAGATAAAGCAAAAATTCATTTGGATAGAATATAGTGTTTTTACATAAAAGATAAAAGGGGTTATATTTTACAGGAATTGCTCCAAATATGAAAAACAGACATGGTATAGTATTTTTTTCTACAATTGTTGTTCTATGCATACTAACAATTTCTTTATATATAATAAAAATATTTTCATTAAAGGCCTTGTTTGGTTGTGTAACTGGCCTATCAATTATATCTCTTATTACTATGATCGGAGAATTGGTGAGCAAAAAGAAAAAACCAATTCCAATACCAAAAGATGATGGTAGTGATATTAGTGATAGTATTGATTATCAAATATAACAAAACAGAAACACCGAATTCACCGTTAAGCGGTGTTTTCTTTTACAAAAAATTAAAATCTGTTAATGTATTGTCATGGCAGGACATAATAAATTTTCAAAAATTAAACACCAAAAAGCCAAGAATGATGCTCAAAAGAGTAAAATTTTTGGTAAATTAGTAAGATATATTACAGTAGAAGCAAAAAAGGCTGGAGGAAATCTAAAATCTCCAGGTTTGGCACTAGCTATAGAAAAGGCAAAAAAAGAAAACATGCCAAACGATACTATTGATAGAGCTATTAAAAAAGGAAGTGCTGACAATAGTGCTAGCATGGAAACAATAATGTATGAATGCTATGGTCCAGGTGGCACAGCTATTCTTATCGAGGCTTTAACTGATAATAGAAATAAGGCTGCTCAAGAGATAAAACATATATTATCAAAGCACGGTTCTGAACTTGCTGCTCTGGGTAGTGCAAGTTGGGCTTTTACAAAGACTCATGAGGGTTGGAAAGCGAATATGACTATGCCACTTGAAGATACTGATATAGAAAAACTACAAGCAATGGTTGAAGAACTAGAAGAGAATGATGAGGTACAAGAAGTATTTACTAATGCAGAGTAGTATAATTAATTGATGAGAATAATTGGAATTGACCCAGGATACGATAGGCTTGGTATAGCTATAGTCGAAAGACTGATGGGAGAAAAAGAAAAACTTATATATTCTGAGTGTTTTACGACTGATTCAAAACAAGAGATATATGAAAGGTTTTTAAAAATTGGTTTGAAGGTTAGAGAAATTATTGAAAAATACAAACCTCAAGCTCTAGCTATAGAAACGCTCTTTATAACAAAAAATCAAAAGACTGCGATGAGAGTATCAGAAGCACGTGGAATAATATCGTATGAGGCATTATTGGCCCAAATACCGGTATATGAATACACTCCCCTACAAATAAAAATGGCCATTACAGGAGATGGTAGGAGTGATAAAACTAGTATAATGAAAATGTTACCTTTATTAATTAAAATGAATTCAAAAAAAGATAGGATAATAGATGATGAATATGATGCTATAGCAATTGGTTTAACTCACTTTGCATATAGTCATAGAAGTTTTCCACAGAAATAGAAATTTGCAAAAAATATTCCATTTTGTTACAACTATTCTCATAATAAATAGTAATTCAATAAAATAATATCTATGCCAAAAGCAAAAGAAACAAAATTGAAAAAAAAAGGTAAACAAGAAGAGGAAGAAAAAATTATTGAGGTAGATGATGAAGCAGTAGTAGTTGATGAAGCGGAGGAACCAGAAGATATACTTGATACAGAAGAGGAAGAAGGGATTGATGAAGAAGATGTAAATCCTTTTGGTGATAGATGGGAGGAATAAATAATAACAAAAACCACATATGTGGTTTTTTTGTTTACTTAACTATTATTTTAACGAATCTCTTTTTTCCAATTCTTAGCACTGTATCTTTATCTAGTTTTATATAAGGATCATTTATTATCTTTTCACTTGGGAATTCTGTAACTGCATTGCTTTCTATTAGTCTTTTCCATTCTGTATTTGAGGATACTATGTTATTTGAAACAATAATATCTTTTATAGCATCAGTTTTATTTACTGTTAGTTCCAATATATCCTTTGGTACTTCTTTATTTTTAAATAATGAATCAAAAGACTTCTCTGCCCTATTTGCACTTTCACTATCATGAATTATTGATATTATTTCTTTTGCTAAACGAGACTTGAATTCTTTTGGGTTTGCTCCACCATTCATCATTCTTTTCATATTATCTATTTCTTCAATTGGAACTCTTGTAGCAATCTCAAAAGCATTTACTATGATGTCATCATTCCAGCTCATAACCCTTCCATATATTTCTTCGGCATTTTGATCCAAACTTACTGCATTGCCATCAGTTTTACCCATTTTTTTACCGTTTGAATCAACTAGGAGTTTTGTTGCGACTACAAATTTTTCTTTATTCTTGAGTGTTTTTATTAGATCACGACCCATAAGCATGTTGAAAGTTTGATCGTTTCCACCTATTTCCCCATCTACATTCATAGCAACAGAATCATAGCCTTGCATAAGTGGGTACATAAATTCATGTATGAAAATTGGTTTGCTTTCTGAAATTCTTTTTTCAAACATATCTCTCTTTAACATTTGTTCTACTGTAACTAGTGATGATAATTCAAGGACATTAGAGAAATTCATCTTTGATAACCATTCAGAATTAAATCTAAACATTGCTTTATTTGATCCTGAAAAATCGAGAATTTTTCCTGCCTGTTCTTTGTAGTTTTCACAATTCTTTAGAACTTGTTCTCGAGTTAATTGTTTTCTTACTGCACTTTTATCAGTAGGATCACCTATCATAGCGGTAAAATCACCTATTAAAAGGATTATTTGATGACCCATGTTTTGTAATTCTGCCAATTTTAACATTGGTATCATATGCCCCAAATGCATAGGACCAGTTGGATCAACTCCTAGATAAAAACTTAATCTTTCTCCTTTTATTAATTTTGATTTTAGGAAATCTTTATTAGGAAATATATTTTCTACTCCTCTATTTAAGAAATTATTTATTAATTTTTCATCTGTTATAACTTTTATAGGTTTTGACCAAAACATGCACATAATCTACCATGTATGGTACAATTCTGCCATGTCGCTTAGGCGCTTTTCTTGGGTAAAAAAACATATAAAGGGATTAATATCCATATTTTTGGCTCTATTTTTCTTTGTTTCAGGAAGTATAATAATATGGTTAACTACTATAAAAATCCCTGATTTAAGCGCTTTTGAAGCTAGAAAAGTATCTCAATCAACAAAAATATATGATAGGACTGGGGAAATCCTTCTTTATGATATTCACAGTGATGCAAGAAGAACTGTTGTTCCTTTTGATAGTATTTCAAAACATGTAAAAGACGCTACTGTATCAATTGAAGATAATGACTTTTATAAACACAAAGGTATTCAGCCTAGTGCAATATTGAGAGCAATACTAGCTGATATTTTAGGTGGAGGTTTAGCTCAAGGTGGTTCTACTATTACTCAACAGGTTGTTAAAAATTCTGTTTTAACAAAAGATAAAACTTTAACAAGAAAGTTGAAGGAGTGGATACTTTCTTTAAAAATTGAAAGGGTTTTAAGTAAAGATCAAATATTCTCAATTTATTTGAATGAGTCTCCATATGGAGGAAATATATACGGTGTAGAAGAAGCTAGTAGAACTTATTTTGGCAAAAGTGCTAATGAATTAACAATTGCTCAATCAGCATACTTGGCAGCTATACCACAAGCACCTACTTTTTATAATCCTTATGGTCAAAATTTAAAAAAACTTCAAGATAGACAAAGAATAGTTCTAAGTAAAATGAAAGAATTGGGTTATATAAATCAAAATGAATACGATCAAGCAATAAAAGAAAAGGTTGTTTTTCTAGAAAAAAATACTTATGGAATTAGAGCTCCACACTTTTCTATGTATGTGCGTGATTATTTAAATAAAAAATATGGTGAAGATATAGTTGATGAAGGTGGTTTAAAAGTTACCACAACTTTGGATTATTCTATGCAAGAAAAAGCAGAAAAGGTAATAAAAAACTTTGCTTCTACACTTGAAAATCAATACAATGCTAGTAACACTGCAATGGTTGCTATAAACCCAAAAAATGGGGATATACTAACTATGGTTGGTTCTAGAGATTATTTTGATAAGAAAATTGATGGAAACTTCAATGTAGCAACTGCATACAGACAACCAGGTTCTACTTTTAAACCTTTTGTTTATGCCACCGCTTTTATGAAAGGATATACTCCTGAAACTGTACTTTTTGATGTTCAGACTGAATTTTCAAGTCAGTGTACTCCTGATAGTAAACCAAAATCAGATAAAATTGATCAAAAGGTTTGTTATTCTCCTGTTGAATATGATGGAATATTTGAAGGTCCTATGCCTATAAGAACAGCGTTGGCACATTCAAGAAATGTTCCGGCTGTAAAAACTCTTTACTTAGCTGGTATACAAGATTCATTAAATACAGCAAAGAGAATGGGAATAACTAGTTTAAAAGATCCAAATAGATATGGTTTAACTCTTGTTCTTGGAGGTGGTGAAGTTTCTTTACTTGAACTTACAAGTGCTTATGGTGTATTTGCAAATGATGGTATTAGAAATAACTATAGAGCTGTTCTAAAGGTTGAAGATAGTAGTGGTAAGGTACTTGAAGAAGCTATAAATGATCCTAGCGAAAGTATTCCTCCCCAAGTTGCTAGACAAATATCAGATATACTTTCAGATACAAAAGTTCGTATGTCTAGTCTTATTCCTGTTGGGGAATCATTGGGTGGAAGACCTGTAGCAATAAAAACAGGTACTACCAACGATTTTAGAGATGTTTGGATAGAAGGATATACACCAAACCTTGTAGTTGGAGCTTGGGCAGGTAAAAACGACAATACTCCTATGGATAAAAAAGTGGCAGGTTTGATTATTGCACCTGTTTGGGGAGCATTTATGGCTGAAGTTAATTCAAGTTTACCAAAGGAATATTTTAAAAAACCAGAACCAACACCTGAAGATGTAAAACCTACTCTAAAAGGAATTTGGAAAGGTGGAGTAGCTTATAGTATTGATACTATTTCAAAGAAAAGAGCTACACAATACACTCCGAAAGAATTAAAACAGGATGTCGTATTTAATAGTGTTCACAATATTCTTCATTGGGTTTCAAAAGATGATCCAAATGGCGAAGCTCCATTAAACCCTCAAAACGATTCTCAGTATGAAAATTGGGAATATGGTGTTCAAAAATGGTTTACAGAATGGAAAAAAACTAATCCTGGATTTACTGAAACTACAAATATTAGTATTCCTACTGAAACAGATGATATTCATATACCTGCAAACTTTCCAAAAGTAAGCATTACCTCCCCTATTAAAGATTCATTAATAAATATGAATTCCAGACTTTCAATAAATTATGATGCTATTACAAAATTTCCTATTAAAAAAGCTGAGCTTTATATAAATGATAAATTTATTTCCACAAATGAAACCAATCAGAAATTATTTAATGTAAATCTTAATGATAGTGGTATTTCACCAGGAAAAGTTGATATTAGAGTTATTGTTTACGATACGGTATTAAATCGTGGCGAAGCTGAAACATCGGTAAATACAACAGAGATAACCAATTAATTTATCTTATATCTATTATTTTTTCCTGTATATTTAGTCTTATATCTTCTAGTATCTTTGTTTTTTTAATATTTATCTCATTTTTTAATATTTGGGGTGATTTTATAATAGCTACATTACTTATAATACTAATATCCTTCATTTCTAAGGTAATTTTTGTATGTTTTTTAATTATTTCTATTATTTTTAATCTTTTAGTTATCTCTTTTGAGGCTTTATTGTTAAAAACAGAGAAAAAATCAGATATATTCTTCATTTATTTTTATTTTACCTATTCATTGGCATTACAAGATATCTAAAAGTTTGATCTGATAAAGGTTTTATTACCATGGGACGATTCAAACCACTAAAAGAAAGAATTACACTGTCAGAATTTACAGACTGAAAACAATCAATAATATATTTATAATTAAAATTTATCTCTAAACCTTCGCCAGTAATGCTTGCATCGATAATTGAGGTATTTTCACCTACATCATTATTTTTTGTCTTAATCTGGCAAATTTTAGCTTCTGGGTCTATTTTAATATTAACTTGATTAAATTTATCTGAGAAAACATTTGAAAGTTTTAAAGTATTAACAAAATCTTGCTTTAATACAGTTATTTCTGTTGTGTATTGTTTTGGAATAATTTGTCTGTAATCTGGAAATACTCCATCAACTACCCTTGAGACAAGAAAAATATCTTTATAACTAAATGATACTTGGTTTTTATCTAGGGTTACTTCTACTTCCCCATTTATTTTATCGAGAACATTAATTATATCTGGTATATTCTTATGAGGAATGAGTATTTGTTCGAAATCTTTACTTTTTTTAATTCTAACCTTCTTTTCAGCCAATCTAAATGAATCTGTAGCAACAAAGACTACATATTCTCCATCACAATATATATACACACTAGATAATTCTGGTTTTATACTAGAAACTGAAGAACTATACCAAACTGATTTTAAACCTTTTACAAAGTCTATTGAATCTATATTGAATACATTATCTGAACTTACTCTAGGAATACTAGGAAAATCATCGGGAGATTGGGATTTTATAATTCCTGATGTTTTTGAATTTGAAATATTTACATTACCATCCTTAACTTCCATTTTTATAGGCTTATCAGAATATGGGATATTTGAAATAAAAGAAGATAATACTGAACTAGGTATTGCAACAGTACCTTGTTCATTTACTTTAGCGGGTATACTAACTTCAAGACCTATATCTAGATTTGTGGATTTTATAGTAACTGTATTGTCTTTATTTGTTTGAAATAATAAACATGACAATACAGGAAGAGTCATATGCTTACCTGAAATCTTATTTGCTATATCTATTACTTCCTTTAATTTACCTTGTTCACATTCTATCTTCATATATTTATATATTAATTTATTATTACTATTAGTCCTGTGGATATGGTGATAAATCAAATAAGTCTTTATTTAAAGCCATATTTAAAATATGAGACTAGTGGATAACTTTCGACCTAAATTTAATAACTTTTATCTTTATATATTTTATACCTTTTTTATCCAAAATATATATACAAGTTATTAAGTTAAAAACACAGTTTATCCACAAAGTTATCAACAATTACAACATAGATCTAATTTGAGATATTTCTTCAGTTAATACAGTATTTGATTTCATCTCTTCTTTTATCTTTTCACAAGAGTGTATTACTGTTGTATGATCTCTTCTACCCATTTTTTCACCTATTGAAGGGAAAGATATATTTAAATCTTCTCTTAAAATATACATTATCACCTGTCTTGGTTTAACAACTTCTTTCTTTCTTGTTTTATCATATACACTCTCTTCGTCAATGTTGTAAAAACTAGAAACTATCTTTACTACATCCTTTATAGATATATTTTTCTTAGGTTTCGTGCTGTTTTTTATAAGATTCTTTACTTCATTTATATTTAAAGGACGATTTTTTAATTGAGTCTGACAAACGACAGCGTTCGCTACTCCTTCAAGTTCCCTAACATTACTTTCTATATTTGAGGCTAAGAATTCTATAATACTATCTTCCACTATTATATTGTTCACATTCATTTTAGCTCTCAATATAGCCATTCTAGATTCATGATCAGGAGATGGTATGTCTATTATCATACCCATACTAAATCTAGATTTTAATCTTTCTTCTAAACCAGGTATAAAGTGAGGGTGTTTATCCGAAGAAAATACTAATTGCCTATTGGTGTCGTGGAAAGTGTTGAATAAATGGAATAATTCCTCTTGAAATTTCTCTTTACTTGCAAAGAACTGAACATCATCCATAATAATTACATCGTATTTTCTATATTTTTCTTTAAATTGTTGAGCTTTATTACTTTGAAGAGCAGTAAAATACTCTGAACCAAATCTCTCTGAAGTTAAATAAAATACTTTTTTATGAGGATGTTCCTTTTTTATATGATTACCTACTGCTTGTATTAAGTGTGTTTTACCATGGCCAGCATTTCCATATATAAATAAAGGGTTATAAGCAGTACCTGGGTTTTTTACTACACTTTTTGAAGCAGCATGAGCAAGTTCATTGAATGGACCAACTACAAAGTTATCAAATATATATCTTGGGTTTAAATTATCATCTCTATTTATATAGAAATCTTGCAGAGGAATAGATATTGTAGGATCTGGTTGAGCCTTTTTTCTTTCCTCTACCCTTCTTTTTTCACTTTCTTTTAAAACAACATATTCAAGACCTCTTACCTGTTCATCCATTTGTCTTAGTACCTTTAAAATAGTGTTATGAAACTTTTTATATAACCAATCTCTTGTAAATGGGTTCGGTACCCCAAGATAAATTACACCCTCTTCTTGTTTTAGTATATAAGTATCGTTAAACCAAGTAGAAAAATTCGCAGGCGAAACCGAAACACTGATTTCTAAAAGAGCATTTTCCCATAATTTATTGAAATCATTCATATTTGTTTTTATAAATTTAAGAAAATTAAATTAAAATATATTACTAGTATATACTGGTTTAAAAAATAGCAAACTTGTGCAAGTTTAATAAACATGTTGATAACTTGTTAATTATGGTATATAGTACTTCCACTATGTCATTTACATATCAACCAAAGAAAAGAAAGCGCGCAAAATCACACGGTTTTCTAGTTAGAACAAAAACAAGTGGAGGAAGAAATGTTCTAAAGCGCAGAAGAACAAAAGGTAGAAAGAAAATAGCTATATAATATGCTCCCAAAGAAAAAGAGACTAAATAAGTCATCTTTCAATATAGTTATTGATGAAGGTAAGCCTTTTCATAGCACAATAGCTACTCTTAGACTAAAGGAAACGACTGAAAACAGTCAGTTTTCTATATCTATACCTAAAAAAGTATCAAAGAGTGCTGTAGTAAGAAATAAGATGAAAAGAAAAGTTTTTTCTATAATTAAAGAGTTATACCCTGATCTTCAAAAAAAAGTAATGGGAATTATAATAATGAAACCTAATAGCGATAAGCTCGATTTTGAAACATTAGAGAAAGAAATTATCAATCTCTTTGTTAAAACCGGACTTTTAAAGTAAAATAGCCTATATGTTTTCATATATTTATCATAGTTATATTTTTAACCCTTTATATAATGGGCTTGTTTTTTTAATAGATGTTTTTCCTTGGATGGATGCAGGAATAGCTGTAATAGTGTTTACAATAATAGTTAGATTGATATTGTTCCCTATTTCCAAGAAGTCTATAATCACTCAGGTAAGAATGAAACAGATTGAACCTGAACTTGCAAAAATAAGAGAAAAAACTGGCAATGATAAACAAGCTCAAGCCCTACAAACAATGGCTTTATATAAAGCAAAAGGAGTTAGTCCATTTTCAAGTTTTTTTCTTTTGTTTTTACAAATACCTATAATATATGCTTTATATTCTATATTTATTCACTCAGGATTGCCTGAAGTAAATAAAGAAATATTATACGGTTTTGTTTCTGTACCTGTTATAAACATGCATTTCTTAGGTTTGATTGATATTGGTATTAGAAATATACCCCTTTCTATAATTGCTGGAATATCACAGTTTTTACAATTACATTTTTCACCAGCCACAAGATCAGTTAGTTATAAAAGTGGAGCAAGCAATCCAAACGATATAGCACAAAACATGACTAGAAATTTGAAATATTTCTTCCCTATTATGGTATTTCTTATTTCTTATAAAATATCATCAGTGGTTGCTTTGTACTGGACAGTTTCAAGCTTATTTACTTTAGCCCAAGAGCTCTACGTTAGAAAATACCATATAAGATAAATATTATTTATTTATCTCAAGTGACCAAAGACTCAAGTCTTGTTTATTTATAAAGTATAAATAGTTCTCTTTTGGATCCAATACCAGTTTTATTGCATCAATTTTTACACTACTTTCACTTAGAGGATCTGATAGTAAGTGAACTTCCCCAGTTTCTGTATCTATATGCCATATCTGATCTGTAAAAGAAACTTTTCCTATATACCAATCATCCGGATAATAGCCATCAGGAATAGAGTTCGGAACTGCACAAAAAGCTTCATTTTTTCTTATATTACTCCATATACATTTATCAACTAAAGTATTGAATATTGCTTCAGAATTTTTATTCTTTGCTATATCGTATATATAAGTTTTAAATGAATCTTGATATGCATTTGAATATATTATTTTCTTTAAATCCTTACTTATTTTTGCTGAAAAGCCATTTTTTCCGTCAAGTATCTTTTTTTGTGAACCGTTTTTAATATTTATAGAATACATATATCCATATGAAGCACCAGATGGTTTTGTAGACATTATAAGTGTATTTTCTTCAGGCCAATCTATATTTATATATATAAGAGGAGAATCAAAAACTTTTACCTTTTTTGCATCATCAAAATTTGAAATATAACCTACAGTTTTGCCATCTATAATTTCAGTATAGAATATCCTATCACCTTTTGGTGAAACTGTTACATTTGAAATGTTTTTTGATAGAAACTTACCTTTTACTTCATACTTTGTTGTATTTTGATCTGTTGTGCTTGATAATTTTACAGGTCTTATTTCTCCAAAGAAATTTATTATTTCATCTGTATTTGCTTTTATATACCTTAAAACAACTTGATTTAAGTTTTTATTCCAATAACTTTCATAAACTCTAGGTATTGTTGTGTTTGATATTTTTTCTGTTTCTGTAGAAGTGGCGCCTAGTTCAAATACATGTCCTAGACCCCGATCTATATATCTAACTACAGTTGAGCTGGCACTCATACCCCCTATAGGTGTATCAGATATCTTTCTTAATTTATTTAATACAACTACATTTGTATTATTGTCTGATATTACCTCTGTACTTGTACCTGTGTTTGTATTGGGTGTGATTTTGATTGGCTCCCTATTGAAAGGATTAAAACCTTTCATTATTGAATTTGTATTTACATTATTACCATTTTTTGTATCTGGTGTTCTTATAAAAAACCAAAAATAAAGACCACCTAGAATGAGGACGATCAACAGTATTATAGATATAATTTTAAATGTTTTTTTCATTATTTTATAAAGATTCAATTTTTGATATTCTATTTTTTAACAACTCTTTATTGGTTTCATTTAATGACGAACTCGGTAGTTTTGATAGCGAATCTAATTGTTTTTTATATGTAGTAGAAAGATTGTTTAAACTATCCTTTAATTCCTTCTTTTTACTATTATTTGCAACTATGTTTTTATATAAAAATATAATTGACATTAAATCTTTCTCTTCTTTTATTTGATCAATATAAAACTGTTTTTCTTTCTGTATTTGCTGTTTATCAGATACATTTAACTTGTCTTGAACAGCAGAATATCTATCTTCTATTTTTTTAATTAATAAATTAACATCATCTTCACCATTAAATTTATTTGTTAGTGAACTGTATTTATTTTCTAAATCATCAATTATAATCAATGAATTTCTAAGACTTTCTTGTGAAACAGCTTGAAATAAAGATTTTTGTATGCCTGAATCTATATTTACGATATCAGATTTTAATCGATCTCTTTCTATTTCATATTCTTTATACGCTGCTGGTTCTTGCTCATTACTCATTAGGTCCTCAAGTTCTTTTATTCTTTCAAGTTTTATTCTCCTTTGCTCCCCACTATTAGCAACATCTCTTAATGATTGTGCTGATAATGATCCCAATCCTTGATCTAGACTATTTAAAAAATTTTCACTAGTATTACCCCCACTACTCAAATTATTTACAGTAATAGGCTCTATATTTACACCTATCTGTACCAACCTAGGGTCTATTGTTTCTAGTACTGTATATGAAATTAAAACCCCAAGTAATCCTAGTGCTGCGTCTTTCATCTTATCTTTACCTGCTCCCTTTTTTGTAAAAGATTCACTTAGCATATATTCAAAACCACCAACAATCATCATTACGACAGTTAAAAACACAGCTAAAGCTATTGTTAATCTATATGCATAACCCACATAACCATTGAAAGATATTTTATCTAGAGTTTGAACGTTTTGACCATTTGATAAACAAGGGACATCCCCTCCTTGTATACATGGTATCGGTTCAAGTAATTTGTATTCATCGGTAATTGCACCGTGAGCTATCAATGATTTTCCAAAAAATGCTAGAGTTATTATTAATAATAAATATATTTTTTTCATTTTATTTAAAATGTTACATTAGTTTCATCTTTTTTCTTATTAAAAAGTATATTTATACTATCTTTTGCACCTTGAAGTATGTCGTTTACACCTCTTATTTCCAAAGAAATATTTGAACTTCCTTCAGAGTCAGGGCTTGTTCTTAGTGTGATACTATTATTATTTTTTATATCTTGTTGTTCTATATTGTTTATACTCCAAACTCTTGATATATCAACATCTTTTATTTTACTAAAATAATAAGGTACAGCTAATATACTTATTTCATTATTTTTTAAACGGACATTGCCAGACAGGGATTTATTATAGTATACACCATATAAAGGATTGTCTTCATAAAATGATAATGTGGGATCTCCTGGTTTTAATTCCATACCTGCAACACTCTTTTGATTACCATCTCTTGATATTATTTCAACTTGCACTGATAGATCTACTGGTAATTCATCTTTTAAAATCAATACTTGTTTACCGTAACCTGATTGATTTTTCATTACCCTATTATTTACTGTCCATTTATATGCTAGAGTTTTCGGATCTGCTTCTATATCACCACTACCTTTAATATGCGGAATTGCAATTATTTTTATCTTATTTTGATAAGAGAAATGGGCTTTTCCTTCATATAATGGTGGAATAAAACCTTCACTTTCCCATATTAAATCTGTATCACTTGATTTTATATTTATCCCCTTTTTTACTTCATTGCCTTCCGCTGTAGTTATTAAAGCAAATATGCTTATAACCTTACCAATTGGTGGAGCTACTATGTTTAGTTTGGTTATACCCACACCTTTAGAGACGATTTTATTATCTACTTGCCAAACAATGTTTGCGCTATTTAGATCTGTATTATAGCTTTCTAGTTTTACTATAGCCTGTTTTCCTGGAGCTGGTACCTCAGGATCAATACTTATACTCACACCGTCTATAGGAGTTGGTGTTTGAGCAATAGAAATGGTTGGGTTAAAGATGAAACCCAAAATAAAAATAAATACTATAGTTTTCAACAAAAAGTTCATCACTACTATTTTATCACAGCTACAGTTTATTGTTTATTAGATTTCCTCAGTTTTTATACTTATATCACTAGATTTTGGTTGTCTTACCCCTCCACTGTTCAGTGGTTTTCTAACGATTCTAGGTGGTGTAATCTTACCTTTTACTAAATTTATCGGGTTTATCCCTGTTTTTTGTTCAATTTTTGTTAATAAAGCAATAATTATCATACCAAGAAACATACTTGGCAATTCTTGTACACCTGGAATTAATTCTGCAATAAATGAAATTATTTCAGGAACAAATCTTCTCCAGTTAAATATACCCAACCCTTTTTTCCAGAAATAATAACCAATACCAACCCAAAATACTGGACCAACCACATCACCTACTATTGGTATAAGTGTTAATAAATCATTAAAAAGTGCTAAAAAAGACAATCCAACCCAAGTTTTATTAGTTATTTCATTTCTATCCATTACCCTATTTTACACTATTTATATTTTCTTTACTGAATACCTATATATTATCACTTGATTCTAGATCTTTCTTTGCTTTTTTTATTGCTAAAACTTGAGCTGGGTTTGTTGTAATAATCTGATCTTCCGTATATGAAGCGACAATCTTTAATGCAACATGTTTCAGACCAACGAAGAATATACCTTCCCCCACATCTGATTCTAGCAATAGATATTTTTCTTCATCTGTAAGGTTGAATGTTTTTTGAATATTATCAATTGATGATGGTGATTGTTTAAGAAGAATTTGTATTGAAGAGTTTGTAATAATTGGCAAACCATAAGGAGATTTTAGGAAATCGTCAACATCCTGAGTTATTGTTGCAAGTCCTAGATAGTATTTTCTTCCTCTTTTTGCCAAACCAAGCAAGAAAGAAGCAGTATCTTCTGATTTCATCATCCACCAAGCCTCATCTATTACCAACAGTCTCTTCTTTAAGTTTTTTCTAACCGCATTCCATATATAATGTGTAACTATATACATTGCAACTGGTTTCAATTCATCCTCCATATCTCTTAGAGAGAAAACAACAAACTTTCTATTTATATCAACATTTGATGGTCTATTTATAAATCCTGACCAAGTTCCTTTTGTATATTTACTTAATCTTTCAACTAAAGATTCCGCACCTTCCATACCAGCAAGTACTAGTTCAAAATCAGAAAGTAAAGGTGGCTCAACATTTTTAAAGTTTGATTCTGCTGTAATATCCTTTAAAGCGTAAGTTTCTGTTATTGCACGATCAATTATTGCATCTTCTTCTTGAGTTAACCCACCAAGCATTATTCTAAATAACCCTACTAGGTTTATGATATTTGAGCGCAAAACATCAGCTGGAGACTCATCTTCCCTAGCAATAGGTAGATCAAAAGGGTTTATATGGTGTTCTGAATTAAGTGAAATATTAAAATATTTTCCACCTGTAGCTTCAGCCATGTACTCATACTCCTTTTCAGGATCAATAACAATAACTTCTGTATCAAACATAAGTGTTCTAAGTATTTCTAGTTTTGTACAATATGACTTTCCTGCTCCTGCCTTTGCAAATGTTACAGAGTTATAGTTTTCAAGTAGAAATCTATCAAATAGAACTAGTGAAGAATTGTGTCTGTTTATACCATAAAGTATCCCTTTATCTGATGTAAGATCAAAAGATACGAAAGGAAATAGAGAAGAAAGTGGTGAAGAATTTAGCTTTGAATGTACTTGAAGTTCATCACTAGCTATAGGTAATACGCTTCTATAACCACTTTCTTGTTGAAATAGTGCCGGTTTTAAATATACAAGTTTTGACTCCAATATAGATTTTATTTCTGATTCTAGTTTATCTAATTCCGCACTAGTATCACCATATATAGTTATATATACACCAACATCAAAAATTTTTTCTTGTGCTTGCATCAGATTATCTCTCAAAGCCTCAAGATCCTGATAAGCAGTATCAAGCATTGGATCTCTAACTAACCCCTTCTCTTCTCTTTGTGATATCTGACTTTGAACCTCTGCTACTTTCTTTTGAAAATGTCTAAGTATTCTAGCCGTATCAACTGGATGGATAAAAATTGAAATATTAAATATTTTATCTAGATTTATTATAGGAGCAAACCAACTTTCCGAAAGGAAACGAGGATAAGATATAACAAAAAATGTTCTTGCTACTTTTTCCCCAAGATTTATCTCTTTTGGACTTATTTTAAGTGCTGAAGGAGCAATAACATCCTTTAGTTCAAGTACACCAGCTTCATATATCTCTTGAGGCATTAGAGATATAACTGGGTCTTTTTCTTCTTTTTTTCCTAGTATTTTGCTAAAAAGGCTCATATTTTTATTTAATTTATTTGAATAGGTTTTTCAGTTTCTCCAGGATTGAAAATCTTATAATACAATTCTACCACTTCTTCTGTACCAAGTTCAGCAACCCTTATTCCACATCTAACCAAACCCTGTTCAACAACACCTATTCTTTGCTCTAGTTGGCTTCGGTATTCTTCAAAAACATCATTTGCAACCATGTTTCCCCCACTTTTATTACCTAATATTCCACTAAGAGGGTTGTTTGATGCATTTATTGCCGGAGGGTTGTATGGTATTACTAGAAAAAAGCTTTTTGTCATAATGTTTGAGTTTTCAACAAAAGTTTTTATGAATTCAATATATTCTCTAGTTTGAATTTTCATTAATTCTGTCATTTGCTCTTTGTATCTTTCTTCTAAAAGAGCAATATATGGCCTTATATCAAGCTTTTTTGATTGAACAAATATCTGTACAGAGAAATCAAGTGAGTTTAAGAAATTTTGGAATTGAAATATGATTGAATTTTGTTCATCTGTAGATTTTAGAGCGAAGTTTAGTGAAGAAGCCAAGACCAAAGCTCTCATTGAACCATCTTTTAGTATAACAATACCATCCCTTATTTCTTGGATTGGTACGAAGTCTTGTGTTGTTTTTGCATTTTGAGCCATTATTTTTGATTTTTATTTGTATACATACTTTCTTTTATATCCAAACTCCATGTAAGGTCCTTAAGTTTGCTATCTGATATCTTTGGAACCATAATTGAAGCATATTGTTTTGCATCTTTCTTTTCTTCACTATCCTCTTTCTTTATTACCTCTTGTTTCTTCCATATATATAGTTTTGAAGCAAAAAAATATTTGAAAGCTGCTTCCACTATATATATAAACGGTTTATTATTTATTTTATAAAAAGCTAAAGCTAAAGAAAACGTAGCTATTAATAAAATAGGAATTCCAGAATACAGTAGTGAAGGTAAAAATCTAAATATTGCAAAACAAAGTCCTCCTCCACCAGCAAGATATATGAACTGTTTCAATGTAATCTTTCCAAAGATCTTATCTTCTACTTCTATAAATTGAGGGACCTGAAAACGCATGATTGTATTATAACATTATATTAAAGGTTCTCGGTATGGATCGTTGTGGGTTTCGTTATTATGTCTCTCAATCGTAAAGTTTCCCATCTCTTCTATCTTTGCTATATCTTGGTGTGATGCTTCCTCTTCAGTTATTATTTTCTTTATATCTATTTCACCCTGATTTTCAATTGGTTTTACAAAAGGATTATAGTTTGGCTTTTCTGGTATCGTTACTCCAGGAAGATTGGTTGGTGGTGGAGGTGTAGGTAAAGCCTTTTCAACCATTGTTTCCATTGGTTTTTGTATATGAGGAGTTTCTACCTTTTTTTCAATTAAACTAGGCACTTCCCTAACAACAGGAGCAGGTTTGGTCATATATGGTACCTTGATTACTGGTGTTGGTGGTGGCGGTATTTGCTCATCATCATTATGATTATTATTACCCTGTATCTTTTGAAGACTAATTCTAACCGAGTTAATAATTGAACTATTTATCTGTTCTGCTATTTCTTTAGCTTTTATATAATCAATGTTTAATCTTCTAGCTACGTTACCAACAAAATCTTTTTGTCTTGTTAGTCCTAACATAAACAATGTTAATTCATCATTTAATTCTGCTGCCTGATCTAACATTAAATTATTATTCTTAACTATTTCCATCATTTTATCAGCAGTTTCAACAGATAAAATAGCTTCCTTCAAATCTTCAGGTAAGTTTTTTAAAATATTTCTTTTTTGTTCTTTAGTATAATTCATATTGTTTTAGAATAATGTTGATCCTGAACCATTTGTTAAATAACCAAATGCTTTTTCAAGTTGTTTAGGTACAGATCCTGTGGCACTTAACTTACGATATTCAGCTTCAATATTACTTCTAATTATATCTCTGTCAGCTTGTTTCATTTCCTCTTCCTGTATTTTTTTCAATGTATCTGCAGAAAGTAGAATAGAAACGTCTTTTTTGGTCAGTATTGATTCAGAAAGTTTAGCTATTTCAGAAGCTTTCATCTTTAAGTGTTTAGTAATAAGATAATCAGCACCATGTTCATTGTATATTTTATTCATACCATCCTTTCGTGCTTTTTTAATCTCATCTACTTCATCTACATTTAAGTTATCACTCTTAACTAATGAATCCCATTTACTTACCGGTATTGCCGAAGCTATAATTGGATTTTTTAATAATTCCATTGAAAGGTTTTCTATATCCTTTGAGCTCATCTCACTTATCGTTTTTGCAAACTTTTCTATATCATCTTTCTGTACTGCCTTATTTGGATCTATATTTCTAATTGACTCAATAACTCCAAGTTGTCTATTTAACTTACCAATTCCTGCAACTTCTTTTGCTCTTGCTTTATCTTCTTTTTCTACATCTCCCAAGCTCTGTTTGCTACCATACTTACCTTTTTCCATACTAGTTAGACCACCACGGACAGCTTGGCTCACACCAACCAGTCTCAAAGCCTTAGACGCCCCTCTTCCAAACTTACTTGATTGAGAGTTTGCTGCTATGTTATCAAATTGTTCACCAGCAAGTCTGCCTACTCTTCCAAGAGTGTTTCTTCCTAAAGCTCCGGTAATTCCTAAACCAATATTTTTAAAGAAATTACCAAATTCTTTTCCTCCTGGAGCCCATTTCATACCATAACCACCTAGTTCAATAGCTATAACTAAAGGTGCATTTACAAAAATGAAAGCAACTGAGAATCTCATAACAAGGGCAAGTAAAGAACCAAAGTTTTTATCTCCTTGTATTTGATTAAAGTAAGATATATAACTCGTATCGGTTATTATTTTAAGGGATATATAAGTTAAAAATAGGTACACTGGCATAAATACACACTGATTGATCAAACCTTCCATTAGCCTCTTTGAAACTTTTTTTTCTATTTCGGGAAAAATAATTCCAGCAAAATATAAGGGTGAAAGTACTAAAATAAATAACAACAATCCCGTTCTAATTGTAAATGCAACCGCAGCAGCTAGAAAACTAAAACCTGCCATTAACATCATAACAAAACCAGCAACAGTGGTAGATGTAATTGCGGCTGAAGCGCTTGCTGTGTTTAAATTTAATTTACTAAAAACAGTCCAGACTTGCATACTTTGCATATAAGCATTAGATAGTCCCCCATCATTAAATGCTGAATCTAGATTTAGGGTTTGAGAAGTCCCTGGAGTTATAGCATTATAGAATTGTATTGAAGCTAAATTTGAAAAATCTATAGGTATTTTAAATATAACCAAACTAAAATTTATTAACATACCAGCAATAAAAATCTTTACTACGGTTTCATTAAATCCTTGACCTTTCAAACCCAAGATCATTTTTATTGATTCATACAATAATATAAATATTATAAATATACTAGAAAGATCTCTCACGGTTACCCATATATTTTTTATACTTCCACTAGTTTCATATAGTTCTTTTATATTAAGGGTTAATTTAATAGAGAAACTTAAAAATATTCCCGCCATTGAAACAAAGGTTGCTGAAATCGTAAGCACAGTATATGAAATATAGTTTAAAGTTTCAGTAACTGCATTTTTTGCAACCTTACCTACAATAGTACCTTCAGTTAGTTTTACTAGTGTTTCTGTGACTGGACTAATAAGTTGCGCCTGTGCTTTATTTGGAAAGACAAAATACCCTATTCCTATGAACAGTATCGAAAGTATAAAAATCTTTAAGTATTTTTTATTCATATTTATCTAGTTCCACTTGGAAATATTTGGCATTCTTGTACCCTTCTATTTGCATCTTGTTGGAAAGCTGAAGCAAAAGAACTTAATGTGTCGAATTCTTGTTGGGCTTCTATTATATCCTTTGCTGTAGTTAAACTCTGACTTTGTAGTAATTCCGCATATTCTAAGCTCGGTTTATTCATTTCATTTACTGTTTTTGCATTTGTTGCAGCGGTTTTAATTCCATTTAACTTTTGTAGTCTTGTATCTGCTTGAGTTGCTTTTGTTAATAATTCACTAGATTTCTGAGCTAGACTAGCATTTATATCTGGTCTGATTTCATTTATTGTACCATTTATTATATCTATCATCTGTTGAGCTACTGTTCTTTGATGTGTATTTAGTACTTGTACTGTGTCATTTATTTTTGTTGTATAACAAGCCTTTGCATTGTCGTATGTTTTTAATATATTTGAGAACATATCAAAAGATTTATTTCTCCAGTCTCTATACTGAACTGTGTTTTGTATGTATGTATCAATATTCTTTAATAAATCTGTTCTTATTTGTTCTAATTGACTATTGATCTTAGAATCATTTGCTTCTTTTTGTATTTGATTTATATATGCACTACTATCACCTGCACCACTACCACTAACACCAGCAAGACCTTTTTGTAGAACTTGTGTTACAAGTTGAGCAAATAGAGCATTTACTATTTCATTTATTTCATCAGCAATTTCAAGTTCACGTAAAGGACCTCCTAGACTATTTTGCAATTGACCTTCTATAACTGAACCAGGAGTCTTTGTGGTACAGACTTTTGTTCCAGCTGAAACTTGAGCATTACCTACTGAACTTTCTCCACTACCTGCAGAATCTTCTGGTAATGTTGTTCCCTCACCTGTTCCTTGATTTGAACCTTGTATTTGATTTGAAGGTGGAACAGTTTTACATTCTTTCCATGATAGGAAACCTCTACCTTGATTTAGTTCAGTTTTTTTCTCAATTTGCGCATTAGCAACTCTTATTGATAATTCATTATCAGCTTCAAGATATGCACCTATTTGATTGTTTTGTGGTTCTGTAGTTAAACTTACAAATGCAGGCCAACCACCCTGTTTAAAATCACCTGCTGTAAAACCATTTATACTCGCACCTTCTACAGCATTTTTACTGTTTTTTATTATTGTATTTAAGGTACAAGTATATCTCTTTGGAATATTTGGTCTGTATTTAAAAGCTAAAGCAAGACGTATATCAATACTAAAAGGTGAACAAAGTTGTGTAAGTGGTCCTCCTACTTTTGCAAGGAAAGCACCAGTTACTTGATCAGCAACATCAAGAAAAAATGAACTAGGATCTGATATAAAAGAAGGACTTCCTTCAAAACCGGAGTTTATCCAATTAACCACACTCGCTGTTATTTGTCTTATTATTTGTTTTGTTAAAGCTACAGCTAGACCATCGAGTACAAATTCCTTTAATTGCATTGAATAAGTAGATAGAGATGTTGCTGTACTGTTTACAGTATTTGCAATTTGTTGATAGAGACTAGGTCCAACTTCTATAACTGTATCTCCAGCACCTAATACAGCATAGCTGGTTTTTGGTGCAATAAACATAGAAGAAAACGCTATTGATATAGTAAGTATTGCTATTGATATTTTTTTTAATACTTTAAGCATTTACTTTTGATAATTTCTTAAATAAATTAAACTTTCCCCTAGTGCTTTTGCTGCATCCAGTTGTCTTGATGCCCCTTGTAGAGCAACTAAAGCATCCTTATCTGTTTTTCTAAGTGATTCTGCAACAAATAAAAATCCACTCATAGCATTTACCATTTTTAAATGATTATTTGATAATTCACTCGGAACTTTCACTTTCACTAAACTAGCTATTACATTTTTATATGTTTTTATTATAGGATCTATATCCTTTAATAAATCAGGATTTTCCTTTTCAAGACTTTCCTTTGCTATTTGGCTTTCATCTTTTCCTCTATTTTGATTATTTCTAAATACTTCATTAACATTTTCTATATATTTCACTACAAATTCTTTTGAATTATCATTTACTATTGAAATATCCTTTAATAAATATTCTTTTGGTAGTGTAAGTACTACCCCCTCTTTTATAACTCTCAAAGCCAATTCTTCCTGGCTAGATTTATCATTTGATACACCAGCCTGTTTTAATTCCATATATCTTGCAAAAAAGTTTCTAGCAAAGAAATCTATTGGTGCCAGCTTCTCATTTTTTTGAGCATTTGTTTGCATATCCTTTTCGCTGTCCTTTGGACCTTTTACGAGAGGGTTTCTATGTAATTCAACTTCTTTACCATCAGGAGTACCATCTCCATCTGTATCAGGATTACTTTTATTTGTACCTAAAAGCTCTTCTTCCCAGTTTTTTAAACCATCATGATCACTATCAAGACTTTGATCACTAACTATATTTTCTGCTGTAGCTGAAAGATTTGATTCGTATGATAGTTTTTGAGTATTTTTATTCTTATATTCGGCTAGAAAAAAAGCGCTTGTAATAATAATTACAGCAGATATTATCATAAGACCAATCCTGATTTGGGTAGTATTCGGCATACTCCTCAAATTATAGCAAAAAATTAAGTAAATTATTCGTTATTTTGCTGTTTTCTGTGGAAAACAAACATAGTAAATTGCTATATCTTTCCAGTCATTTACAGTTATATCCTCTGCTCTCATATTTGGACTCCATTTTTTATCATTCCAAAGCTTTTCTAGTATAACTTTATCGATTTTTTCTTGTAGATTTTTTATCAAAACCTTTCTTTTGTGTGCGAAACCATGTTTTACAATGTCAAAAAAGACGTTTTCATCAATTTTTGTAATATTTTCAGTATTTTTCAATGAATTTCTTTCAAAATCCTGTTCATTCAGAGAAAAATAGTCTTTTGTAATGTTGTTTATAGCCAAAATAGCAGAATCTACATTAGGAATCGGTCTAAATAGCTTTCTACTGACTGTTGTTATGTATTTTGGCTCACCATAAACTTTAATAGAAATAGATAATATACTCTCTTTTATTATTTTCTGGCCTATTTCATTGGTTTTTTGACTTTCTTCCCCAATTATTCTTCTAGCAACCTCTTTTTGAAGCATAACTACTATCTTTTCGGGTTGGTTGTCTGATTGAAGGAATTTTCTAAGTAATTCTCCTGTTATGTAGTATGGAATATTGGCTGATATTTTGTACTTTTTACCACTTAAAAGCTCACTTTTTTCAATATCAAGATCCAAAATATCTCCATGGACTAGGTTTAATTGACCATTTTTAATTTCTATAGCAAATTTATCATTCAAATATGGTATTGCTCTATCGTCTTTTTCGAAAGCTATAACTTTTGCACCTGCTTCAAGTAGTTTTGAGGTTAATGCTCCCTTTCCTGGTCCAACTTCAAGAACAATATCTCCATTTTGTATTTCTGTAGCAAAAACCATAGCACCAATAGCATGAGGTGAGTGTAAGAAATTTTGACCGAGTGATTTTTTTGCTATGAATGTCATTTATTTAATAAAGTTTATAAATTAAAAATCTATAAAAATTGCTTTTACTCCACTAGGTTTTTCATATTCTGTTTGGTTTAATAATTCATCGCCAATATCAGATATGAATTCTGAAGGCTTATTTATCTTTTCTCTACCGAATATTGATCGAATAAAAGTATAACTTAAAAATACTTTTCTTCTAGCTCTAGTTAAAGCAACGTAAAAGAGTCTTCTTTCCTCTTCTTCTTCAGACCTAGACATTTCTTCTTCATTCATTCTGACATGAGGAAATAGATCTTCTTCTAGTCCAGAAATAAATACATAATCAAATTCCAAACCCTTCGAAGCGTGAACAGTCATAAGTCTAACAGCGTCTTGTTCTTCTTTTAATTCATCTTGATCGCTAGCTAATGAAGCATTTTCTAAAAATGTTTCTATTGCAACTTCATTTTCTAAACTATCATATTGTGTTGCTACTGTTACAAGTTCGCGAATGTTTTCTAGTTTTTCTTCATCTTCTTCAGTTCCACCTTTATACATTTCCTGTATACCAGTTTCTTTTAAAATGTATTTTATTGTTTCACTCGGTTTATTTTCTTTTGCATATCTATTTATCCTTTCAAGCATAGCAAAAAAATGGCTAACTTTAAGCTTTGTTCCAGAATTTAATTCTCCTTCTTGACCTGCAATTATTTTTAAAATTGAAGCCTTACCTATTCCTCTTGGTGGAACATTTATTATTCTAATTAGGTCACTACTACTATCTCTATTTAAGCTAGCCTTTAAAAAAGATAGAACATCTTTAACTTCTTTTCTGTCAAAGAATTTAACTCCCAGAACTTGGTATGGAACATTCTTTTTTAAAAATGCTTCTTCAAGTACGCGGGACTGGAAATTTGTTCTGTATAGTACAGCTATTTCCTTTGGATTAACTTTATTCTTTATTAAATCTCTACATTTTTCTGCTATCATACTAGCTTCATCGTGTTCACTTGTTGCCATATTTAATTCGATTTTCTCCCCCTCACCATTTTTTGTATATAGATTTTTATCTTTTCTAAGAATATTTTTCTTTATTACATTGTTTGCTGCAGCCAGAATGTTCTGTGTAGATCTGTAGTTTTGTTCAAGAAGTACAACTTGTGCTTCTGGATATTCCTTTTCAAAATTTAAAATATTTTCAATGTTTGCACCTCTCCATGTATATATAGTTTGATCTGCATCTCCAACTACACAAATATTTCTATTTTCTTCTGCTAGTAGTGTTGCAATTTCATATTGAACTTTATTTGTATCTTGATATTCATCTATATTAATGTATTTCCATATTGAATTATATTTACGCTTAATTTCAGGATTTCTTTTTAATAACTTTGCAGTTTTTAGGAGTAAATCATCAAAGTCTAAAGCTTTTTCTTTATTTAAAATGGCCTCGTATTTTTCCCAGACCTGAGCAACAACACTTTGGAAATATTCCTTTTTAGTACTCATATATTGCTCTACTGTAACTGACTCGCCTTTTTCTCTTGAAATTGCATTCAATATTGCTCCAGGGTCAAATTCCTTTGGGTTTATATTACTTGCTAATAATGCCTCTTTTATAGCCCTTTTTGAATCAGAACGGTCATATATAGTGAAATGTCTCGGTAAACCAAGGATTTGGCTATTTTCTTTAAGTATATGGACACCTAAAGCGTGAAATGTGCTTACAAAAGGCTTTTCATTGAAAGATATAGGTATATTAAGACTTTTATCTGTTGATATTAGGTGCATAACTCTATCGCGCATCTCTTTAGCTGCTTTATTTGTAAAAGTAATGGCAAGTATTTCTCTCGGAGCGATTCCGCTCTTAATTAGGTTTAAAATTCTATGTGTAATAGTCTTTGTTTTACCTGCTCCTGCGCCTGCAAGTATAAGTAGAGGTCCGCCGATAGTTTCAACAGCCTTTTTCTGTTCTGAATTTAAATTTGAATGGATATTTTCACTCATGTATCACCACTATATCATGGATGGGGCAAGATGTTGACTTTTGAACCTAGCTAAAGTAGTCTTCTATGGTACCAGAAAAATTACTGGTATAAAGATGGCTCAACAGAGCCATTTACCGTCACTCTGAACTCAAAGAATGGTCATAAAAGACCCCGAAAGCTATTGCCGAAATGACAAATTCGTTATGTTATTTTTACCACTGTTAGCAATATACAATTCATGGCTTAAAAACGTCATCTCAAGAGAGATGGTTATTTCTTTTTTTATAGGTCTTTGTTTACTGTTTTTTCCTTTAAATGCTTCAGCAAGTATTGTTTCATCTATTTATAACTTACTAGGTAATGAGGCTTCAGCAAAAGTAAGTGATGATATCAGTTATAAAAATTCTCAAAACATGACTGTTCTAAAAGCGGTCGTAAACAATGATCCGAAAGCCAATTTAAATACTCTAGAACTAGCACCAATATCACAAAATGCTCTAATAGCCGAAGTTGGTCCTTTAGGCACAGCTTCTGATATTGATGAAGTAGTAAATACTCAAATAAGCATATATACAGTGAGAGAAGGAGATAATCTATCAAAAATAGCCGAATTATTTGAAGTTTCAGTAAATACTATAGTTTGGGCAAATAATCTCAATAGAAATGAAGGATTAAAACAGGGACAAAACCTAGTTATACTTCCAATTTCAGGTGTTAGACACCAAGTAAAGAAAGGAGATACAGTAAGTGAAATAGCAAAAAAATATAAAGCAGATTTAAATGAAATCCTTTTATATAATGATATATCTATAAATTCAAAATTAATTCCAGGAGACATTATTTTAATACCTGATGGAGAATTAACTACACCTGTAAAATCAAAGCCAATTAAAGGGAGTTTAGCAACAAATAATCCAGTTCATGATGCTGATGGACCTAGTTACCCAGGATATTACATGAGACCTGTAATTGGTGGAACTATAAGTCAGGGTTTGCATGGATATAATGCAGTGGATATAGCGGCACCTGTTGGAACTCCGATATACGCTTCTGCAAAAGGAAAAGTTATTCTAAGTATTTCAGGTGGTTGGAATGGAGGTTATGGAAGTTTTATAATCATATCTCATGATAATGGAACACAAACTCTTTATGCTCACAATTCAAAAAATATGGTTAAACTAGGAGATACAGTTGATAAAGGAGATTTGATAGCTAAGGTTGGACAAACAGGACATGCAACAGGTCCTCATGTTCACTTTGAAATAAGAGGAGCAAAAAATCCTTTCTAAATATACATTACTGTATAAGCTGTATAAATAAGCTGTCTCGATTTAACTATCCCCTTTCTCTATATTGCAATGCTTCAAGTATATGTTCTGGCATTACAATATCTTTTTGTTCTATATCTGCAATTGTTTGAGCTAGTTTAAGTGTTCTATGGTATGCCCTACCCGACAAACCGAGTCTTTCAGCAGAACTAGATAATAAATCTTTAGTACTTTTTTCAATATTTATACATTTTTGTATATCAGTAATATTCATTTCGCTATTTAGTGATATATTTTTTATATTATATTTTTTAAATCTATTAATTTGTACATTTCTTGTTCTCTCAACAATTTTCCTAAAATCTTTAGATGTCATATTTTTCTTGTCTGGATTGGCGAGTTTCATATATTCGACTTTTGAAACACTTGCCCAAAGATCAATACGATCTATTATTGGTCCCGAAAGCTTTTTCTTATAGTAAATCAATTCTCTAGTACTACATGTACAGTTTTTACCTTTACCATAACCACAAGGACAAGGATTCATGCATGCAATTAAAATAAATTTAGCTGGAAATGATATTCTTCCTCTTGCTCTTGATATAGTAACAGTGTGATCTTCTAATGGTTGTCTCAATGAATCAATTACATTCTTTTCAAATTCTGGAAATTCATCCAAGAATAATACTCCTCTATGTGCCAATGTAATTTCACCAGGTTGTGGTATAGATCCTCCACCTACCAAAGAAGCGTATGAAGAAGTATGGTGAGGTGATCTAAAAGGTGGTCTGGTTATAAATGGTAATTCAAGTATTTTTGCTACTGAATGTATACTAGTTACTTCAAGTATTTCTTCTACACTTAAATCAGGTAGTATACTTAAAAATGCTTTTGCAAGCATGGTTTTACCAGTTCCAGGTGGTCCATACATAGCCATATTGTGTCCACCACAAGCGGATATAAGTAATCCTCTTTTTGCTATTTCTTGACCCTGTATTAATGAAAAATCTGTTTCATATATTTCATCTTTATATTTTATATGAGTAAGTTTTTCTGGTTTTAATATACAATTCTTTTTATTATTTAAATGATCAATTAAATCATTTAAACTTTCAACTCCATAAATTTTTATACCACTTATTAAACTAGCTTCTTTAACATTATCTTTCGGTATAAATATCTCTTTAAAACCCATACTTTTTACTCCTTTAATAATTGGTAATACACCATTTATTTTTCTAATCTTACCTTCAAGTGATAATTCACCTAAAAAGAGCTTATCTCTAAAATCGAAATTTAAATCACCACTAGCCAATAAATATCCTATTGCTATAGCTAAATCAAAACCCGAACCCTCCTTTCTTATATCAGCTGGGGCAAGCGATACTACGACTTTTTGATTCTTTTGTTTTGGTGATACGTAGCCACTATTTTTTATAGCAGAAGATACTCTATCTTTTGCTTCCTCCACTGCTTTATCAGGTAAACCTACTATTGCAAATGAATGAAGACCATTTGAAAGATCAACTTCTATACTCAATATATGTGTATTTAAGCCAATTAATTGTGCACTATATGTTTTTGATATTGCCATGAAAGAAAAATATCATAAACGTGATAAAGAAATAATAAAAAAGTTATGAAATTTTAATAAAGTAAAAACACTCTTTCGAGTGTTTTTACTTATATTTATGTTTAACCTCTATTTATTAAGGTGTTTCATACATGTTCTAGCTGCAGGGTTTGCCATAAGTCTTTCTTTTTCAATAGGCTCGCCACTTACTTCACATATTCCATACTTACCTTTTTCTATTCTTTCTAGAGCGGAGTTTACATCATCAAGTTGTTTTTCTAATTGGTCTAGTATTCCCTCATTATCCTCAAGTTCTTCAAGTTTATCAGCAAGTTCGTTTTCATCAGCAGAGTCGACTTCTATTTTTCCAGCAGTAGCTTCCCATCCTCCAGCACTATGTGTGTCTGTATGCCCTACAGTTTCTAGTTCACCTATTAATACTGCTTTTTCTTTTTCTAGCTTATCCTTGAAAAATTCTATATCTTTTTTATTCATATATGAATTTTATCTTATATAATTTTGTTTTTCAATCTTTTCAACTATCTTGCCAAGAGCATTTTCTGTCTTTGTAATAATAAGTGTATTTTTATCTATAAATGTATATAAGAATAAACTCTTTCCACTTTCATGTATAAATTCTCTAATATCTCTATTTTTAATCTGTTTATCTATGAATTTTCCCCTAATTCCAAAATAATTATTAATTGTAGATGAAGCATTATTATTTATTTCTTCTATAACACCTCTGTAATTCATTAAATCTTCCAATTCATCGGGCATACCTTTTTCCCAAGAAAGCATTCCTGCATAAGTATTTTGGAAGAAGTCAGTAGTAAAGGCTATAAATAATACATTACCATCATCATTATCTTTTATACCACCTAGCATTATTTTTGAACCAAGGGATCTTAATAATTGATTTGGCATATCTATACCCGTTTTCTTTATAAAGGTTTCAGAATCAATTGCTATAATATTTTCACCTTGTTTTATGCTTGGTATAAATTCAATTATTTCATTATCTTTCAAACTGGTCTTTTCTAGATTAGAGTATATTTTATTGTAAATTTCCTTACTTGTTAGGCTGTCAAACTTTATCTCAACCTGACTATTGTTGGGTAGTATGCTAGGTATTTTAATTGCACTTGGTGGTGGAGGAGGTGTTGCAATTACACTTTTTGAATAGAAATAATAAGCCCCATATAATCCTCCACCTAAGAATATAATTCCAAAAATTGATAATAAAACTTTTTTAAGTATTTTATTATTTTGATAATCACCAGAGTTCATCATTACCCTTTCTGATTCTGGTATTTCTTGAATATTTTGTATAGGGTCTTGTTGAATTTTTTGAATATGAACTGGAATCGGAACTGGTATTTGCTCTTTCTTTATTACAGGTTCTTTTTTTGGTACAGGTATAAAAGTATTTCTTGGAGGTATATTTTCTGGTCTTTTTATAATTGGAATTACTGGAGATGTAAAATCCTGTTGTTCCTGGACTTTTTCATATGAAGGATTTTCTTGCTGTTCCTCAACTTTATCTTGTACTACTTCCTCTTTTTTAATAAATTGATCAGGTCCGATTGTTCTATCAGGTTCAACTCTAGATGTGGTCTCATCTCTTAATATTGCATATTTATTTAAAGGAACAAGAGGTTTTACATATTTTTGAGAGTTTTGATTTCTATTTTGATTCTGTTCATTTTGAACATTGTTTGTATTTATGTCATTTAAATTCTTTTTCAAAATTTCATCTCTCCTTTTCTTTTCAGCAATTATCATACTTGCCTTAGATGTATTATTTTGTCCAAGTACTCTAGCTACATCACTTTCAAATGTTCTTATAGGTTGAACATAAACTTTATCTTTATCAGTACTAGTATTCTTACCGGGTATAGCACTACCTGTTTTATTTACTTTATTTGGATCTTGCTTTTCTGTTTGTTCAGCAAGAATATTAAGAGGATGTTCTTCGTTCATCTCTATTATTATATCTAGAATTTGGTTTTTCCCCTACTCTTTCTGTTGTTATTATCTTTATTATATCTCTAGCTTTTTCTGCACTGCCATTCTTACCTTTAATATATACACTACCATCATCCTCAATGTTTATATCATCCACACCCGTTTTTTCTTTTATTTCTTTAATAGTTTTTCCTCCGGTTCCTATTACTAGACCTATTTTTTCTTTATTTATATTAATTAAAACTATTTTTGGTGCATGTTTTGAAATATCTGGTCTTGGTTTTGCTATTTCTTTTTCAATTACATCAAGTATTTTCATACGTGCTAGTTTGGCTTTTTCAAATGCTTCATTAAGTATTGGTATTGGTACACCGCTCACTTTTACATCCATTTGAATAGCTGTAATACCCTGTCTTGTACCCGCTACCTTAAAATCCATATCTCCATGATGATCTTCCGGTCCCTGTATATCAGTTAAAATTTTATATTCATATTTTTTATTTCCAAATATCTTACCTATTATTCCAGACTTCACCTCTCTCATCATGAGGCCAGAAGCTATTCCAGCAACTGGAGCCTTTATAGGCACACCACCATCCATAAGAGCTATTGTGCTTCCGCATACTGAACCCATAGATGTAGATCCATTTGAAGAAAATGCTTCAGAAACCAAGCGTATTGTGTATGGGAAAATTTCTTTTGTAGGAATCACTGGTAAAAGAGCCTTTTCAGCTAGAGCACCATGACCTATCATTCTTCTATTTGTTCCTCCTATTCTTCCAGTTTCTCCAGTAGAAAATGGTGGAAAGTTATAGTGATGCATAAATCTTTTATCTTGAGTTATTTCCATCCCATCGAGAACTTGAGCATCTCCAGGGCCACCTAAAGTTAAAACTGATAAAACATGTGTCTGTCCACGATAAAATGTTCCGCTACCATGAAGTATTGGTGATATTCCTCCAGCTTTTGCATATAGGGGTCTTATTTCATCCATCCCCCTACCATCAGCTCTTCTTCCATTATCAATAGCTTCATCATGTATTAATTTATTTATTCTTTCTTCTAGATATTCCTTTGCTACACTTATGTTTTCACTAGGATAATTTTCTTTATATAGCTTTTCCCATTTTTCCTTTACACTACCAAAGCTTTTTTCACCACTTTCATTATTAAAAATTGCTTGTTTTAAAATAGGTTCTATTTCTTTATTAAATAATTCAATTACACTTGTTGGAATTGGTTTATTTTCAATTACTCTTTTTGTTTTACCTATTTCTTTAATTATATTTTCTTGCCATTTTTGTATTTTTTCTATTTCTTCACTCGCTTTCATTATTGCTTGTGTAACCTCATCTTCACTACATTCTTTACCACCAAGTTCAATCATATTTATATTTCCATCTTTACCACAAGCTACCAAATCCAAACTTATATCTGCCTTTTTTCTTTCTGTATAGCTAGGATTAATATGAAAACCATTATTATGCCCTATTCTTACAGCTGAAACTGGTCCATTCCAAGGTATATCTGATGTGCCTAGTGCTAATGATGCACCAATTACAGATATAACATCTGGATCATCTTCATCTATTGATAATACAGTTAAGACAACTTGAACTTCATTTCTTATATGATGATCAAACAATGGCCTTATAGTTCTATCAACTATTCTCCCAGATAGTATTGCTTCATCACTAGGCTTTCCCTCCCTTCTTATAAATCTACTACCTAGTATTTTTCCTGAAGCATAAAATCTCTCTTCATACTCTACTGTTAATGGAAAGAAATCTATATCTCTTTCTTCTTTACTCATTACTACAGTCGCTAACACTACTGTATTGCCATATTTTAGAGTTACCGATCCATGTGCTTGTTCTGCTAGATTGTTAAATTCAGCTATTAATACTTTTCCACCTATTTCTATAGAGTATTGTTTGGAGTTCATGTTTTAATTTTAACAAATATGTATAAATAGAGCTATATAAAATAAAACCGGTATTAAACCGGTTCCATTTTTATTCTTGTCCTGATAAATCTGCTGACATATCACCTATATTTTCTTCTGTATCTTGTGATATTTCATTTCTATCATTATTTCTTTTTTTGAAATTATGCTTTGTATTCTTGCTTTTAGTATTAAAATTACTTTTATTGTTTATAAGGTATTTCTGTGGATCTGAATCAAGATCTTTAAAGTCATCTGCTGCTTCAACTAGCTTTGTTGATGTTGATTTTCCAAATGAAACTACTTCTACCTGACATCCTTCATTCATTTGTAAGTATTCAACTAGTGGTACAAAGTCCCCATCTCCAGTTACGAGTATTACTGCATCAAGCTTTGGAGCCATTTTAACTGCATCAATTGCCAATCCTACATCCCAATCTGCCTTTTTTGCTCCACTACCGAATATTTGCAAATCCTTTGTCTTTGTTTCAATACCCATTTTTGTTAAAGCATCAAAAAAGCCTTTCTCATCCCCTGCTTCTGTTGTTATAACATATGCTACTGCACGTATTAGAGAACGATTTTCCAGAGCATCCTTTACTATTTGTCCAAAATTTACTTTTGAATGATATAGATTTTTCCCACTATGATATATGTTTTGTGTGTCTATAAAAATACCAACACGTTGTTCTTTATGTTTTATTACTGACATGAAAATTAAAAATTACTTATTAAAAATTAAATACTATTAAATTATCTATTAAAATGCTTATTAAAACCAAACTAAATATAGTATAGCACTATATTGTTATATATTTATTTCTTCAAATCTAGCTTTTTTGCAATACTTGAGTATCTCTTTGGATTCTTCTTCTTCAAATAGTTCATATGTGCTTGTCTGTCTGAAACCATAGCTAACAAACCTCTTCTTGAGTGATTGTCTTTCTTATGTTTCTTCAAATGTAGAGCTAGTTCATTGATCTTCTTTGTTAAAATTGAAATCTGAACCTCTGGAGAGCCAGTGTCCTTATCGTGAATCGCTGCAAGCTTTATTACTTTTTCTTTCTGTTTTGTTGTAAGCATTGTGTGAAGATAATAGCATGAATGTGTTTATAAAGCAATACTGTATGTGTTTTATAAAAAAATCGGACTCGAGCGTTGCAACACGCTAGAGTCCGGGTTATGAGAACGCTTAGGCAATAGAGCTGGCGTTCTCGGGTTGAGGTTTGATTCTTTTTTGTGTCGTCCGAGCAAGAAATCTTACTCGACGGGCGGGTCTTTGTTCATGGACTCCTTTCAGTCCCACGTTTTCTCCTAACAATAAACTCATTAGGAGAGATTCATGTGTTGAAGGATTTGGCTACGTCGCCGATCCTTAGATGTTCCCTGCCCCAGATAAAGGGTACTAACAAGGTTCATCTGGTAATATCCTAGCATATATAAAATATTTGTCAAGTAAAATTATGAATAGAGTATTAAATAATAAAAAATACCCTTATTTTAAGGGTTATAATAGATATAAAAAATGCCACTCCATCGACCGGATGAAGTGGCAAATGCTCGTTCTGACCGGATTAGAGTGGTCAGGCGGAGCAACCGTACGTGCTCGGTTCTCCGAGCTTCTGGGAGGAGGCGATGCGGGCCGGGTTGTCGGGATACTCCGTATTCCGCAGGGGGGTGGAGGCCTTCGTCAGGCCATTGAATCCATGGGGGGCGGTGGCAACGGTAACGTTGCCAGGGGGCGCGTTCGGACTCTTCATAGTTGGGACCTTTCCAATTTGCTCCACACATCGCGTGTGGAGCGGGTTTTGTGACAGAGCAGTCACATCGGTTCACCGACTACTGCTTAATTACTTCCAATGTACTGCTTCGTACATGAATATACTCCCATAGAAAAAGCTTGTCAAACAATTCTGTGTATAACTGTGGAAAACTATATTTCTGTTACAATATAGTCATGTCGCACAATATAACAGATCTCAAAACAGAATTTCTTCAATATGTAGAAATAGAAAAAGGAAGAAGTTTGAGTACTGTGAGAAACTATGATCACTATATAAGTGTATTTTTACAGCATACTAAGGTTAAAAACCCAAAAGATATAACAGATACCGTACTTAGAGAGTATAGACTTTGGTTAAATAGACAACAAACAGTAAAAGTAAAAGGAGGCTCCCCTACTCCAATAAAGAAACGTACACAGAATTATTATTTAATTGCTTTACGCTCTTTTTTGAAGTATTTAGCTAAGAGAAGTATAGAAGTAATACCACCAGAGAGAATAGAATTGGCAAAAGTAGCAGAAAGATCAATAGATTTAATAAATATAGAGGAATTGAATGATTTATTAAAAGCACCGGATACAAATACAATTCAAGGTTTACGTGATAGAGCAATGATGGAATTGTTATTTTCAACAGGTTTGCGTGTTTCAGAGCTATGTTCCCTACCAAGAGATATAAATTTGAAATTAGATGAATTTTCTATAAGAGGAAAGGGAGAAAAGGTCAGAGTAGTATTTTTATCAGAAAATGCAAAAAAATGGGTAAATGAATATTTAAAAAAGAGAAAAGACATGGACGATGCATTATTTGTTCAAATTGCCGATAAAAAGAAAAGAAATACACTACGTTTAACTCCAAGATCAGTAGAAAGAATAATAAAGTTTTATGCAATTAAGGCTGGAATATCAAAAAAGGTAACTCCACACGTTATTCGCCACTCTTTTGCTACAGACTTATTGCGAAATGGTGCTGATTTGCGTTCGGTTCAAATGTTACTTGGACATGCAAATATAGGAACGACACAGATATATACACATATTACAGATAGTGAATTAAAGAAAGTACATCAAAAGTTTCATAGGAAGGGGTAATAAGTGTTTTATTTATCATATATGATATTATTTCCTCATGAACATAATATCTTGGAATGTGAACGGTTTGCGTGCAAATGTTAAAAAAGGAGGATTTGATTGGTTTTTAAAGAAAAGTCCAGATATATACTGTATACAAGAAACAAAGTCTCACCCAGATCAATTGGATGAAAATACTAGGAACCCAAAGGGTTATTTTGCATATTTTGATCATTCAAAAGAAAAAAAAGGATATAGTGGAGTTGCAATATATACAAAGATAAAGCCAGAAAAGGTTGAATACGGTCTTGGAATACCCCAATACGATCAAGAAGGACGATTTCTAGCTCTATTTTTCAAAGATTTCATACTTATAAACACCTACTTCCCTAATGGAGGTAGTGGTCCAGACAGACTTAAATACAAACTAGAGTTTTACGATGAATTTTTAAAATTTATTAATAAACATAAGAAAGATGGAAAAGAAGTAATATTTTGTGGAGATATAAATACCGCCCATACAGAAATAGACTTGGCTAGACCAAAAGCAAATGAAAAAAACACTGGTTTCTTACCCATAGAGAGAGCCTGGATAGATGAAGTTATACAATATGGTTTTATAGATGTTTGGAGAAGTTTGAATCCAAATAAAAAAGATTGTTATACATATTGGGATATGAAAACATTTTCAAGAGAAAGAAATGTTGGTTGGAGAATTGATTATTTTTTTGCAACACAAGGAATATTTAAAAAAATAGAAAAAGCAAAAATACTAAGTGAAATAATGGGTTCTGACCATTGTCCAATTGAAATTATTTTAAAGGACAGATAAATATAAAGGACTTATCCACAGTTTTTATTTAAATGTCCTTTACATGTCTTTTACACTTGCTATAATAATCCCAGATCAGTTTGAAAGTTAAATATCTGTTAGGTTAAACCAAGGAAATATCTAATAGATAAAAATTATTTTCGAACAATTGTTCTTTGTAAAAAAATGGGTAGTGTACTCTTTAGTTTTTTACATCTGAAAAATTGTTTATTTTTTTTATTACCTCAAGTAGAGGTAATACCGAAGGCAGCCCTTGTTTGGGCTATGGCTTGAGACGTTTGTCTTCACAATTAACAACTAGTCACCTTATCTGGGTGGCACCTAAATTTATTGAAGCATATCACGTCTTCTCCCACGCTCGATCTTGACGGTCAGTTCTTCATTAGCTCTTTTGACAATTTCCAGATGTACTCTAAAAACCGCGTTTTGATGCGATTTCATGTAACCTCTGGAAATCGACGTCATACGCGGTTTTCTTATTGTAGCCTTATTTATAGCCATATTTACTACTTTATATACAGTTTCACGTGAAATAATATTACAAGAGTTAAATATTTAGCTTTTTTAATATAATACTAATTATTAAGTTTATTATTGAACGTGATACTTCTTATTGATTTCCTCAATACTTCCCTTTTCTATTTTATCTTTCTTCTCTTTACCCTTATTTCCTAGTTCAATTAATTCTTTTACAGGCATTTTTGATAATTCTACGGCTCTATTGTTCAAATAATCAGTTGTATTTAGTTCTGGTTTGTCTAAAACCTCTTCTAATAAAGCATTTAATATATAACCAATTTTTGGTCCAGGAGTTTCATGTGTAACTTCCATTATCCCCTTTCCATCTATCTTAAGCATTCCCACACTTATTGGATCGTGCATAGCTTGTTCTACCATAGCTTTATACTTCCTTAATCTATAAGGGTTTTCTTTGGGCCTTCCAGTTCCTATGCGGTCACATATACGTAAATTCATTAAATCCCATATATTATCTTTACCTACGTTGTTTATCATTCTTCTTACTGCGGATAGTGTTATTGTTTCCGTATCAGAGAAAAACATATGCCATCTTATCATTGTACATACCTTATCTATTGTTTTCGTTGGAAACTTCATCCTTTCCAGTATTGCTTTTGTTACACGTGAACCTACAACTTCATGGTTATAGAATGTAATTTGACCAGTTTCACGTGAAAATCTCTTTGTCTCAGGCTTTGATATATCATGAAATAGAGCTGAAAGCCTTATTTCAATAGGCCAATCCTTATCCGCTGCATGCTGGAGACTTCTCAATAGGTGTTCATATACATCATAAGCATGCGCTTGATTTTGTGTAACACCCTTAGCTTTATGAAGTTCAGGTAGTATAATTTCAAGTATTCCTAGTCTGTACAAAGTATCAATTCCCTCTTTAGGTTGTTTAGACATTAAAATTTTAACAAATTCATCTCTAATTCTCTCACTAGATATCTGTTTTAAAAGTATTTTATCCTTATTTATAGCCTTTTCAGTATCAATGTTTAACGTGAAACCAAGTTCTGTTGCTAAGCGACCAGCACGCATCATCCTTAAAGCGTCTTCATTGAAGCGTAGTGACGCTTCACCTACTGATCTGAGTACTTTGTCCTTTATGTCCTTTAAACCACCGTATAAATCAATTATGTCCTTTATAGACCCATTTGATAAACTCATTGCCATTGCATTTACTGTGAAGTCTCTTCTCTTTAGATCTTGTTCTATACTTTCTCCAAATTTAATTTCATCTGGGTGTCTAAAATCACTATACTTCCCTTCTATTCTATATGGAGTTATCTCAATTACTTTTAGTTTTTCATTTTTTGTATCTTCATTCACTACAGCTACGGTTCCAAAGCTGTTTTCATAGAAAGTTTTTTTGAATAATGGGATTATTTGTTCTGGTTTAGCATTTGTAGTTATATCCCAGTCTTTTGGTTCCCTACCAAGTAATATATCTCTTACACAACCACCCACTAGATATGCTTCAAAACCACCCTTTTCTAGTGTCTCTATAGCACTTACCACCTCAGCAGGTATAACCTCATTTAATAATTGAGTATGTTTCATGTGAAAAGTCTAGCATTTTACTCAATAAATTTCAATATTGTACATATATATGCTATTATATAATTACAATATGTCTATTCGAAATAGAGATAAAGCAATACTTTTAAGAAGAGAAGGGAAAACTTATACTCAAATAAGTAGTGAACTTGGTATTTCAAAATCCAGTGTTTCTTTGTGGTTGAAGAATTATAAACTTACTGAAAGTGAACTTGCTATCATAAAAGAGAATACAAAGAATAGGGTAGAAAAGGGGAGAATGAAGTCAAAAATCAGTATTAGATCTAGAAAGGTCTTTGCGGATAAGACTTTATACGAACAAGCTAATAAGATTTTCTTAGGTTTTGTGAACGAAGCAATGTTCTGTTACGGACTAGGTTTATATGAAGGTCATGGTAATAAAACATCAAATTACTATAGTTTCACACATAAAAACCCTGAAATTCATAAAATAATGCTAGTTTGGATGAATAAATACCTTTCAATAGATAAAGAAAAGCTAAAGTTTAAAATTTATTTAGGATTAAATGATGATTATGTTAATACTGTTGATTTCTGGTCACAGTATTTGGATATACCTGAAGAAAGTATTAAGGTATATGCATATAAAAGAGGGGATAATGACTCAAAAAAGGGCGATCACACTAAAGGAATAATGTCAGTGATGTATAATGATGTTAGTATTATTTTAAAGGTATTAGCTTGGCAAAAGATGTTAATAAAGTATTATGGTTAGGTTAATGCTTCCGTGGTGAAATGGATATCATACCGGTCTTCGGAACCGTTGTTGGGGGTTCGAGTCCCTCCGGAAGCACAAAATATTAGTTTTATATTTAAAATAGTGGATTTTTTTGCAATAAAATATTATATTTAACTTGTTAAGTTTATTTGCGGGTATCGTTTAGTGGTAGGACACGTCCTTGCCAAGGATGAGGTAGGAGTTCGATTCTCCTTACCCGCACATTTTGTTTCATTTCAGTTTCGTATCTACAAGGACAATTGTGTATAACTGTGGATAACTTTGTGGATAGTGTTTATAAGAGACAGAAAATATGGCTTATAATCGTGTCTCTGACCTTTGTTTATGACCTAATACAGTGTTAATAAAATTGTGGAAAAAAATAAAAATAGCAAAGAAATAGGCCGTATAGGTGAAGATATTGCATGTAAATATCTTATAAAGAACAATTTTCTTATAATAGACAGGAATTATGCAAAAAAGTGGGGAGAAATAGATATTGTGGCTAGTAAAAAGGGTATTTTGCATTTTATCGAAGTAAAGAGTATAAATGGGACAGGGAATTATAGGCCAGAAGAAAATGTCCATGAATTGAAACAAAAAAGACTTAAAAGAGTAATACAAACATATATGATTGAAATGAAATATGGACTGGATATAGAGTTTCAATTCCATATTGCTTGTGTTTATATGAACACAAATACTAGACTAGCAAAAGTGTCTTTTATGGAAAATGTGATATTATAGCTTTTTGTAGGATGTTTTATATCGGAGTGTGGTGTAACGGTTAACATTCCTGTTTTGGGAACAGGCGACTCCGGGTTCGAATCCCGGCACTCCGACATTTGTTTTTATATCATCTGTAATTTATTTAGTATTTAGCAGAGTTTCTGTTTAATATTTTGGTCTTGAACTTTTATGATGTAAAATAGAAGGGAAATGAAAATAAATAAATCTCCCTGGATACATCAACTTGATCCAGAAAGAAAACCTATACCACTTGATAAAGATATCGATACCGATATTGCAATTGTTGGTGCAGGTATTGCAGGTATATCTACCGCTTTCTTTATTTTGAAATATACAAATAAGAAAGTTGTAGTATTAGATCAGGGTAAGTTAGCACACGGAGCAACAGGGCATAATGCAGGGCAAGTTATAGCACGTTTTGAAAGGCCTTTAGAGAAGATTGTCAATGAATTTGGTTTTGATATGACTAAACAAGCATTGCAAGACTTGCAATCAGGTTGGACATTAATAGATGAAATTTACACAGATTCAAATTTAAGCATATCTTTTTCTAGAATATCTGGAGCAAGAGGTTATTCTAGTTTGTCTCAAGTATTATTGGCCATTAAAGATATTGAGATTGAAAGATTGTCTGGATTGAATGTAAATGAAATAATGATTAGTGAAAATGCACCTTTTTTAAACATTTTACCAAAAACTCTATCTAATTTTTATAAAATTGTTCCGCATGAGGAAGTTTTAAATAGGCTTGAAACAAAAGACGGTAATTTTTATGCTGTAACCACAGAACAAGCTGCTTGCATGAATTCAGCACTTTTTTGTCAGGATGTTGTTAAATATCTATTAAAAAAATATCCACAAAGATTTTCTTTATACGAAAATACCCATATAGTTAAGACTATTTTAAAAAAAGGCCATTCTTTATTGGATGCAGACAAATATGTTATAGAGGCAGGAAGAGTAATTTTGTGTACAAATGGTTTTGAAAAAATTGAAATATTTAATGAAGACGGTTTGGCGATAGATAAAAAATTTCACCATCTAGTTAATGGTAGGGTTGGTTATATGTCAGGGTATTTGGAGAAAATGAATAAGCAGGCAGCAGCAATATCTTATTTTACTGAAAAAAATGACCCATATAGTGATAAACCAGATCCTTATTATTATCTAACAAGAAGACCTCATGAAATAAATGACGATAAACATAATTTAATTTGTGTCGGTGGTCCAGAGTTTGAGATAGAAGATCGAAAAGAGTACGTATACGACTTTGAATATTCTGATAAAATTCAACAAGATATAGACGATTTTATTAAAAAGGAATATGATGCTTATCCAAATAAAAAAATTGATTATGATTTTACTTGGCACGGACTTATGGGTTATACACCAAATCGTATTAGATTAATAGGTGAAGAACCTAAAAATAGGGTATTATTGTACAATCTTGGTTGTAATGGAATTGGTATTATCCCTTCTGTTCTTGGTGGTAGGAGAATATCAAAAATTATTGCTGGTGATAAAGTTAGACCATCAATATTCGATCCAAAATAGGGGAGTAGCGAAAAAACAAAATTCTTGATAGTATAACCGTGTTGATATTTTATATGCGGGACTAGTTTATCGGTAAAATAACAGTTTTCCAAACTGTGGTGGGGGGTTCGACTCCCCCGTCCCGCACCAAAATTGATGGAAGAAAAACCTCTTGTAATAATAAATGGAGTTGAAGGACTTATAGGTACAGGTTTAGCATACATTTTTAATGAGAATGGATATAAAATTTGTGGTTTGTATAATGAAGGACAAGGCGTGAAAGATAAAATTAGAGGCTTAGAATTCAATAAATTTGTAAATATAGTCTCAATAGGTGATACATCAAATGAAGAGAATTGTAATAATATATCTAATATTATAAATAGCAATGGTTCAGATAGCATAATATATATACATGCTCTAGGTGTATATCCTTTAGAATTAGCATCTGTAAAGCATATTAATAAAATATACACTAGTGATGATGAGGTTGAAGATATGATCGAAGAACTGAGTTATAAGAGTTTTGTTTCAATGGTTAATTTTTTATCTAGGTCAAATAAAAAGGTAAAAGTGGTATTTTTTGGTATTTTAAAAGATAAGTATTATAAGATTAAATATGATAAATGGTGGGATATATTTGATAATGTTAAGAAATATATAGATAAAATGTTAAGTTCTAATAATAATTTAAGTTTTACTATTCTAAATTTATCTTCTGTGATAACAGAAAACATATTACCTGTAAATAATATGGTAAAAATAGAAGGGGAAGTAAATGAATTTTATCTATATAAACAAAAAGATTTTATTAAAGAGATATATTATGAAATATATGGTAAGCAACAAAATAGTCTTGTAGAAAAAGATATATATGACAGAACTGAAGAGAATATATACTATTACTAGTTTTCAAAACAAAAAACCGCTATATGCGGTTTTTTGTTTTGTCTAGACTTTTTTATTTTACTAGATCTTTTAGAGCCTTAGCAGCACGAAACTTTGGAACATTCATGGCTGGAACCTTTATAGTTTCTCCAGTTCTTGGGTTTCTAGCATCTCTAGCTGCTCTCTGTTTTACTGAGAATATACCTAGACCTGCTATAGATACTTCTTCCCCTTTCTTTAGAGATTCAACTATAGAATTTATCATAGTTTCTACAGCTTGCTCTGCTTGAACCTTTGTTCCTCCTAATACTGCGTGAACTGCATCTACAATTCCTGCTTTATTCATATTTAATTATGATTAATAGTAATAATTTTTTCTTCGGTTATAAATACCAAAGCTTGTAACCTCGGTATAATTATATATTGTGTATAATTTAGCGCAATAGGGCTAAAATGATGAAACAATACTTTACTATCTGGCAAATTCTATTGCTCTTGTCTCTCTAATCACCGTTACTTTTATCTCTCCTGGGTATTTTAGATCCTTTTCAATTTTTATAGCTATATCTCTTGCAAGTTTCTTTGATTCAATATCATTTATATTTTCTGGCTTAACAAATATTCTTATTTCTCGTCCTGCTTGAAGGGCATATGATTTTTCTACAGCAGGGAAAGCGTTTGCAATTGCTTCTAGATCTCCAAGTCTCTTTAAATAGTTTTCAATACTATCACTTCTAGCTCCTGGTCTTGCTCCTGATATTGCATCTGCTGCTTGTACTATACGTGATTCTGGTGTTTCATAAGGATATTCTTCATGATGTGCTTGCATAGCTTTCACTATTTCTTCATTAGCACCAAACTTTTGCAATATTCTTCTACCTATTTCTACATGTGTACCTACAACTTCATGATCCAAAGCTTTTCCAATATCGTGCAGTAATGCCCCGGCTTTTGCCACTGCTACATTTGCTCCGATTTCTTCTGCTATCATTCCAGCAATATGGCTCATTTCTATAGAATGCTGTAATACATTTTGTCCATAACTAGTACGGAAATGTAATCTACCTAGTATAAGTAGTATTCTTGGGTCCAAACCAATAACCCCGCATTCATAAGCAGCCTGTTCACCCTTTTCTTTTATAGTTTTATTTATGTTATTTTGAGCTTCTTCAATTGCTTTTTCTATTTTTGCTGGTTGTATACGTCCATCCTTTATTAACTCTTCTAGAGCCATTTTAGCGACATGACGACGTATTGGATCAAATGATGATATGGTTATATTTCCTGGTGTATCATCAACAATTATTTCAACCCCAGACATTCTTTCAAAAGCTTTGATATTTCTTCCTTCTTTTCCTATTATTTTTCCTTTAATTTCGTCATTTGGTATGTTTACTGATGTAGACATTACATCTGAAGCAACAGAATTTGCTAATCTTTGAATAGATGTGGCTAGTATATCTTTTGCTTTATTTTCAAGAATATCTTCGCCATTTTGTTCGAGTTTCTGAATTCTAACCATCAAATCTTCAGTATGATTCTTTTCTATATTCTTTATAATTTCATTTTTTGCTTCTTCTTGAGACATATTTGATACTTTTTCAAGTATTTGTAGTCTCTCGATTTCCATTTTATCTACTTTATCCTTTATTGTTTTTATTTCAGCAACACGACTTTTTATTATTTCTACTTCTTTATCGATATCAATCTGTCTTTTATCCAAAAGATCCTCCTTTTTTATAAGGCGGGATTCAGTTTGTTGTATTTTTTCTTCTTTTTCTTTTATCTCTCTTCTAGCTTCTTCTAATATAGAGTTAGCTTTTTCTTCTGATGCAGAGACTATCTTTTTTCCTTCTTCTTTTGCTGTTAAGAGCATTTCTTTGATTTCAAGTTCCATGGAACCCTTTTTACCAAGAGAAATGATTAAACGTAGATAGTATCCTATCGCAAGACCAGCAACCCCTGCTATAGAAAGGAGTAGTGCGACTAGTTTAAGTGACATAATTTTGTTATTTTAGAGAACTTTGTCGATTATTCCGTATTTTTTAGCCTCTTCTGCATCCATAAAGAAATCTCTGTCTACGTCTTTTTCGATTTTTGATAATGACTGCCCTGTATTCTTTGCAAGCATTTTATTTATATTTTCACGCATTTTTATAATATGTCTTGCGCTAATCTCTATATCTGATGCTTGTCCCTCTGCACCTCCAAGTGGTTGATGTATCATAACCTCTGAATTTGAAAGGGCATATCTTTTTCCTTTTTGTCCTGCTGAAAGGATAAGGGCACCACCTGAAGCGGCCATACCCACACAAGTCGTACATACATCATTTTTAATATGATTCATTGTGTCTATTATTGCCAATGTAGCTGTTACAGAACCTCCTGGAGAGTTTATGTACAGGTTTATATCCTTCTTTGGGTCTTCTGACTGAAGAAAAAGAAGCTGAGCAATAATAATATTAGCAACATGATCATCTATAGGACCACCTAGGAAAATGATGTTTTCCTTTAGTAATCGTGAATAAATGTCATATGCTCTTTCGCCAAAATTGGTCTTTTCTATTACGGTTGGTATAAGCATAATTGTTTTTATTGAGCTTTCGCTCTTATTTATTAAGGTATAAACAAATAATACATTACAGTAGATATTTGGCAACTTTCATTGTAGACTTTATATATGAGATTCCATAGATTTTTTATAAATGAAAAAATAGGCGATGAAAAGAGTAAGACTATTGTTTCTGATGATTTGGTAAACCAAATAAAGAAAGTTTTTAGATTTAAGACAGGGGATAGGGTAATTTTATTTGATAATTCTGGTTATGAATACATAACTGTTATTAATAATATTTTAAAAGATAGTATTTCATTTAATATAGAACAAAGTATTGATAAAAAAGATTTAAATAATAAAAAAACCTATCTTTTTGCTTCTATAGTAAAAAAAGATACTTTTGAATGGATTGTTGAAAAAGCTACCGAGCTAGGAGTTAGTGATATTATCCCTGTGGTTTCTATGAGAAGTGAAAAGAAGAATATAAATGAAGAAAGATTAAATAAAATCTCTATTGAGGCCAGTGAACAAAGTGGAAGAGTTTATACTCCAAATATTCATAATATAAAATATTTTAGTTCTTGTTTTGACTTTATTAAAGATAATAAAATAAGAGCAATTGCTTTTCATACTAAAGGTGAACCATATATGTTAGATAAAGTTAGTATGGATATGCTTCCATATAATGCAGTTTTTGTCGGTCCAGAGGGTGGATATACTGATGAAGAGATTGGTGAATTTAGAATAAACGGTATTCCTATTTATAAACTAGGTGAACAGATATTAAGATCAGAGACTGCTGTAGTTGTAGCTTTAACAAAAATAATATAAAAACACCGCTTTTATGCGGTATTTTTATATTTGTATTTATTTTGTCTGACTTTCTAGGAAACCGTAGACTTTTTCATTTGTTAAAACAGTTTCTGCATATATGAATGCTCTATCTCTATCGGCGTCCTTATAGTGCTCAACTATATGGTTTACTTCATTTTCAATTTCTTTTGGATCTGGTGATAGTTTTTCTATTTTTGCAATTTCATTTAGTATAAGTTGGAGTTTTGCTTTCTTTTCTGCGTGTGGTCTCCATTCTTTTCTTATATCTTCAACTGTCTTTTTTGCGTGATTCAAATAATCTTCCATCTTTATACCCATTCTAGCAATATCCTCACCAAACTGAGCTTCTATTCTTTTTGTTTCGCTTTCTATCAATACTTCAGGAACTATTATACTTGATGTCTCTATTAATTTATCTGATATTGCAATTCTCTTTTTTTCTCTCGCCTGATCTTTTCTATCGATAACAAGCATTTCTTTTACTTTATCTCTGAAATCATTTACATCAGAGAATTGGCCTAAGCTTTTAACAAAATCATCATTTAATTCAGGTAGGGAAGAATCTAAAAGCTTATTGTGTTCCTCTTCTGACATTTCACCATGATTGTGATCATGATTTGCTCTTGAACGACGGATCTTTAATATTGCATCCTCAATATCTTTATCTGTAACTGGTTCTATTTCTTTTTGTTTTGATATTTCTTCTTTTGCAATTTTCTTATAATCATCAAGTTTTACTTCTGGAACTACAGCAGAAATAATTTTGAATTCTAGGGGACTATCTTTTGCTATTTTTGTAATTTGTATTTCTGGTCTACCTATTACATCTAGCTTTTCTTCAATAACTATTTTTGGATAAGCTTGTGATAAGGCTAGTTCAGCCATTTCTTCAAGTATAGACATATCGCCGACTTTAGATATAAGGATATTTTCTGGAATTTTTCCTTTTCTAAAACCGTCCATTGATATTTCATTATTAATATTTTCAAGAGCCTTTTTTCTATATGATTCAAACTTTAGAGCTGGAACTGTACCAGTTATTTCTATTTTTGAACCATCAGCCTTTGAAATCTTTAGATTTTCGTAGAATTTATTATTTTCCATATATTTATTATGTTTGGCAAATATAGCAGAAAGGTAGAGGAAAGACAATTATTTAACATTCATGTTATTTTTTACTCTGTATTACTTTATTTATACAAAACAAAAAAGACCTTTCGGTCTCTCTTGTTTTAACTCAAAACTTATTTAGAAACTAAAATCAATATCTTTTAACTGACTATCAAGTTCTTGATTTAAAGTATTAACATCATCTGCTTTTATTGTTGCAGCTGTTTGTGTTTCTGTGTTTATGGTTTGTGATGTTGTATTAGTTGTATCTATCTTAGGTGAACTAAATTTTGCGCCTATAAAGTATATTGCAGCAATTATTATTGCAAGTACAACAATTAGAATAGCAATCATTGGTCCAATGCTTTTTTCCTTTTTAATTGGCATTTGGTTGGTATTGTTAACACCACTATTCATTCCTCCCATTTGATTATTGTTATTTGGTCTTATATCCATATGTTTAATATAAATTTATTTATTAATTATTGAGTTGAAGTTGTTGAAGGAGTGCTTTCTGTACTTGGTGTTGTTGTTGCTTGCTTATCGATCTTATTTCCAGATAGGTGAGCAATTGCTTCTACTACTTTTTTAAATGCATCACGAGCATCTTTCACGCTCTTTATTGCTGTATTTCCTAGTACACGTGGCTTTGAAAGATCAACTTCAGCAGTAGATGTTCCTGTACTTGGTGTTGTTGATGCTACTGATATTGAATCAAGTGACTTTACATCTATCTTTGCTTTATTTAGTTTTTCTTCTGCTGTTGCTAGAAGATTTTTGATTGAACTTACATCTTTACCTTCTCCGGATAGTTTTTCTATTCTAGCTTTTACTCTCTCGTCTACGCTATCAAGGTTTCTAAGAGCAATATTTAATTCTTTTATAAGAGCATTTTTTCTTATTTCAAAAGTCTTTGCTTCCATCTTTTTCTTCATATCATCTTTCATGTTTTTCTTAAACATAGAAAGTCTTTCTGAAGTTGAAGCATTTTCATCTAGTCTCATTGACTTAATATCTTCTCTTTTTTCTTTTCTTATTTCAGCTTTTTCTTTTATATTTTCAACTCTTTTTTCAACTTGTCTTATACCTCGATTGTTTTCATTGTTTTCAATACGAGCTTCAACGCGGGTTTTTAGATCTGGTCTTCCAGATACAGGTGGCTTTTGTGTAGTAGGAACTGGATCAGTACTTCCAGTTTGAGCACTAGAAATAAATGGTAGTATAAATACCATTGAAAGTAATACAAATAGTAATGAATATTTTTTTAACATTTTTTTGAGTTATATAATAATTAAAACACAATGCCGAATCTATATTAGTTTGGCACTACATGTATTATAGCATTAAAGATAAAAACAATACTATTTATTTTTATTCTTTTTATACATTTCTACTCCTTCTTCAAAAACTGATTTTGCTTTCTTTTTATCTCCAAAGTCCTTTACAATAACTTCTTTTTTCTGAATCTTCTTGTATGTTGAATAGAAATGTTCAATTTCCTTTAGTGTATGGGTATTTAGATCGTTTAAATCCTTTACGTCGTTCCATCTTGGATCATCAGCAGGTACTGCTATGATTTTATCGTCCTTTTCTTCACTGTCTAGCATACCCATAACAGCTACAGGTCTGGCTTTTACAAGTATTCCTGGGAAAAGAGGGTATGTAGTTAGTAAAACTACATCTAGTGGATCACCATCATGCCATAGTGTTTGTGGTATAAAACCATAGTCAAAAGGAAAATCTTGTGCAGTGTGTAATACTCTATCTAGTGAAATTAGACCTGTTTTCTTATCTATTTCATACTTATTTTTTGATCCTTTTGGTATTTCTATGATTACATTCACTTCTTCTGGTTTTCCTGGTTCAATATCGTGTAAAATATTCATATTTTTAGCCTTATTTTATGTTTTATAATGTTATTCGCTCTCTTTTTCCATATCTTCAGATACATCTTTTGCTATGCCATCAGTACTTACTGGTTGTATGTCTATTTTCCATCCTGTAAGTTTTGCTGCTAGACGTACATTTTGACCACCTTTTCCTATTGCTAGCGATTGTTGATCTTCTGTAACCTTTACTACAGCTCTAGCTTCTTCCTTAAATAGAGTTATTTCTACGATTCTAGCAGGGGATAGTGCCTCAGTAATGAATTTTGAAGGATCCTCACTCCATTCAATAATGTCTATCTTTTCACCTCCAAGCTCACTCATAACTGTAGAAACACGCACACCTCTTTGCCCAACTAGTGAACCTATAGGGTCTATATGGCTGTCTTTTGAGAATACAGCGATTTTTGAACGTGATCCTGCCTCTCTTGCTACTGACTTAACCTCAACTACGCCTTGAGCAATTTCTGGAGCTTCAATTTCAAATAGTTTTGCTAAGAATTTTGGGTGAGAACGTGAAAGTTTAAGTAGGATACCCTTTGGAGTCTCTTCAACAGCATATAGATATGCTCTTATTCTTTCACCTTGCTTGTAGTGTTCGCTAGGGATTTGTTCTTCATAAGGTATAACCCCCAAAGCTCTTCCCATATCTATAAATAGGGTACCTCTTTCTATTCTTTGTACTGTGCCAGAGACAATTTCTCCTTCTTTTTGGCCATATTCTGTCATAACTGATGTCTTTTCTGCTTCTCTAATCTTTTGAATTATGACTTGTTTTGCTGTTTGAGCTGCTATACGGCCGTAATTATCCTTTGTTTCTAGTGGAAATATTATTTCATCGTCTATTTTTGCATCTTTCTTTATTCTTTTTGCATCTTCTAGGAGAATGTGGTGTTCAGGGTTATATCTAACGCGAATATTTTCTTCACTTATTGTTTTTAGGTCTTGTTCATCTTCTTCATCTTCCATGATGACTTTTGTTTCATCAACTACTATTTTAACTTGATAAAATTCAGCTTTTCCTGTGTTTTTATCGAAAATAGCCCTAACTATCTGGCCTTTTTTACCATACTCTTTCTTATACGCCATAGCTAAAGCAAGTTCTATAGCCTCAAGCATTTTATCCTTTGGAATACCACGCTCTTGTTCTAGTTGTTCTAAAACAGAGTTTATTACCTTTAAATCAACCATATATTTATTATTATTAACCCCTTTTTATAAAAAATGTCCGCCTGGGAGGGCGAACTACTGATAACAACAATATACCAGAAGGTGATGACTAAAGCAATAGTAGATTTTGTGTATAAAACAAACAACTGTACAGGCAAAAGCCTATACAGTTGTAAAAAATTATCATTTTGTGACCTTTCGGTTTAAAAAACTGGGGTTTAGTATTTCACAAACAACTACCGCTAGAGCTAGACTAAGTACAGCGATAATAATAATTGTCGATAACAAAAGCTTTGCTATCATAAACACCTCCACACATAATGCTACTCCTTAATTATTAATTAGCAATATGTTTATACACATACTCTTTGTTATACAGTACTGATATAATAGCTGTATGTTCGTTCCAGAGACACAGCTCAATAAATTTATTTTGGATTCCAATCTAGTTTCCAAAACTGATCTTGATAAGGCTATAAAAGAAGCTGAAGAAAAAGGTGTTAAAGCTGCTGAAATACTTGTAAATAATGGAAAGATTACTGAGGATAATTTGAGAAGAATGCAGGCCTATGTTCTCGGTATTCCTTTCGTAGATTTAAAATCTAGAAAAATTCCTTTTGATACTCTATCTATGATTCCTGAGCCAGTAGCTAGAAATCACAATATTATAGGCTTTAAAAAGACTGATGATAGTTTAGAAGTTGCTATGCTTGATGTTGACGATCTTTCAGCAATTGATTTCGTAAAAAAGAAAGTAAAATTGAAGATTTTACCTAGACTTACTGATGCTGAATCAATAAAGAGCGCAATTATTCAATATCAAAAGAGTTTGAAAGCTGAATTCGGAGATATTATTCAAAAGGAATCAGCAACTCTAAAGACTATTGCTGAAGATGCAGGTGGTTCTACAAGTGAAGAGGATTTAAAAAAGATAGCAGAAAACTTACCTGTTATTCGTATAGTGGACACACTTTTAAAGCATGCAATTATACAAGATGCTTCTGATATTCATATTGAACCTATGGAAGCAGAATTGCTAGTTAGATATAGAATTGATGGACTTTTACATGATGCAATGATTCTTCCAAAACATGCTGAATCTTCTATAACTGCTCGTATAAAAGTTCTTTCTAACTTAAAACTAGATGAAAAAAGGTTGCCACAAGATGGAAGATTTAAGGTTGATATGAATAATGAAAAAGTGTCTTTCCGTGTATCCATACTACCAACTTATTACGGTGAAAAAACTGTTATGCGTTTGCTTCGTGAAAATGTTTCTGGTTTTACATTAGAACATCTTGGTTTTCATGGAGAAGGATTGGATAGAATACATCATGCTACAAATCAAACAACAGGAATGATTCTAACTACAGGACCAACTGGTTCCGGTAAGACCACAACTTTGTATACAATTCTGGATATTTTAAATAAACCTGATGTAAATATTTCAACTATTGAAGATCCTGTTGAGTATCAAATGAAAAGAATAAACCAGACTCAAGTAAATCCTGATATTGGTTTTACATTTGCTTCTGGACTTAGAACACTAGTTAGACAAGACCCAGACATAATAATGGTGGGGGAAATAAGAGATAATGAAACAGCATCTCTAGCAGTAAATGCTTCTCTAACAGGACACTTGGTTCTATCAACATTACACACCAATAGTTCTGCTGGAGCTATTCCTCGTCTTATGGATATGAAAATAGAATCATTCCTACTAGTTTCAACTATAAATATTGTAATTGCTCAAAGACTAGTTAGAAGATTGTCTGATACAAAAGAAAAATACTATTTATCAAAAGCAGAATTAGCAAACTTAGAGAAAGTTGTTGATCTAAAGAGAGTGCTAGAAGTATTAAAAGCTGAAAAGGTAGTTAAGCCTGGAGATACTTGGGATAAGATTAATTTTTGGAAAGCTGTTCCTGGAAAAGAAGATGATGGATATAAGAGTCGTATTGGTATACATGAAGTTCTAAAGGTGAGCCCGACGATAAAGGATCTTATTATGAAAGGAGCAACAGCAGGTCAAATAGAGGATCAAGCAAAAAAAGAGGGAATGCTTACAATGATAGAAGATGGAATATTCAAATCAGTTCAAGGTCAAACGACAATTGAAGAAGTTCTAAGAGTAATTTCAGAATAAAATGTCCACATTTGTTTTTAAAGCAAAAAGAAGCAATGGTGAAATATATAAAGGTGAGCGTGATGCAAAAGATCGTTTTGATTTGTATAAAATGCTAAAAGAATCAGGAGATGAAGCAATTTCAGTAAAAGAAAAGAGCGGAGGATTTTCTTTTAATATAAGTTTTAATTTCTTTAATTCCATTAAAATGATGGATAAGATTACTTTTTCAAAAAATCTTGGATCCATGATTTCTGCTGGTCTTGCCATATCAAGAGCATTGTCAGTAATGGAGAATCAGAATAAGAATAAAAAGGTTAAAAAAATTATAGGCAGTTTGAGAGATGAAATATCTTCAGGAAAAACACTCAGTGAATCAATGGAAATGTATAAAAATATGTTTTCTCCTTTAGTTATATCTATGGTTAAGGCAGGTGAACAGAGTGGAATGTTAGCTGAAGCACTTAAGGTTGTGTCTACTCAAATGGAGAAAAGTTATCAATTACAAAAGAGAATTAAAGGAGCACTCATGTATCCTTCAGTAGTTCTTGCAGCGATGGTAATTATAGGAATAATAATGCTTACCTATATTGTTCCAACATTGATGAAAACATTTAAAGAATTAAATTTAGCATTACCTACACCAACAAAAATTGTTCTATTTATAAGTGATATGATTATAAATAATGGTATATTTATTCTAATTGTAATTGTTATACTAGGTTGTCTTGCATATTTTTGGTCAAAAAGTTTAAATGGAAAAAATATATTGCACTATATAATTATTAAAATTCCAGTTATTGGAAATCTAGTAAAAGAGGTAAATAGTGCAAGAACAGCAAGATCAATGTCTTCTCTAATTACTTCCGGGGTAGATGTCTTAGAAGCTCTACGTATTACAAAAGATATTGTACAAAATGTTCATTACAAAAAAGTTATAGAACAATCAGCTCAAGCGGTTGAGAAAGGAGATTTGATTTCAAAAGTTTTTCATAGTAATGAAAAGCTCTACCCATCATTTTTTAGCGAAATGATTGAAGTTGGGGAAGAGACTGGAAAAATAGGTGAAATGCTTTTGGGGGTAGCGGTTTATTATGAAGAGGATGTTGATCAAAGAACAAAAGATATGTCTACAATAATTGAACCAGTACTTATGGTTTTTATAGCTGTCGGAGTTGGATTCTTTGCAATTGCAATGATTTCACCTATGTATTCACTAGTAAATGCAATATAAATGTATTTATATAATTTAATTTCTAAAAATATAAAGTTATTTAAAAAAGGTTTTACTATGGTTGAGACTTTGGTGGGAATTGCTGTATTTTTAACTATATCTATTGCACTGTATCAGGTTTATGTAAGTCTATTTTCAGTTGCTTCAGCCAGCCAGTATAAGATTTTGGCAATTAGTCTTGCAAATGAACAATTTGAAATAATAAGAAATTTACCTTATTCAGATGTTGGAGAAGTTTCTGGTATACCAAAAGGAAAAATTCCACATACACAACAGTTTGTAAGAGGAGGTATTACTTTTAATGTTATAACTACAATAAGAAATATTGATTTACCATACGACGGAACTCTTGGAGGAAATCTAAATGATTTATCACCCGCTGATAATAAACTTGTAGAAGTTGAAGTTGAATGTGATACATGTAAAGGATATTTACCTATTACATTAACGACCACAATAGCACCAAAAAATCTTGAAACAGCAAGTACCAATGGAGCACTTTTTATAAAAGTTTTTGATGCAAATGGCGTACCTGTATCAGATGCAGATGTTCATGTGGTAAATGCAAAAGTCAGTCCAAATATCATAATTGATGATGTTACAAATATAAATGGAATGTTGGCTATAGTTGATGCACCTCCTGGTATAGAAGCTTATGAAATTACAGTAAGTAAAAATGGCTATTCAACTGATAAGACATATGCAACTAGCACAACAAACTTAAATCCAACAAAACCAAATGCAACTGTTCTTGTTCAACAAGTTACTCAAATAAGTTTTGTTATAGATAGAGTCTCAAATTTAACTATAAAAAGTGTTGGACCTACTTGTGTAGTTTTACCTGATTTTAATTTTACGATGACCGGTGCAAAGACAAAGGGTGTTAATATACCAAAGTTTTCAAGTGCTTTAACTACAAATAGTTCAGGATTATATAATAATACAAATATAGAATGGGATACATACAGTATTATGGGAACTGATTCGAGTTATGATATATATGGTTTAAATCCTTTAAGTCCAAATGAGATTACTCCAAATAGTACAGAAACTGTAATGATAATTGGTGGGCCAAAAACTCCAAAGAGTCTTTTGGTAACAGTAAAAGATAGTGTTACAGGTTTACCAGTTACTGGAGCAACTGTAAAAATAAGTGACGGTGATGATTTCGAGTATACACAAATAACTGATAGGGGATATTTCAATCAAACTGATTGGTCAAATGGTAGTGGGCAAGTTAATTTTAGTGATGAATTAAGTTATTTTTATGATGATGGTAATTTGGAAATATCTTCACCAAGTGGGGAACTTAAACTAAAAAATACATCAGGAAGTTTTGCTTCAACTAGTGAAATGGAATCATCTATTATTGATCTCGGATCAATTAGTAATTTCCATAAAGTATTCTGGACACCAACTGATCAGCCTATACAAACAGGTACAACAAGTTTAAGAATTCAGTTTGCTACAAATTCTATAATAAATGCTTCAACAACTTGGGTGTACAAGGGCCCTGATGGAACTTCAAATACTTACTACACAGCTTCTGATACTAATATAAATACAGTTCATAATGGAGATAGATATGTTAGATATAAAATATATTTATCAACACTAGATAATAGTTTTACACCAAATCTTTCTGATATATACTTTACATATACTTCAGACTGTACTCCTCCAGGACAAGTTATATTTAAGGGCTTATCTACAGGTAGTTATACAATCACAACTTCTAGAAATGATTATCCAACAACAACAAATGTTTCAAATGTAAGTTCAAGTTGGCAAGAGCAAACAGTAATATTAACAAAGTAGAATGAAAAAAAATAAAGGATTTACTTTAATAGAGACAATGGTTGCACTTGGAATGATAGTTTTAATATCTATTGCTGTGGCGACTTTCCAAACAAATATATTTAGATTTAATAAATATACAAAGGATGTAATAGAGAGTGCTCAAGATTCAAGAGCTATTATAGCAACTATGGTTAAAGAAATGAGATCAATGTCTCCAAGTGGTAATGGAGCTTATCCTATAAGTTCAGTTGCAACAAGTACGTTGACTTTCTTTAGTGATATTGATGGTGATACAAAGATGGAGCAGGTCAGATATTTTTTAACTGGTAATGTTTTGAAAAAGGGAGTAATTGCATCAACTGGAAATCCTCCAGTATATAATCCAGCATCTGAAGTTATTACAACTCTAGCCTATAATCTAAAAAATTCTAGCACCACACCATTATTTGAATATTATGATACTAACTATGCAGGGACTTCATCACCACTTACTTACCCAGTAAATATCACTTCAATTAGATTAATTAGAACAAATCTTCTTATTGACGCTGATCCAAATAGATCGCCAATTCCAAGGCTATATACTTCTACTGCAACTCTTAGAAATTTAAAAGATAATCTATAATATATGAAAATATTGTTTAAAAGCCCAATGAATAAAAATAAAACTTATTTTAATAAAAAGGGAGATAAGGGTCTAGTCTTGGTGAATGTACTTGTCTTTGCTGTAATTGGTATTACTGTAACTTCTGCATTAATTACCTGGGGTTCGACTATATTAAAGACATCAAAAAGATTAACTTCAAAGGAACAAGCTTTACAAATAGCTGAAGCAGGAATCGACTACTATAGGTGGCATTTAGCCCACAATCAGACTGATTATAAAGATGGAAACGCTACAACAACAAACGGGCCATTTATACACAATTTTAACGATAAAGATGGTAATGTTATAGGGAATTATGCTTTGACCATTACACCACCACCTACAGGATCAACTGTAGTAAAGATAAAATCAAAAGGTACAGTAAATGATGGAACGGGATTAAGTAGAACTATACAGGTTACTCTAGCTATACCGTCTTTGGCAAAATATGCTGTGGCAGCAAATGATATTATGAGATTTGGTTCTGGTACTGAAGTATTCGGTCCTATACACTCAAACAACGGTATAAGGTTTGATGGTTTAGCTCATAACCTTATTACATCATCAAAAGATAAATATATCGATCCTGACAATGGTAGTGCATATAGATTCGGTGTATATACAACTGTAGGTACAGATGATCCTAGTCCGCCAGCTGCTGTTCCAAATAGACCAGATGTTTTCATGGCGGGAAGAACATTTCCTATACAGACCTTTGATTTTACCGGTTTAACTACTGATTTATCTCAAATGAAGACTTTAGCACAAGCAAATGGTAAATATCTAGCTAGTTCAGGTGTACAGGGTTATCACATAAAGCTAAAGACAAATGATACTTATGATGTATATAAGGTAAATACCCTTGTTTCTATGGGAAGTAAATGTACTGATTCACAAAGTCAACCAAACTGGGGTTCTTGGTCAATAAATACTGAAACTTTAGTTGGAAACTATCCAAATCCAGCAAATGGAATAATTTTCGTAGAAGATCATGTTTGGGTGGATGGACAAATAAATACAGCCAGAATAACAATTGCAGCAGGTAGATTCCCAGATAATGTAAGTACAAGAAGAAGTATTACAATAAATAATAACTTACTTTATACAAATTATGATGGTAGTGATGTTATATCACTAATCGCTCAAGATAATATAAATACAGGGTTAAGAAGCGCTGATACTCTAAGGATAGATGCTGCTCTAGTTGCTCAAAATGGTAGAGCAGGAAGATATTATTATTTAAACAATGGTAGTGGAGGACAAAGTTGTCAGGGTTATGATATTAGAAATACACTTACACTATATGGAATGATAGCAACAAATCAAAGATATGGTTTTGCTTATACTGATGGTACAGGTTATCAAACTAGAAACATTATATATGATTCAAACTTATTGTATTCTCCACCACCAAGCTTTCCTTTAACTTCAAATCAATATTCAATAATATCTTGGGATGAGGTTAAGTAAATGATATACTATGTTTGTAGTGTCTCATAAATCAATAAATAATTTACTTAAAAAAATGAAAAGAAAGATTATTGTAGGAAACTGGAAGATGAACCCGACTAGTATAGACGAAGCAAAGAAAATTACATCAAGTATAAATAAAGTATCTGATAAATTAAAAAATACTAATATAGTAATTTGCCCACCATTTATATACATACCAAAGCTAATATCAAGCAAGAATGCAAATAATGTAAGTTATGGAGTCCAAAATACTTTTTTTGAAGAAAGAGGTTCATTTACAGGTGAAATTAGTCCCGTAATGTTAAAAGAATTTGGTATTAAGTATTCTATTATCGGACATTCAGAGAGAAGGGAAATGGGTGAAACAGATGAAATTATTGCAAAAAAGGTTGCTATGAATCTAGAAATCGGAATTCACCCAATTCTATGTATAGGAGAAAAAGAAAGAGATTCACAAGGTGCATACTTGGATATATTAAAATCACAAATAAAGAATTCACTCGATAAAATACCAAAAAAACTCATAAGTGAACTTATTATTGCTTATGAACCTGTTTGGGCTATTGGTGCAAAAGAACCAATGACTACAGGAGTTATAAATGAAATGGTAATTTTCATTAAAAAAGTTATATCAGATATGTACGGTCAAGAAAATGGTAAAAATATGCCAATACTTTATGGAGGTTCTGTAAGTTTCAGAAATGCTTTGGATATAATGGAAAATGGGGGAGTAAATGGTCTTTTAGTAGGTAGAGAAAGTGTAAATCCACAAGGCTTTGTTGAATTATTAAAGGTTGTAGATTCAGTTAAATAAAATAAATAAATGAAATATCTACGAGATATAAATAATCTAGAGGGAGTAAAAGTCCTAATGAGAGTAGATTTTAATTTACCAATAGAAAATGGCATAGTACGAGATGATTTTAGACTTAGAAAAATAATTCCAACTATTGATTATTTAAAAGAAAAAAAGGCTAAAATAATTTTAATTAGTCATATCGAACCTTTAGAAGGCGAAAAACCAAGTTTAACTCCTGTATTTGAACATATACAAAAGCTCGGCATAAAGTGTAGTTTTATAAAAAATTACAGAGATTGTATAAAAGTAATAAATAGTATTGATAATGGAGATATAGTCCTTTTAGAAAACTTAAGAGATCACGAAGGTGAAAAAAAGAATGATAAAAAGTTTGCAAAAGAACTAGCAAGTCTTGCAGATATTTATGTAAATGAAGCTTTTGCAGTATCACACCGTGAACACGCTTCGGTTTCAGCTATAACAGAATTTATTCCAAGTTATGCAGGTATACTTTTTGAAAAAGAAGTAAAAAATCTAAGTACAGCCTTTAACCCCGATAGACCATTTCTATTTATTCTTGGTGGAGCAAAGTTTGAAACGAAGTTACCACTTATAGAAAAGTTTACAGGTATAGCTGATAAGGTTTTTGTTGGAGGAGCTTTGGCAAATAACTTTTTACAAGAAAATGGAATAAATATAGGCAAATCAATGGTAAGTCCAAAGAATTTTGGTTTAAATAAACTAGTTTCAACAAATAAAATCATTTTACCTATAGATGCAACAATTTCTCATGATAAGGTAAAAGATATAAAAGAAATTCAAGATAATGATGTTATATATGATACAGGTCCAAAGACTTTAAATCTTATAGAAGAAGAAATAAAAAAGGCAAAATATATATTATGGAATGGACCATTGGGAGCTTATGAACAAGGTTATGTTAATCCAACACTAGATCTAGCTCGTCATATTGCTAGTTCAACAAAGCTCGGGGTAAAGACTATTGTAGGAGGGGGAGATACTTTGGCTGCTATAGCAAAACTAGGTATAGAACAGGATTTTACTTTTGTTTCAACAGGGGGAGGTGCAATGCTTGATTTCTTATCTCAAGGCAGTCTCCCAGGCATAGAAGCGCTTGAAAATTCTAAGTTATAAATTCTCTCTAATTTTATTTTTATTTACTTCAAAGTCTCTTTTATTTCCTTTTACTTCACTATTTGGAAATACCCATATATGAGAGTGGGGAACTTCATCACCTACAACTTTACTTAATATAAAATCAGTATCAAATGCTTTTCTTTGAGCCAAAGCTATCTTTTTGGCTAATTCAAAATACTCTCCGACATTTGGAACATCCCAAACCCATCTATAATGATTTTTTGGTATTACTTGAGTGTGTCCAGGAGATTGAGGATTTATATCTAAAAATGCTAGAAATTTATCATCTTCATAGACTATATGTGCTGGTATTTCTTTTTTTACTATTTTGCAAAATATACAATTATTATCTTGTTTCATGAATATAGTATAACAAATTCTACATGATATACTCTTTATACTATATGGCTAAAAGATATGAAGTAAGAGAGATATACAATGGTAGTCTTACAGATCATTTACTTTTTTATCGTGGAATAAAGACTGAAAAAGAGAGACAAGATTTTTTAAATCCTAGTTATGATAATCATACTCATGATCCATTTCTTTTAAAAGATTGTGAAAAAGCAGTCGATAGAATATTGAAAGCAATAAATGATAATGAAAAAATAGTTATATATAGTGATTACGATACCGATGGTATTCCTGCTGGAGTTTGTATGCATGATACATTCAAGAAAATCGGTTATACAAACTTTATAAACTATATTCCACATAGACATGATGAAGGTTTTGGTTTAAATGTGGGTGCAATAAAAGATTTTAAGGAGCAAGGAGTAAAATTAATAATTACTTTGGATTGTGGTATAGCAGATATCGAACCTGTAAGTCTCGCAAAAGAGAGTGGAATAGATGTAATAATTACAGATCATCATATACCAGGAAAAATAATTCCTGATGCTTATGCAATAGTAAATCCAAAACAAGATCAGTGTAATTATCCTGAAAAAATGCTTTGCGGTTCTGGGGTCGGGTATAAAGTTATTCAAGGAATACTTAAGAAAAAAGATTTTGGTATAAAACTCGGTTGGGAAAAATGGCTTCTGGATATGGTTGGTATTGCCACACTTTCAGACATGGTACCTCTAGTCGGTGAAAATAGAGTCTTTGCTTATTATGGTTTACAAGTACTTAGAAAGTCCCCAAGAAAAGGTTTAGTTAGATTATTAAATTTATTAAAATCAGATCAAAGATATTTAACTGAAGATGATATTGGTTTTACTATTGGTCCAAGAATAAATGCTGCTTCACGTATGGGTGTACCAATGGATGCATTTAAATTATTATCTACAGATAGTGATGATGAGGCACATATTCTTGCAAAAAACCTTGATCATATAAATAATGAAAGAAAAGGAACTGTAGCATCACTAGTAAAAGAAACAAAGAAAAAAATAATAGAAAGATATGGAGAAAAACCTGATGGAGTTATTGTAATTGGAAATCCAGATTGGAAACCAAGTTTACTTGGTCTTGCTGCAAATGTTTTTGCTGAAGAATTTTCTTGTCCTGTATTTCTTTGGGGAAGGGACGGAGATGGAATTATAAAAGGAAGTTGTCGCGCGGCAGGTAGTGTTCATTTACTTGATCTCATGAATGCAGTAAATAAAAATACTTTTCTACAATTCGGTGGTCATGCAGAAAGCGGAGGTTTTGCAATTTCAAATGAAGGTATACATCATGTAGAAGAGAAATTAAATGAAGCCTATAAAATAGTAAAAAGTTCAGAAAAAGAAAATATACAATATATTGATAGAGAACTTGAAATTCAAGATGTTAATTGGAAAACATATAACTCTATAGAAAAATTGGCACCATTTGGAATTGGTAATCCTAAACCAAGTTTTATATTTAAAAATATTTCTATATCTGGCATAAAAGAGTTTGGAAAAGAAAAGAATCACCTAGAATTTCTATTTAGTAAAAGGACAGGAGAAAAAGTTCCTGCTATAGGTTTCTTTATGAATAGCGGAAGTTTTAAAAATAAAAATGGTAATAGTCTAGTTATTGGAGATAAAATAAATTTAATTGCTTGTATGGAAAAATCTAATTTCAGAGGAAGACCAGAATTAAGGCTTAGGATAATTGATGTAATTTAATTTTATTTTGCTATTTAAAATATAAATAGTACAATTTGAATATAAAATTATGACAACGATATATACGGACGGTTCGTCACGGGGAAACCCAGGGCCTGGTGGATACGGTGCTGTTTTGATCATGGGAGATAAAGTTCTAGAAATTGGAGGTAGAGAAAATATGACTACAAACAATAGAATGGAACTTATAGGATGCATACAAGCACTTAGTACTTTACCAAGTGAATTTTCTAGCAAAACAATAACTCTATATTCTGATTCAGAATATGTAGTAAAAGGAATGACACTATGGATACAGGGTTGGCAAAAAAAGGGTTGGAGAACAGCGTCAAAAAAGGAGGTTCTAAATAGGGATCTTTGGGAAAAACTCTTGTCTGTTTCACAAGGAAAAGACATAAAGTGGTTACACGTAGACGGACATGCAGACAATGAAGGCAATAATCGTTGTGATGTAATAGCTACAAGTTTTGCTGATAATAATCCTGTAAAGTTATATTCTGGCCTACTCTCTGGTTACCATATCAGTGTTTAAACCTAGTTTCACATATTAAGCAACAGGAAAGGATCGCTCACAACTTGCGGTGTAACATTCCTTTGTGTCCTAGTAAAAAATTCATTAAAATTTCATAATTTCTTCATTAATTCTTTATCTCGTTTTGTTAGGATTAGTGCGTGGATTATGTAAAGGATTTTGATGGTTGGAATGCAATTAAAAAAACAATATCAGAAAAAGATATTGAGATTTTCTTTTACGAAAAGGAGATATGGTGGGCAAGTCTAGGATTAAATATAGGTTCAGAACAGGATGGAAAGGGGGAATATTTTGTTAGACCAATTCTTATTTTAAAAAAGATTAATAGGTATACATTCATTGCAATACCACTAACAAAGACATTAAGAATAGATAAAGTTCATTTTCCATTCTATTTTAACTATAGTATTAGTGTTGCACTAATATCACAATTAAAAATCCTTGATAAAAGAAGATTATTAAAAAAGATGGGTAGTTTACATCAGAATACTTTTACAAAAATAAAAAAAGCAGTCACCCAATTTCTTGAGTAACTCTTTTTAGTTTGAGATCTTTATTGATCTCGAGGCTTACGCCCATAGTTAAGAACAAATAAAGTATAAACCAAACATAATCAATGTCAAATATAAAATATATTATTAAAGAAAATATTATATTTATACTATTGATTCTAGTAACAATACTAAGAATTGTTTTTATATTGAATAAACATCATTCTTCCGATCTTGATATGAAACTAGGTAGTGAAGTTTCACTAAGAGGGACAATTGTCTCAGAATCAATAGCAAAGAAAAATAGCCAGACTTTTATATTAGAAATTAACAGTGAAACAAATATAAAGGTTACAACTGAACCTTATCAAGAGTATTTTTATGGAGATAAAATAGAAGTCTCTGGTAAATTATCTATACCAAGAAACTTTATGGGGGATACAGGTAGAGAGTTTGATTATATAAATTATTTAAAAAAAGATGATATATATTATGAAATTAAAAAAGCAAATGTAACTATATTAAATAATGATAAGCAATTTAATTTGGGTACAAAGTTAAATAAATTAAAGAAAGCCTTTGTAAATAATTTAAATAAAGTTTTGGGAGAACCTCACTCAGCTTTGGCTTCGGGTTTGGTGGTTGGAGAAAAAGCTAGTTTGGGAAAAGATATAATTGATAATTTTAGAAAAGCTGGTCTGATACATATAGTAGTTTTATCAGGATATAACATAACTATTATTGCAACAACAATAAGAAGATTACTTTCATTTTTACCAAGAAATATTTCTATTGTACTTGGAATGATTGGAATAATTTTATTCGGAATTTTAGTTGGTGGTGGAGCTACGGTCATACGTTCATGTATTATGGCAATAATAGCTTTGATCGGAGAATTATTTAGAAAAGATTATAAAGTTTTAAGAGCTTTATTTATTGCAGGTTTATTAATGCTAATACAAAATCCACTTATATTATTTTATGATCCATCATTTCAACTTTCTTTTTTAGCAAGTTTTGGTCTTATTATACTCGCTAGTCCAATTGAAAAAAGACTTACGTTTATTACTGAAGAATTTGGAATAAGGGGAGTGGTGTCATCAACTATAGCTACACAAATATTTGTATCACCATATATACTCTATATGATGGGACAAATATCAATAGTTGGAATGTTCGTAAATATAATTGTTTTGCCATTTATTCCTTTAACAATGTTACTGGTATGTTTATCAGGCTTATTTGGTTTCGTTTCAATTATTATTTCAAAATTATTTGCTTACGGAGCACATATACTTTTATCTTATGAATTATTTGTAGTTGAAAAAAGCGCGAACCTACCATTTTCAAGTATTGTGGTTCCGCCTTTTTCACCTTATATAGTTTTATTTATTTATATAACTTACTTTATTATATTTTTTAAATTCTCTTCAATCTTTAGCCAGTTTAAATTTGAGAAAAAATCTTCAATATAATTCTTTTTACCAGATGACATATAGTCTGCAACAAATGAATGTTCCCACATATCAAGTGCTAGTATAAGACTACAATCTTGAAGTTGTCCTATATGTTGTTCATCTACCCAAGCATTTAGAAGTCTATTATCTTTTCTATCGAAATATAGCATAGCCCAACCAATACCACGTGTCATACCTAGAGCCTTAAATTCGGAAAGCCATTTATTAAAAGAAATAAAATCCTTTTCAATTTGTTTTTTTAGTACTGATGAACTCGGTAGTGGATTATTGCCACCAGATAGACTATCAAAATAAACTTCATGATTTCTTATACCATTATATTCAAAACCAAATCTTCTCATTGTTTCGCTAATTGCATAACTATTTTTTTCAGTATCAATTCTCATTTCATTAACCTTATCAATTATAGTATTTGCATTTTTTACATAACCAGAATAAAGCTTTAAATGTTCCTCAATACTTTTTTTCGATATTCCTTTTAGCTCGCCAATATCAAATTTTTTTTCTTCAAATTTATTCATTTTATTTTATAAACTTTATTAAAATTTTATAATTTCTTCATTATTTCTTTATCTCATTATGCTACAGTGGGCACATGAAAGCAATTAAGTTTTTTAAAGAAATACTATGCAAAAAATACATAGCTTTTTTATTAATATTTTTATTATGTTTAATATATTTATCTTTTTATATTTATAGATTTGAATTTAGAAAACCACTTTTAGAAATAAACTTTTTGAGTAGTTCAAGATCAAGATCAATTTTTATAAAAACACCAAAAGGCAAAAATATTTTAATTGGAGCAGGGGATAAAGGTGTAATAAGAAATATTACAGATTTAATTCCATTTTATAAAAGAAAAATTGATCACATTTTTATTTCAAGTTCATTGCCAAATCAAATTTTTGGATTAATAGATATACTAAAAAGATATGAAGTTGATAAGGTATACATGAGTGAGATATTTTCTACTAGTACAGCTTTGGAACAAATAAATAAAATAATTAAAGATAAAAAGATAGAAATCATAAAAATAAAAAAAGACGATCAAATAAATGTAGATAATATAAAAATTGAAGTTATATTTCCAAGCTTAGATTTTAAATTTAATAAAACAAGTTTACCTGAACTAGGATTATTAATTTCTTATAAAGATACAGATGCTTATTTACTAGGAAATTTATCAAAAACAATTCAAAAAAACATTTACAAAAATTTAATAGATAAAAGCAATTCTAAAGAAATTGATCAAAAAGATAATATTGTTGAATTATTTAATAGTGGTGTAGAAAATAAAAAATCTAAAGATTTATTTAATTTAATAAACCCAAAATATATTCAAACTACAAAAACAAAAACTACCACTTGGTTTTCAAATGGTAGTTCTTGGGAGAGGGGGAATTGAATTTATTATATTAGACCAGCTTTCTTTAGAGTTATAAATGCTCCGTGCTTCTGTATAGTTTTAAGACCTCTTGTTGATACTGTAAGAGTAATAGATTTCTTTAATTCAGGTATGTATATCTTTTTCTTTTGAAGATTTGGATACTTTCTAACCATTCCTGTAGGGTTAAATTGTGTAGCACGAGTACGATTTGAATATCCACCCGCTACCATTGAACCCCTTTTTGTTATTGCGCAGATTTTTGCCATAAGTTTTGTTTGTAGAGCTATGCTATCATATGTATTGTATTTGGCAAGGACTTATTTATTTTTTAATAAAATGGACACAATTGCATTCATAATATCAATAATAATTTTAATAATGTCAGTAGTAATACATGAAGTATGCCATGGTTATGTAGCTGATATTTTAGGCGATCCTACACCAAGGTTGCAGGGGAGACTTACTTTAAACCCTATAAAACATATGGATTTGTATGGTTCTGTGATAATTCCACTTATAACTTCTATGCTTGGAATGACATTTGGTTGGGCAAAACCTGTAGAATGGAATCCATATAATATAAAGAATCGTAGAGTAGGGGAAATGCTTATTTCTATTGCTGGACCTGGTTCAAATCTATTTTTAGCTTTAGTATTTGGCTTGTCTATTAGGTTTTTTCAGGATATGTTGCCACACTCCACGATATCTATATTTTCTTATATTGTAATTATAAATACAGTGTTATGTATATTTAACCTTATTCCGATACCACCCTTGGACGGTTCAAAGGTATTGTTTAACCTTTTACCATATAGCATGAATAGATATAGAGCTATTCTAGAAAATAATCAAATAGTTACAATATTTATAGTTCTATTCCTATTATGGCCAGTATTTGAGCCAATTATACCTTTTTTATTCACACTTATTACAGGTATTAATTTATAGTATATACTTGCCTTTTTTTAAAAAAGGCGTATATTATTAAAAGATTTTGAATTTGCCGACACATTGGTCACGAGTCAGTGGTGTAGGCAAGAATTGGGTGAGGTCCATAGACCCTCACCCGACACAGGAACGGCTCATACCTGTGTTCCTAGACAGAGCATCTTATTGCGCTCGATTCAATAAGGTGCAGCGGCGGGGCACGGGGGCCCCGCCGCGTTTCTTTTATATACCTATATGTTAGAGTATTCCCACGTTTAAAGACGTACATTAATAGAACATAAAAGTGAGTAACACGGTCTATATACTATATATATGCCGGTGAAGCGTACACTTTTATGGTGAAATAAATAAATAATGCCAACAATAAATCAACTTATTAAGAGAAGAAGAAAGACTTTTGTGCGTAAGTCAAAGTCTATTGCTCTAACAAAGAGCTTTAATACAATTAAAAATCGTCCAAACTTTTTCCCATCTCCATTTAAAAGAGGTGTATGTATAAAAGTTACAACAAAGACTCCAAAAAAGCCTAACTCAGCTATTAGAAAGATTGCTAGAGTAAGACTAAGTAATGGTATGGAAGTAACTGCATATATTCCAGGGGAAGGACATAATCTGCAAGAACACTCAGTTGTTCTATTAAGAGGAGGTCGTGTAAAGGACGTAGGTCTTAGATATTCAGTAGTTCGTGGTGTTCTAGATGCAGGAGGAGTAGAAAAGAGAAGAAAGGGTAGAAGCCAGTACGGAAATAAAAAGCCAAAGGCTGCTAAGGTTTAATCTATTATATTTAGAAAATAAAAACTAAAATGAGAAGAAAAATACGTAATAAGCATGTTATAAAGCCTGAAGCTGTTTATGATTCAGTAAAGGTTTCAAAATTTATAAACTATGTAATGGAAGAGGGAAAAAAGACAGTAGCAAGAAAAGCTGTTTATGATTGCTTTGAAATACTAAAAGAAAAAGCAAAAGTAGAAAACCCTATTGAGGTTTTTGAAACAGCACTAAAGAACACTGCGCCAGCTATGGAAGTACGTTCTCGTAGAGTTGGAGGTGCGAACTATCAAGTTCCTCGTGAAGTACGTCCAGAGAGACGCCAAGCTCTATCAATGAAATGGATAGTAGAAGCTGCTAGAAGTAAAAAAGGAAAGCCAATATCAGAAAAACTAGCTGAAGAAATATTCTTAGCTTCAAAGAATGAAGGTGAAGCAGTTAAGAAGCGTGAAAATACTCATAAGATGGCAGAAGCAAACAAAGCCTTTGCTCACTTTGCTTGGTAAGTTTGTATTCTTGGTTAGTATTGTATTGTGTTAAACTTTAATCTACTTATTTATTTAAATTAATTTTAATTTATGAATCGCGATTACCCACTAGAAAAAGTTAGAAATTTTGGAATTATAGCCCATATTGATGCTGGTAAAACTACTACATCAGAACGTATTCTTTATTATACAGGTATGATCCATAAGATTGGTGAAGTTCACGATGGTGCAACTACAACTGACTGGATGGAACAGGAAAGAGAAAGAGGTATTACTATTACCGCAGCTGCTATTACATGTTTTTGGAATCCTTCATATATGCCAAAGACAGATACTTCAAAAAAGGTTCGTTTCAATGTTATCGATACACCAGGTCACATTGACTTTACAGTAGAAGTAAAAAGATCTCTTCGTGTTCTTGACGGTGCTGTTGTGGTTTTTGATGGAGTAGCAGGGGTAGAACCTCAATCAGAAACAAACTGGAGATATGCAGATGAAAGTAATGTGCCTCGTCTATGTTTTATAAATAAGATGGATAGAATGGGTGCATCATTTGAAAGATCATATGCATCTATCCTTGAAAGACTAAATAAAAAAGCAGTAAGATTCCAAATTCCAATAGGTACAGAAGGAGAACACAATGGTGTTATCGATCTATTAAAGATGAAGGCTTATTATTTTGACGGTGAAAAGGGAATTAATGTTATAGAAAAAGAAATTCCAGAAGCTTATCTTGCCGATGCAAAAAAATATCATGCTGAACTTATAGAAAAATCAGTTGAACATAATGATACTCTTATGCAACAGTATTTGGATGGAAAAGAAATTCCAGTCGATGTTCTAAAAGCTGAAATAAGAAAACTGGTAATTGAAAATAAAATATTCCCAGTGTTTACAGGTTCTGCTCTAAAAAATGTTGGAGTTCAACTAGTACTTGACGCTGTTGTTGATTATTTACCAGCGCCTACAGATCTAAAGTCTGTAAAAGGTACAAATCCAAATACAGGTGAAATAATAGAAAGAAAACCAAGTGATGAAGAACCTTTTGCAGCTCTAGCATTCAAACTTCAAAACGATCCATTCGTAGGACAACTTACTTTCTTTAGAGTTTATTCTGGAACAATAGAAGCAGGTACATATATATATAACTCAACAACTGGAAAGAAAGAAAGACTAGGACGTATTGTTCGTCTACAAGCTGATAAGAGAGAAGAAGTTAAAAAAGTTTTCGCAGGAGAAATTGCAGCTGCTGTAGGATTAAAAGATGCACTTACTTCACATACATTCTGTGATGAAAATAATCCAATTGTTCTTGAAGCAATAAAATTCGTAGAACCTGTGGTATCACTTCGTATTGAACCAAAGACAAAAGCTGATCAAGAAAAAATGGGTATGGCACTTCGTAAACTTACAAATGAAGATCCAACATTCAAAGTAAGTTCAAACCCAGAAACAGGAGAAACACTAATTGCAGGTATGGGAGAACTACATCTTGAAATTATGGTTGATCGTATGAAGAGAGAATTCGGTGTTGAAGCAAATGTTGGTAAACCACAAGTAGCATACAGAGAAACAATTCTTGGAACTGCTGAAGCTGAACATAAATACATCAAGCAGTCTGGAGGTAAAGGACAATACGGTCACGTGAAGATTACAATATCTCCAATGAAGCCTATTGAACCAGGAGCTAAGATTCCAAAAAATGTTAGCCGTTATGATGACTTTGAATTCATTGATTCAATTAAAGGAGGAGTAATTCCACAAGAATTTATTCCAGCAGTTGAAAAGGGAGTACATGAAGCTATGGATAGAGGTATTGTTGCGGGATACAAAATGGTAAATGTAAGTTGTGAACTTACATTCGGTTCATACCACGATGTTGACTCATCAGAAATTGCTTACAAGATAGCAGGTTCACAAGCTTTCCAAGAAGCTGCTAGAAGAGCAAGACCAGTTATACTAGAGCCTATCATGAAGGTAGAGGTTCTATTCCCAGAAAAGTATATGGGTGATATAACAGGTTCTATCTCGTCAAAGCGAGGTACTATTGAAGAAATGACAGAAAGAGGCCAAGCAAAGGTACTTCATGCCAAGGTTCCTCTATCAGAAATGTTCGGTTACACTACTCAGCTTCGTTCTATGACTTCAGGACAAGGAAGCTCAACAATGGAATTCGATCACTATGAAGTAGTTCCACCAAATATTGAAAAGGAAATAGCAGAAGCTAGAAAATAATATAAAATAGCAATTGTGGATAACTACAATTGCAAAGAAAAATATTAAGTAGTATTCTTATAAGCAAGAGACACTACTCGAAAACGGGCACAGGAAACTGGCTCGATTTTTCTTTTTATAAACTACTTGAATATTTGATCATATATCAAATAACTTTTAAAAGTAGGTTTGAAATTAGGTTCGTAAATATTGTGCGATTATTAAAATTATTAACAAACTATGTTAAATCAACATCAAAAACATATTCTTGCAGTAGCCATTCTTACAGTGGCTGCTTATTCATTGCCACAAGTAAAGGAAGTATTTGCAGAAACAAATACAAATGCTATTGCTTGTCCAGCAGGATATACATGTAGACCTATAGTTGAACAACCAGTTGGTTGTCCTGCGGGCTATATATGTTCAAAGATAGAAACAAGAACTGTTAATCCTTCATTTAAAATTGAGGATACAACAAGTGGTAAAGAAGAAGTTAAGAGTAGTGTAACAAAACTAGATCCAAAGTATTGTTATACATTTAACTTTGATCTTGACCCTAGAAATATGGACATAGGTGTACCAATAGAAAAAGATTCTGGTATTGCACTATTTAATCTACAAACTCTTTTGGAAGATAAAGAAAATATAGATATAAATAATAGTGAGAGAGAATTGAAGAATCCAGTGTTTGGAATATCAACAAAAGATGCTGTAAAAAAATTCCAAAGACAAAATGGAATTCCTACAACAGGTTTTGTTGGGCCTATGACACGCGCTAGATTAAATAAATTGTATGGATGTAATAATGGTATCGGTAATATTAAGCCACTTGGAGTACCAGCAGGTGCAAATGCAAATGTTGGACCAAAGTTACCACCAACTCCACCCGTAGCAGAAAAAACATTATATTATGCGAATGCAAATATAACTGATGTAAAAATAGTAAATAAAACATCAGGAGTTCAAGTAACTGAAAATACTTCAGTTACAAAAGGGGAGACATATACAATATATTGGAATGCTTCAGGTGTTCCTGAAAGTGCTAGATTCACTTTGATATTCCAGTCTCCATCTAATCCAAATATATATGGAGCACTAAGAACAGGTTATATTGATCCTACAAAGAGATCATATGATTGGAAAGTAGAAGATTATATGCTTACAAATACTGATTTAAGAATCGGTGTTGAAATAGGAAATGTAAGAGTATTCTCTCCAACATTCAAAGTTATAGCTCCAACAGTATTAAATGAATCTAATATTCAAAACAATACACAAGGATCAGTAACCAATGCAAGTGTACAACCAGCGGTAGTTGTTGCCCCAGGAATAAAATCAATTTATCCTGCATCAGGTGCTCCAGGAACAAAAGTTACTTTGACTTTGAACAATCCAAAAAAGTCACCAGTAACTCTAGGAGATTTTAACTTCGGAAGTTATGGTTTTGTAAATTATACAAATTCAAACAATGAAGTTATAACATTCACAGTTCCAAATGATGCAAAGACTGGATATTATGATGTTATTTGGTGGGGAGATGATGTTTATACAGTGAAGTTTAATGTAATTTCACAATCCGCCCCAGTAACAAAAAATAATGGTTGGCATTATGTTGCTTCAGTTTTTGACTCTGTCATAACTTTGGCTTCATTAATAATGTAATTAAATAAATAATTTAATTAATATCAACAATACACACATATGATATGTGTGTATTGTGCTATAATTTATTTTGTAATATTAATTTTTTTATTTATGAATATAAAGTCCCATAAAATATTTGTTTTATTTCTAATATTTTTATTAGGTTTAGTATTTGGATATAAGGATGTAAAAGCACAAACAAATCCTATCTGTCCCATAAACTATATTTGTACTCCATTACCAATTCAGCCGGTAGGTTGTCCTCTAGGATATACATGTACAGTTATTACTGGTACTTCGACAAAAATAATTAATTCAAGATTATCTCCCGCTTCACCTATGACGAGAACTGTATTGTATAATCCTGGTTCTCAAATAAATCTAGGTATTTTTGAAATAAAATCAAAAAATACTTCTTCTACATTAAGAAATTTGAAGTTTGATATCATAACTTCAGGAGGAAAACTAGCAAATGAAGTTTTAAGTGACATAATAATTGATAATTATTCTACTACAACAACTCAACTACACATGTCAGTTGATATGAATAAATCTTTACCGATTGATAGTTTTGTACAGGTTTCTGTTTACGGACATATAAAGCCTGGGGTACCAGATGGAACAAAACTATATTTGAGACTTACACCAAGTAATGATTCTATAATGGCTTTTGATAGCTTGAATAGACAAGTTCCTGTTGAAGCCAGTTCATCTATTGTTACAGGAACAATAACTCTAGCATCATCAACTACACCTTATGTAACTGATGCGAGTTCAAATATTCAAACAGTAGATAACGGTACTTTGTCTCCAGACTCAGCAAGTTTTAGTTTTAATTTTACAATAAACAATATTAGTAATAAGGATGTATATATAAGTAAAAATGGACGTAAGTCTTTTGGTGTAAATATTACTCCTGGTACTAGTTATACTTTCTCTTCAACAAATTCTATTCCATCATCACTAACAGGAGATAGTTCAGAATTATTTGTAATTCCTAGTGGAAGTTATAGAAAGTTTACAACAAATGGAATAATAAAGAAGAATGATGGAATAAGAGCCAATAGAAATATATCTATTAATAAAATATCTCTAACTGATATTGGAGGTATAAATGAAATATATTCAATTACAAATGGTTTGGAAAAATTGTATACACCTACAGTTTTAGTCGAACAAGTTGATAATTCTAATATAAAAAATGGCAGCTTCGTTTCATTATTAACCGGTTCAGTCATTGATTCTATGAAATTGCTATTCGGTATATTCAAATAATATTTGAAAAAGTTAAAATAAAAGCACCGATTGAAGTAGGTGTTTTTATTTTATTTCATTAATACTCTTACTATTATAAATTTGATAGGTAAGTCCACCGAAACTATATTTAGTTTCATTTATATTGATAACTGATCCACCTGCTAAGGGTTTGAGCTTAGGAATAGATTTTTCAAATCCTAAACTATATAAAGTACCAAGTATCTCTGGTTTATCTTTAATATTATATCCAGATTTTTCCCATTGAGTATAAATTTGTTTAATAAATAAAGCTGTATATAAATACGAATAATAATTACTTTTATTATCAGTTAATCTATCAAATCTCTCGCTATCTATATTATTTGTATGAAAATCTAGTATATTTTCTAAATCTTTACCTAGATAAAATATAGAATCCTTATCTTTTATGTTTTTTTCAATTTTTCTCGCAGTATTTTCTTTAATTCCAGTTATTCCCCAAGAGAAATTCGTTTGAATTCCGAGTTTTCCTAAAGGTTTAAATACAAGTTTAAATATTTCTCTTTCATCAAAAAAGAGACGCATTTGTTCTACTGAGGTTATTGCCATAATCATTTTTGGGGATACTTTAGTTATTTCTGAGACTTTAGCTATAGTCGCATAATCATTTACCAAGGCTTTCTTTACTACGATCCATTCTTCAGTCCTCTCCCAATCTGTATTTATACATGCACCTTTTTCATAACAAGAACTTGTTTCATCGATAATTCCTTTTGTATTTGTAATACCAAGTCTATTGGCAAGTATTACCAAAATAATAAACAAAATGATTAGATGGGGGATAAATAAGAAATATCTCTTCATTACAACATGTTACAATATAATCATTAAATTTCATAAATATATTTAAATGAAAAAGATCTTATTTGTTTTGTTTTTTATTTTTCCTATTATTTCTTTTGCTCAAAATGTTGATTTGGATAAGGATGGTTTAATAGATGGTTATGATTTATTTTTACAAAACAAAATAAATGACGGTTCTCTTAATAAGGATATAAAGTATCCAATTAGAAACTTTACTCTTGATACATTAAATAAAGATGTTGAACAAATTGTAAACCCTGACGGGAGTACAGATACTGATTCTGTGTTATATGAATACAATTCAAAAGGAAAAGAGATAAATAAATGGAAAACAAAGTTTGAAAAAAAGGGACATGCTAGATCAAGTTGTCAGCCGCCTATGATTAATATCACTTTTGATAAAACTGATAGTAAGGGCAAACCTAAAGAATTGTTCGGTGGTTTATCTACATATGGAGGTTATAAAACATTGCAATATCAAAAGGTGAGATTTGTTTCTAATTGTGATTTATTAGATTTTGCTGGTTTTTTATATGATGAATATCACTTTGGATTCAATAAAACAGTTGATATTCAATTGATGGACTACTCATTTTATAAAATATTAAGACTGTTTGGTGTACCAAGTGTTGACCCTGTAGCTTTTGCAAATTTAAAAATCAAGACACCAACAAAAGGTTATGAGGGTAATACATATAACTATATTGTTTTACAAAGAGATAATGAACAGGATGATCAAATTCCTTTTACAAGACAATTTAACCTCGATCAAAATTTAATTGAAGATGGTAAATTTGATAAATGGGTAGGAACTTATACCGAAAAAAACTCCATATATACTGTAAGTTATAAAGATGTAAAGAATAATAAAGTTGTAAATATTGATATGGATATTGAATCACAGATTAAATACAAAATACTGACCTATTTTTTGCAAATAGGAGATAGATCAACGCTTCATAATGAAGATTATGGAATGGATTTAACAACTAAAAAATGGAAAGCAATACCATATGGTTTCGATATGTCTATGAGTGATTGTAAATATATTTCACCAAGTTATATAGATGATGTTTTGATAAATTCATACGATAATAACAATTCAAATATTAAAAAACAATACTATAATACTACCAGAGAGATTTTTGGTGATATAAATAATCTATACAAAATGCAGTTAGCGGTAGATCAATTTCCATTTGATGTGGATAAGACAAATATGAAAAGATATTTGAAACTAGCATTCAATGAGTATAGAAAATATTATTTAAGTAAGGATTTCGCAAACTTTTTAGGACAAAACTTTATACCGATTGAAATGAAACCAATATATTCTTCAGACACTCAAAGAGATGTTGAAATGAATAAATTTCTTAATTCCTGCAATATAATTCTAAAAGATAAAAATATATCTGTAGAGATAAAAGATGACCCAAAAATAATTTTATACAATAATTCTAATTGGAAATCACCTCAAATTCATGGGACTTTTAAAATAAACTTAACAGCACTAGAAGATATTAATTTACCTAAAAATGGCTTCTTAACTGTTAAATTATATTTTGATGATAAAAATATAATAGATGAACGTAGAAAAGTTATAACTATTGGTACTGTTACAGATATACAAAATATGGTTGAACCAAATGCAGGACCATATTATTTACTTAAAAAAGGTAGAACGATAACTATCAGTGCAGAATTTAATTCCGGCACTACATATTATGATGAGGCTAGTCAAAAAGAATTACCAATAAATGGAAATGTATATGCGGTTATAGATAAGATAAACTTTGGTTATGGTTTTAATTCATATAAAGTAAAAGAAAATAAATCAAATATTCTTAGTCTAGTTAATTCAACTGTTGCAACTCCTGGGTCAGATGATGCAAGAGGTAAAATAGTAGATAACTCTGTTAGTCTTATAAAAGATGTACAGCTTTCTGATAGAGATATAAGTAAGTTTAAAAATTATGATATAACATGGTCATCAAGAAATTCTAGTAATGTGTCAATTGAACTTTATGATATTAGAAATAGAACTTTAGTAAAAACAATTACATCATCAAATACCGTAGTAGAAAATCCAGGAAAAATATCTAATCATACATTTAGATGGGCAGTTCCATACAATATAGATAATGATATATATAAGATTAGAGTAAGTAATAATGATAATAAAAAGATTAATTCAGTTAGTGATAAGTTTGAAATAAGTGATTTTAAAGATAAAACTGTTGGTGTTGCTGAAGTTGTAGATATTGCAAATTCTACATCAAAGATTGTATACGATGGAAATAATAATGAGAAAAATATAAGACTAGATTTTAAGGTTAAAATAAAAGCGTATGAAGATATTGTTGTTAAGGATCTGTATGTAATTGCTACTAGATTGGTTCCAGATTTTGTTCCGGGTATGAGTAAAAATTATTATGGTTATGGTCCAATCAAAGGGGAGAATAATAGTGGCTTTGCTATGAAAAAAGGGGAAGAAAAAATAATTGATGTTTATGCTGAGGTAACTACAAGTATATATAGAGGACAGTACAGCTTCTCATTTAGCGGAATGGGGGCGTATGATTCAAAAAATAATTATTCAAATATAATAAAAAAATCAGACCAAGAAATCGGCAAACCTCTTGTAATAGTTGGTGAACTTAGTCCATATATATTATCAATAGTGCAAGAAAAAAATAAATTAATAATAAATGGTATAAACTTTAATAATGGTAAAAATGTAGTTAGTATAAATGGAGTATTAAAAAATGTAGAGACAAAAGATCAAAATAAGATCGAAATAGATTTAGTAATCTTCGATAATCCAGTAGGACAAGATATACCAATTACGATTGAAACTGAAAAAGGAAAAAGTAATCAATTCATATTTAATATAGCAAAAATTGCTAGTGAAAATAAAAAGACCCTATTTGATATTTTAGGTATAGAAAATAATGATATGGAATTAATTAATTCCTCAATAATTAAATCCTTCAAGCTAATATTCGGTATATAAGATATATTAATACATATATTTGACTTTAAAATAGCTATCATGCTACTATAGCCAATACGCATTTTTCTTTGCGTTCATTACTTATTAATTAACAATTTATCTTTAGTCTTGCTTCAACTGGCTTTCACGCCCAATTGAAAAAGGACTAAAGCACTAAAATCATATGGCAGAATTCAATCGTACAAAGCTTCATGTAAACGTTGGTACAATCGGTCACGTTGACCACGGAAAAACAACACTTACTACTTCTATCCTAGCTGTTCAAGCAAAGGACGGTCTTGCTCAAAACAAGGCTTATTCTGATATTGCAAAGGGAGGTACAGTAAGAGATGCATCAAAAATCGTTACTATTTCTCTTGCTCACGTAGAATACGAAACAGCAAATCGTCACTATGCTCACATCGATGCACCAGGACACGCTGACTACATAAAGAACATGATTACAGGTGCCGCTCAAATGGACGGTGCTATTCTAGTAGTATCAGCACAAGATGGAGTTATGCCACAAACAAGAGAGCATATTCTTCTTGCAAAGCAAGTTGGTGTTCCAAGAGTTGTAGTTTTCCTAAACAAGTGTGATATGGTTCCTGAAAAAGACCTTATTGACCTAGTTGAAGAAGAAGTGCGTGAACTTCTTACAAAGAATGGTTTCGACGGAAAAGAAGCTCCAGTTATTCGTGGTTCTGCTCTAAAGGCTCTAGAAGGTGATGCTGAATGGGTAGCAAAAATCAAGGATCTTATGAACGCTCTTGATACTTATATTCCAAACCCAGTTCGTGAAGTAGATAAGCCTTTCCTAATGCCTATAGAAGATATATTCTCAATTGAAGGTCGTGGTACTGTAGTAACAGGACGTGTAGAAAGAGGGGTACTAAAGGTAAACGAAGAAGTAGAAATCCTAGGTTTCAGAGAAACTTCAAAAACAGTTGTTACATTCATAGAAATGTTCAATAAGTCTCTAAAAGAAGCTATTGCCGGGGACAATGCTGGTCTTCTACTAAGAGGTACATCAAAGGATGATGTTACTCGTGGTATGGTTCTAGCAAAGCCAGGTTCAGTAAAGCCTCACACAGAATTCGAAGCAGAAGTTTACATCCTAAAGAAGGAAGAAGGAGGACGTCACACACCATTCTTCACAGGTTATAAGCCTCAGTTCTACATAAGAACAACAGATGTTACTGGAGAAGTTACTCTAGCAACAGGAGTAGAAATGGTTATGCCAGGAGATACAGTTACATTCAAGGTAAAGCTAGTAGCACCAGTTGCTCTAGAAGATAAGCAAAGATTTGCTATTCGTGAAGGAGGTAAGACTGTGGGTGCCGGAGTTATAACAAAGATAGTTGCTTAATATAATCCTATGACTACTGCTACAAAAGAAGTAAAAAAGAAAGTAACACGTCCAAAGACTGCAAAAGCACCAGTTGAAGGTGATGGAGCAAGACTTCGTATACGTGTTCGTGCTTATGAGCACAAAATTCTTGATGCTTCTTTGAAGCAAATAATGGATACAGCTATTAGATACGATATGAAGTTCTATGGTCCTATACCTTTACCTACTGAAATTAAGAAATATACAGTAAACAGAGCTGCATTCGTATATAAGAATACTCGTGAACAATTCGAAATGAGAGTTCATAAGAGAATTATAGATATAATAAACCCAAATCAGAAAATCATTGAAGCTTTAACAAACCTTAGTTTACCTGGGGGAGTTAATATCGATGTAAAAATGATGTAATCATTAGATTAATTAATACTGCAATGAAATTTATTCTTGGACGAAAGTTAAATATGACACAAATCTTCGATAATGAAGGTGTAGTTCATCCTACTACTCTTGTTGAAGTTAGTCCTATTGTTGTAACACAAGTCAAAACAAAAGAAACCGACGGTTATAATGCTGTACAAGTTGCAAGTGGTGTAAAGAAGGCTGAAAGAATAAATAAAGCTATGAAAGGTCATATGAAAGATCTTGGAGCTTTTGCTTCACTACGCGAATTTAGAGTAAATGAAGTAAATAATAAAGTGGGTGATAAAATTGATCTAAATCAATTCAAACAAGGTGATGCTATAGAGGTTAGTGCAATATCAAAAGGAAAAGGTTTCCAAGGGGTAGTTAAGAGACATGGTTTCGGAGGAGGACCTAGAACACACGGACAAAAGCACTCAGAAAGAGAACCGGGATCTATTGGAGGAGGTCTTAGAAATAAGGTTCCAAAAAAGATGAGAATGGCCGGAAGAATGGGTAGCGATAGAGTAACAATAAAGAATTTAAGAGTTCTTCACGTTGATCCAAGTGCAAACATTATGTACATATCAGGTGCAATTCCAGGTAAAAGGGGAACACTGGTTGAAATAGTTGGATAAAAATGATAGAAAGAAAAAACATGGAAACAAAAATGGAAACAAAATTGCATAATCAAAGAGGTGAAGAAATAGGAAAGTTAACTCTTCCTAAAGATGTATTTGGTTTACCTTGGAATGCCGACCTAGTTCATAGTGTTGTTGTTTCAATGATGTCTACAAGTAGAGATCCAATTGCACATACAAAAACTCGTGGAGAAGTAAGTGGAGGAGGTAAGAAGCCTTGGCAACAAAAGGGTACAGGACGTGCTCGTCATGGTTCTACTCGTTCACCTATATGGGTTGGTGGAGGTGTTGCTCATGGACCAAGAAATGATAAGAATTATGATAGAAAAGTAAATAAAAAGACAAAATCAAAAGCTCTTTACACTATTCTTTCTAGAAAATTAAAAGATGGTGAATTATTGTTTGTTGATTCAATATCATTTGATAAACCAAAAACAAAAGATGCAAAACTAGTAGTTGAGTCATTTGGAAAAATAAAGGGTTTTGAAAAATTCTCAACAAAACCAAAGAACGTTGCCATAATTGCTATGGATAAGAGGTCAGTAAATGTAAATAAGAGTTTTGGAAACTTTGGAAATATTTCAGTTGAAGAATTTAGAAATATTAACCCAGTTTCATTACTAAATCATAAGTATTTAGTTATTGTTAATCCAAATGAAACTCTAAAGAATTTTAATAAATAAATATATGGCATTATTTGGACTAAAAAAGAATACAGAAAAGAAAGTAGAAGCTGTTAAGGATACAGTAAAGAAAACTACTACAAAAGCAAAGGTTGTTAAGAAGCCAGCTACAAAAGCTATTGCTGAAAGAGTAAATACAAACACTATTGTAAAAAAAGATGTTATTTTACGACCTAGAATAACAGAAAAAGCAGGACTTTCTATTGAATCACAAAATGTATATACATTTGAAGTTACAAAAGATGCAACAAAGTCAGAAATATCAAAGGCTATAAAGGATATGTATAAGGTAACTCCAATCAAAGTGAGAACTATACATTTACCAGCAAAGACAGTTATAGTTAGAGGAAGATATGGAACACAGTCTTCAATAAAGAAAGCACTAGTTTATCTCAAAAAGGGAGATAAGATAGAAATTGCATAATAAACATTTTATAAATATATGAAACATTATCACCCAACAACACCATCAAGACGTCATATGACAACACTTCCTTTCAAGAAGTATTTGACTACGTCTTCACCTTATAAACCTCTTACAAAGGGAATGAAAAGAGACGTTGGAAGAAACAGTCAGGGACGTATCACAGTTAGACACCAAGGAGGTGGCCATAAAAAGCTATACAGAGAAATAGACTTTTTCTACAATAAGAAAAATATGAAGGCTATTATAAAGACTGTTGAGTATGATCCATTTAGAACTGGGTATATTGCTCTTGTTCAATATGAAGATGGTGAAAGAAGATATATTCTAGTACCAAAGACAATGAAGGTGGGTGATTCATTTATTGTTTCTGAAAATGCACTTATTGAGACAGGAAATAGACTTCCTCTAAAGAAAATTCCGGTTGGAACTTTTGTATACAATATAGAAGTAAAGCCTCTTGGCGGAGCAAAACTTGTTAGATCAGCTGGTACATTTGCTCAAGTTATTGCAAACGATGCTGGGTATACTCACCTTAAACTTCCTTCAACTGAAGTTAGAAAAGTTCATGAAACTGCTTGGGCTACAGTTGGTACGGTTTCAAATGAAGAATCACGTCTTGTAAATATTGGTAAAGCAGGACGTTCTCGTTGGCTTGGTATACGTCCTACTGTTAGAGGTTCTGCTCAAAACCCAGTGGACCACCCATACGGAGGAGGAGAACAGAGAACAGGAAGAGGTCTACGTAGACTAAAGACTCGTTGGGGTAAGCCAGCAGGTAAGGGTCAAAAGACAAGAACACCAAAGAAGTATTCAAATGTGTTTATTGTTTCAAGAAGAAAGGTCGGAAAGAAAGCTTCAGCAGAAAATGTATAGATAAAATAAAGCATTTTCTTGACTTTAATCAAGATTTTGCTAGTATTTGAAGACTTCAAACAGAAAAAAATATGTCACGATCACTAAAAAAAGGACCATATATCGAAGAGCGACTTCTAAAGAAGATTGCAGGAAAAAAACCAATTGAAACTGGGGTTATTAAAACATGGTACAGAAGAAGCCAAATTTCACCTGAGATGGTAGGTTTTATTTTTGGTGTTTATAATGGAAAGCAACATATTGATGTTTTAGTAACCGAGGAAATGGTAGGACACCGCCTCGGTGAATTTTCTCCTACAAAGAAATTTATTAGACATGGAGGTAAGATGCAAAAAGAGCTTGAAATGAAAGCTAAAGAGGCTGAAGTTAATGCTGCAAAAGCCGCAAAGGATGCAGTAGCTACACCAAAAAAATAATTTAATAAACACCCATGATAAACGCTTCACTAAAAAACTACAGACAATCACCACGTAAAATGCGAGGCGTGGCAAATCTAATAAAGGGTAAACCTGTGACTTATGCTTTGGACACACTTGCACATATAAATAAGAAGGCAGGAGATCCACTATATGCTCTTTTAGCTTCAGCAGTTTCAAATGCAAAGAATAATTTTAATATGGATAAGGAAAATCTTATAGTAAAGGATGTAAGAGTTGATGGTGGACTTATTTTAAAGAGAAATATGCCTCGTGCTCGTGGAATGGCATATAGAATAAATAAGAGAACAAGCCACGTAAATATTACTCTTGTTCCAAAGGTAGAAAAAGCTTCAAAGACAAAGAAAACAACCGAAGTTAAAAAAGAAGTAAAAGAAACAGTAAAGGTTAAAAAAGAACAAAAATAACATGTCAAAATCAGTCCACCCATATTCACATAGATTAGGAGTTATACGCGATTGGAAAAGTCGTTGGTTTAGACAGAATAAGGATTATAGAGATTCTCTAAAAGCCGATCTTCTAATAAGACAATTTTTAACAAAAGAACTTAGAGCTTTTTATCTATCAGATGTTCAAATTGAAAGAAATCAAAAGTCACTAAGAGTGATAATCAGAACTTCTCGTCCTGGAATGATAATAGGAAGAAGCGGGGACGGGGTTGTAAAGCTAAGAGAAAAAATACTAGCTATTTTAAAGAAAAATAAAGTTGATTTAATGGGTCAAGAATTAAAGCTTGATATTGAAGAAATAAGAAACCCAGAAGCAAATGCTGCTATTGTGGCTATGATTGTTGCTGAAGGTTTAGAAAAAAGATTACCTTTCAGAAGAGTTTTGAAACAGACAATAGAAAAGGTAATGGCAAATAGAGAAGTTCAGGGAGTAAAGATAAAACTAGGAGGTCGTCTTGGGGGTGCAGATATGGCACGTACAGAAGACCTAAAGAGAGGACGTATTCCACTTCAAACACTACGTGCAGATATTGATTTTGCTCGTGAAAAAGCAAATATGACCTACGGAGGTATAGGAATAAAGGTTTGGATATATAAAGGTCAAATTTTCGAGAAGGATTTGAAATCTGCTCGAGAGAAAGAAGTTAATAATAATAGATCATAATTTTTACTACCATGCTTTTCCCTAAAAAAGTAAAATTCAGAAAGTGGCACACAGGACGCAAGAATGCAAAAAAGCTTGCTACAACTGTTGAAACACGTGGAGTAGACCTATCTTTCGGTTCTTATGGTCTAAAGGCTCTTAAATATGGAAGATTGAGTTCAAATGAAATTGAAGCAGCTAGAAAGGTTATGGCGCGTTATGCTACAAAATCCGGTAAGGTTTGGGTAAGAATATTCCCTGATAGACCTTTTACACAAAAGCCACCAGAAGTAAAACTTGGTAAAGGAAAGGGAGATCCACAAGGTTTCGTAGCAGAAGTTAAACCTGGAAGAATCCTTTTTGAAATTGATGGAGTAACAGATGCAGTTGCCGCAGAAGCATTGAGAAAAGCTGGTACAAAGATTTCAGTAAAGACAAAAGTTGTAAATCGTAACCTAATATAGTATAAACATATGAAAGAGTACAAGAATAAAACATTAGAGGATTTGAAGAAACTCATAAACGAAAAGAGGGTAGCTATACGTGACTTCCGTTTTGGTTCATCAGGTAGTAAAACAAAGAATGTAAAACTAGCTGGTACACTAAAGAAAGATATAGCTAGAATTATGACTGAGATTGGTATGAGAAATAAGTCAGAAATAGTAAAGTAAAGGATAAATAAAATGCAAACAAAAACAACACAAAACAATATAGAAACACCAAAGAGACAGAGATTTTCTGGGGTTGTTGTGTCTGATAAAATGAAAGACACTGTTGTTGTAGTGGTCGAGAGATTTGTTAAAGATCCTAAGTATCAAAAGTACATGAAACTAAGAAAGAGATATAAGGTTCATGATGCTGGAAATACAAAGAAGATTGGTGATAAAGTAATAATCGAATCATGCAGACCAATTTCAAGACATAAGTCTTTTAAGATTGCAGAATAATAATTTAAATAAACTTCAATGATACAGCCACGTTCAATAGTAAGAATAACAGATAATTGCGGAGCAAAAATAGGCCGTATTTTCAAGGTACTAGGAAGCTCAAAGAAAAGATATGCAATGATCGGTGATCTTGTTGTTCTTTCTGTACAAAAAGCAGAACCAAGAAAGTCTATAAAGAAAAAGGATGTTCTACAAGCTGTTGTAGTTAGACAAGTTCAACCTTATAGAAGAAAGGATGGATCTTATATAAAGTTTGATGAAAATGCAGTAGTTATTTTAGAAAAGGGTAAAAAGGAGCCAATAGCCGGACGTATATTCGGTCCAATACCAAGAGAAATAGCTGAAGAGGGTTTTCAAACTATCGCTTCACGTGCACCAGAAATAGTATAAAAATATATGAATATCAAGAAAGACAACAATGTAATAGTTTTAGTAGGAAAAGATAAGGGTAAAACTGGAAAGGTTTTAAAAATGCTTCCAAAACAAGATAAGCTTATCGTATCAGGACTAAATATAGTAAAGAAACATCAAAAGCCTCGTCAGAAAGGACAAAAGGGTCAATTGGTAGAGGTTTCAATGCCAATACATATTTCAAATGTAGCACTTGAATCTGAATACAAAAAAGGAAAAAAGAAATAGAGAATAAGGTAGAAATAAAAACATGAAAAAAGAAACAGTAAAAAATACATATGAACTTAATAAGAACTCTTTTGAAAATCTAAAGGGTAAGATTGATATTAAAAATAAGATGCAAGCACCTAGATTGTTAAAGGTTGTTGTGTCTTGTGGTATAGGTTCACTAAAAGATAAGAAGAAGATGGAACTTATTGCAGATCGTCTTGCAAAGATAACGGGTCAAAAGCCAGCTTTAAGAGGAGCAAAGAAATCTATTGCTACATTTAAGGTTCGCCAAGGTGATCCAGTTGGATATCAAATAACTCTAAGAGGAAAGAGAATGTGTGATTTTATCGATCGTCTTATAAATATTGCTCTTCCTCGTACAAAAGACTTTCGTGGTATTTCAAGAACAGCCATTGATGAAATGGGTAACTACAGTCTTGGTATAAAAGAGCATACTATATTTGCCGAAACTTCAGATGAAGATCTAAGAGATGTATTCGGTATGGGTGTTAACATAGTAGTTTCTTCAAGAAAGAAAGAAGATACTATAGCTTTTCTAGAATATTTAGGTTTCCCATTCAAGAAGGTAGGGGTAAAGTAAATATCCTTGCATTCTTTTTATCAATCTGATAGTATAATTCCACATTAGGAATAAGTTAGGAGTTGATAAAAATAGAAGGTTACAGTGATTGGAAGTCCATACCGCAAGGTCAAGCTAACCAATCCTCGTTTGTTTATAAAAATTGTTTATAAAAATAAAAAATGGCAAAGACATCAGTAAAAGCAAGAGCAAAGAAAGCCCCAAAGTTCAAATCAAGGGTTGTTCGTCGTTGCTTTAGATGTGGTAGAAAGAATGGATATATGAGAGATTTTGACCTTTGTCGTATTTGTTTCAGAGAGTTCGCAAATGAAGGTGTTATTCCAGGTATAAAGAAATCATCATGGTAACAGACCCAATCGCAAATTTAATAATTTCAATAAAGAATGCCAATAAAGCAGGTAAGGCAAGTATTTCACTACCTTATTCAGCTCTAAAAGAATCAATTGCCCATGTTCTATTAAAAGCAGGATATATTACAAGTGTTGAAGTAAAAGGAAAGAAAGTAGAGAAGACACTTGAAATAGGACTTTCATATGTAGGAAATATGCCAAGAGTAAATGATGTTGCTCGTGTTTCAAAGCCTTCAAGAAGAATATATCAAAAATCAAAAGATATAAGAATATTTAAGAGTGGTTATGGAAATACTGTTTTTTCAACTCCAGAAGGAATACTTCTAGATATTGATGCAAAAAATAGAAAGGTCGGAGGAGAAGTTCTATTTAAGATCTGGTAATAATTAAAATAAAAACATGTCACGTCTAGCAAAAAAACCAATAACAATTCCAGAAAAGACAACTGTTTCATATACAGGTGGAGTATTTTCTGCAAAAGGTCCATTAGGAGAATTGAAGAAGGATTTCCGTCCCGATGTAAATATTGTAATTGAAAATAATACAGTCAACCTTTCTCCAGCAAATAATTCTATTCAGACAAAGGCTCTTTTAGGAACATATGCTTCACATATAAAAAATATGATGTCAGGTGTAAATAAGTTCTATGAAAAGAAACTTATAATTGAAGGTATTGGATTTAAATCTGATGTTAAAGGAAGTGAATTGAATCTCGCTTTAGGATTTTCACACCCAATTAAAGTTACAATTCCAAATGGTCTAAAGGTAACAGCAGAAAAAAACATAGTTACTATTTCCGGAATAGACTGTGAAGTTGTTGGTCAATTTGCAGCAAAGATAAGATCAATGAAAAAGCCTGAACCATATAAGGGTAAGGGTATAAGATATGAAAAAGAAGTTATAAGACGTAAGCAAGGTAAGAAGGCTGCTTAGTTAAGAAAATAATATGAATACAAGCAAACAAAAACAACTAAAAATAGCAAGACGTCATAAGAGAATTCGCTCTATTCTTTCTGGTACTTCAGATAGACCACGTCTTTCAGTTTTCAAATCTCACAAATATATATCAGCTCAAATAATAGATGATACAAAAGGTCATACTCTAGTATCTTTTTCATCAAAAGATGGAAAAGCAAAGACTCCAGCAGAAAAAGCTTTTGAAGTAGGAAAAGAACTTGCAAAGAAAGCAAAAGCAAATAATATTACAAAGGTAGTATTTGATCGCGGAGGCTATCTATATACAGGTAAAATAAAGTCTGTAGCAGATGGAGCTAGAGAAGGTGGTCTAATATTTTAAATAAAATGGAACAAGAAATAAAACAAACAAATACAGTAAATACAGAAGTAAAGCCAAATACTCCTATTTCTTCTTCAGTTGCACCTACAGATGCAAGATCTTTTGATAAGAAGCCAAGAGGTAATAGAAAAGACGGAGGAAGACCACCACGTGAACAAAAGGAAAGAATAAAGCCAGAATTTGATACAAAGATAATAAATATCAGACGTGTTACTCGTGTTGTTTCCGGAGGTAGAAGATTTACATTCTCAGTTGCAGTAGTTTCAGGAGATAAGAAGGGTAGAGTTGGTGTTGGACTTGGAAAGTCTGGAGATACATCAATGGCTATTGATAAAGCTACTCGTGATGCAAAAAAGAATATGATAAGAATTCCTCTTTCAAGTTCTATGACTATTCCTCACGCTATTCAAGCAAAATATTCAAGTGCAATAGTTATGATGATGCCAGCAAAGGGTCGTGGAGTTGTAGCGGGAAGCTCAGCAAGAAATGTAATTGAACTTGGAGGAGTAAAGGATATTTGTGTAAAACTTCTTTCTGGAAGTAAAAACAAATTAAACATTGCTCGTGCAACAATAAAGGCACTAAGTATGCTTTCAAAAAACCCAGGTACAAAGATGACAAAGTCACCAAACGATAAATAAATTTAATAAAATACCATGCAAATACATACACTTATACCAAAAACAAAAAACACAAAGACCATGATTGTTGGTCGTGGTGGAAAGCGTGGAAAGACTTCAGGTCGTGGAGGAAAAGGACAAACAGCAAGAGCAGGTAATAAACGCCGTCCTGAATTGAGAGATTTCATAAAGAGAATTCCAAAGCTTCGTGGTCGTGGTGTTAATTCAAATAAATCTATAAGCACTTTTGTTGTGCCAGTAAATCTTAGTGATATTGAAGCAAAATTCCAAAATGGTTCAATTGTTAATCCAAAGACTCTAGTTGAAGCGGGTATAGTGAACACATTCAATGGTAAAATCCCAAGTATAAAAATCCTAGCAACAGGAGAAATAACAAAAAAGCTAAGTTTTGAAAATTGTGTGATCTCAGCATCAGCAAAAACAAAGATAGAAAAGGTAGGTGGCAGTGTTTCAAAATAACACTCTAAAGTAGCCAATTGTATTCAATTTGGTATAGTTAGAGTATAAAAATATATGAATACATTTTTTCAAAAAATTTCTACAGTATTAAAGGACCCTATGATGAGAAAGCGCATCCTATTTACACTAGGTGCATTGGTAATATTTAGATTACTTTCAACAATTCCTATACCAGGTATAGATATACCTAGTTTGGAAAGATTATTAGCTACAAATCAATTCTTCGGTCTTCTAGATGTATTTTCTGGAGGAGGAATATCTAGATTATCTATAGTTATGCTTGGAGTTGGTCCGTATATAACAGCTTCAATTATCATACAGCTTTTTACAATGATGTTCCCAAGTATGAAAGCTATGATGCAAGAAGAAGGAGATCTAGGTAGACAAAAGCTTTCAAATTATTCAAGACTATTGTCAGTACCTCTAGCTTTACTACAAGGTTTTGCTTTCCTCTCTCTACTAAAGACACAAGGTGTTATATCAGGTTCAATGACAAGTATGGATATGATTGTGAACTTGGCGGTTATTACAGCAGGATCAGTATTCCTAATGTGGCTTGGAGAAATTGTTTCAGAATTTGGAATAGGTAATGGAGTGTCACTTATAATATTCGCTGGTATTATTGCGGTTTTACCAACAAAGATTATGCAATTCTTCGCAGGTTTTGATTCAGCACAAATCCCATTCTATTTAATATTCGCTATTATATCTATTCTAGTAGTATTGTCTGTGGTGGTTATAACTGAAGCAGAAAGACCGGTTTCTGTTACATATGCAAAACAAGTTAGAGGAAATAAGGTTTATGGAGGTACATCAACATATCTTCCACTTCGTCTAAATCAAGCTGGTGTTATTCCAATTATATTTGCTCTATCTATACTTCTATTCCCACAGATGATAGCAAAGTATTTTTCAAGCGTATCCAATGTAACAGTATCAAGTATAGCAACAACAATTTCTGATTTCTTGGCAAATACAACAGCCCATGGAATTATGTATTTCTTCTTGGTATTTATATTTACATATTTCTACACAGCAGTTACCTTTGATCCAAAGATGATATCTGAAAATCTACAAAAGGGTGGAGCATTCATACCGGGAGTTCGTCCAGGTGAATCAACTCAAAATTATCTTGGAAAGATAGTTACTCGTATAACACTAGTAGGTGCGCTATTCTTGGGTTTCATAGCAGTTCTACCTGTTATAATGCAATCATTCAGTGGTAATCAATCTTTGGCAATTGGAGGTACAGCATTACTTATCGTAGTGTCAGTAGTTCTAGATCTATTAAAGAAGATAGACGCTCAAGCAAGTATAAGAGAGTATTAGGATTTTAATAAAATAAAGATATAATATAGGCATATGAATATGCCACAAAAATCTTTTATATTTATTGGAATTTCTGGTTGCGGAAAAGGTACACAGATAGGATTATTAGAAAATTATTTATACAGTTTAAATAAAGAGAATAATATACTCAATATTCAAAGTGGGGGACTTTTCAGAGATTTTATAAAAGGAGATAGTTATACACAAAGGCTAGCGAAAAATATATACGATGCTGGACGTATTTTACCTTCTTTTTTAGCAATACATATCTGGTCCCATGAATTAATAAAACACTTTACCCCAGATGGTCACCTAATAATGGATGGTTCTCCTAGAACATATAGAGAAGCATTAGTTATGGATACCGTTTTTAAATTCTATAAACTTGAAAAACCGAATGTTATATTTATAGATATAACTAGAGAAGAGGCAATGAAGAGGCTCTTGGCTAGAAAGCGATTTGATGATAATGTCGATGATATAAATGAGAGATTGGACTTTTATTATAGCGATGTAGTACCTGCAGTAGATTATTATAGAACTAATAGTGATTATAACTTTATATCTATAAATGGAGAAAAATCTATCGATGAAATACACAGAGAAATAATAGAAAAATCAAAACTTTTATAATTTAATGGTAAGTATAAAGACAAAAGAAGAAATAGCTATTTTAAGAGAGGGAGGTAAAAGGCATGCTGAAATAATGAGACAATTAATTAATCTCATTACTCCAGGTGTTTCAACTGAAGCTCTAGATAAATTTGCTCATAATATGATAATTGAGGGTGGTGATGAACCATCGATTTTGAACTTTACTCCAAGAGGTGCGCATAGAGCTTATCCAGCTTCAACATGTATATCAGTAAATGATGAAATTGTTCATGGTATACCAAATGAGAATCCAAGAATTTTAAAAGATGGAGATATAGTTAGTTTAGATTTTGCTTTAACTCATAAGGGCCTAGTAACTGATATGGCAGTAACTGTTCCTGTAGGTAATGTTTCCACTGATAAATTGCTTTTACTAGAGATTACAAAAAAGGCTTTAATGGCTGGTATAAAATCTGGTAAAGGAGGTAAAAGGGTAGGTGATATAAGTTCAAGTATAGAGAAAGTTGGAATTATGGGTGGTTATGGAATAGTTGAAGAACTTTGTGGTCATGGCGTTGGATATTCTGTCCATGAAGATCCTGCAATACCAAACTACGGTGAACCTGGAACTGGGGAAAGATTGGTTCCAGGTATGGTTTTGGCAATTGAACCTATGTTTAATCTAGGTAGTAGACATGTGGTTTTAGATAAGGATGGTTACACATATAGAACAAAAGATGGCAGTGTAAGTGCACATTTTGAGCATACAGTAGTCATTACAAAAGGAGAGCCGGAAATATTAACCATATAACTTATATATGACATTACACCCAAAAAAGGAAAGAACACTAGTAATTATAAAACCGGATGGAGTACAGAGGTCACTTGTAGGTGAGGTAATTGGTCGTTTTGAAAAAGTGGGTTTAAAAATAGTTGGTATGAAAATGATGATTGCTAGTGATGAATTGATTGAACAACACTATACACTTGATCCAGAATGGAGAAGAATAACTGGAGAGAAAAATATAAAAGCATATGAAGAAAAAGGAATGATTCACCCATTAAAAGGCGAACCACTTAAAGTTACAGAGATAATACTTTCGAAATTAAAGAAATATTTAACTAGTGGTCCAATAATAGCTTTTGTTCTTGAAGGAGCTCATTCTGTTGCTATAGTTAGAAAAATAGTAGGTAGTACAGAACCTTTAGTATCTGATGTAGGAACTATTAGAGGTGATTTTGTTTTGGATTCTTATAAACTAGCTGATGATGCAAATAGAGCAGTTAGAAATGTAGTTCATGCTTCAAGTTCAGTAAAAGAAGCTGAAAATGAAATTAAACATTGGTTTAAAGATGGAGAGATTTTTGATTATATTCATATGAATGAAAGAATTTTATATGATGTAAATATGGATGGTAAAAAAGAATAAACAGTTTATCCACTTCGTCTATTGTATTCTATTTTTTAAGTTTTATAATGACTATAGGTTACGGGAGTATTAATCCTTAACTTATATTTTGGGAGTTCAAATTGTCATACACCGTGGTGTATTGTCTGAGGACACCCACCTAGTCTAACTAGGTCTAATACTCCAGTAGCCTAATAAAATCATCTGCTTCAAAAGGGGCAGGTGTTTTTATTTTTGTGTATAATAGTCTTTATGAATAAAACATATATACCCGCGATTCTTGTTCTGTTGCTTGTATTTGTACTTCATATATTAGGTTCAGAGTATGGTTTTTATAACAATATATGGTGGTATGACATTATGATGCATATATTAGGTGGTATAGGAATTGGTCTCTCTGTGTTTTGGTTTCTTAAGACAGTATCAAAAAAGAGTACAAATAAAACTATATTTATATATGTTGTAATTTTTACTTTTATAGCGGGTCTATTATGGGAAGGAATTGAGGCCTATTATGATATTGCTAGTGCTCCAGTTGGTTCAGGAGCTTATTATTTTGATACTGTTAAGGATTTGATCGATGACACTATAGGTGCTTTTATTTCTCTGTTTTTTCTTAATAAAATTAAAAAATGAATTCAAAAATAACTTTTTATACGGGAGTTGGTAGTGTTACAGGAGCTAACTTTCTATTTGAACTTGGTAATAAGAGAATGCTAGTTGATTGTGGTTTGGTTCAAGGTGAAAGAGAAGCAATGGAGGATAATAGATTGCCATTTGGTTATGATCCAAAGACTATTGATATGCTTTTTGTTACACATGCTCATCTTGATCATGTTGGAAGAATTCCAAAGTTAATAAAAGAGGGTTTTGTTGGAGAAATTTATTCTACAAATGAAACAAAAGCACTTGCTGAATTGATACTTGAGGATGCGGTTATGATATTACAAAAGAATGCAAATGAACAAGGACTTGAACCTCTATACAGTGAATCAGATATGAGAAAATCCTTTAATAATTGGAAAACTATAGGATATCATACTGATCATAATTTTGGAGATTTTAGTGTCTATTTAAAAGATTCAGGACATATACTTGGAGCAAGTATGTTTGAATTTAAATATAAAAAGAATGGTCAAGACAGAAAGGTTGTATTTACTGGAGATTTGGGTAATTCACCTAGTCCACTTTTACGTGATACTGAATCAATACAAGGTGCTGATTATGTGGTTATGGAAAGTGTTTATGGTGATAGAAATCATGAACCAAAATCAGAAAGAATTGAAAAATTAAAACAAACAATAAATGATACTATTCATAAAAAAGGTACACTAGTTATACCCGCTTTTTCTTTAGAAAGAACACAAGTTTTGATTTATGAAATGAATAACCTTATTGAAAATAGAGAAATACCTAGTATTCCAGTTTATGTGGATTCTCCTTTGGCAACTAGAATAACAGAAGTGTATAAAAGAGGTGAAGAAAATTTTAATGAAAATACTAGAAAACAAATAAATGATGGTGATGATATCTTTTCTTTCCCAAAACTTATATATACTCACGGCTCAGAAGAATCAAGAAGTTTAGAAAGAGTACCCGGTCCGAAGATCATAATAGCTGGTTCTGGTATGTCAGTTGGCGGTAGAGTTATAAGACATGAAGAAATATATTTACCTGATCCAAACAGTACTATACTTCTAGTTGGTTATCAGACTCTTGGAACTATAGGAAGACATTTACTTGATGGAGATAAAAAAATAAAGATAGGTCATGACACTATAAAAGTAAAAGCTCATATAGATTCAATACTTGGTTATTCATCACATAAAGATAGTGATCATCTTGTAGAGTTTGTTAATACTGCACAAAATACTCTAAAAAAGGCTTTTGTGGTAATGGGGGAGTTTAAGAGTTCTACATTTTTAAGTCAAAGAATAAAAGATGAACTTGGTATACAAGCAGTTTGTCCCGAGGTTGCAAAGACATATGAACTAGAATAATTGAATATAAAACAAAAACCACCGAGAGGTGGTTTTTGTTTGTTTAGCTTATTTATTATTAAGCTACTTTCTTTGCTATCATTTCAAAAGCCTTTGGAGCAATATTTGCTAGATTTGAAAGTGACTTTCTATCTAGAGCAATATTATTCTTCTTTAGACCTCCTATAAACTTGCTGTAAGAATATTCTGGGTTTATAGCTCTAAGTGCAGCATTTATGCGTACATTCCATAGTTTTCTATAATCACCCTTTTTATCTCTTCTGTGAGCAAAAGCATAAGTACCAGCATGTGAAATAGCTTCATAAGCTGCTCTTTCTGTTTTACTTCTGCGGAAACGATAACCCTTTACTTGTCTTAATATATTTCTTCTTGTTTTTAGTGCATTTACACCCTTTTTTACTCTTGCCATGGTATTTTTATTAAATTAAATTCTTATTATGCATTTACTAGGAAGCGACTCTTCTCCTTTGGTGTCATATGAAAAGGAACCATAGAATTTTTCTTCTTTAGTTGTGAACGTCTGCTTTCTTTTGAATTGAAATGGTTTTGGCCAGTTCTTCTAGCAAGAATCTTACCGTTCTTTGTTATCTTTAGTCTCTTTAAATATGATTTATTTGATTTCATAAAATTATAATTAATAGCTATGCTATTTTTTCTCAATTATTGCTGTTAAGCCTTTAAGACTCTTTGTAGGTTCGCTAGATATTTTATACTCGACCGTAATGAGCTTTAGAATACGCTCCATACGTTCCTTTAGGAAGTTTTGGTCCATGTATTTTGATCTTCCAACGAGAAATAGGTCTATCTTCACTCTATTGCCTTCTTTTAGCCATTCTGATGCTTTCTTGGCTTTTAGCTCTAGATCGTGCTCTCCTGTACCTATTTTTACCTGTATATTTTTGAGATCTGACGTAACAGAGCGGGATTTTGCAACCTTCTGTTTCTTCTTTTCGTCATACTGAAATTTACCATAATCCATGATTTTTGCAACTGGTGGAGTGGCGGTAGGTGATATTTCAATTAGGTCTAGATTTCTAAGCTTTGCTTCTTCAAGTGCGCGAGTAAGAGAAATAACCCCAAGGTTTTCTCCATCGGTTGTTATAACCCTTAGTTCAGGTGCTTTTATTTGATGATTTATTTTTACTCTAGGAGTCAATTTGAGTCTTATTTGAGCTTTATTTATAGCATATTAGGCCTTTTTTGGCAATTATAGTTATATATATAATATATGCTATAGAAATTTCCTTATTAACCTTATCAATAATTCCAGTATCTTTTCTAAGAAAAATCTTTTTCTCCATTCATCAAGCAATACTTCACTTGATTCTTGTGTATCATGCACAAAATGAGAGACTATTTCTTCAGCAAACTTACTATTGCTCGTAACTATATTTGCTTCAAAGTTGTATAAAAGACTAGCGCTATCCATGTTTAGAGTACCTACACTAGCCCATTTACCATCAATAACAATAGCTTTACTATGAATCATATTTCCAGAATATAAAAATATTCTAACTCCAGATCTGAGTAAAGTATCAAAATATGATCTAGCACCAAGATCAACTATAAAATGATCTGATTTTTCTGGTATTAATATCCTTACGTCGACTTTTCTATGTGCAGCAAGTTTTATTACTCTAGCCAATCTCGCTGTTGGTGCAAAATATGGTGTAGTTATATAAATATAAGATCTAGCATTTCTAATTGCTTCAAGTAAAGCAGAATACATATACCTTCTTCCTGGAGTTGGGTTATTTGTAACATAGTTAAATTCTGGATCCTTTGGGTCCATGTATGGAGGTAGGGGAGTTTGTCTTCTCGCTCTCATCCACATTCTATTGAATGCTTGAGCCATTTCTTTTACTACCAAACCTTGCAATCTTACATTTGTATCTCTCCAATTCTTTAACTTTGTTTCAATACATATACTTCCTGTATATCCAATCTTTTTATCTATAACAATCGTTCTTCTGTGATTTCTCAAAAACCAAGCTCTATAGTCAGGTATATTAAAATAGTTTGGAATAAGAGTTTTCCAAAACATAAGCTCGATTTTCTTTTCTTTTAATTCTTGAATAATACTAGATCCAGAAAAAGAAAAACTTCCACCAGCATCCCAAAGGAATCTAACTCTCACACCTTTATCAGCTCTTTCTTTGCAAATATCTATAAGCTTTTTTCCGAATTCATCATTAATAAAAATAAACTGTTCAAGATCAATGCTCTTTTCAGCTTTACTACAATCCTCAAGAATAGATTTCCATACTTCTTCATTTGAGGTGTAAAGAGTGTATTTTTTATCTTCCATATGTATATTCATTATACCAGAGAATAATAATAAAGTTTTTGACTAAATCTTACTAAAATGGTATGTTTTTCGGTGAATTAATTGCACGCATAACAATAGAAAAAATAGGAGGAAGTATGATTTTCCCGTACAGTTTTATTGACTTGGTAACTCAATCGGGGAGATACCAGGCTCTGAATAGTGGATACCATGATGCCATTGAAAAGGTTCTAGCTCGACTACTTTTGAGTGAAGATCGTGTTTCAGAAATTAGAGCAAGAGCAGGGGTTCAAAGTGATTCCTTCGCTCTTATTCATGATATTTTTGGTGGTCTCATTGAGACTCATCAACCAAAAGAGGTAAATTTCCCAAAAATCGCTTATCTGTTTAAGGGTAATGAGGGTAATGAATTTTGTTTTTACATACCCTTTTTGAAAAATTGGCAAAAACCTAATGGTTTTCCAGAGAATTATGGAATCGTTGGGGCAAATAATACCAAATCTCACCCGTGTCAAATTTGTAGTTCTTTTGTTCCGATTGTTTACAAGGTTTCGGAATCAGAAAAGCCAACCAAGTACGCTGTTTGTCTTCGTTGTGAAATCGTACGTACTATCGAATAGACGAAATACAACAATATTCACCGCCACTGGAAACAGTGGCTTTGTTTTATGTTAAAATATATACATATATTACTATTAATAAAATAAATATATGACAAAAACTCAATCTTTCTTTTTATTTTTATCAAGAATTTCAATTGGTTTTATGATGTTATATGCAGGTATTACAAAAGTAATTGATCCCAACTGGTCATCTGTAGGATATTTGAAGGGAGCAAAGAACATGGTAGGTTTTTATAGTTTTTTACAAGGTTCAAGTGTATTACCAATAGTTGATTTTATAAATGAATGGGGACTTACACTTCTAGGTCTATCACTTATATTTGGAGTCGGAGTAAGACTATCAGCTCCTTTAGGAGCTCTTCTAATGGTTCTTTACTATATTCCACTAGGTTTTCCACATCCAAACCCTCATGCTTTAATTGTTGATGAACATATAATTTACGCTTGTACTATGCTTTTCTTTGGTGCAATTGATGCAGGAAAGTATTGGGGATTATCAGAAAAATTACAAAATACTTTCTTAACAAAAATTCCAGTATTGGGAAAGTTTATATAATGTTAAAAGGGGACAAAACACCGCACGAAAAACGTGCGGTGTTTTGCAATGCTGGTATAAAAAATTCTAATATTATTTTATATTATTTTGTTTTGGAAGTATAGGGGTAAAAAAAAGACACTTCGCGAGAAGTGCTTTCGAAATGACAGTCCTTTGAAATTATTTGTTAACAGCCGAGGCAATTTTGTCGAGCCTGCTTTTCAACCAAGTTACTACTTCACTGGGTTTTTTCATGCCATATAAAACAGCTGCTTGTACAACATCGCTCGCACTGACTGGTAACAGTTGTGATACAGGCATCAAACTGAAAGCATGTTCCAGTTTTGTGCCTGTTGGTAAATAACATTTTCTAAATCCGTGTTTGCAAATGAAGTAAAATTCAGTAAAGGGAATTTCGTCACTATCAATCGCACCGAAAATGATTACATTATCACTAGCTCTAAGGAGTGATATTGCTGCTTCCCATTCTTTTGTTTTAGTAAATTTACTCAAAAGTTCTGTCTCATGCACTATCTTTTCATTATACTTTTTACGACTCTTATCAATAAGTTCTCTATTTCTAGAGTTTTTTAATGATAATTTGAGGTCTCTTGCTGCTTTTCGTGCATGGTATTTTATGGCAGCAGCTTTCCAAGATTTAATGCTCATATTCTTAGTTTGCGTTCTTTTTATCTATTATCTATATAACATAATATAAGAATATGTCTATTTCCCACTTTATGTTTTGTTTTATCTTTATAATAAAAAACACCAGCAAAAGCTGGCATTTTTTTATTACTGTGGAGATGCTGGGAGTTGAACCCAGGTGCAGATGAAATCTTATACTGATTCTACATTGTATAGAATACTTTTACGTTTGTCTTTCAACAAACTATTTAACCTTTATACTTTAAAATAAACAAAATATATAAAAGCGATTCCCTAGAGTTTCAAACTATAAACAGGGAAGAGAATATAGTTCTAGTTTAATTTATATCAATCCACTACTCCTCTAAACAAAAGAATAGCGACCGTCGCCCGAGCTTAAGCTAAAGCGAAAGCAAGATTCGTACTTCCAAAAGGAGATACGACTGCCTTTGCAACTGATTTTGCAGTTACGATTTCCGTCAGATTAAAGAGTTAACGGTGCTCTACAATGCACAGTATGAAGTACAACAACTGTCGAGGCCTTTCATCCCCATATTAAAATTTTCAAACAACTGTAAAAAAAGAAAAATAAAGTTTTATAAAGAAAGTTCTCGTCTTATTTCTCGATCTGAATCTCTCTTTTTAATATCTTCTCTTTTATCAAATTTCTTTTTTCCTTTGACAATAGCTATATTAACCTTTATTTTTCCTGACTTATTATATATCAAAATAGGCACTATTGTCAATCCCTTCTTTTGCTCTATACCTGATAAATGGTGTATTTGAGCTTTATTTAAGAGTAGTTTTCTATGTCTTTTTGGATCATATTCTCCGGATGTGTTTTTTTCTTGAAAAGGTGGTATTTCACTATTCATAAGGAAAGCTTCACCTCCTCTAATTGTAATATATGAACCAAGTATAGAGCCTTGTTTATTTCTTAAACTCTTTACTTCTGTGCCAAGTAACTCTATTCCAGATTCAAAACTCTCTATGATTTCATAGTTCATCTTGGCCTTCTTATTTTCTATAAGCGTATCATTCATATATAAAGTATAGCGTATTTTCCTCTTTTGGGTATAATCAGATGACATATGAAAGAAATACCAAACAATAAGCCTCAAGGCTCAAATAATAAAGGGAATAGAAAGAATGATAAAGCACCAAAGAGATTTGGTTTATTTAACTCTATGATACTAGGGTTAATGATACTATTTCTTTTAAGCGGAGTTTATTCTGCAATAGTTGATAGTCTATCTAGTGAACAAGTTATTCCAGTCTCTGAATTGGTAAACAATATTGGTATGGGTAAGGTTAATTCTGTAACTGTTAGAGGTGATGATTTGATAGTTGAATATAAAGATAATTCAAAAAAGAAATCAAAAAAGGAAACTGATTCATCTATTACTGAAACATTTACAAGATATGGTCTAACTCCAGAGAAATTAAATGCTGTAAAAATTACAGTTGAAGGACCAAGTGGATTTTGGTTTTGGGTAGGACAACTTGCTCCATTTGTTGGTCCACTATTGGTACTTGGTTTGATATTGTGGTTTATGACTAGACAAGTTCGTGGAGCAGGTTTGCAAGCTTTCTCTTTTGGCCAATCAAAAGCACGCATTACTTTACCTGATGATAAAAAACAAAAAGTTACATTTAAGGATGTTGCAGGAGCAAAAGAAGCAAAACAAGAATTATCAGAAATTGTAGACTTCCTAAAGAATCCAAAAAAGTTTTTGGAAATTGGTGCGGTAATTCCAAAAGGAATATTACTTATGGGTGCCCCAGGAACAGGAAAGACTCTACTTGCACGTGCGGTTGCTGGAGAAGCAGGTGTGGCATTTTTCTCAATATCAGGTTCTGAATTCGTAGAAATGTTCGTAGGAGTCGGAGCATCTCGTGTTAGAGATTTATTTAAAATGGCAAAAGAAGCTTCACCAGCCATAATATTCGTTGATGAAATAGATGCTGTAGGAAGAGTTAGAGGTACTGGAGTTGGTGGTGGTAATGATGAAAGAGAACAAACTCTAAACCAAATTCTAGTTGAAATGGATGGTTTTGAACCAAATGAAAAAGTGATAGTTATGGCAGCTACAAATAGACCTGATGTTCTTGATCCAGCTTTGCTTCGTCCTGGTAGATTTGATCGCAGAGTAACTATTGATCTTCCTGATAGAAATGATAGAGAGGAAATATTGAAAATTCATAGTATAAAAAAGCCTTTAGCAGAAGATGTTGTTATAAGAGTAATTGCAGAAAGAACTCCTGGATTTTCTGGAGCTGATCTTTATTCACTTATGAATGAAGGAGCAATATTAGCAGCTCGTGAAAATCGCACAAAGGTTTCTCAATATGATTTGATCAGAGCAATTGAAAAAGTAATGCTTGGTCCTGAAAGAAAGAGCCATCTTCTTTCAAAGAAAGAAAAAGAAATAACTGCATATCATGAAGCGGGACATGCACTCGTTGCTTCTGTACTTCCATATGCAGATCCAGTTCATAAGATATCAATAATATCTCGTGGTAGAGCGGCAGGTTATACTCTACATTTACCTATTGAAGATAGAAAGATGCAATCAAAGAATGAATTCCTCGATGATATTGCAGTTTCACTTGGAGGTTATGCAGTAGAGAAAATGATGTTTGGTGATGTTACAACAGGACCTTCAAATGATCTTCAAGTTTCAACAGCTTTAGCTCGTGATATGGTTACAAAATATGGTATGTCAGAAAAAATCGGAGCTTTAGCTCTAGAAGGTAGTGGTGGTAGAGCTATGTTTGGAAAAGGAATAGAGGAAAAAGAATATTCAGAAAAAGTAAGTGCTGATATTGATAGTGAAGTATCAAAAATAATGTCAGATGGTATGGATAAAGCAAATAAAATAATAAATCAGTATAAGCCAGCTCTTGATGCTATAGCAAAAAGACTTATTGATGTTGAAACTATTGAAAGAGAAGAGTATGAATCAATAATTATTTCACATGGTATAACACCAAAGAAAAAACTGGATATTGAACACCAATCATGATATAAATTAAGTGCATATACTAACCAATATGCACGTATGCGCCTTTAGCTCAGTTGGTTAGAGCACAGAGCTTATACCTCTGGGGTCCTAGGTTCGAATCCTAGAAGGCGCACACTTTGGCGACTACGTTTCGCGAGTTTGTGGAAAAACAGTTATTGTAGTAAACTGTTGCAGGAAAGGAATTTACATGTGTGAAGAGATTGAAGAGAATCGCCGAACATTGGCTAGGTTGATAAGATCGCACGACTCGTTTACTGAGCGTGAATTGGCAGATGAATACAAACGCGCCAGAGGCACCTACGGCGTGGACGGGTACCGTGGCGTGATCGGGCATCTTCGGCTCCTCCGCGAGTACGGCCAATTGCGTTTTCGTAATGGTCGATATATCGTAAGATCCTCGAAGTGAAATTTACTAAAGACGCCGAAAATCGCTATCGGCGTCTTTTTTCATTCGTGGGAAACTTCTCCACCTCTCAATCTCTCCGTACTGCCAACTTGCCAGACGGAGTCGTAAAGGCGCACAGAAAACTCTATAAAAAAAGACTCGCGCATACAGCGCGAGTTCGTTGTTGTAGAGAGTAATAGAGATTAGTCTGAGATCAGCTCTCCATCATTTGGTTGACGGGAGTTTGGGTGGCTTTCCTTGATTTTGAACCTGGCATTTGCATCGGAGTAGTTAATGACTTCATTGCCATGTTCATGTGGGGGATTTTGTTTCCCAGCCAAACGCCAATTCGGTTTATCGAAGTCGATCTTGGTAAGAATTTTCATAGTGGTTCCAATGCAATTCTATATTATGTATAAAGTATAAGTCAATAAATTACTTTTTAATACTAAAATATAAATTACAATATACTTTGCATTAAAATTTATTTCATTATAAAATCTACTTAGATAATAACGCTATCATCGAAAGGAAAAATATGGCTAGAAAAGTAAGTAATGCTGATGTAAGCAAAATTTTGCTTGAAATTTTAAACGAAGGTAATGTCAGTAATGGACATTCGCCACAGAATGGGAATACTCAGAATTTCCCCAAATCACAACGAATTAGATTACTTCCACTTCATTTCAATTCACGAGGGGGTGGCAAGATTGTCTTTGTGGGATCATAGTTCTATATGAAATACAAAGATATTTACAATCCATTTTCTGAACCAGTTTTGACAAATGCGATCCCAGGCACCCTAAGGAGAAAAAGAGGGTTGATTGTGATCCTTTATCACTGGATAAGTAGACATACTTCCTGACCAAAGAAGTATGATTGATTAAGCCGGCTTTGAAAAAGCCGGCTTTCTTCGTTCTACTCCAAATGTACTTCTCTATGGGATTTTTCGATTTTGGATTTTAGACTTGGGTATTTTTTAAATATGTTTTCATCCTCAAACATAGCTTTTGCTTGTTCTTTTGCAAGCTCTACCATTTTAATATTTCGAAGTGATTCCATGGCAATATCTGAAACACCCCATTGCTTATTTCCTGAAAGTTCACCTGAACCTCGGAATTTGAGATCGTATTCTGCTAGTTCAAAACCATTTTTTGCATTTTTTAAAGCATTGAGTCTTTCAAAAGTTTTTTGACTTTCATTTTCTGTAAAAATAAAACAATAAGGTTTATGACTTGAACGCATTACTCTTCCTCTCAACTGATGGAGTTGAGCGAGGCCAAATCTTTCTGCACCCTCAATAATAATCATTGTCGCATTTGGTACATTCACACCTACTTCTACGACTGAAGTGGAACAAAGTATATCTATTTTCCCATTTTTAAAATCATTCATTACTTTATCTTTTTCATCACTTTTCATTTTGCTATGCATAATGCCAATACTAAATTCTTTAAATACATCCTTTTTTAGTCTTTTTGCTTCTTCTTTTACTGATTTTAATTGAAGGACTTTTTCTTTATCTGGATCTGGTTCATCAATTCTTGGACATATGACATAACATTGTCTACCATTTTTTATTTCTTCACGTATTTTTTCATATACATTTTTTCTATCATATGCTTTTACTATTTCTGTTGTTATAGCTTGGCGTCCCTGTGGAACTTCATCAAGTAAAGTTAAATCAAGATCACCATATATTGTAAGTGCTAGTGTACGAGGTATTGGTGTTGCTGTCATAGATAATAAATGGGGAGCACGAGTTATTCCTGTTTCATCTCTTTTTATAAGGGAACGTCTAGTATTGATTCCAAAACGATGCTGTTCATCTATAATTGCATAAGCAAGATTTTTAAATTGTACGGTCTTTTGAATAAGTGCATGTGTACCTATTACAACTGATATTTCTCCTTGTTTTATCCATTTTAATAATTGAGTTCTAGATATATCGGTCCAACCTTTAGGGTTTACTTTTGAAGGAAATTTTCTACAACCACTACCAGTTATTAAAGCAATTTGAATTCCTAAATATGAAAAGTATTGAATAAAAGACTCAAAATGTTGTGTGGCAAGGATTTCTGTTGGGCACATATATGCTACTTGTAAATGTCCTGGACCAATTAAACTCATTTTACTTTTTACATCTGGTTTATTTAAATCATTTTTTTCTAAACTGGCTTTTGTAGTAACTATTGCATATGTAGTAACTGCAGCAACGGCTGTTTTTCCTGAACCAACATCTCCTTCAAGAAGACGAGACATAGCATAGCCTTTTCCAAAATCATTTATGATCGTTTCTGTGGCTTTTGTTTGAGCATTTGTTGGTTTAAATGGAAATCTTTTTATGAATTGTTCTATATGATCATTTCCTGGTTTGATTATGAAACTTGGATTTTTCCTATATTCTTTTCTTGAATATTCATTTTGAAGTTGAATAAAAAATATTTCTTCAAAAGCAAAACGTTTTCTGGCTGATTCTGCATCAGCTTTTTTCATAGGAGTATGAATCCAAATAAGTGCTGTTTTTATACTTGGTAGATTATATTTTTTTAATATATCTTCAGGAATAGGATCTTGTATATTTTCAAATAAATCACTTTTAAATATTTCATTTATTTTATGATAAAACCAATTTGATGTAATTCCATTTGATTCTTTATAAATAGGGTATAGAGTATGAGCTTCACCATCTTTACCAAAAAGGGAATTGCCAACAGCTATTGGTAGTTTATTCATTACTTCGATTTTAGGATTTGAGAAATATAGTTCATCATCTTTTTTTCTTTTACTTACTTTTCCTTGTATTCTCACCATACTTCCATCATTTATCATTTTTGCTATATATGGTTGATTGAACCATACGCATTTTATTCCACCAGTTTCATCTTCAACAAAACCATTTGCCATGGTTATTTTTGTTTTAAAGCCTTTACCAGTTTTTAAACCAGATATTTTTCCAAAGATAACTGCCTCCTCTCCTGGAATTAAATTTCCAATATTTTTGGTTTCTGAAGTATCTCCATATCTTGTAGGGAAATGATAAAGTAAATCCTCAACAGTATTTATATCAAGTTTATTTAGTGCTTTTTTCTGAAAAGGGTTTAGTCTAGATATTTCTGATATTTTGGTATTTATGGTCATTTATGACAATATATCAGAGTCATATAGAAAAATGAATGAGGGTGTGGTAATGTTTATGTACTGGAACCGTGGTGGAGTGGTTTAACATACCTCTTTGCTAAAGAGGCGAGCCCTTTAAAGGCTCCGAGGGTTCGAATCCCTCCGGTTCCGCAAAAATGTCTAAATTAGAACAAATATAAATATGAGTAGGAGATCAGGTGATGAAGCAATAATAATTGTTTTAATAGGTGCGGTATTTGGTATGTTATGGTCCCTTTTTAAATACCCAATACCTACGATTATTGGAATAAATATACTTACAATAATTATTTTTCCAGATAATTTTCAAAATATTTTTGGCATATCTATAATTGTTGTTTCGATTTACTATTATGTTAAAAAATTAAATAAAGACAAAGAGCGAAAAGAAGAAATAAAGAAAATAGAAGAAAAATTTGGGCAAAGAATATTAGATCCTAATAAATCAATTATGGAACGTAATTTAGATATTATTCAAAAGAACTTAGCAGAGCTTAGTAATCGCCATATGACTTACTCTGTTGAATATGAAGTTAGGGATTGTATTATGGATATTGCTCTTGCGGAAAATAAAAAGCAATTTTCTCCTCTATATGATGAAAATCTTATGAAATGGTCATCTAGGAATGGATTGCCTAAGGAGTGGTTAGAAATGAAAGATGAATTACATAAACATTTCAATACAAGGTTTGAGGAGGTGAAATTAGAACAAAAGAAACGTAAGGAAATAGCAGAGGAAGAAGAACAAAAGAGAAAGGATGATGAAGGTCAAAAATTTTTTGAATCAAACAAGGATCTCATAGACAAGTTTTTAGAAATTGCTGAAAGAAAGGTCTCTATAATCGATGATTATGGAGACGAAAACTGGGATGTGTTGCCAATAGAAATAGAAGCTGTTCTAATCAAGATAGCGAAAAGAAATGGGGAAAATGCTAATAATATTAAAAGTCTTTTCAAAAAGGGTTATACATTTGAATTAGATGGAAAATATTTATGGCTCAAGGAAAAACTTAATGTAACCTTTAAAGAATATTATAAGGCAAAAAAACAAAAAGCTACAAATAGTATAGAATTGAAAAATTTATCTGGTATCGAGTTTGAAGTCTGGATTTCTAGAGTTTTAAAAGAAAATGGTTTTTCTGATGTACGGGGTACTCCAAAAAGTGGAGATCAGGGAGCTGATTTAATTGTTAAAAAAGATGGTAAAACTATTATAATTCAAGCAAAGAGATATTCTAGTATTGTTGGAAATAAAGCAGTTCAAGAAGTTATTGGTGCTGTACAATTTTACAATGGTAACGAGGGTTGGGTTATAACAAATTCAACATTTACCACGTCAGCAAAGGCTTTGGCACAAAAGAGTAGTATTAAATTAATTGACGGTAGGATGTTACAAAATCCCGAAAGTTTTTTAAGAAATTAATATTTAAATAAGTTTAATATATTACATTTAACTGATGATGAATAATAAAAAATCAAGGCAAAACAAGGGTTTACAAAAGGAAAACTTTTTTATTGATTATTGTAATAATAGAAATATTGATGTAATAAAACTTGATAAAGCTACAGATGAATTTAAAAGTAATTTTTTAATTGATGTAAAAGGTAGTTGTCCAGATTTTATATGTAAAATAAATTTGCAAAATATTTTTGTTGAAATCAAAACACATACTATTATTACTAATGAAGCAAATCAACAAAAATTAGAATCAATTATAAAATACAATAAAGAAGTACTTAGGAATTCTAGCCCCGTATTTTGGGGGCCTAGGGATTTTAAATCTGAACTAAAAGACGTTTTTGAGGGGTATCTTCGAAAAGCGAGTAAGAAATTTAAAAATTTAAAACTAAACAACAATTATCCAAGGATACTGATTATATATAGTGATTTCGCAATCGATATAGATTATATTGCTATTTTTAAAGCATTATATCCAACTTTAAATACCAAAAATACCAATGTATTTTATGGAAATAGTAACAATGAGAGAGGGCTTTTTGATTCAACAGGAAGTAATGTAAGTGCAATAGTTTATTTTGATAATCTTGAAAAAAAATACAGAGGAATCCAAAATCATAACTCACCATTTTTATTAGATGAAGATAATTTCAATATATTTTTTAATTGATTCTATGTATAGATAATCTAATTAAACGTCCAATAGTAGCAGTATGAGGTATTAAATTTTAATTGCTTTTTGATAGAATAATAAAAATAAATAAAAAGATAATCTATGGTAAATTAAATATCATGAATATAAATAATACCGCACTAATACTCATAGACATGCAAGAATTTTTCTTGAGAAATCTGAAACAAGATGTAAGAGAAAAATTAATTGAAAATCAAATAGAAATTATTGATTTTTGTATAAAAAATAAAATACCAGTTTTTATAACCCAATATAATTGTTTAGGAATATTTAGAGGTAAGACTATTCCTGTGTTACTAAATAAAATTGGAGGAAATTTAGTTAGAACTATAGTCAAATTAAATAATAGCGCATTTACAAAAACCGAGCTCGATTCTTATCTAAAAGAGTTAAAAATAAAAAAGCTTTTAATTATGGGTGTTAATGGAAATGGTTGTGTACAAGATACCACAATAAGTGCACTAAATAGAGGGTATGAAGTTATTATTCCCAATGGGACTATAGCAAGTGTAGGTAGAAAAGATTTGGATTTTTCAAAGAGGAATAAAATATGGTATGAAAAAAATACTAAGTTTTTTAACAATAAACAAGAGCTTGTAAAATATTTATCACTAAACTAGTTATGATATAATAAAATAAATTACTATGCTAAATAATAAAAAAGCTTTTGTTAATTCTTACATTTCTATTTTAATAGCGATTATTATTGTCCTTGGTCTGGGATATTATATATTTGTAATAAAACAAAATTCAAAATCACAAGAAAGTATTAGTTTAAAAACCTATCAAGATTCAGATATTAGTTTTCAATATCCTACAGTGCTTTCACTTGAAAAGGGTAGTGATTATATAAGAGTATTTCATTCAATACCACATAAACACCCAGATCCTTGTGATTTTAAGGGTACAGGAACAGAAAAACAACTTGAAAATATAACTGATTTTGATATAAAAATTAAAGTTATTAATAAAAATCTCGAAAATTATTTAAAGAGCTCAGATTGGCCTGGATATGATTATGTAGTTAAAAATCCTTATTCATTCGGTAGTCTAAGTGGGTATCATATAACTCCAGGAGTTGAAGGATGTGGAGAACATATATACTATTTCAAAATCAATAAAGATAAAACATTAGTGATAAATCGTCCTTTTATTTCAGAATTTGATCCAATTAATGCATTTAATTCTGAGTATAAGAATATTCCTGGAATAATTTCATTGGAAAAAGCTGAACAATATTTTGAAAATATTTTATTTAGTTTGAATTTTAAATAAAATTGGAGTAAATTTATTTAATACTATATTCAAATTGAGTAGTTTTTAATGGGACTATGTAATAAAGCGTGTTATTATTTATTAAATGAAAGATAAAAAACAATTATACTCAGGAATTATATGGATAGTATCTGCAATAGCTTTAGCTATATATGCAACTTTTTTATCAATAAACGTAAATATTCCTGGCATCAAAGAATTAATTGATATTTTAAAAAGTATAGATGATAAATATATTTATGTAACAGCTTTTATAGCTATGTTTATAGAGGGTTTGTATTTTATCGGAAGTTTCTTTCCTGGTTCAAGTTTAGTTGTATTAATTGCAATTATTTCCGGAGTAACTGGTTATTCACTATTTTTAAAAACATTATTCCTTATTTTTGTAGGTTGGAGTCTTGCTGGTATGGTTAATATTTATCTTGCGAAAATTTATAGAGAAAAAATTATAAAATTAAAACAAATAGAAGATTATATTGTTAAAGATAGTATATGGACAACTTGGTTTCCAGCATTTAGATCAAGTTATGAAGTTGCACAAGTGGTAGAGGGTGCTAATATTTTAAAAGTTTTTATATCTTCTTTAAAAGTTCGTTTTTTTGCGACAATAATGGCGGGAATCATGGCTTTTTTAATTCCTTTTGTTTTTGATATAAATAAAACTTCCGGAAATGAAAATTTTATTGTAATCTTTGTTGTATTTTCTATAAGTGTTTTTATTGGAATTAAAAAGATTAGGAGTTATTTTATTAAAAAAGATTTAAATAATAATATATAATTTTTTTATATAGTTTTAATTTTAATGAAAAATAATTCATCTCGCTAAAGATAAAACCTCCACATATCTATAACCATGCTTTATAAATAAATCATAAGCCTGTTTTGTTGTACTTCCTGTAGTTACTACATCATCAATTATGATTATTTTTTCATTTAATAAATCTTTATTTGGTGTAATTGAAAATATATTTTGAGACTCTATTATTCTTTGTTTTCTATTTTTAAGAGTTTGCCTATCTCTATGAATATCTCTTTTAAGTATATCTGTATTCTTTATAAATATATTATCTTTATCATTTTTAATTATTTCATCTATTAAAATTTCACATTGATTGTAACCCCTTTCTCTTAGTCTTTTATTAGAAATTGGTATTGGAATAAGTATTATCTTTTTATAATTATATTTTAATAAAAAATCATAAAGAACTTTTCCGCCTATTTCTATAGCTTTTTTATTTTTTTTATACTTTATTTGCCATATTAATTCTCTGACCAAAGGATTTTTATACGCAAGTATGCTTTTTATAAAATTATATGGAGTTTCTGGGGCCTCACTAACTTTTTTGATAAATTCTATATATGTTGAATTTCTTATATATAGTTCATTATCACTAGGAGGAAAAATGAAGTCTATGATATAGACAAAAACAATATTTAAAGTTTTATATATTTTTACAAACATGTCGTGTTATAATAGCTAATATGAGTTTTCTGAGTAATGTTTTTAGTATTTTTTCTAAAAAAGACCAAAGTGTCTTGGGTATTGATATTGGTTCTTCTGCTATAAAAGTAGTTCAAATAAAGAAAAAGAGAGGTAAGGCCGTTCTTGAAACCTATGGTGAACTTGCTTTAGGTCCTTATGCAGGTATAGAAGTTGGACGGGCTACTAGTTTGAATAACGATAAAATAATCGAAGCATTGAGGGATATATTAAGAGAAGCAAAAACTACAACTATAAATGCTGGAGTAGCCTTGCCACTTTCTTCAAGTCTAATTTCATTTATCAGTATACCAAATGTTCCTGGAAAACAAATGGCAGAAGTTGTTGCTCTTGAGGCTCGCAAATATGTTCCTGTACCCATGAATGAAGTCATGCTTGATTGGTCGCCGGTACCTAAAGAGGATACTATTCCAAGTGATGAACAAGATGAAGATAAACCACTAGAAAAGGTTCAAACTCAAGATGTACTCATTGTAGCTATACATAATGAATATCTTTCAAATTATCAGAGTATAACTCATGGAGTAAATATATTGCCGTCTTTTTATGAAATAGAATTATTTAGTTCTATTAGAGCGGTTGTGGATCAAGGTATTCAGACTGTTATGATTTTGGATATGGGTGCTAGACTTACTAAACTATATATAGTTGAAAGAGGAATACTTCGTGCTTCTCATATAATTAATAAAGGATCTCAGGATATAACACTAGCCGTATCACAATCAATGAGTATAAGTATAAATGAAGCTGAAAATATAAAAAGAGTTTATGGTCTTAAGGGTGGTCCAGAACAAAGTGAGTTAACTGAAATAATAACCTTAAATCTAGATTATATATTTTATGAAGCAAATGCAACATTACTTAACTATCAAAAGAAATATTCAAAGAATATATCAAAAGTAATTTTAACTGGTGGAGGAGTCTTACTTAAGGGTTTTATGGATTTGGCAAAAATTAGCTTTCAAACAGATATAGTGTACGCTGATCCATTCGGAAGACTAGAAACTCCCGCTTTTCTTGAAAAGGAATTTAAAGAAGCTGGACCAGAATTTGCTGTGGCTATAGGTGTTGCTTTACGTAGATTGGCTGAAAATGAATAGTTTAATATAAGATATACACAGTTATTAAGCCTTATATTTGAAAACTATAGTATAATAATATGCGACTGTAGTCTTTATGCATATTTAAATATGGAGACAAAATTTCAAACTTCATTTATACCAAAAAAGCCACTTACAACCGAGCCTGGAAGAGCTATTTCTAACAATAGTAGTTCAGGTGGTTCTAGTATATTTATGATAATAGCGGTAGTTGTGTTTATTGCTTCTATTGGTTTGGCTGGATTTACTTTTGTTTGGAAAAATATCCTTTTAAGTTCACAGGAACAATATAAACAAGATTTGGCAAAGAATGAACAAAGTTTCAATATAAGTTTAATTGAAGACTTAAAGAAAGCTAGTGCAAAACTAAGTCTTGCGAAGGAAATAATAAAGTCACATGTAGCAGTTTCAGAAATATTTAAAATAGTTGGGGCTTTAACTATTGATGGAGTTAGATTTACTAATCTAAATTATGAAGGACCAACAGGAAATGGAGATTCTGGAACCATGGGTAAGATTACCTTAAAAGGAATTGCTACAAGCTATAGTAGTATTGCTTTCCAATCAGATGTATTTGGTCAATCAAGTAAACTAGGTACAAATAAAGTAATTAAAAACCCATTACTTTCTGATATGGATCTTGATGCAAATGGCAATGTTGGCTTTACTTTTTCAGCAAATATAGATCCAAGTTTGTATGCATATGAAACTGTATATACTGAAACTCTAAAATCTGAAGGTTTAATTCCTGAAAATAGTTCAAATAATACTCCTACAAATACTGAAAATAATAATAAAAATCTTCCATAATATGAATAAAAATATTACAGCTATAATACTTATAATTCTTGCAGTCGGAATTTATTTTACTTTCACAAGTTCTAGAATGGATGAACTTAAGGCTATTCAAGCAGTTAATAATCAATATCAAGAAGCAATTAAAAATTCTGAAACTCTTATTAATGAAAGAGATAGAGTAAATAAAGAATACAGTGCAATTTCTATAGAAGATAAAGAAAGGTTGAATAGATTATTACCAAATACTGTTGATAATATAAGGTTAATTATTGATGTTAAAGATAATATAGCAGCAAAAAGAGGTTTAACATTAAAAAACATAAAAACAAGTTCACCAGAAGCAACTCAAGCAATAGATGCAGGAGCAAGTAGGGCGGGTGATAATACTTCACCTAAAAAATACGGTACAGTAAATCTTTCGTTTTCTGTAACTACATCATATGAGAATTTCGTAAGTTTTATGAAAGATTTGGAATCAAGCCTTAGAATCATGGATGTTTCCAAATTAACAGTAAATGCCACAAAGTCGGGTGCGTATGAATTTTCTGTAGAAATTAAAACCTATTGGTTAAAGGAATAATATGAAAAATTCATCATCAAAAAATGCAATAATAGCAATAGTGATAATACTTGTTTTGTTTATTGGTGGATATTTTTATCTAAAAGGAACACCAAATGATAGTGCTGTAAGTTCTCTTGATATAGTTGGTGGTCAAGGTGAAGCAGATGCAAATGCAAGTATTAAAGGTTCACAAATCCTCTTACTTTTGAGTCAAATTAAATCAATAAATATAGATACATCAATATTTAATAATCAAATGTATAAATCTTTAATTGATTATACAGTTGA
>JBGAUV010000004.1:0-19993 GCA_044228445.1 Minisyncoccia bacterium | reverse complement strand
CCTTTATTTGTTTCTATTGTTACTGTATGCATAAAATTTTTATTTATTTCATTAGGATTTTTTGAAGACCACCAATAATAACCAAGACCAAGTAAAATTATTGCTAAAAAAAACAATACATAAGCAAGTTTTGAACTTGAACTTTTACTTGTATTTTCCAAATTTACATTTTCCATACTAAAGATTATATATTATTTTTGCTTTTTCAACTATTGCTTTTATTGCTTGTTCCTTAGGTAATTTTATATTAGCTCCTGCAGCAGGTTTATGTCCTCCACCTCCCAAAGCCACAGCAAGTTTTGAAACATCAAACTTTGTAGAATCTCTAGTTCTAAAACTAGCTTTATATACACCAGGTTCAATTTCATATATACAAACACCTATATTCCAACCTATAACTGATCTGAGTAAGTTGGATACTATATGTGCGGATATTCTTGCTTTTGTACTTATTCCTGCATTTTCCAAATCTTTTTGAGACATTGCTGATATAGCCAAATTATCATTTAAAAAATTCTTAATTGATGATAAAGCCAAACCTTCGAATTTCAAATCTTCAGCGGAATTACTATTCTCCATTTCAAACATGTATTTGTGGAAATCTGGAGCTATTTTAACCAATTCTGAAGCTATTTGATATGTTTCCGCAGTTACAGTTTCATATTTAAATCCGCCTGTATCAGTATACATACCCATAAATAAATTTATGGCCATTTTATGATTTATTTCAACACCCCAAGATGTTATTAGATCAAAAACTAATTGTGCATTTGATGAATAAGAACTATCTATAAGATTTATTTCTGCAAAACCTGTATTTGAAGCATGGTGATCAATAACTATTGTCCTCATATTTTCCCCAAATACTACTTCCCCTTTTCTTGAAATCATTTCCTTTGAACCAGAATCAAGAATCATAAAAAGATCAAAATCATTTTTATTTATTTCAAAAAAATTTTTCTCAACTATTTCATTTGCTTTTGGGAAATGTCTAAATGCAATCGGTATTTCTGTGTCTCCTCTTATAACAGTAACTTTTTTACCTAGTTTTTCCAAAGCAATTTTCATTGCTAATACAGAACCAACACTATCAGGATCAGGGTTGGGATGACAATGTAAAAGTATATTATTACTAGACTTTATTACCTCTAAAATTTTTAAAGAGATATCTGATACTTCCTTTTTCATAAACAAATTATAACACAAAAATACTCACAGACTTAATTAAGCAATTCTTTTTGGTATCAATCTTGAAACTAAACTTGTATTTGTAAGCTTTCTTAATAAATTAACAACCATTCTAATAGAAGCTAGCATTATCATTGCAGATAAAATCTGTACTAGTAGTTGTGAATGTATTAAAGAATTTAAGAAATAATTAATACCACCAAATACACTATGGTTTGAAATAGTATTACTTAATACATCAATAATAGATACGACGAAAAACGAATACGCTAAAAGAGCGCATAGTAATATATTATTTGTATATTGAGATAATGCTATTTTTTTTATTCTATATATAGTTCTTATTCTTAGCATTACATCGCTAGAAATTTGATTTTCAAGATTCATATTCATATTTTGAGTATACCACACTAAGTTCCTTAAGTTTATCCTTTGCACGTGAAATACGAGTTCTAACAACCCCATGAGAGACACCTTCAAGTTTTGCAATTTCTTTTTCAGTTTTATGATCAAATACATATAGTTCTAGTGTTCTCTTTAGCATAACTGGAAGCTTTGATATTAAAGACAATAAATAATCCTTATCAAGTCCAAATTCTCTTAATTCTTTAACATTAAAATCCTCTATTTCACCTATTACTTCAGGGTCAAGAGAAAATGTCATTCTCTTTTTATTCTTTGAATATATGGTATAACAAACTCTTACCAGAATAGAATAAGCCCACGAAGAGAACTTTACTCCCTCTTTTTTTGTGTATTTTGAAGCATTCATATATATCCTAACGAATGCCTCTTGTACTGCATCCTCAGCATCTTCTATACCAAGTATGCGTCGTGAAGCCGAACGAAATGGCTTTTTATAACGTAATACGATCTCATTGAAAAACTCAGGCTTTTCTATTGATCTTACTAATATTTCCTCGTCGGCAAGCGCCGAATAATCTATTGTTAATGGTATTTTCATATATATTTATTGGCGTTCACTTATTATAACTCTCGCTACAGATTATTTGTTACATAATTAAAATTACACCACTAATTTTATTTATGTAAATAAGTATTTTATAATTTGGAGCCGTTGTCCGGGATTGAACCGGAGACCTCGTCATTCGTTTACACCTTTTTTTACAAAAAGGACTAGACTGTATCTTTTTCCAAAATTTTATGGAAACCCTTGTCAGTCGTTCGGGCGTGTTTACGCCACGGTCTTGACCACAAATATGGTTATTAACCGTAATTCGGGATTCATATATAAATTACTCTATACATGGGCAGTTTTATACGTTCTACCAATGACGTGCTCTACCAACTGAGCTACAACGGCTTATTTCTAAGAATAGTCTATTTATTAAAGTTTATCAATTAACTTACAAATTAGTTTTTTAAGTTTAATATTATTAAAATAGACTATAATGGTTCCATATTTTGATTTATTTTTATAGCTACCATTACCTCTTTTTTTCAAAATATATGGTTTATAAAATTGATTTTTATTTAAATTTAACTCATTTATCCAGAAATTAAGTGTTTCTTCTGATGAAAGATCTGGTGGAATTTGAATGCTGAATTTAAGTTTTGTTTTATCAATACCAAAAATTGAAACTAAAAAATTTATATATGACTTAATTAATTCAGGATCAGAATTAGATAATCGAGCTCCTTGATTACCTCTCTTATCTCCCTCACCCCAATATAATCCCAACCCTAATCCAAATAATATTCCAGATTGAATATTATAAGGTCTTTTAAATTTAAATGGGTCTCCATTAGGATTTTTAAGAAGATAAATTGAATCAGATATTGTTCTTTTTTTAATTCTATATTTTTTCAACCAGTAATTTACTTTACCTTGAGAACAAGAAATGATTTCTGAAATTTGTGATGTAGATTTCTTATCTTTAAGATACAAATTATATAGATTTTCGCGGGATATTATATTATTTAGTTTATTTTATATTATAAGTTTTTAATTTTTATATTTTAGCACTAAATAGCAAAAGAATCTGGTGCCGAAACACCAGACTCTTGCGTAAAGATTACAAACCAAATGGGTGAAATATTTCATTCAATCCATGAAACTTCCAAGTTACTGCGAATCCAATAGTGACACCTCGATCAATAATCGAGGATCGATCACTACCTGGGTAACCGAAATCAAAACGGATAAATTGAAGATCCATTCTCTTTGTTCTCCAGACACCTGCATAGGTGTCTTCACAGAAATTGGAGTTTGGATCTCCGCCGTATCTGTAACTATCGTAAACGAACCCCAGGAATTTCACCGGGTGTCTAACTTGATCATAGACCAAGTTGTCAGGGATATCATTATCCCTCGGCATAAAAATACCGATCACCCCTTCATCTCTATCTTCTGGTAGTTCGTAACCAACACCCACTATTCCCTCATACTCTGCCCGAGAAAAGCTCGGCAGACCAATGGCACATAGTGCTGAAACAATCAACCAAATAAATGGCGATTTTTTCATGATATTCCGGATCCGAGTATATTATACCATTTACAATATTTTCGTCCCAATTAAACCTAATAACTATATTTGCGCGCCCGATGGGACTCGGTCACAGGTTCTCGCTTGCTAGCTCGACCCGCGACCCCGCCTCGGCTACCTTCGTAGCCTCCGGCTTTCTCGTCCTTGATACTTTAGTTTATATTTGCGCGCCCGATGGGACTCGAACCCACGGCCTTTCCCGTGACAGGGGAACGTTCTAGCCAGCTGAACTACGGGCGCATTTGGTATATCTATAACCTAAGCCAAAATATACTTATTTGCCTATTATACACAATTTCTTATTTTTTAAAATAGTGTGTCGGCGGAAGGGATCGAACCTTCGACCTTGGGCTTATGAGTCCCACGCTCTAGCCAACTGAGCTACGCCGACATATTTGAAACATAAACTTTAACGAACTAATGTGGCATAGCTTCACTTACTAACCAAAACAGCTACGCCGACATATTTGAAACATAAACTTTAACGAACTAATGTGGCATAGCTTCACTTACTAACCAAAACAGCTACGCCGACATATTTGAAACATAAAACAGACTAACAGAATATAGCAAAAAAACTTATATTTTGCCACTAATTTAATATTTATAATAATTACCTAATATATTTCTCCAAACCTATTTGAAGAACATAACTTACTATCTCAAGAACAATTAGGAAAAATATCGAACCTAGTATAGACTGCCCTGTTGTCCTTATTATTGAATATAAAGAAATAACAAGACTAATTCCCCAACCAAACATAGAATAATCACCCATAAAAGAAGGTAATAAACTAGTAATTACCAAAACCAGAGCTAAAAATATTGCTCTTAGAAAATTTGTATTATCTTTAGGATCAACAATATAAAAATATAATACTAGTAAAATAAATATAATTATTACCTCAATTATTATACTGTTAATGAGACTCATAAACTTGTTGCGGAGGTCGGAATTGCACCGACAATCTTCAGGTTATGAGCCTGACGAGCTACTGTTGCTCTACCCCGCTATGTCAACATATTACCACATACTATATAAAATGCAATACTAAAATTATGCAGGTGGCTATAAATAAGTATTATTCGTGTATATGGTAAAATTCTTCAAAAACTTGTCTGTACAAACCTATTACCCTCTTTGCTTCAATATGATTTAGTTCAACACTTGAGCCTTCATGAGCTATTTCATTACGAACAAGGTGTGCATCCCAAGCTTGCTGTAAGGTCTTAAAATCACCCTTACTAACTCTTTTTAACCTATCCCCTATACTTTCGCCTCTATAGCCAAGTTTTTTTAATAAATCATCAAGTATAATATCGGCTTCCATAATTGCTTGCCTCCAATCATTTTGATTTTCACTTGAAATATGTTTTTTAACTGTATCCCATCTCCTTGAAATAGCATCATCTACAGAATCTTTTGAAACCTCATTTTCTTGATTTGGTTTAGGATAATATATTTCTTCTTCTTTTTTTCTTATATTTTTAATGCCCTCAACAGAAATTATTATACTTACAAAAAGAATAAAGATAGCTGGTATAGAAAGACCAACTATTATTCCAAATATAGTTTTTAATATATTAAATAAATCTGTATCGTGGTTTGATATAAAACCAATAATTAAATTTATATAATGTAATAAATCTATACCTGGAACTGTTACTATTCCATTTGTTTCTTGCATATTTTAATTTCAATAATTAATTCTCACCCAAAAACACTTTACCGAACTCAAAAAGAGTATTTTCATCCCCATGTCTTGCTGTAACTTGTATTCCTAGTGGTAAATCTTTACCCTCAATGTTTACAGAACCGCTTGGTATAGACATTGCTGGTAAACCAGTAAGATTTGCAGTTACTGTAAATATATCTTCCAAATACATTGAAACTGGATCATTATTCTTTTCACCAATCTTAAAAGCTGGACTCGGTGTAGTTGGTGTTATTATTATATCAACTTTTTTGAAAGCATATATGAAGTCATTGGTGATAACTTGTCTCAATAAATTTGCTCTATTGTAATAAGCATCATAATAACCAGATGAAAGTACATAGGTACCTAGCAATATTCTTCTTCTAGCTTCTTTACCAAAACCATATCCTCTAGTTTCAAAATAATCACCAATTATATCTTTACCATCTTTATGTAAACCATATTTCACTCCATCGAATCTTGAGAGATTTGATGATACTTCAGCGAAATTAACAATATAGTATGCGGGTAAAGCATAACTAGCATTTGGTAAATCAATATCGATAACTTCAAAACCTAGTTCTTTAAATTTCTCTATACACTTTTTAAAATTATCCAGTACTTCTTTCTTTATACCTCCCATATTCATAAAAAAACTAGGTATACCTACAATTGGTTTTTTATTTCCAATTCTAACTTTTTCATAGGTATCATCACTTATGGTTGTACCATCGTGAATGTCTTTACCCTTTATTGTTTCAAATACAATTTGAACATCAGACACTGTTTTTCCAATAGGACCAATTTGATCAAATGAAGATACCGCTGCCATAAGACCATATCTTGAGACAGAACCATAACTTGGTTTTAGACCAACGACTCCGCAAAAAGCCGAGGGCTGTCTTACCGAACCTCCTGTATCAGAACCTAATGCTACAAGACTAGTATTTGAGGCTACAGAAGCAGCTGAACCACCTGACGTTCCTCCAGGTACTCTATTTAAATCGTGAGGATTTTTTGTAACACCAAAAGCTGATTTTTCTGTAGAACCTCCAAGAGCAAATTCATCCATATTTGTTCTACCAATAAATACAGCCCCGGCATTTTTTAATTTCTCTATTGCTGTAGCATCGTAACTAGCATGATAATTTTCTAGAATTTTTGAAGCAGAACTTACAATCTTTCCTTTTACTAAAATATTATCTTTTATTGCAAAAGGTATACCTGTAAGTTTTGTAAAATTACCATTTTTAAATCTTATATCAGCTTGTTGTGCTTGCTGTATTACATCATCATAAACTTCAAGATAAGCATGAATATCTTTATCTTTTTTTTCAATTTCATTTAAATATGCTTTAGCCAAATCTACTGATGTATACTTACCAGTTTTTATATTATTATGAGCTTTTTCAATTGTTAAATTATTTAAATCAATCATATCTTTACAATTAATCTTGAGAAATTATCTTTTTAACTGCAATAAAATCCCCTTCTCTATCTGGAGATTCATTCATAATTGCTTGTATTGTTTCAGGTGTTGATGATATTGATTTATCTTCTCTAAAAACATTATTTATTGCGCCAATATTTGCTTTTGAATCAATATTCATATTTACTTTTTTAATTTCATCTACATAAGAAAGTATAGAACCAATATCACTTGCCAATGAATCAATTTCATCTTGATTTACCTTTATTCTAGCTAGATTTGCAAGCTTTTCTATTTCTTGTTTTGTAATCATAATTTTATAAATGAAGTCTAACAAAAAATGCTTTATTTTACCATTTCCAAGAATTGCTCTTCATTTATTACACTAACACCAAGTTCTCTTGCCTTTTCAAGCTTTGAACCAGCATTATCTCCTGCAACAACATAGTTTGTATTTTTTGAAACTGAACTACTTACCTCTCCACCTAGTTCTCTTACAATACTTTGTGCTTTATCTCTATCTAAGTTCAGCATACTTCCTGTGAATACAAAACTCTTTCCAGATATTTTTTCATTAACTGCTTTTTTAACTTTTTCTATAGTTATATGTTTTAATAAATTCTTTACTAATTTTTTATTATTTGAATCTTTAAACCAATTATATATTGACTGTGCAACCACTGGACCAACACCATATATTGATTCAATTTCTTGTTCACTTGCTTGCATGACTTTTTCTATATCCTTAAAATAATTAGCAATATCAAAAGCCGTCTCTTCTCCAACCTGATTTATTGATAAAGCAGATATGAATCTATTTAGTGTAATTTTCTTTGAATTTTCAATTGCTCCAAGTAAGTTATCGACTGATTTCTCAGCAAACCTAGGTAAAGATAATAAATCTCCTTTTTTTAAAGTAAAAATATCATCAAAACTTGTTATAAGACCATTATCCAGTAATTGATCAATTATCTTTGGACCAAGCCCATCTATATTTAAACATTTTTTACTTACAAAATAATAAAATTTCTTTTTATTCTGTTCATAAGAATCACTATACACACATCTCCAAGCAACTTGTCCAGGTATTCTTTCTATTCTTCCATCTCCACCACAACCTTGAACATGACTTGGGAATTGATATGGTTTTGTATTTTTAGGTCTCAATTCCAAAACAACAGAAACAATATCTGGTATTACATCCCCCGCTTTTTGTAATACAACTGTATCACCAATTCTTATATCAAGTCTCTTAATTTCATCTTCATTATGTAAAGTTGCTCTTGAAACTGTAGAACCAGCAACTAAAACGGGCTTCAAATGCGCCACAGGTGTCACCACACCAGTCCTTCCAACTTGTAATACAATATCTTCAACTATTGTAGTTACTTGCTCTGCTGGGAATTTAAAAGCTATACCCCATCTCGGTGCTTTACCTGTATAACCTAAAATCTCTTGGTATTTTCTTTCATTAATCTTTACTACTATTCCATCTGCAAGATAATCCTCTTTATTCATTTTCTTTTGCCAATCCTTCCAATATGAAATTACCCCATTTATATCTGAAAACTTTTTATAATATTTATTTACCTTAAAACCTAGTTCGGATAGTAATTTTAATTCCCCTTCCTGGTTTTCAGGCATATCATCATATTGAGAAATATCATAAATAAAAGTCTTTAATTTTCTTTCACTTACAACTTTTGGGTCTAGTTGCCTTATACTTCCAGCAGCCACATTTCTAGGGTTTGCAAAGACTTGTTCGCCCTTACTCTTTCTTTGTTTATTTAAAATCTCAAGCTGACTCTTTGACATATAAACTTCACCTTCGACAATTATATCTATTGGCTTATTTAACTTTAGTGGAACTGATTCTATAGTCTTTATATTATCAGTTACATCTTCCCCTATTTTTCCATCTCCTCTAGTTCCAGCCGTTTTTAAATATCCTTTTTGATATTCTAAAACAATTTTTAAACCATCTATTTTATGTTCACAGACGTAACTAGGTTTTGGATATAACACTCCCTCTTGTGATAAGAATCTTTTTACTCTAGCATCAAATTCTTGCATTTCCTCAGGAGAGAAAGCATCATTGAAAGACCATTGAGCAACCTTATGTTCAATCTTTTTGAATTCTGGTAAAGGCTTTCCTGCTACTCTTTGTGACGGTGAATCTGGAGTTATAAGTTGTGGGTATTGAGTCTCAATTTGTACTAATTCATGTTTAAGTGAATCAAGAGCACTCTCTGAAATACTAGTCTTATCTAAGACATGATACTCATATCTATACTTTTCTATAGCAGATTTTAGTCTATTTAACCTTTCTTTTATATCCGAAAGTCTTTCTTTATTATCATTAACCATATACAAAGAATACCATAATAAAAACCTGATTTTAAGCTAATAAGCGAGTCTCAACGCTCTTTCAACTTTTTTTACACTATTAACACTACAATCTTTTGCATTGGAATTCCAACCAGTACTATATCCTCTTGAATCTACAACTGTAGACCATTTTGAGCCATTAAGTGATTTTGTAACGTATAGTTTTGCACAACTATTATCTTCTATTTGAAGTCCATTTTCTGGACTTGGTCTGCCCATTTTTGCATAAAATGTAAGTGTATTTAGATTATTTGAAGTAGTTGTAATTGGTAAACTTCTATCTTCACCACATATCAAATCCTCAGTATTAAAATCTTGATCATCCAAATTTCTACTTCCTTTTTTATCTTCTGAATAAACAAAACATTCAAGCATGCCAGTTGCACTATATATTGCAGATGTAGAATCTCTTGCTGAAGCTGATAACTGAAACTCTTTTTTTCCTAAAGTAAGAATAGAAACACCAACAATTAAAACAAGAGAAGCGACTAGTACAGCAAAAAGTAGTGTGTATCCTTTATCTTTTTTTAATTTTATAATTTTATTTACCATATTATATTCTCACATTATATACTTCATTTTGAAACACAACTCTATTCTCAACATCTCCATTACCCCAAGATACAATCACATAAAATATTGCTCTGTCTGGAATCAAAGGATTGTTTTCTACATAAAAACTTCTTTTAAATTGGGTAATATTAGCATTGCTTGATTCAGGTGTATAACCTCCATCATTATTTACCAAATAAAGTGGGCAATCATCATCAATACAACGATTTACTCCAAGTGGTGAAGCATCAGTTGGTCTTGCATTTAGTGTATCAATACTACATGGATTAGTCTGAATACAATCACTTAAGCCCCTTAACCAATCTAGACTATTGATAATATTATAATACCTAACATTTCTAGCATATTCCATACCATCTTGCGCTAAAAATGAGGCAATCATTTGATCTCGGGCATAAACAGAAGCTAAAAGCCCCTTTTGAGCTATTGTTAGAGGACCCGCTATTGCTATCATTAAAACAGTAATCGCAACTAGTGTTTCAATTATTGTAAAGCCTTTTTTGTTTTGAGTGTTATTAATCATAATTTTATTAATCAGACAAATTTTGAGATATACTTGTTTGAATATCAAAACTTGTTTGAACACTTTCTTTACCACTTCCTGAATAACCTTTTAGATGAAAAAATACATAAGATTGAATATCATCTGTAACACTACTTACATTGAGTGTAGCAACAGCATGCTCAAATGTAATATTATCAGATATTATTGGGTAAAATGAAGAATTATCTATTGGGTCACCACAGTTTTTTTGTTCAGCTTTTTCTATAGTCTCATTTGCAAATCTATATACATAAACTAAGTGACAAAAACCTCCTGCTCCATTACTCTTTTCTTTTGATGAATAGAAAGCAATTACCCATGTTTTATCTAGTGCCTGACAACCATTTTTACTTGGTAAAGAAGCATTATTACCTAGTGTAAAATTTGTTGATACACAATAATAATTTGTTCCTGCTCTAATATCTCTAGACATAGATTCAAGAGCATAGTTTATATTATTTATTGCAGTTTTAAGTGATTGAGCTTTTTTATTTGCATCAACTATTTTTATAAGGGCACCAACTGCAACTAAAGCTACAATACTAAATATAGCCAATGAAACTATAATTTCTATTAGTGTAAATCCTTTATTAAGATTTTTAGCTTTTTTATACATAATTAATTATCAGTTACAGATATCTGACCAGTACTTCTTACTTCAACATATTTTTTTGAACCATCAACAGAAGTTAGTTCAATTCGACCATAATTACAATCAATTGGACAATTTTCATCATTACTTATAATTGCTTTTGGATCTGGTCTCTTAAAAAGAATATTTAACTTTGTTCTATTTGTTGAGCAATCGGAAGAACTTGATCCAGCACACAAAGCACTGATATACATACCTCTTTTTAAAATATAAGTATTTATTTCCTCATTTGAACCAGAATTATATTTATCATTACCATTAAAATCAGCAAAAAAGATCATTTGTTTTGACTTATCTATATTTGATCTATCAAAATAAACACCGTATGGATTATTATATTCTACTTGATTATTATTATTTGGATTCTCTACTCCTTTTACATCTATACCGTATGATTGTGCAGTTCTTATTGTAATAGCAACATCATAAGCTAAATTTGTAAGTATTACGCTATTATTAAAATTTCCATATTTAGATAATAAAATACCTGTCATTAAAGCAAATATTCCTATAGATACAACTAGTTCTATTAGAGTAAAACCTCTATTTTTCAATACTTTTTTCTTAAATGAGATTTTATCTTTTATTTTGAACATATATGTATATTATATCGAGAAAAGAACACTTATATCAATTATCTTTATCCCCGTAAACAAAACTATATACATACTTAATATTAAATATGGACCAAAAGGTATTTCATAACCTCTCTTTAATTTTTTATGAACAATATACATCCAGATAAGGCTTATAAAAGCACCGATCCAAAATGAAAGTATAAAAGAAGAAATTGCTTTAAAAAGTCCCAATGTAAAACCTATACCGAGTAATAATTTTGCATCACCAAGACCTAACCATTTACCCTTAGATATTAACCAAAGAAAAGCTAAAGGAAAAGCAATTATCGGACCAGATAATAAGTCATACCATTTTGGTATAACAAAACTTAAATCACTGGAAATAAACATATGAACGAACGCTATAATTGCAAAACTATATGAGAGTGAATCTGGAATTATTTTATGTTTAATATCATAAATAGAAATTACGATAAGTATTCCTGTTATTATTAAATAAAATAATGTATGAATACTACTAGATAAATTTATTGGAGGATATTGATATAATATTAAAGTAAATAATACACCAGTAATAAATTCTACAATTGGGTATTGATATGAAATTTTTGATCCGCATTTTCTACAACTTCCCTTTTGAAAAATAAAACTAAATAAAGGAATTAGTTCATACCAAGTTAATTCTTTTCCGCAAGAAAAACACTTTGATCTACCAGATAGTGTCATTCCAGTATTGAACCTAAGCACTACTACATTCAAAAAACTACCTATTATTGTTCCAAGAATGAAACTAAATAATAAATACAGTATATTCATTATTTTGGTTTAACACAGTAATAATATGGAGAATTTGTATGATCACAGTTTACATTTCCTGGATTAACACTTGATCCAGATATGCTATCCAGTAAAGCTGAACTATTTGTTTCTAGAGTTGCTCTTAATACATAATCTGTTGGTTTATTTCCACTTGTAAAATATTGATAAACTTGACTACCAGGTAATGGATCGGAAGGTATTTTGGTTATATAGTTACCAAAAACTACATTTGGATTTGTAGGACAAACATAAGTTAATGAATCAATATCTATACTTGGTGTATAACTATTACATCTATCAAAAAATAATTCTTCTGCTAGTTGAATTGTAGCGAGATCAGTTACCCGCTTTGCATCTCTAGCTTTTTTCTTTGAATCAGTTAAATTACCCATTACAATCCCTGTTAAAATAGAAATTATAACCAAAACAACCATAAGTTCTACCAGAGTAAATCCTTTATTCAGAGTTTTTTTCATTTTTATTTATTATCCATCAAATCACAACTTGAATCTGATTGATCGATAGTAGTAGCGTCAGTAATATTTATAAGTTTTGATTGGCCAGTATTATCAACACACCAAAAATCAGTTGCTACTCCAGTAGATTGTAACTGTACTGATATTGCATAAGCATCATGTGTACTTGGTGTAACTGCACATTTTTTTGTTACTGTAGGTGGTAATGTATCCAAAGCACCTGACACCTTTTCTTCATTCAAAAGAGTATTTGGTGTTGTTGTACCACAATCATTATCTGCTAGATCTGATAAACTATACACTCCACCATTTGTATCATAATAAATTTGTGCTGTAATATTAATATCCTTCAATTGTGATTTAATTTTAGAATCACTAGCCTTCAATCTTGCACTTGAAAGTGAAGGAAAAGTAATCCCAGTAATAATACCGATTATTGCTATAACCACTAATAACTCAATTAGAGTAAAACCTTTATTTTTTAAAAATTTCATATATACATTCTATCAGATAATAAGATAATAGTAATCCACATAAACAAAAAAAACACGCATTAAGCGTGTTTTTTTGTTTATGTGATCAAGAATCAGAACTACTTAGCATCCAATGCTGAACATGATGAATCAGTAACTAAGACTGGGTTACCACCAGCATTTGCTATATTTACTAATTTAGATTGTCCTGTACTATCAACACACCAATAATCATTTGCTGTACCTGTTGAAGTAAGTGATGCTGCAACTGCATATGCGTCACGAGCTACACTAACTGTACAAAACTTTGTTGTACCTGTTGGAAGAGCTGCTAGAGCTGCTGATATACCTGTATCAGCTGGTAAGCTACCTGCTGTTGCTGGACAAGCTGTTGAACCTGGTTGTGCTGTACCGTATTGATTACCAGATGTATCATAAAATACTTCTGCTGCTCCTCTTACTGATGCCAATTCTGCTTTAACCTTAGCATCATTTCCCTTGCTTCTTGCTGTGTTTAGGCTAGCTAACACAACTGAAGACAATATACCTATGATTGCAATCACAACTAGCAATTCGATCAATGTAAAACCTCTATTTAAATAATTTTTCATATTTTTTAATTACTATTAATTTAACCTTTAATTACTCTTATAGGCGTTATTATAACAAAATACAAGGAATGCAAGAAATACCAATGTGGATAACTAATATTTTTATTACTGACTTGAAGCAATATTATATATAGGAACAAGCACAGAAGCTAGAAGAACAGCCACGCCTCCTCCAAGAAGAACGATCATAAGAGGTTCAATAAGATCAACAAGTGCATCAACTGCTGTAGTCACTTCTCTTGAATAAAATGCAGCCAAGGTCTTTAATATATTACCAAGTTCTCCTGTCTCTTCTCCAACTCTCATCATTTGAATCATAATTCCAGGAATTTCACCATTTCCAGATAAAGATTCTGATATAGGTTTACCTGCTCTGACACCCTCTACAGCATCTGCTATTATTTGTTTATAAACTGTATTGTTTATAACTGAAGAAGTAAGTTCTAGAGCTCTAATCATAGGAATACCTGCTAAAAGCATAGTATTCATATTGTCTGAAAGTCTTGAAAGATATAGTTTTCTAAATAATGTACTTATATAAGGAATCATTAATTTAAATTTATCAAAAGCCACCTTACCATCCTTTGTTCTAATGTATCTAAATAGTATAAAACCACCCACAATAGCTACGCCGAGTATCACAAAACCGTATGCTACAAAAAAATTACTTATTCCTAGTACAACCTTTGTATAAACTGGTATATCTTGTCCAGATTCAGTTAAAACTGCGCTGATTTTTGGAATAACTGTTGTGAACATAAGTATCATAACTGTAATAAATGTAAACACCACGAAAGCAGGATAAATCAATGCTCCTTTTGCTTTCGAAACAAGAGCATATGTTCTATCTAGATAATCCGCTAGATAGTTGAAAGTATCATTTAATTTTCCTGATTCTTCACCTGCTTTTATCATACTTACATAAAATTCAGTAAATATTTTTGGGTGTTTACTCATTGCTTCTGATATTGAACTACCACCCTGAATATCATCAGATATCATTGCAAGAGATTTTCCTAAGAATTTATTTTCTGATTCTGATGATAAAAGTCTAAATATACGCAAAGCAGAAACTTGAGCTTCAAACAATGTAGCAAGTTGTCTAGATAAAATAACAATGTCTTTATTTGATGCCCTATCAAAAAAAGCAATATTTTTTGAAAATATACTCTTATCTCCGTCTACTTCATTTATAGCAGTAATAACTAAACCACGTCTTTGTAGTGATGATATAGCTATATCAACATTGATTGCATCAATTGATCCATTTTTTTGAGCACCTGTATTGTCTACTGCTGTATAATTAAATAACATTGTTTTATAACATTCTTTCGAGTGTTTTTGGGTTAAATGAATTTAAGAATGCACTTTCGACTGATATTTCACCAGCACGAACTAATTCGGCTAGTGATCTATTCATATCAACCATTCCTTCACCTGAACTTGTCTCTATAACAGTATTTATTTCATGAATTCTTTTCTCTCTTATAAGGTTTGCTACTGCATTATTATTTATCAAAAGTTCATAAGCTGGAATAAGTCCTCCTGAGACTCTAGGTATAAGTCTTTGAGAAAATATACCGGTCATACTTCCTGCTAGTTGTATTCTAATTTGATCTTGTTGTGAAGGTGGAAATGAGTCAATTATACGATTAATTGTCTGAGCAGCATTGTTTGTATGTAAAGTTGAAAATATTAAGTGTCCTGTCTCAGCTGCTGTAACTGCTGTTGATATTGTTTGTATATCTCTCATTTCTCCTACAAGACAAACATCTATATCTTCACGGAACATAGCGGTAAGAGCAGAGTGAAAATCGGGTGTATCTATACCAACCTCTCTTTGATCAATTATTGATTTTTGTGAATCATGAAGATACTCTATTGGATCTTCAATTGTTAATATATGTTCACTTCTTGATTGATTTATTATTTCTATGAGTGAAGCGAGAGTAGTTGTCTTTCCTTGTCCAATTGGACCCACACAAAGGAAGAAACCTTGAGGTTTTCTGGTGAATGATTCTAGTACAGGTGGTAAATGTAGTTCAGACAATGTTCTTATGTTTTTTGGAATAAGTCTAAGTGCAATTGATAATATACTTTGTCTATAAAAAACATTTCCTCTGAATCTTACATTTGTAAGTCCATAAGAAAAATCGGCACTTTTTTCTTTTTCAAGAATAGCCATATTTCTTTCACTTAAAAATTCTTTTACAAAACCCCTCATATCAGCTGAAGTAAGTTTTGGTTTTTTTATAAGTGGTATAAGATTTCCTGAAACTCTAATTGAAGGAACTCTTCCTTCTGATAGGTGTAAATCAGATGCTCCTTCATGAACCACAGTTGATACTAATTCTTCAATTTCTTTTTTATATTCCATATTTTTTATTTATAACTATTTTTTTGAAGATTCATATATTCTTATTACTTCAGTTAATACTTCTGATGGTATTGATGATGCCTTTATTATATATCCATTTACATTTAATTTCTTTGCTCTAGATATATCATCGGGTACACCTTGATTTGTTAGCATTATAATTACACTTTGCTTTGCCAATTCTTCTTTTCTTATAACTGACAATAGTTCCAAACCATCCATAGCAGGCATAACTAAGTCCATTAATATTATACTTGGACTAAGTCCACCTCTAAGTTGTTTTAATGCTTCTTCTGGACCAAGAGCAAAATACACGTCAAACCCGCTATTTTTAAACTTGAGCGAGTACATCTCAATTAAAAACTTATCATCATCAATAAGTAAAATACTTTTCTGTGTTTCTGGAGTTTGCATATTACGTATTAATTATACTAGAGCTTATTAACTTCCTCAAAGGGGATAATTTTATTGAATGCTTTTATCATAGCATCTTCTTTCATTGTTAACATTCCTTTTCTTCTCAAAATCTTTGATATTTCTAGTTCTGTAGGGCTCTTTAATATTACATTTTCTATTTCCTTATCCATTTTAAATACTTCAAATACAGCTGTACGACCCTTTGTACCTCTAGGATATTCTGGGGTTGGGCTTATTTGATATATTTCATTTGAAAATGGAATATCTTTTTTAAATTCTTCTGGTAAATCCTCAAATTGTTTATCAATAATCTTTTTTATACTTCCCTCCACTGGCACTAACTTACCTGCTCCAGGACCTAGTAAACCTACTAGTCTCTGAGCAATAGCTAGAATAAGTGTTGGAGCAATTAGATAAGGATCTACACCCATGTCTATAAGACGTGGAATGACTCCAGCCGCATTGTTTGTGTGAAGTGTTGAAAACACCAAGTGACCAGTTAGCGCAGCTTGCACAGCAAGCTGCGCAGTTTCTTTATCTCTAATCTCTCCCACCATGATTATATCTGGATCCTGACGCAAAGTAGTACGGAGACCTGAAGCAAATGTATAGCCAATTTCTGGTCTAATTTGTGATTGACTAACTCCTTCCATGTTATATTCAACTGGATCTTCGAGTGAAAGAACGTTTGAACTAACCTTATCCACTTCATTCAACATAGAATAAAGTGTTGTGGATTTTCCGGAACCTGTAGGACCAGTGATAAGAATAAGTCCATAAGGTCTTTTTATAGCATCTCTAATATATTCAAGATTCTTTGGAGTAATATTCATTTCATCGAGTTTTTTTACCCCTTTTTCTTGATCCAAAATACGCATCACAACCTTTTCTCCATAGTAAGCTGGGAAAGTTGAGACACGGAAATCTATTTTTCTACCATCGATTCTGGCTGAAAATCTTCCATCTTGTGGCTTTCTCTTTTCATCAAGTTTCATATTTGAAAGAACCTTTATACGAGCAACTACAGCACTGTGTACTTGTTTTGGTAATACAAGGCTAGTATTTAAAACACCATCAACACGGAATCTTACTCTTACTTTATCATTCAAATGTTCAATATGTACGTCAGATGCATTCCCTTCTGTAGCATAACGAACTATAGTTGCAACAATTTTTACAACTGGAGCATCTTCAATAATAAATGCTTCAGTTTTATCGTCTTTTTTTGCATCCTCTTTACTAATAGTAACTTCTTTATCAATAGACAGAACTGATTCTAGTTCAGTTAGAGCCTTTGATACTTCTCCAGTAATTCCTTTATACGATTCTAGAACTTTATTAAAATCATCTATACTAATTATGTAAATTTTGTAAGGTATATTCTTTTTTGCAACAATAAAGTTCAAAGCGTCTCTAGCTTCTATATTATCTGGATCAACTATTCCCACCTCCAGAGTTCCAGACTTTATACCTATAGGTACGAACCTATAGTGAGCAGCTGATTCTTCTGGTATATAGTCTAAAGCTTCATAAGGTACTGTAGTATCTCCAAGTGACTTTATAGGAATATTTAAAAATTCACCTCTAGCAGTTACAATATCTTCAGGTTTTACTCCACGTTCAACTAGAACTTGATCAAGTGATTCTCCACTATTTATTCTTTCTTGTATTTCTTTGATATCACCTTTAGATATCAGTTTTTTTGTAAGGAGTATGTCTACAATACTCATATTTTTATTTATTATTATCTAGTTGTTTTAGAACTAGTTTTCTTACTTGTTGTAGTTGTCTTTGTTTCTGTATTTGTTGAAACAGAAACATTTGAACCAATAAATTCAGCAAATGGATTTACCTTACCCACATTCTGCTGTGGAACCTCAACTGTATAATCAATTAAAGATTTATACATTTGATTATTAAATATTGATGTATCTATATTTATTGATTTAATTTGACTCAAAAGTAAGAGGATTTGTGAACCTTTAATACTTGCATTTGCATCTGCTTCACCTTGACCGCCGACTATATCAAGAGAACTTACCGCATCATCATTTGGTGTTCCTTTTAAATAAAAATATCCACCAATAAATAAAACTAGTATTATTACTATTGCTATTATTGCATTTTTTGATGATGAATTTTTCATATTATTCCTTTAACCAATAGGTTTTAATTTCTACTGAAAACTCATAAGCTCCAGACTTTACGGCACTTACAGTTAACTTAGAAATATCCATTATTCTAAGACTAGATTCCAAATCTTTCATAAAACCAATAAAGTTCTCATATGATGTTGTAACAGAAAATGAAAGATTAACTGTACCGTATTTCTTTGGTGAACTAGTATCTCCAGCTCTACTTGCCCCTGCATCTATAGCTTGAGTTGCTTCTGGTGAACTTGTCTTTATGTTTTTTAATGTTAAACCTCTTTTTGCTGCTATATTATCTTTAACATCAATAATTAACCTTATATTATCAACGGTATTTGGTAATAATCTATTTAATCTCTCTTTATCTTCTATAGAAATTGCACTGTATTCTTTATTTACTCTATCTCTTTCATTAATAAGAGTTTCAGAATTTTTAATTGCTTCTTGATATTGATTATTAACTGCTTGAATAGCCTTAAGTTCATCCATTCTAGAACTTGTGAAAGTAAAATAAATTCCGACTGCAAGAATTATAAGTATTATAGCTGTAATATTTTTATTCATATTATGGAAGATTTGTATTATTATCAGTATTTGCAGGAGTACTATTTGAACTATTTTCAGGAATAAGACCTTCGGATTTTAGAGTTTCAGTATATACAGTTTCATATGTATATAGACTTGGATCTATATTCGCTGAAAAAGTAAAACCCACATTACCATTTGCATCAAGATCCATATCAGAAAGTAATGGGTTTTTTATTACCTTATTTGTACCCAGTTTACTTGATTGACCAAATACGTCCGATTGGAAAGCAATACTACTGTAACTTGTAGCAATTCCTTTTAGTGCAATCTTACCCATAGTTCCAGAATCACCATTACCTGTAGGGCCTTCATAGTTTAAATTGATAAATCTAACCCCATCAATAGTCAAAGCACCTATTATTTTAAATATTTCTGAAACTGCTACGTGTGACTTTATTATTTCCTTCGCAAGACTTAGTTTTGCACTAGCTTTCTTTAAGTCTTCAATTAAACTTATATTGAAACTTTGTTCATTCTTTGCCAAATCTTGTTTATATTGTTCCTGTGAACTTAAAAGGATATTTTT
>JBGAUV010000003.1:0-24093 GCA_044228445.1 Minisyncoccia bacterium | reverse complement strand
TACCTGTTAGAGATAGATATGTACCTGATATACCTCCAGCAAAACTTGATGTTGCATTAGTTTCTCCTCTGATTGTTGTAGTTGCTGTACCTCCTACTGTTATGTATGTATTTGAAGAGAGAGCGGTTGAAGAGGCGTTTGTTAGAGAAAGTAGAGCTGGAAGAGAAAGAGTAACAGATCCTGTACTTGCTGAAGCAGTGATTTGATTTGCTGTACCTGATATTGATGTTACTCCAGTGTTTGTAACATTACCATTTGAGTATGAAAGACCTCCAGAGAATGTTGTTGTAGCAACCCAAGTTGGAACTCCATTAGATGAAGCTAGTATTAGACCACCTGCACCAATACCTAGTTTTGATAATGTATTTGCACTTGAAGCATACAATATATCTCCAGTTGTATATGAAGTTTGATTTGTTCCACCTCTTGTTTCAGATAGGTTACCTGTAGTATCGCTTAGTGCAATTCCTAGAGTAGATGTTGCAGATAGAGTGTAACCACCTGTAGAGTTACCTACTAATAGTTGACCTAGAGTTGGAGCTGAACTTAATCCTGTTCCTCCATACAATACTCCTACTGAAGTAGTTGCTGATACTACACCATTGTTTGCTTGTAGTGGGCCGTTTAGAGTAGACACTGTTAGACCACCATTGAAGATATTTGAATTAGTAAATGTATTTGTTGTATATGTCTTTGGTATTGTTGATGAACCATTAATATATGTATTTACTCTAGCATCTGTGTAGAATAGTTTTGTTCCTTCAGTTATGTCTGTACTTGATAGTCCTAGAGATGAAGTTGCAATTTGTGTCCAACCAGTTCCTGCTGTATTACCTACTAATATTTCATTTGCTGTAACTGTATTTAATCCTGTACCTCCTCTGTTTGCTGCTAGAGTTCCAAGCCAAGCTGTAGTAAATGTATGTGTATTACCTGCTGATGTAATAGTTAGACCAATATTTGTATCAGATGAAGTAGCTAGAGTTTGACTATTTCCTGTTTGTCCTTGGTTTGCTGCACCTAGAGATGTAATTCCTCCTGAATTTTGTGTTAGACATGAACCGTTTAGAAGAATACAACCACCATTTATGATTACACCGTTTGCAAATGTTGATGTTGCTGATGTACCTGTTAGAGATAGATATGTTCCTGATATACCTCCAGCAAAACTAGATGTTGCATTAGTTTCTCCTCTAATTGTTGTAGTTGCTGTACCTCCTACTGTTATGTATGTATTTGAAGAAAGAGCGGTTGAAGAGGCGTTTGTTAGAGAAAGTAGAGCTGGAAGAGATAGAGTTACAGATCCTGTACTTGCTGAAGCAGTGATTTGATTTGCTGTACCTGATATTGATGTTACTCCAGTGTTTGTAACATTACCATTTGAATATGAAAGACCTCCAGAGAATGTTGTTGTGGCAACCCAAGTTGGTACACCATTTGATGAAGCTAGTATTAGACCACCTGTACCAATACCTAGTTTTGATAATGTATTTGCACTTGAAGCATACAATATATCTCCAGTTGTATATGAAGTTTGATTTGTTCCACCTCTTGTTTCAGATAGACTTCCTGTAGTATCACTTAGTGCAATTCCTAGAGTAGATGTTGCAGATAGAGTGTAACCACCTGTAGAGTTACCTACTAATAGTTGACCTAGAGTTGGAGCTGAACTTAATCCCGTTCCTCCATACAATACTCCTACAGATGTAGTTGCTGATACTACACCATTGTTTGCTTGTAGTGGGCCGTTTAGAGTAGACACTGTTAGACCACCATTGAAGATATTTGAATTAGTAAATGTATTTGTTGTATATGTCTTTGGTATTGTTGATGAACCATTAATATATGTATTTACTCTAGCATCTGTGTAGAATAGTTTTGTTCCTTCAGTTATGTCTGTACTTGATAGTCCTAGAGATGATGTTGCAATTTGTGTCCAACCAGTTCCTGCTGTATTACCTACTAATATTTCATTTGCTGTAACTGTATTTAATCCTGTACCTCCTCTGTTTGCTGCTAGAGTTCCAAGCCAAGCTGTAGTAAATGTATGTGTATTACCTGCTGATGTAATAGTTAGACCAATATTTGTATCAGATGAAGTAGCTAGAGTTTGACTATTTCCTGTTTGTCCTTGGTTTGCTGCACCTAGAGATGTAATTCCTCCTGAATTTTGTGTTAGACATGAACCGTTTAGAAGAATACAACCACCATTTATGATTACACCGTTTGCAAATGTTGATGTTGCTGATGTACCTGTTAGAGATAGATATGTTCCTGATATACCTCCAGCAAAACTAGATGTTGCATTAGTTTCTCCTCTAATTGTTGTAGTTGCTGTACCTCCTACTGTTATGTATGTATTTGAAGAAAGAGCGGTTGAAGAGGCGTTTGTTAGAGAAAGTAGAGCTGGAAGAGATAGAGTTACAGATCCTGTACTTGCTGAAGCAGTGATTTGATTTGCTGTACCTGATATTGATGTTACTCCAGTGTTTGTAACATTACCATTTGAATATGAAAGACCTCCAGAGAATGTTGTTGTGGCAACCCAAGTTGGTACACCATTTGATGAAGCTAGTATTAGACCACCTGTACCAATACCTAGTTTTGATAATGTATTTGCACTTGAAGCATACAATATATCTCCAGTTGTATATGAAGTTTGATTTGTTCCACCTCTTGTTTCAGATAGACTTCCTGTAGTATCACTTAGTGCAATTCCTAGAGTAGATGTTGCAGATAGAGTGTAACCACCTGTAGAGTTACCTACTAATAGTTGACCTAGAGTTGGAGCTGAACTTAATCCCGTTCCTCCATACAATACTCCTACAGATGTAGTTGCTGATACTACACCATTGTTTGCTTGTAGTGGGCCGTTTAGAGTAGACACTGTTAGACCACCATTGAAGATATTTGAATTAGTAAATGTATTTGTTGTATATGTCTTTGGTATTGTTGATGAACCATTAATATATGTATTTACTCTAGCATCTGTGTAGAATAGTTTTGTTCCTTCAGTTATGTCTGTACTTGATAGTCCTAGAGATGAAGTTGCAATTTGTGTCCAACCAGTTCCTGCTGTATTACCTACTAGTATTTCATTTGCTGTAACTGTATTTAATCCTGTACCTCCTCTGTTTGCAGCTAGAGTTCCAAGCCAAGCAGTAGTAAATGTATGTGTATTACCCGCTGATGTAATAGTTAGACCGATATTTGTATCAGATGAAGTAGCTAGAGTTTGAGTAGCTCCTGTTTGTCCTTGGTTTGCAGCACCTAGAGATGTGATGCCACCTGTATTTTGTGTTAGACATGTTCCATTTACTAATATACATCCACCATTTATGATCACACCGTTTGCAAATGTTGATGTTGCTGATGTACCTGTTAGAGATAGATATGTACCTGATATACCTCCAGCAAAACTTGATGTTGCATTAGTTTCTCCTCTGATTGTTGTAGTTGCTGTACCTCCTACTGTTATGTATGTATTTGAAGAGAGAGCGGTTGAAGAGGCGTTTACAAATCTCCAAAAACCAGATATAACTTCATCTTGATTCTTTCTTGTAATTCCAGAATTTGTATAGTCTATTGAAATATTTCCTTCTGAACCAGCAGCAGAAACATCAAAATCTCCACCTAGAAAATCTATAGATAGAGCTGGGTTTACAATTGAAGCATCGTTTTCTTTTATGATAGTAACACCGGAACCTGAAGCACCTGCATCGCTACCGCAAGTAAACTTTCCTGTACTTGAATTATACAAAAGTGTATTTGCTTCATCACTACAATCTCCTAGACCATCTTGTGAAAAGCTATTTGAAATTCTAAGAGATGTAGTTGTTGAAAAACCAGAAATACTTAAACCATTTGCACTTATACCTCCAGCAAAAGTAGATGTTGCATTACTTTCTCCTCTAATTGTTGTTGTTGCAGTTTGTCCAACTGAAAGAGAGTTTAGTATTGATGAAACTGTTGAAGAAGAATTTGTAAGTGTTGTAAGACCAGAAATATTTACAGTTGAATAAAAGTTTGAGCTTCCTGTAACATCTAGTGTTGATGAAGCTTGTATTCCACCATTTGAATTTACTGAAACTAGGTTATTACCATTTGAATCTTTTATACCAAATAGATCAGCAACCTGACCAAGTATTGCCCTTATTGAAAGTGGAGTTGAATTTGTAGATGTAGCCTCTATTGAAACTACTGTATTTGTAAAAGCAGTAGTGGTTCCAAATGATGAAGGTGTGGTTGAACCACTTACAGCACCGCTAATTTCTGCAAAAGGTGTTGCGCTTATTCTTTGTCTTGGTGAAAGTGTTTGAAAAGTTGAATTATCTGAAGAAACTTCAACTTGTAGATAAACATTGCTTGAATTTCTGAAATTATAATCCAAAGTATCAGGATAACCATTTGCAGTATCACCGATATTTGCATTAAAAACTCCATCACGAACAGTTAAACCAACAGAGCTTGGGTTTGAACTTGGCCAAAGCTTTGTTCCACTACCAACTGTAGGATTATCCCAAATAGAAAACTTAAAATAATATGTTGTTCCCGAACCACCTAGTAAATTACCTGATGAATCAGCCAATCTTCCTTGGTATCCGACGATAAATGGAACTCCTTGAGAGAAGGAAGTTACGGGTATGAGTAGTATTAATAAAATTAAAAAAAACTTTTTAAAATTCATCTAAATTTTCGATAACGGGCAAACGAAATTTATGGCTTAAAATATGGTCAAAATGATTACTTAGACTGAGTTCAGAATATACTCCAGATTTACCACTAAATTATAACATTAAAACAAGTAAAAATATCCTGTGTTTTCCACACTTTTTTGATAAAAAACACTAAAAAAATGAAATTTCTACACTAGACTAATTTGAGAGCAAATTGTCAATTCTATTTATATCTCTTGGGAATAGAGTTGACTCTTTTACAGACTGTAAACCAAGCAATTTTGCTGTAAGTCTTTCTATACCAAAACCAAAACCTCCATGTGGCGGTATTCCATACTTAAATGCTTGCAAATAGAAACGGAACTTCTCAGGATCAAGTCCTTTATTCTTCATAGACTCAACCAAAGTGTCATAATCATGAATTCTTTGTGCCAAAGTAGTAATTTCTACTCCTCTAAATAGCAAATCTCCTCCTTTTGCATATCCTTTATCATTTTCATCCTCCATTGTGTAAAAAGGTCTCTTAGATATTGGAAAATGAGTAATAAAAATGAAATCTGAATCCCATTTTTTCTTTGCATATTCACACAACCACCTTTCATGTTGAGGCTCTAGATCAGGTTCTTTTGTACAATCTTCACCAAATTCAGCTTTTATGACTTGTTGGGCTTCTCTTAACTTTAAACTAGGTATATTTTGTGGAACATTTGGTATTTCACTCTTGAATAATTCAAATTCTGCACTACATTCAGATCTTAATACATTCATAACATGGTTTAGTATCTTGGTTTCCATTTTCATAACATCGGTATGATCTTTTATGAAAGCCATTTCAATATCAAAACTCGTATATTCATTCAAATGTCTTGTTGTGGCATGTTTTTCTGCTCTATAAACGTTTCCAATAGCAAAAACTCTCTCAAATACCCCTGCCATAATCTGTTTGTACAACTGCGGGCTCTGTGCAAGGTGTGCTGTATGACCAAAATATTCAACATTAAACGAATTTGCTCCACCTTCTGCATCTTCACCTATTAATTTTGGAGCTTGAAATTCAGTAAAATTTTCTGTAGCAAGAAATTCTCTTATTGCTTTCAAAATTGTCGCTTGAATTTTGAAAACAGCCTTAGCTTTTGTAGATCTCAAAGTTAAAGGCATAAAATCGAGATAAGTATCGATATTTATTTCCGAATCTTTTTCAAATGGAAGTTCTTTTGCTTTATTTAGAACTTTTATTTCTTTTACTTCAATTTCAATATTTCCATTTAATTTTTCTTTTTGAATATTTTTTGGAGGTCTTTCATTTACTTTTCCAATTATTTCAACTATCCATTCTGAACGAATTTCCTTTGCAATTTCTAGAGCATCTTTATAACTTGGAAGAACAACACCTTGAACTATTCCTGTCATATCAAGAAAATCAAAGAACACCATTTTACCTTGATCTCTTCTAACTTCAATATGCGCATCAATAAGCACATCTTGACCCTTTTTCAATTTTAAATCTTTGATATATGTTCTTTCCATGTAATTTTATTTTAAATAGCCAAACACGTCCCTATTTTTACTCTTTATTGGACATTATCTGTTTTTTGTTGGATATATTTTTTATTTAGACTAAATGTAACATATCCTACACCTATGACTAAAAATCCTATCACAATAAGTGAAAGTGGCCAACCTATTGAGTTTACAAAGTACCTTGAAGTCAACTTTATTATTTCTGCTATAAGGAAACCTGAACTTACCAAGATCATAGTTGTGCTTCTGAAAAATATACTTGCATAGAAAGCAATAAACAATATACCTATGTAAAAGAAATCAAATGATTGTCCAAAACTATATGACACACCAAGTACAGCTATACTTCCTGCAAGATATAGCATGTTTTGAATTGCTTTCTTTTCTCTACCGTCATTTTTATCTGTTACCAATTCCCCATTTCTACTATATGAAATAAAAATATATGACAAACCTAGGATAATAATTGACCATTTATACGGTAATGAATCAGCATTATAAGTACTAAATATCTTTGTAATGATCACCATATATACCCAAGTAAAATAAATTACATTTATGAAGAATAGAACATTTCTCTTTTTTGTATATAGATAAGCAAATAGATAAAGAATAGACCAAGATAAAGCGATAGTTAGATTTACTTTCCAATCTATAGAAATATTTCTTTCATATGTAAACACATAGCTACCAATAGGTGCAAGCGCTGTTGATATCACAAACATCACTTTAGAAATAGTCCTGTATTGTTCGTCTTTAAATACGAGACCTAGAATATAAGTGAGAATTGCCAATCCTAAAGTGAGCATAATTCTAACTGGACTAGGTACACTTGCCCAGTTACTGAACAAGACTGCAACCGTACCAAATAGAGAGAAAATTGAAACAATAAACATTACATTTGAAAGTGATTTATTTCCTTTATTCCTTATTATCATTCCAAAAGAATAAGTGATAACAGAAATACCTAGAGTAAGTATTATCTTTATACCGAAACTAATACTATCCCAGTTTTGTGCTACAAATATTCCAACTCCTACAATAGCTATTATCGAACCTATGATGTAAAGGATGTTTGTTAAATTTAAAGACATCCCTTTATCATGGTGTGTCTCTTTTATAGGAATATCACTATTTATGCTTTTTGGTACAAATTTTGCACCAGAATAACCCTCAGAAATGTTATTTATGGCACTTATAACCTGTTCTTTTGTTACAGTTCCATCACTTACTTTCCCTTTAATAAAGGAAATTACTTGATTATTATCCATTTCCATATTTTTTTATTTTATCCAACCAATAATTCTAAAGTTTCCACTATAATATCCAGCAGAATTTGTAATATTAACCTTCTTTTCAAAACTATCTCTTTTTATATAGTAACCTTCATTTCTTCTATTACCTCCTAACAGTATTTCATCAAATAAACCATAATTTCCGTATTCATAACTGACATTGTAGCCATCAGGAGATGATGGACCTGTTACCATTTCATATTTTTGAGCATCACTAAGAGATATTTCTCTTGAGGTATCTGTTTTTACATCATAAACATACATAATAGGATAATCACGTATATTATTGTAGTTATAATAACCATCCTTTTTAATTTCAGGTAATGCTTTTGGAGTTATCTTTCCATTTTCTATTTCATAAGTATTTTTATACTCACGATAATATGGGTCTCTATTTTCATAACTATAAATAAAATTGTACTGAGTTGTAGTATTATTTTTTGGTACTGAGATTACAAAAAATATAGCAATGATAAATACAACTGGTAATGCAATACCTATTATTATGGGTAAGTTTTTATTGTTCATAATTATAATATTATAGCATTATTGTGTGTTTTTTATAAATTTGTAATTTTAATATATGTTCAAAAAGACTTGTCTGTAACGCATTTTAAATGTATTATAAAAACCTATTGCGGGATCGTCTAATGGTAGGACACGGCCCTTTGGAGGCTGGTATCTTGGTTCGAGTCCAAGCCCCGCAGCACTACTGGATTTTCAATGCACGATTGTTCAAATTGTGCTTGTTTATCCTCGTTATTGAGAGGTTCTAACCGCTTCTTTAATTTCATAACATCTTTAGATATTCTGCGGAGGGGCAAAATGCTTTTCTCTATATCAACACTCACTCGTTTATCTTTTATGACGAGGTTCGAACCAAGAGTGGAGAGTATTCCTCTTTTGACCTCTGGGGACCCATTCTTGAATTTCTCTTGTGCCAGCTCTACAAAAGTGAACATCTGGTCGCCAGTTTCAATCCATTGGTCAATCTTCTTATCGTTATTTTCGAATTGTTCTCCAAGTTTTTTCTTTTCTTCAAGTAGTTTCTCCTTCTTTTCAGCAAATTCCTCGGCACTGATTTCTCCACCCGCTCTCATATCGGTTAATCCTTCAATCTTGCGAACAACCGCGTTATACGCCTTCTGCTGGGCATTAACGACAGTCTTTACGGCTTGAGCCTGCTCCTTATTCTTCTCCTTGAGCCACTTCATAGCGAAGGTGTGGAACTCTGGTGGAATTTCCAATGAGTCGAGTTCTTTAATGACTTGCTTCTTCAACTCCGTTTCCTCAAGACAACCTTGTGAACATTCAGGTTTTAAGTGTTTGGTACAGTGATAATAAATATAACGATGGGTATTTCCATTCTGCTGTTTCTTTATCTTAAGCTCGGCCGTGATAGCTCCGCCGCACTCGCCACATTTCATTACTCCGAGGAAATCAAAAACGTGACGCTTTGGACGTGGTCTGCCTTTCTTTCCAAGAAGATACTGGACTCTATCAAATTCTTCTTCAGTGATAATGGTTTCGTGAGTTCCTCGATACCACACTCCGCTTTTCAATGGATATTCGTAAGCTCCAAAGTAAAAAGGATTGCTTAGTATGCGGTATATCGTGCTTCTACCGAGCTTTGTGCCTTCAGGAGTCCTATAGCCCCATTCATTTGTGGCAATATCTCTTATTTTTAAAGGTGCGTAGGAACCCATGAGCATGAGTTCAAACATTTTCTTTATAAGTGGAAGTCGTTCGGGGTCAGAGTTTATTTTTCGGTTACCTCGTATGGCATTTTTATCATTGAGATAGCCGAAAGGAGCTGGGCCAGGGAACATTCCAAGTCTAGCTTTCTTTTCGAGACCTCGCTTCACATCAATTCCTTTCTTATCATTCTCCATTTTCGCCTGGCTACATGCCAAGGAGAGCATAAACTTATCTATCGGAGTATTTCTGAATGTTTGAGTTGGTGTAACTATTTCAATAAGTTTCTCTCGATCAAGTAAGTCGATAAGGAGTGCAGTATCAATAGCATTTCGAGAGAGTCGATCTGCATGCCAAACAATTATGGAATTTATTTCACCCTTCTCAATACTTTGTAGCATACGGGCATACTCTGGTCGGTTACTAGTTACCTTTGCAGATTTGGATTCACTGAATACATGCTTTTCGGGAACTCTCGTTCCCAAGTTCTTTGCAATATTTCTTACCACATCAAGTTGTGACTCGATGGAGAGAGCCTGGCGGTCTTCTGATTCGCTTGATTTACGACTATACTCTCCGTAAATGGGTTTTGAGGCGTTCTTTTGCATTTATTGTAATTTTACCATTAGTTAATAATGAAGCCTACGACCTTTTAAGTAACTTTTCGATAATGGCTTTTTCCTCTGGTGTGAGCACGTCAGTCTGACCATTTGGCTGTGCCATGTTTAATTTCTGTACAATTTTAACTGCATCAATAGGTGTCATATTCCCATAGCCGTATGAGCCAAAGGTTGTGCCGACATTTTCATGACCAAGGTTCATACTGATAGCTTTCTTTTCTTCTTCGGTCAGCCGAGCCTTACTCATGTAGTTCACAATAAGGTGACGGAAAGAATGAGGGTTGAAATATGGCACATCTGCCGCCTTACAGCGTTTCTCAAATATTTTTCTTGCACCACTTGAACTTGCCCAACCTTCGTCACTCACAAGAGTTTTACTTTGGTCGTACTTTCCTGAAAAGCCCTTAAGTGTCGATGGGAATATGGGATTGTCGGGCTTAGCTCCTTTTTTCAGAATATGGTCATACCATTCAAGGAAATACTCCTCGGGACCAGACCATCCTATCGGAAAGAAAGTGGTCAATATTTTCTTGGAGTTTTTGGTAAGAACTCCGTCGCCTGGGTTCTGGTCGATGAGTTTTTCCGCCCTATTGAAGTTTTTCATCTTTAGGGTCGCAATGGCAGAGACACGCATACCTGTAATAAGAGCTAGGCTCAATATAGCTCGGTCACGCATATCAATTTCATTCGTCGGGTGAATGCTTTTTATAATCTTCTGAACTTCTTCAAAAGTCGGCATTGGCTTGGTTGTGCCCGAGGTAGCAATGCGAGCATCTTTCTTGGAAAGTCGGAGAAAATCGACATCAGTTTTTCGTACTTTACGGTATTCAGGTTGCTCAGAAAGCCAGGTGAAGAATTTCTTTATACGACGGAGATAGTTATATTGCGTTTGTAGAGATAGTGTACCGCTTTTGGTCTTGGCGGGACGAGTATTTAACCACTCTCGAAACTCCATAGCCTTGCTCTTATCAAAGTTCTTGAAGTCGTCATTCTTGGAAAACTGCTGCCATTGGCCGACAGCTTCGGCAAAGGTTGAGACTGAGTCGCCAGCGAAACCTTCACCACCTTTTAGGTGTTCGAAGAAGCGTCTTTTGGCTTGTTCATTTCGATATGGGACTGAAGTATCTTCAATCAGTTTTTCAGGCTGATTTTTAGGGTCAATTTTTGTCATTTTGGCGTTATGTTAGATTATCGAACAATGTGGACATTTGAACGGGAGTTGAGGATATGTGATAGTCCTTTTGGTAGAGTTTAATTTTCCTCGTCATCTTGGTGTTGCAAACACTACATTCTCCCTTTTTTGTATCACCAGACTTGGTAATTGTGCCGCGCTTAGCTCGCCTAGGGACCTTACATTTGAAGCAGTAAAACTCGTGACGTCTGAGCTCTACTTTTTTCTTTGAGTTCTTCTGATTGAGGAACTTTTTGAGTTCACTACCAAGTATGAGTATTGGTTTCTTCTGGCCTGGGACCGTAGGTAGACCCTCATCAATCCAACGTAAGCAGGTCTTTTTGTTGATACCAAATACCTCTACCAATTCCTGTATCGTATAGCTCAAATGTCCATGAATAATTTGAGGGTTGAATCGAGTCATTTCTGGCATGATAGTTTTTCACCCTCGCTCTTTTTTCCCCCAGAAGCATCATGAACAATCTCGTATAAATTCACGAGGTTATTTGCTCTAAACACCGCCTCCTCATCGCTGAGTTCGACCCTGAAGCGTTCTTTATAGAGTTTCTTAAATTCTTCGATAGCTTCTTTCGGTAGCATGAGAGAAGCCCGCTTTTTGCATAATCCGTTCCGAACGCCAGTAGGGACAGATTATGCAAAGAATGGACTTCTTGCTCTGCTTGGTGGCGTTCCAACTATGAAAAAAGCTGGGCTAATGCCAGCATCTCATGAGATAGTTGAGCCACGTGAGTCAAACGTGAGTCAGATTATTTAAACAGGCTTTTATTGATACGAACCCTACATGGAGATTCTTGACCTTCAAACATTTCTGAAACACCCATTGCTTTTTCCACCTCCTCATTTAATTTTTCTGCGGCATCATAAAGCGCACGCGAGCTCACACCACTTCCTTTTTTCTTATACAAAATCCCTTCAATCTCAAGCTGGTTAAGATATTCACCAATAGCTTTGTTCGAAGAGAATAATTTCTCACATAGAATTTGCTGATTATATGCTCGAGGCGGCACTTCATACTCACGGTCTTCAAGTTTTATTTTATGTGATTTTGGATCATACGAGGGTTTTGAATCGGCCTTCCACCATCTCCCTGTAGAAGCAGGAATTTTAGGTTCCACTTGGACCGCTTTTGGGTCAGTAAATTCCATAAACTTATCGAGGACTTTTAATTTAACTCGATAGCCGTTAAGTGCTCGAGACTCATTCTTTTCAGTGTCATACATGTCGAGTGATTCCATCCAGTCGAGGTAACCAGCATTCACGTGAATGACTTCAATCCACCCTAATTTTTCAGCAAGTGCCAGAGTGTGAATCGGCATCAGTCGTGAATAATTTTTTAACGGACCAGGTGGGATGTGTGAATTATCCTCAAGCATTTCAGAGAGGCTGATAATTGTCTCGGGAGCATGCTCTTTGGCATGAGACCTCAATAGGTTAGCGTATATGGAGAGCTGGTTGAGACTATGAAAATATATCTCATGATTGTTTGCTATGCGTAGTTGGTTATTTCCAAACTTCTCGATGTAATTCCAAAAGAAACCTTGGATATTTTGCATCTGTTTTTTCGTAGGCTTTTTGATTCTAAATATTGCATAGTCCAATACTTCGGGGAGGTGACCCATCGGTATAGAAATCTTGAATAATTCTTTCGAGGTAGCTGTTCCTTTTACTAGCGCGTCAACAAAATCTCGTTCGGCCATAATCGCTGGCACGTTTGGTTTCTGAGAAAGGTATTTCTGTAACTCCTCGAGAGTACTCCCATAAAATCCTTTTGATGTTTTATCATCGGGTAGGTAAATCTTATCTATCTCAATTTTGAATACAGAGCAAAATTCACGAAGAATATGGAGTGCAAATGGAATGCTTCGGTAGTACTCACTTCGTATGCCTTGAGCTGGAAGTATTGATTCCAGTTGAAACACTAGGTCATCTCTATTTTGAGCTCTTTCGATAAGAGTTATGAGTTTATAGTAAGCATAAAACTCCTGATCCATGAGATAGACCATCTCCATTTTCTTATATTTCTCGAGGATTTTATCGTCGAGTTTTATGCTTGGCGTTTCGGCGTTCATTTGGCGTTCTAGGCTATTGGAATAATCCTATTCCTGCTTTGGTTTTTATGCAATGTTTTAATTTGCTTGAATTTTGGGTACACGGGCTTGAATACACTCAAACTCTGGGAAATGGCTTACCTGGACCGGAAAAGCGTTCACAGGGGCGAACAGGTGGGAAGAATGGGGTGAAGAATCTTTAAGAGGTATGGGAACAAGCAATAGAGCCATATTTAGCCCTAAACTTGGGACCCTTTACAGAGCTTGACTTTAGTGTTCTGGTATGCTATACTTAATCTAAAAGTTGAGTTTCTTGAATACGGCCATGTTTATAGCTTTCTTTACAGGAAGCGCATGGAAGACAAGAGATTCTTTGAAAGGAATTTATGCTCGCAATCATTAATGGCAGTGTGGTCATCAACCCCGACCCTTCGGATCTCGAAGGAGCCACGAAAGTGGAGGGACACGAGCGAGCGCAGAAGTTTCTGGTCGCCTTGGAGGGACTGGAGACGGATGCGGCTGCTCGCCTTGAGGACCTGATGACGGAGATTTACCAGGAGGGGATGAAAGAGGGCCAGCATAGGTATGCTCGGCCGGAAGATTCCACTCAGGTCTCCCTGTCTCATCGGCGATAAACTTTTCGCGTGCCGCAACAAAAACACGCAAACCCGGGTAATGCTTCAGCGGAGTATTACCCACTTCATTGAGTCCTCGACAAGAGTCGAAGATTCATAGAGTTTCAGTTCTTTTAAACTAAACGGCTTTAAATAGGTGCGCCGAAACAATGCACCAGTACAGAAAAGGATAATCTATGCAAACTATCAAATTGACCGTCACGCCCGCTGTTCCCGCCCATGAAATTGAGGCTGGTGTGGTAGAGGAGAAGTCGATTAGCACCGGTAAGGCAGTGGTTGTAGAAATCACTGACCTGCTCAATGGCCCGACCCAAATCAGATTACCCCGCCTGTCTTCAGTCGAGTCCTATCTCGGAAAGATGGGAATGAGGGGTGCCACGAAGGAAGAGTTGGAAGAATACTTTCGTGGTTATTCTGGGGAGGAAACGGCCGTCGGTGCTACCCGATCCTTCTATCAAGATGAGAAGCGTGAGTGGAAATACTGGGTGTTTTCGAAAAATAGTGAGACAAAGCGTGATGGGGTTTACTCCACCGACGCACACTATTATTACGGACCCAGTAGATACCTCGCCATTCGCACCGGATAGAAGCCCGAAGGATGGAGCCACCTTCGATTCAGAAGCTCCAATAGTTGTCACCTTTCTAAAAGCGTGAGCCTCGTATGCAGTACGGGAAATGGAGAACCTAATTCTCCACTTTACTGGATTTACGATCAAATGATCGCGAATCCTCAGGGTTCAGTTCTTTGGAATATAAAATGGCTTCAAGCAGGTGTGCCAAAACAATACACCAGTACAAGAAACTTATGTTTACCCTTGAGCAAGTGTTGGATTTCGGGATGGAAAACGGCCTCTGCCTTTCAAAAGGCATCCGTCGAGAGCACCTCTCGATCCGAGAGATTCCCATCGGCAAACTTTGGGAAGGACGTGGTCTCGTGAGATGTTTTTCCATCTCAGCGCCGACAGATCCTAACCATCTCCGTGATGGCGGCGTGGACTTCCACCGGATCTACGAAACTAGCAATGGTCGCTTGGCGTATGAAGACTTCATCAGCTCGATGCTGAATGAGGGACAGGATGAGCCCGCAGATTCGCTGCACTCAAGCCTGATGAGGTCATTCGGCCTCATTAAAAAGCCAGCAACATGTTGCGTATAGTGGTTCGTCTACTCGGTGAAGTAACCGTGGCATAAGCCTAAAACTTTCAAAATCGAGGAGGACTTAAAAAATCACTCCTCGACTTTATTGGGTTTATAACAAAAGTGTTGTGAATCCATAGAGTTCCTTTGAAAGATGAAAACAAAAAAGCCAAGACTTCGACGAAAGTTCGTCGATGCCTGTAACTGGTGGTTGCCAGTCCGGCTGGAACGCCATATTACAGGTCAGCCGGTTCTTAACCGGACTAGTGACAACCTCGTTGAATGGTTTCAACAAGGTATGAGGATAACGCCGACAGAGTCTGAAAAAGCATACCTGATTGAAAAATTGGGACAGCTTGTAGCTTTTGTTGGTTTGCTTGAAAAAGCAAAGGTTAACGAGGCAATGAAAACTGCTCGTGAAAAATGGAACCGTGAATTGTTAAAGGAGGAGATTATTTACCTTCTGAAACATTACAACGGTACCATGACAGTAGTTCTGTCAGAGAATGATGGTACATCCATCAAGTTAGAGGGTTAACTTCAAAACTCTTGGCTTTTATACTGTGGATGAAGTAAAAATCTTTACCTGCGGTGCTGACGAATCGGATGGCAATCCTGAGCCCTTCATCAAATTGCAGAAGGCAATTAATGACTGGCTTAAGGAAAATCCGAAGATTGAAATCACAGGAAGAAACGTCGCCACCTGCACGGGGGTTAATGTTCTGGCTCAGCCTTTCATTAACTGCACAGTCGTGATTTTCTTTCGCCGTAAGGTTTAAGAAAAGAGGGTAAATGGTGATACCTTCAAACATAACAAATCACCAAAAGAGGGATGTTGCAAAACCTCCCTCACTTCATTGAGCTGACGACTGATGTCGAAAGTTCATAAAGTTGCTCTTTTAAACAAATAGGTTTTAATCAGGTGTACCGTTGAACACCAGTAGAAAGAAATTATGGACGGACAAGAAAAACCGGCCAAACGTTTCATGGAAACCCCTGGTGTTCTGCCAATGCAAGGCGGTTACCTTATGGGTATGTGCACCACGGAGAATGGTAAAGTTCTTTTGTGGGCACATGACGGGAATGATGAGGTTGTCCAAAAATATATTGAGCAATCGTGGCTCAAGGATGTGCCGAAACGTGCCGTCACCATGTATATCCTGGACGTGGATGCTTTCAAAAAATCCCAGGTTGATAGTGGTGAACCCACTCGGTGAAGCAACCGCAAACTTTCAAACAAGCGCATTCAGCAATGGATGCGCTTTAACTTTTATCTATTTCTGGATAATTATATTCTGTGTTAAGCTTATTCAATGAAAACCGAAAGAGCTCGAGCGATCATCCTCCACAATGATGAGATTTTAATGATTCAACGCTTACGCACTGATAGTGAATATTATGTGTTGCCTGGGGGTAAGCTCGAGGAGGGAGAATCACCCGAAATCACTGTGATGCGGGAGGTGAAAGAAGAAACATCCCTCAATACAAAATTTATTAAAAAGCTTGACTCACTGATTGATAAAGACGGGACCATTCATCACATTTATCTCTGTGAATATATTTCTGGTGTACCTAAGCTTACAGTCGATAGTCCTGAGGTCGCAGAGGCATCGGACGGTAATATCTACACGCCGATGTGGACGAATATAAAAAACATTCCAAATCTTCAAATTTGGCCTGCAGAAGCAAAGAATTTTCTGTTAAATTATCTAAAAGGAAAAATTTAAACTACTCCAATATTCTGGTATACTAGCAGCACAACGGCTTCGGCCCGACTCTGCCTCTGGCAGGGGTAAAAATGATATGGAAAATACGAAAGATAAAAATATCGCTTTCATAGACGGCCAGAATCTCTACATGGCTACTTCAAAAAGAGAGGTTAGTCCTTGGGATATTGACCTTGCTCGTTTTCGTATTTATCTTGAACAAAAATATCACGTCACGAAAGCCTACTATTTCCTCGGTTTTGTGCAGGACACTAATCAGGACCTTTATGAGGAAATCCAAAAAGCTGGGTTCGTACTCCTTTTCCGAGAACATAACCCTGCTATGCTCGGGACCAAGAAAGGCAACGTAGACTCCGACATTATTTTCCATGTGATGAAAAAGCTCTACAAGAAGGAGGATTTTGAGAAAATAATCCTCGTATCAGGGGATGGCGACTATAAACGGATGGTTGATTTTCTGATAGAAGAAAAGAGATTTGAAAAGATATTGTTTCCCGACGGTAAAAGAGCATCGTCACTTTATAAGAAAATAGGAGCACAATACTTTGCTACTTTGGATGCTCCAGATGTAAGAATCAAGATTGAGGTAAAGAAAAAGGCTCCTTAGGCAGTGAGCCGTTCGGAACCTCTTTCGTCGTAATGCTTATATCTTAGCATAGAGGTTCTCTAAAAGTCAATCGCTAAAATACCCTTACCAAGTCTTAACAATCCTGAACCAATTGAGGTCAGAAATGCTTATTAATGAGGTTCTAACGTCGTCTAAGACTCGCAGCAATGGAAATATTCAGTAAAGCGCAGGAACATATTTGGAATTTAATTCCTAAAAAACATGAGACATTGGTATCAGTTATCATATTGATAGTAGGAGTAATTATTATTTGTCTAACATATGTATTAGGGCCTAAAAATAAAGAAAATAAATTCGCACCTCAATCTATGAACAATTCCCCATATAGTGTTCAATATCAAGGTGATGTAAATATATACTCAAATCAATATACTCAGTTAAGTTCACAGAAAAAAACTGAGCTGTTGAATTTATTAACTAAAGATAAAAAAATTAAAATTAAAATTGGATACCAGTTAAACAATAAAATTGCCAAGGATTTAGCTATAAAAATAGAATCTTTTCTAAAAAGTGAGGGATTTAAGGTGGATTACCTTGAAGCATCAATTGGAAATTGGTGTCAGATAGATGTATGTGTAGTTGACCAAAAAAGCATATTTGTAAACTAAATCGTTTGATAACTAGAAGAAGTGATATGAATTTAAAATTGAATGTAATTTAATAAACATAGCATGTTAAAATAATTAAATATATGGGTACTAAATTAGATATTAAATTAATGAATAAGATTCTATTACAAAATATAGAACAAAATGAAGGATCTATTAATTGGAATAATTTACAATCAAGGACTAAAGCACATTTTTATACTTATAGAATTTTTCCCATCCCGAATAATAAACAATTAAACCATAGACTTTATCTCTTTGAAAAAGAAGGTATTGTTGAAATACTGAAACAGCCGCCAGAAATTAATTACAACCTTACCCCTTGGGGTCATGCTTTTATTGGCCCTTGGTATAAAAAGTGGGGTTATTTTTTGTTGTACAAAAAACATAATTTAACTGCTATAATTGCTTTAATATTGTCTATTGTCTCTATCTTCTTATCAGATCGTGTCTGGAATTGGGTGTTGTCGATAGTTAAATAAAACATAGTCGGGGTAGCAGAAATTTCTGAGCGTCGGCGAAGAAATTATCTATGACCGAGTCCTTATCCCCCAGCAATGATTTGTGAAGATAGCAAAGCTATCCAAAAAGATATACCTTTTTAATAAAATTGTTTATGAAAATATTTGCATTATATCTCAGACTAAATTTAATTAATAAACCTAAATGGTTCGATGATTTTCGTTTAAAATATGACGAGCCCTTTGATCTACACGTCACTTTAATTCAACCTAGGTATATTGACGAAGCGAGGGTTGACGACTTGAAGTTTATAGTAAGCAAATTTTTAAGTGAAAATAGATTCTCTGAAGAAGATAGAATAATTGAGTTTAATAATTTAGTATTTGATCAAGAACTAGATGGCTCATATACCATTATGCTACTTGCACAAAAAGCAAATAAAATTTTTGAGCTTCAAAATTGTTTAAGGGAGCTTTTAAAGGAATTCAATGAATATGTTAAAAATGTTACCATAGAGTATGAAGAAAACTTTAAACCACATATTACTATAGGTAGAAATATAAAATCTGATTTATTACTTGAAGCAAAGTCGTACTTTAAACCGAACTTTTCGGTTAAAGGGATACTTGCTGATCTAGTTCTGCCGATTGTTATGAATACAAGTGCTGAGGAAAGAAAGAATCCAAAAAATCTCACAATTCTCGATTTATAGGATAGACCGAATCTGGGTCAAGGAAATTATCTATGACCAAGTTCCTATCCCCCAACAAATTAGTGATATAATTTATTTATGAAAAAAATAATTATAGCTATTGCATTAATTTTATTAATAGGAGCGGGTTATTATACAATACAAAATATTAAACCATTTGACTGCTGTCATGGTGAGCAATACGAAATCTCTCAATGGAAAACATATAGAAATAACGATTATGGTTTTACTTTTAAATATCCTAAAGATTATGAGGATTTTAAAGATGGAACCGCTATAAGTAAAGTAGTTGTAAATGAAAATACTTATCCAACAATCCACTTTCAAATTTTTCCTTTAAATACCTATAAATTTAGTGATATTCCAGGCGGTTTCGAAATGACATATAACCCAAAGACAAAAGAGTGTTTATGGGGAAATAGAGGATCAAATGACAAGTCTGCAGACAAAAATAAATATACTATAGCGGGTAATCCTGCATGTAAAATAGGTACGGGAGATGCTGGATTTTCAGCTTCAGGTTATGCAATTCCTGATGAAAAAAATAATAGGATAATAGAAATCAATTTTATTTCAAGAGATGGACAATATAGAGAGTTAAATGAAAATTTATTAATTAGTACTTTTCAGTTTATTTCTACAGCCCCAGCAACTGACAATTAACAGAGTTACGACATGGTACTATATAGCTAATAATGATTTGTGAGAACAGTAAAGCAAAATCTCTGACCTAATTCCTATCCCTTAGCATTCGAGGGTTTTCTGAATAGGTTTCTTTAAAATCTATTATTGTTATATTATATTTTCTAGTCCCAACTCTTTAGATTTTCTCAGAAAAAAATTGAACTATCTTTTCTTGAAAATTCAATTTGATCTAGAACCATCTTGATTTATTGAGTTTTTAAATTTGGTTCTAACATTAAAAAAGCCCACCACTATTTCTAGTGAAAGGCTCTATTGGTTACGAAGAGAGTAAACTGCTCGTTAGGCAGCCAGAAGTTCTTGGAACTTCGACTGCCATTTCTTGCTATCCTGCCACTCGTACCCCTTTGAAGGAAGGAACTCTTCCACCTCCACCATTTCATCACCCTTCAAGTCTCCCTCAGCTACTGATTGCAGCTCGGGAAACCGTTTCTTGAGGGCTGGGGTGACACACTTTTCCCTAATCTCATGAAAGCCAGTGATGGAGTAGTAGTCTAATCCTGGAAAGAGGGCTTCAACCAGTGGCATAAAGCCACAAATCTTTTGCTCCTCCGCAGTCAGTAGTGGGTGGGCCTTACCATGAACTCCGGACCATACCATAATCTTCTTAAACTTCATTGCTATTCTCCTTCTGGTTGGATTGTTTGTCTATTCTTCACTAAACATTATATTACATGTTCCGTCAATAAATGCAAACTTTTTTAATATTCAAAGTTTTTTAATATTTGCCTGCATGTATTTATCGATGGTGGTTACAAATTCGATGTATATACATAAAAAAACCAACAAATAGAAAAAGGTGGCCAACGTTATATCGGTCACCTTTTAATTTTAACTTTTCTTCTTTTTAGACTTCCTCAAGTCTATGAAAGTTTGTTTTTCTTCAACACTGGATACTGTGATTTGTCGATGTTTGTTTACAGACTTGTTTTTGCTAACTTTTTTTACTGGAACATCACGACTGAGACCACCTCGAGAACTGTACCATCCCATAATCATTTCCCTTCTTTGGTTTGTCGAAGTGTGAATGTAATTCGCTCCGACTTTGTTTGTCTTACGTAGTGGTAAGGCCGATCTTTAATACCAGCATAATTGGCACCTCGCATCACTATCAGCTGACCAACACAAGTATCAATCAACTTACTTTTATTTCCTTCCCTATCAGCGCAAACATAGAATGAAGAATAACCCTTAAGAACCCAGATAACTATGACGTTTATGTATTTCTCTTCATCTCGGTGTGGTGAAATAGAAAATCCTTCTCTCTCACCAGGAGGATATTTTCGCAAAGAAAAATCATTGAAACAAATGTCTCCATCTAAAACTTCTCTTGGAAATATAACCTTGAGAAGTTGTTCCGTTTGTTGAGTAAGTTGTTGTAATACGTCAGGAAGGCTTTCTGGGTTGTTCCAACTATTACCCCTAGCTGTGTTTATTGCACCCCACTTTGTACCAGAGATTTTCGGTGGAATTTCAGTTATTTCAATTTGTTCGATTCCGTAGAGAATACGTTTTATAACAACATCATTTAATTTAATAATACCGAGTGGTATCGCACCTTCATATTCCAAAGGAGTAAGATCGATATTCGCTTGCGGATCAGGTACACCATTAACATTTAGATAAGCAATACGAAATGCGGTTTTTCCACCTTCACGAATACCGTACCAGTGTTTCCTTAGTGTAAACATATGAGTCTATTTTTAAGGTTCAATCTATTTATCATTCTTCACAGTTCTCAACAATGTGCTATATGAAATGAGATTGTTTTATAAATATGTCGTTATTACTGGGTATTATGAGTGTAGAACTTAGTAGTCAAAAAAATTGACTATTTATGTAAATTAAGTAGTATAAGGTCATGAATATAATCATTACTCAATTGAAGGAATTGGGGCTTACCGAAAAACAAGCAAAGATTTATCTCGCTTTGGTTGAAATTGGTAAAGGAACTGCTTATGCAATTGCCAAACAAGCAAAGCTTAAAAGATCCATTACTTATGTAATACTTGAAGAGTTACGATTGAAGGGATTGGTTCTTAAGATTCCTCATGACAAGAATCAGATTTTTATTGCTAAGGATCCAAGAAAATTATTTGCCGAAAAAGAGGAGAAATTAGTTTATGCAAAAAAAATCTTGCCTGAGCTCCTTGCTCGAGCATCAAAAGACTCCAGCAAAGTTACAACTTACTTTTTTGAAGGAAATGAAGGAATTAAACAAGCACTACAATATGGTCTTGAGAAAATTAGAGATCAGGAGATTTTGTGCTATTACGCTAAAGCAGATAATGGTAGTCACAGTATCCCGAAGTTTTATTTTGACCATTACAACAACTTAAACGAAGCAAAAGTGAAAATTCGAGGTTTTGCACCAGCACATAACTCTAATAAAGTTTTTAGAGATATGGACAAAGGTTCAGATAATCAGATTCTTGTACTTCCTGAAACAGAATTTAAATCAAAAGTTTCTGTAGAAATTTCAGACTCATTTGTAAGAATATTATTACATAAAAATTCACAAGCCTTAATCATTGAGAATAAAGATTTTTCTGAAATGATGAAGCAAGTCTTTGAAATGTTGTGGCAAAGTAAAAAAATAAAGAAAACACCCTAATATTATATAATGGCCAGTAAGCACAATGGCTTCGGCCCGACTCTACTGTAAGGTAGAGGTAAAAATATAGTATTGACTTATCTTACAAGCTAAAAGATAATTATCATACAAAATACATGATATATTTCGTTAGACATGGTTTAAGTGAAGCAAATGTTAAAGGAGTCTTTGCTGGCCAAAAGGATGACTCTGCCCTAGTTGATAAAGGAATAGAACAAGCGCAACAAGCTGGAGAAAACATTGCTCAGTTAAATCTCAATATTCAAAGAATCGTTTCTTCAACACTAAAACGCGCTGAACAGACTGCAAAAGAAATTGCTGACATAATTGGGTTTGAAAAAAATAAAATTATTTATGATGATAGAATAACTGAATATGATATGGGTATTCTTACAGGAACTCCTCATCATGAGGTTGATTCTTTAGGTCTAATAAGCGCACAAGGTGCTGAAAATCCAAATATTTTTCATGATCGTATTATTGCTTGTGTTAAGGAATATAAAAACAAAACTGGAAATACTCTTTTTGTTAGCCATGGTGGTGTAGGAAGAATGCTTGAGACAATTAAACAAGGTAAAAATCCTGAGCTATTCTACGATACACCGATCTGGCCAAATGCATCAGTAACATTGATAGATTGGGTAAAGTAAGTTTATATTTGAGCGGTTTTTTATTTAAACTACCCTACTCAACCTAAATTACACAACACCTTTTTATATACACCAAATATGCATTCCCTATTACATATGCTATAATAACTCCGTTATAAAATAATAATAAAAATATGGCAAAACCAAATTCTGCATTTATGAAACCACTAACAGTTAGTCCTGAACTTGCTGTTGTAGTTGGAAAAGGACCTATGCCTAGATCAGAGGTTGTGAAGAAACTCTGGGCATATATAAAGAGCAAAAAGCTACAGGATGAAAAGAATAAAAGAAATATAAATGCAGATGAGGCTCTAAAGAAGGTGTTTGGAGGAAAAGCTACAGTAAGCATGTTTGAAATGACAAAACTCATTTCAAAGCACCTATCATAATCGTTTTTATTAAAAATCTCTTAAATAAATCAACCACCCCAAAAAGGTGGTTGATTTATTTATATAGGTGTAAACTCTTTTTTTATTTATATTTTTATCTGTTACAATATACTCATGTCACCACTTCACTCCATAGTACTAGGTATAATAGAAGGTCTTACAGAATTTTTACCTATATCATCAACAGCGCATTTATCTCTTACTTCACAATTACTTGGTATAGACCAGACAGATTTTATAAAGACTTTTGAAATAGCTATTCAGTCTGGAGCTATGCTTGCAGTTATTGCTATTTATTGGAGAAAATTTCTCAATATGGAGATAAATAAAAAAATAATAACGGCCTTTTTACCTACTGCAATATTAGGTTTTGTACTTTATAAATTAATTAAGTCTTATTTAATTGGTAATTTATACGTTACACTAGCTTCCCTATTTATAGGTGGAATAATACTTATAATATTTGAAAAATATATAAATAAAAAAGCAAAGACTCAAGTTTCAACAAATGAAACTGATATAATAGGTTTAAGCTATAAAAAGACAGCTTTAATAGGACTATTTCAATCACTAGCTGTAATACCAGGAGTATCTAGATCTGCAGCGACTATTGTATCTGGAAGACTACTGGGTTTAAAAAAAGATTCGGTTGTAGAATTCTCATTCTTACTTGCTGTACCTACGATACTAGCTGCAACAGGTTATGATTTATTAAAAAACTATGCCCTTTTTAGTAGCCAGGATATTGGTTCGCTTTCTCTTGGTTTTATTTTTTCATTTAT
>JBGAUV010000002.1:0-245224 GCA_044228445.1 Minisyncoccia bacterium | reverse complement strand
ATTACTTCAGGTACATGGAATGGTAATACCATAGGAGTTGCAAATGGAGGTACTGGAGCTACTACATATGGACAAGGATGGATATATTCAAATGGAGGTACAGGTGCATTATCTGCAAGTACTTCTCCTACTGTGGCTTACTTAACAGCAACTTCTACAACTGCAACAACCACATTAGCTGGTGGTCTATCAGTTGCTGGAGCAAACCTTAACGTACTTCAAAATGGAAAATTAGGATTATTTACTACTTCACCAAGAGCTGACCTAGATCTTTCTTCAAATGCATTCTTTTTAGGTTCTGATTCAGGTGCAAATACAAGAACAAATTCTACTGCTAAGATAGCAAGGTTAGTTGCTCAACAATACCTGAATGCTGGAGTTGGTTCAACAATGATGATTGCAAACAATACTTCTGGAAACAATGATCTTTATATCGGAGGGGGATCATCATCATTTAACTCTGCTACGTCAATAAGATTTTATACAGGAGCAGGGGCAACTACTTTAACAGGAACTATACAGGGAGTAATTGATTCTAGTGGTAACTTTGGTTTTGGAACAACAACACCATACGCAAGACTTTCAGTTGAAGGAAGTTCAGCTTTAGGTAATAGTGCAACAGCAGGTTACTTTATTGCAACAACATCAACTGCCTCAGTCTTCCCATACGCTTCCTCAACAGCTCAAACAATATCAGGTACCCTATATCTAGATAATCTAAACGGCCCACTACAAGCAAACAATGGTGTAGTATCAGCAACTACATCTGTAGGAGTATTGTATGGAGGAACTGGATTAACTTCATACACACCAGGAGATTTACTATACGCTTCAGGAGCAAGTACACTAGCAGGAACAAGTACAGCAAATCTAAAAGCCTCACTAGCACTAAACAATGTAGAAAACACAGCTCTATCAACTTGGGCAGGATCAAGTAACATAACAACACTAGGTACAATTACTTCAGGTACATGGAATGGTAATACCATAGGAGTAGCAAATGGAGGTACTGGAGCCACATCATATGGACAAGGTTGGATATATTCAAATGGTGGTACAGGTGCACTATCCGCAAGTACTTCACCAACGGTTGCTTACTTGGTGGCGACTTCAAGTATTGCATCAATACTACCTTATGCTTCGACGACAGGTATATCATCTGTAAATACTTGGTTGACTGGAAATCTTTCAATTAGTACCACATCACCTTGGGCAAAATTATCAATAAATCCTGATGGTATCCAAGGACCATCATTTGTCATTGGTTCAACTAGCGCAACTTCTTTTATAGTTAATAATGGTGGTTTTGTTGGAATTAATACTTCATCACCTGGAAAAAATTTGGTTGTTAACGGAAGTGCATTGATAGGTAGTTCAACAATACCAACAGGATCTAGTGCGGCTCTTATAGCTGTTGGTGATGGTTCAAATAGATCATTTGAACAATTTAATGCAGGAACAGATACTACAGGTATGTTGGTTTGGGGAGGTTTAAATGCTTCAGCAGGAAATGCTGTTAGAATAAGAGGAAGTGCTACAAATGGTGGTACATCATATATATTCTCTGACTTCGCAGTGTCAGAAGGACCACTATCAATAGGTACATATACAAATCGTTCAAGTCAGCTATTTCTAGCAACTTCAAAAAATATTGGTCTTGGTACAACATCACCAGGACAGTTGTTGTCAGTATCGGGTGATATATTAGGAAATAATATTATTGGTTCAAGATTTAATGCAACATCAAGCGTAGCTTCAGTATTCCCATACGCTTCTACAACTGCCATATCAGCAGGAACAATATGTATAACTGGTGATATCTGTAGAACAACTTGGCCAACAAGTTCAGTATTCCCATTTACCGCTACAACATTTGGATCTACAAATGCAAACTCAACATCTACTCTAGTAGGATTTACTGCAGGTATATATTCTCTAGCTTCTTCAACAATAGGTGATGGTAGTCAAATAGGAGGACTTACAATATCTGGTGGAGCTAGTACAACTCTAAATGCTTACTTTGGTTCAAATATTGGAATTGGAACAACTACTCCAGGACAAAGACTGTCTGTGGCTGGAGATATTTTGGGAAATAATATAATTGGTTCATATTTAACTGCAACATCTACAACAGCAACTACTACATTAGCTGGCGGTCTAGCTGTTTCAGGGTCAAACTTTAATGTACTACAAAATGGAAGACTAGGATTATTTACAACATCACCAAGAGCAGATCTTGATCTTGCATCAAATGCATTTTTCCTTGGTTCTGATTCCGGAGCAAATACAAGAACAAATTCAACAATAAAGATTGCAAGACTAGTTGCTCAACAATATTTAAATTCTGGAGTTGGTTCAACTATGATGATTGCTAACAATACATCCGGAAATAATGATCTATATATTGGAGGAGGCTCAGCATCATACAACTCCGCAACAGCAATAAGATTTTATACAGGAGCAGGTGCAACTACTTTAACAGGAACAATACAAGGTGTAATTGATTCAAGTGGTAACTTTGGTCTAGGTACAACGACACCATATACAAGACTTTCTGTTGAAGGAAATTCAGCTCTTGGAAACAGTGCTTTGGCTGGGTATTTTATTTCAACTTCAACCTCTATAGCCTCAGTTTTACCATATGCTTCAAGTACAGCAATATCAGCAGGAACAATATGTCTAGTAGGTGATAGTTGTAGAACAACTTGGCCTACAGGTAGTAGTGTTTCATATGATTTCGATCAACAATCAAACTATGGAGTACTTTCATTAACTCCAACCACAACAATTCCTGTATGGTTTAAAGATCAAGTATTTGCTTCATCATCTGCAATATTTGCTGGAGATGTTACTTCAAACAGATTTATTTCAACTTCAACATCTGTAGCCTCAGTCTTTCCTTACGCTTCAACTACCGCTCTATCAGCCACAACTATATGTCTAGTAGGTGATAGTTGTAGAACATCATGGCCAACAGGAGGTGGAGGAGCATTCCCATTTATTACAACTACATTCGGAGCAAGTACAGCAAACTCAACATCTACTCTAGTAGGATTTACTGCAGGTATATATTCTCTAGCTTCTTCAACAATAGGTGACGGATCACAAATAGGAGGACTTACAATATCTGGTGGAGCTACAACAACATTAAATGCTTACTTTGGTTCACTTGTAGGCATCGGCACCACTTCTCCATACGCTACACTAGGAGTAAATGGTCTAATAGCAGGTTCAAGATTCAATGCTGATGATGCTAGTGCAACATCAACTCTACTAGGCGGTCTATCAGTAGCAGGTTCACAACTAAATGTAGACTTCTCAACAGGAGTAACATCAATATCATCTCTAGAAGCAGGACCAATGAACTTCGATACAGATGCAGGTATGGTTACATGGACAGATCTACAAATGGTATATGGAGTATCAGCAGGTAGTGGTTGGTTACAAAACGACTACCCACGTGTAGCAATAGGTAGCTCAACTGCACCTTCATCAAAACTAACTGTATATGGTAATGGTACAGGTACAAATGGAATATTTGAAATTGCAAATAGTGCTTCAACCACCCTATACAAAATGTTTGATAACGGTATGGCTGGTATGGCTTCAACATCACCTTGGGCAACATTTGCAATTAACCCTCTTGCTGGAGTTGCAAGCAATCAATTTGTCATAGGTTCATCTACTGCAACAAACTTTATTGTAAATAATTCTGGATTTGTGGGTATAGGTACAACTTCGCCTGGACAGTTACTGTCAGTTGCTGGAGATATTTTAGGAAATAATATAATTGGTTCTTACTTTACATCAAGTTCAACAAGTATAGCTTCAATATTCCCATATGCATCAAGTACAGCAATATCTGCAGATACTATATGTCTAGTAGGAGATAGTTGTAGAACATCATGGCCTACAGGAGGTGGAGGAGCATTCCCATTTATTACAACTACATTCGGAGCAAGTACAGCAAACTCAACATCTACTCTAATAGGATTCGCTGCAGGTATATATTCTCTAGCTTCTTCTACAATAGGTGATGGTAGTCAAATAGGAGGACTTACAATATCTGGTGGAGCTACTACAACTCTAAATGCTTACTTTGGTTCAAATGTAGGTATTGGAACAACAAGTCCTTATGCAAGACTTTCAGTAGTGGATAATTCTGGTTCTGTTACTCCAGTTTATGTAGAATCAAATGTAAATAGTTATGCTCAATTTAATATTAAAAATGTAAATGGAGGAAATGCTGCTTCTACAGACTTTGTTGCAACAGCAAATATAGGTACTGAAAATACATATTATGCAAATCTAGGAATAAATGGATCTGGATATACACAACAAAGTCAAAGTGCAGAAAATCCACTAGATGCATATTTAATTAGTTCCGATTCAGGATTGGTCGTAGGTACAGCGTCATCTACAAATAGCAATGCAGATATTAGATTTGTTACTGGAGGTCTAGCCTCATCAAGTATTAGAGCTGTAATTACTAAAACAGGTAACCTCGGTATAGGCACAACTTCACCTATGGCTGCTATATCAGCTTCTACAACTTCAAGTTCACCTCTAGCTGTCTTTGATCAAAGAGGAACTGGAGGACTGCTTACACTTCAAACTGGTGGTGTAGATAAATTTGTAGTAGCAAATAATGGAGGACTTACAATAAAGGGACTTGATAGTAGTTCAAGTACAGTAAAAACAAGCATACAAGATTTTGCAAAAGGTACAGTTGGTTCAGGTCTTTCAAATAATGATGGCTCACTAAAATTGGAAGATGGTACGGTGCCAAATTCTCTTACAGGAACAATAACTACTAGTGCAAGTTCACTTTCTTCACCTATAAATAGTGGTGCAATGGCTATACTCAGACCAGATGGAAAATACCTAATATTAAAAGGAGGAGGTACTACAGGTATGGATGTTTATGATCCAATGACTGATACATTTACAGCCTCTGGTCAGGTACTGAATGGTTTACTAGGAGGAGGAGCAATTGCACTTCCAAGACCAGGAGGACTTTACAGAGTACTTCATGGTAACGCTCTTACAACATCATCACTTATTGATCCAATGGGAAATGTTGCTGTATCACCAAGTGTTACAGTAACTGCAGTTGCAACTGGTACCGTGGCATTCAAGAGACCTGACGGAAGATATCTCATATTAAACGGTGCTGCAGGTACTACACAATTATATGATCCAGTAGGAGACTCATTTGCAACTGGACCTTCATTGACTACTGGTACAGCTGGACAAGGATCTCTAGTTATACCAAATGCTTCAAGTACTAGCGGTTATAGTGCACTATTTTTTGTAGGAGGATCATCAGCTGCTACACAGTTCTATACTTCTTCAGACGGTACTGCATCTGGAGTAACAGCTAGAGGAAGTTTTGCTGTAGGACCAAGTCTTCCAACTGGCTGTGAAATAAACGGTGCTGGATCTGTAGCTATACAAAGACCAGATGGAAAGTATCTTATACTTTCAAAAGTAAATGTATCAGTTTTGTATGATCCAATGTCAAATTCATTCTCAACATGTAGAAATACTGGACCTGGTACTGCACTAGGTAATGGTGCTCATGCAATACCACTTCAGAATGGAACATTTCTTGTTATTGTAGGTGGAGGTTCAACAGATTCATATATATATAATCCAAATTCAGACACATTCACACCTCATGGTACTGCTCTAGGTACGATAGGAGTTGGAGCATTGTCATTTATTAAACCAGACGGTACATGGAAAATATTAAATGGTAACGGTACAGGTGCAAATGACTATGATACAGGTTTAGTAATGACAGCAACATATACTTCAGAAGATATGTATGTAAGTAGTTTAAATCAAGCTTCGACACTAAAATGGTTAGCTGATCTTCAGATATCTATGGTTTCAAACCCAAATGCAACTTCAAGTATTAGATTTCTTGTAAGAACAGCTACATATAGCAGTGATTGTACAACACCTCTAAATTCTGCTACTGATAAAGAAATTATGAATTCAGGGGATTTGATAAGGCCAGGAAGTACAGATAATTGTGTCAGATTAACTGTAGAGTTTGCTCGACCTATACCAAGACCAATAATAGATGATAGAGGAACATTCTTTGGTAATGGAACTACGCTTGTACAGTTTGATACTGCTCAGCCGAGTCTATTTGAAATTGCTATAGATAATTCAGCTATGTTAAGAAAAAATTCTTTTGATTTTAACTTTGCAAATGCAGGTTCAGATGCTCCTCAGACTGAATCATCGGGACCAATATTAACTCGAGCTGGATCTTTACCAGATAGAATATACCTTCCAACAGGAAAAAATGGTATGTCAACTATGACAGGTACCACAGGGTATTATCCAGGTTCATTTGCAAGTAGTTCTCCTGTACTACCACAAGGAGGAACAGGTACAAGTACTATAGTTATCGCTAGACCAAATAAAACATTTGTAATAATAGCAACACTATCTACACCAGATGCTAATGCTGCATTGTACGATCCAAATACAGGAACAACTACTCTTCAGTCTGGTAGTAGTATACCTACAGCTGCAAATGGTATGGGAGGATTTGCACTAAAGAGACCAGATGGAAAATTCCTAGTTGTATTAGGAAACTCTTCTGCTACAACAAATATATATGACCCTATAGCAAATACATTTTCAGCAGGGCCAAACCTATCTGGTAATGCAAGCATAGGTGCAACTGCAATACCAAATACAGATGGTACATACACCATAGTTCACGGTGGTGCACAGACTACATCATCAATATATGATCCTGTAAGAAAGACAACGGGTACTATGCTAACGGGACCAACACTTACAACAGCAGCAAACTGTGGTTTCTCACCTATACCTCTAAAAAATGGTATGTATAAAGTCCTTCCAGGAGTGGCTGATGGTGCTGTTGGTATTACAACTACAATGAACTATAACCCTAGTTCAAAACAATTTACTGCAGGTACAGCCCTTACAACAACAACACCAGGATGTGGAGCTTTTGTATTCCAAAGGGCTGATGGATTCTGGGAAATAGTTGCAGGAGGTACAACAGGAGGTGCAGGACAGCTTACAACAAACCTGATAAACCCAGTAAGTGGACAGAGTTCGATCGGTGCACCACTTACGACATCTCCAGCAGGTAGAGGAGCTCTAGTTATACCAAGACCAGATGGTAGCTTTATTGTCCTTGCTGGAAGCTCAACAGTAGCAACAAACATTATAATACCGGACGGTACAGGACCAGCTGCTTCAGCTCTTTCAGGTGTAACTAATCTTGGACAAACAGCAGTTGGACCAGTTTCTACTTCTAGAATAGGACATGGTTCAGTAGCATTCCAGAGACCTGATGGAAAGTTCGTAATAATAAATGGAGGAGGAAGTAATACAACACAAATATACGATGCAGGTTGGTATAGTGATGGACAGTATCTATCAGAGCAAGTTCAAATACCTGCGCTTTCAGCAAATGCAACACTAGGCTGGAAACAGGCACCAGATAACTATGTGACATTTGAAGTCCGTGTTGCAAACTCTCAAGCAGGACTATCTACAACATCGTTTACTACACTAGACAGACCTTCTTCAAGTATAGGAAATGCAGGAGGAGAAACATGGGCTCAAGTTATGATAGATTTCAGAAGAGAATTCCCATCATGGTCACCATTCCAAGATACATTTGTGACTGGTGCTGGTATGGTTTATCCATACAGGACTGTAAGTATTCCAACTGTATTTTCATATTATTTAAATAATGGCCAAGATTTACTAACTCTACAAAATGATGGTTCAAATGTCCTTAGAGTAAGCTCCGATGGAAATATTTATTCTTCAGCAAATGGAGGATTCTTCTCTGGAGGTGCCGACTTGGCAGAAAACTATACATCAACAGACAAACTTGAACCAGGTGATGTTGTAATGATCGATCCAAATACTCCACACGGTGTTCTAAAAACTCCAGGAAATTTTGAAGGAGTGACATTGGGTGTCGTTTCAACAGCTCCAGGATTTGTGGCTGGTGCATATACAAAGAATGCTTATCCAATAGGTCTAATAGGACGTGTTCCAGTAAAAGTATCAACAGAAAATGGATCAATTAAAATTGGTGATTATTTAACAGTTTCATCTATACCAGGTTATGCAATGAAAGCCACACTAGCAGGACATGTTATAGGTAAAGCACTTGAGAATCTAAATAGTAACAATCTTGAGACTTGTCCAAATGATAATGGAGATAGTGAAAGAAAGTGTGGAAAGGTAATGATGTTCGTAAATCTTGTTGATTACAATGGTATATCAGTTGATAAAGCGATAGAAGATTGGGCTCAAGGTACAACAACACAAAATGTAGACATACTTTCATTCTTAACAGATATAAAAGCAAAAAGAGAAAATGTATCATCACCAAGATCAGACATATTTGCTGATAGAATAATCGGAGTTTCAAATGTAATATCACCAGAAATTTCAACAAATCTATTAACTTCAAAATCAATAAAAGGACTAGAGATAATAGCTGACAATATAAATACAAAGTCATTATCAATCAGTTCAGATAATAGTTCAGAGAATTCATATAAGATGGAAGTTGTTGATGGAAAACTAAGCTTTACATTTACAGGTTCAGAGAATAGCGTTTCATCAAGTACTGATCAAGCAAGTACAACAAATAGACTAGGTAGTGTAATTACATTTGATTCATTTGGAAATGCAAGTTTCGCGGGACAAATAAAAGCAGATAAAATCGTAGCAAACAATATACTAGGCTTGGACATAATGGCAGAAAACTTCACAAAGATTTCTGGTGATGTATACGCTGCTCTAGCTTCAAGTTCACAAGAATCAAGTGTAAAATCACTAGCAAGTACAACAGAAAGATACGGTATACAGATATCAAATCTATTAGCTAGCTCAACAGATATAATAAATAGACTACTGACTCTAGAAGCAAGTAGTACACTAACAGCTTCAATATTTGCTGTTTCAAATGATGGAATAATAATAGATAAACCAGTATCACTAAAGAATGGATTAACAGTAGATAAAATAGGTTCAAATACAGATACACTATCACTTATAGGTAATGTGGAATTCTTTGGTAGACCATACTTTACAACAGATACAGCTGGATTTGCTCTAATAAAATCTGGTAGTAAAAAAGTTAGTGTAGTATTTGAAAAAGATTATATAGAACAACCAATCGTAAATGCTTCAATATCATTGAATGATAATTCTGCCGACTCAGATCTCGATGTAGATTCAGTATTCAGAAATGACATAAGATATGTAATAACAAATAAGAGTGTTCATGGATTTACAATTGTATTAAATAAAACTAATGAAAGAGATATACAATTCAGCTGGATAGCCCTAGCAGTAAGAAATGCAAAGACAGCAAGTTCAACTCAAATAGATATGCAAATAGCTCCAAATATCCAAAATAATTTACCAATAATAAATAAAGTAAATTCTCCTGTAATCGAATTAAATAACTCAAGTACAACAGTTCAAACAAATATAGGTACAACTAGTGTAGAACAAAGTATACCTGCAAACTCAAATGCAAGCACAACAAGTGTTGATACAAATGTAAACCAAAGTACTGTAAGTACTCCAAGTGTTGAAAATACAAATACTCCAAGTACTACAACTCAATCTTCAACTAGCGAAACAAGTAAATCAACAGATACCCAGACAAACACTCAAACAAATACACAAGAACAAGGTGTAAATACAGTTGCACCAAGTGCACCAACTCAAACAAATACAGAGACTACAAATACTTCAAGCGTTACACAATCTTCACCTAGCGAAAATAGTCAAACACCAAGTTCAAGTTCAGATAGTACTTCAACAGGAAATTGATAATAAATATAGATTTGTTATCATATAGTCATGATAGATCTAAAAAGAAATGATATAAGAACTAGACCTGCATCAGTGGAACAAATAAATAAGAGTCAAAATGTGAACCAAGCAGGGGATGTATTAAAAGAAAATATTAATTCAGAAAAAGGTAAAAATAAAATGTCTAAATTTGCAAAAATCCTAATATCACTTTTAGTAATATTTTTTATAGCCTCAGCTGTTTTTGCGGGATATTATTATAAAAAAGTAAAAGATTTAACAAAAAATGAATCAGCACTAAAAGATACTCAATTAAAAGAAGTAATAGAAAAAGTAGGTAAGCTGGTTGTTTTGCCACAAGGGGAGCAACCAACATTGGCAACAGTTTCAGATCCAAGTCAATTACAAAATCAACCATTCTTTAAAAGTGCAAAAAAAGGAGATCAAGTTCTTGTATATATAAATGCGAGAAGGGCTATACTGTATGATCCTATAGCAAATAAAATTATAGATATTGCGCCATTAAATGTTACAAACCCTGTAGATACAACTACATTACCACAAAATACTGTTGCAAATACGATTGAATCAGTACAAAAAACAACAACCACAACAAAACCAAGTACACAAACAAGTACAAAGAAAAGATAGACATTTCCACAGATAAATATAGCCTACTGTGTTAAAATACTCACATGAAGAAAATTACATTACCCGTATCCATACTTGTATTATTAGTTTTGATTGGAGGTATTTTTTATTTAAAGAATAAGACAGAAAGTTTGAAAACAGAAATTTCAGTAAGTACTCAAAATCAAGTTAATGATATTGTAAATAAAGTATCAAAAATTATAGTTTTACCAAAGGATGAAGTACCAACAATAGCAACAATATCTGACCCAGAAAAGCTGAAAGGACAAGCCTTTTTTGCAAAAGCAAAGGTAGGTGACAATGTACTTATATACACAGCTTCAAAAAAAGCATATTTATATGATCCAGTAGCAAATAAAATACTTGAAGTAGCACCTATTGATTTTGGTGATATTGGTAAAGTAGCAGAACAAAATACAATACCAGTTAGTACAGACAATACATCAAATACAACAATAAAAAAGACTAAAAAATAAAAACATGACAGAAAATATCACAAATCAAGAAAAAAAGGGAGGTTCAGGAATAAAGTTCATAATTGCTTTAATAATTATACTTGCAATAGTTTTTGTATATTATTTTATACAATATAGAAATGTAAATAAAATAAAATCAGGTGGATTAACAAATACAGAAGTACAGGCTTTAGTAGATAAAGTTGGTAAAATAATAGATTTACCGAAAAATGAACTACCTACTGTAGCAACAGTAAGTGATGTGACAAAGTTAACGGGACAACCTTTCTTTGAAAAGGCAAAAAATGGAGATCAGGTATTGTTTTATACAGAATCAAGAAAAGCTTTTATATATGATCCTATAAAAAATGTAATTGTAGAAGTTGCTTCTCTAAGTGTTGGAAAATAGTTTATAAATGAAAAAGTATATACTATCAATTTTAGCTATAACTATTCTTGCTTTATTTTCAAGAGTAAGTTTGGCTGATGTATATTCTGGTAGTAATTTTAAGGTACTTGATCCTGTGATTGCTCCAGGAAGTTATGCTTCTTCAGTGGGTTTTAAACTATGGAGTAATATATCCGGTATATCAGTCGCAACTAGTAGTTCATTATCATATAAATTAAACCCAGGTTTCTTAGCTTTTCCTTATGCTTCTTCACCTACAGTTTCAGCAACAGCTGGTGACGGTAGTGTTGCTTTAACTTGGACAAGTTCAACTGGTTTTGTAGGGTGGACAGCTTCTGGTTATAAAATAGCTAGATCAACAGTATCAGGTGGTCCATATAGCTATACTGATGTGGGAAATGTATTAAATAATACACTTACCGGACTTACAAATAATACTACTTATTATTTTGTTATCGTCGTAAAGGATATTTTTGGAAATAGTATAGCTTCATCTAGTGAAGTGTCATCTATGCCTGTATCTGGAACAAGCGGTAGTGGTGGTGGAGGAGGAGGGGGAGGAGGTGGTGGGGGTGGAGGGGGTAATCCACCACCTGAACCAGGAAATAATCAAACTGGGGTATTTTTTTCCGGTAGAGCATTTCCTTTAAGTAAAGTATATATACTTAAAGATGGTCAGATTGTCTTAACAACAATAGCGGGTCCAGATAGTAATTTTAGTGCAACACTTACAGGTTTGACCTCAGGAAATTATAACTTTGGAGTTTATGGTGAAGATAAGAGTGGAATAAAATCTAATATGTTTACATTCTCTATTTATATAACGGATAATGTAATGACAAATATAACAGGTATATTTATTTCTCCAACAATATCAGTGGATAAAAAAGAAGTTAAAAAGGGGGATAATATAGTCATATTCGGTCAAACAGTTCAGAAATCAGATGTAGTTGCTAGTGTTAATTCAAATGAAGAGCATTTTATAAAAGGAACTGCAGATAAAGATGGAATTTATTTATTTAATTTTGATACCTCAGTACTCGAACTTGGAGAACATCATACAAAGACAAAGTCACAAGTAAGCAATCAAATAAGTGATTTTAGTAAAGTCGTGGCCTTTGTAGTTGGTTCAAAAAATGTTCCAATAGATACAAAGTCTTGTATAAAAAAAGGAGATCTAAATGGCGATTGTAGAGTGAACCTTGTTGATTTCTCTATTGCAGCATTCTGGTATAAAAAGCCAAATCCTCCAGCAAAGATAGATATAAATGGAGATAAAAAGGTTGATCTAATAGACTTTAGTATCATGGCATATAACTGGACAGGATAATGAAAAAATATATTTTATTAACAATTTTAGTAATATTCTTATTAAAACCTAGTGTAGGTTTTGCAATTTCAAATTTATATTTTGAACCTATTTCAAATCAAAATGGGAATAATGAATCATATTTAATTAATTTAAATATTGATACAGGAAATGAATATATAAATGCTATTCAAGCTAGGTTAATTTATCCAAAAGACATTATTGAGATTAAAGAAATAAGGGATGGAAATTCAGGAATTAACTTTTGGCTAGAAAAACCAAAGATAGAAAAAGATGGAATAATAACTTTTTCAGGAATTACTCCAGGAGGATTTTTAGGAAAGAAATTAATATTTTCAATACTCGTAAATAAAAAGAGTGAAATAAAGGGCGAAATTAAGCTTGATAATGTTTCAGTATTTAAAAATAGTGAAAATGGGGAATTGGCACAATTTAAAACCGAAAACTTACAATTGCCTGTAATTAATTTTAAAAAACAGGATTTGATAACAATTGATTTATCATCAGATAAAAATCCTCCGCAAGAATTTACTCCATTTATCTTAAGAGATAAAGAAAATGAACTTGGTAGTGATAATGTATTGGTTTTTAGCACCCAAGATAAAGAATCAGGAATTGAACATTATGAAGTTAAATATGGTTATTTTGGAAAATATATTAAAACCGATAGTCCATATATTCTAAAAAAAGGATATTTATATAATAAAATATATGTTAAGGCTATAGATAAAGCCATGAATGAGAGGGTAGTAGAGATTTACCCAAGTACACTTGTAAAGCTATATCACCAATATGGAATTATTGTTATAATACTACTAGTTATTTTAATAATAAAAAGAAGAAAATGGTTAAATTTTATAGTTTAGTATTATTGTTATTATTATCACCGATATTTGTACATGCATCTGAACTTTCTATAACTCCGTCAAATGCTACATATGAAGTAGGTGATCAAATTACACTACAAGTAGTTGTATCTAGTGATACTCAGTTAAATGCTATTGCTTCAACTATTCTTTTTCCAAAACAACTTTTTAGTATTGAATCAGTTTCAAAAACAAATTCTATTTTAAATTTCTGGGCTTCAGAACCAAGCTTCTCTAGAGGTACAAATACAGTAAATTTTGAAGGAGTATCACTAAGTGGTTTTCAAGGTAATGGAGGAACTGTTATAACTATAAGACTGAAGGCTTTGGCAGTAGGTACTGGAAAAATCACATTTCAATCAGGACAAATACTAGCAAATGATGGACAAGGTACTGATATAACAGGAGCATTAAACGGCGCAACATTTACAATAAAAGAAGCAAAAGTAAAACCAAAGGTAGAAAAACCTCCAGTAGTTGAAGAGCCTGTACAAAAGCCTGTTGTGGTTGAAGCACCAGTAAATATAAAAGCACCAGAAATAGCACTAGGTCAGAGATATGGTGAACCAGCAATAGTTGGTTTGAGTGATTATCCAAAATCTCAAGCATTACTTACATTCGTTTCAGAAACAGGAGTAAAGATATTTATAAACGGAGTGACTGATGCAAACGGAGACTTTACTCTACTTGTACCTTCGTCACTAAAAAAGGGTTCATATAGTGTTACAGGTATAATCATATTACCAAATGGAAAGAATAGTGATATATCAAATGAAATAAGAATTGAGTATGGAAATATGTTTTCGGATCTCGGTTGGCAAACCCTAGTCCTATTAGCTCTACTTATAATAATAATTCTGTATCAATTTATAAATGGCAGATTAAATAATGATAAAGGTTTGAGTAAAAGAGTAAAAAGAGAAGTAGAGGATGCAACAAGTGTTGTTCATGAATCATTCAGTAATCTTCGTTCAGATTTAAGAAGTAAAAAAACAAGTTTGAAATCTGATCTAGAAGAAGCAGAAGAGAAAATAGTAAAGAAGATAAAAAATATAGATTAATAATGAGCTTTTTTAGCAAAAAAATATTTGTTTTAACACTGCTACTGACAAATATACTGTCATTCAATATTGTATTTGCTAAAGATATAAATATAGATGCTTCAAAATTAGTAAGTAAACCCGAAATATTCTTTTCACCAAAAGTTGGATCATTTACCGAAGGATCTACTTTTGATATTCCGATTTTACTTAATACTAGAGGTAGAAATATAAATGGAGTGGAAGTCAGACTTAGTTTTGATAAAGATAAAATATCAATAATAAAGCCTTCGAGTGGTCAGTCAATCATTGGTGTATGGGTAGAGCCACCAAAATATGATAATACAAGAGGAACTGCTAGTTATGTAGGAGTTATACCTGATGGAATTACTACTAATTCTGGTTTGATAGGAACAATTACATTTAAAGCAATTAAAACAGGTAAAGCATATATATCCATAAATTCAACTTCAAATCTTTTATTAAATGATGGTTTTGGTACACAAGTTGATTTTGATAGTATAAAAGGAAGCTATGAAATAATTACAAAAGCACCTGATGGTTTGAGAATTTATTCCGATACACACCCTTATCAAAGTGAGTGGTATAAGGATGGAAACCCAGTCTTGTCTTGGGATACAGAAAAAGGAATTACCGGTTATAGCTATATCTTAGATAATACCCCAAATACAATTCCAGATAATACGATAGATTCACAACTTAATTCTCAATCATATAAAGATTTAAAGGATGGACTTTGGTATTTTCATTTAAAAGCAAATAAAGGAGGAGTATGGGGAGGCACAAGTCATTTTTTAATTAGAATTGATAGTACACCGCCAGCTGATTTTAAACCCGAAGTAAACTATATTCTTGCAGCATTATCAACTGTAGAGAGATCTTTAGTTTCATTTTTCACAACTGATAATCTCTCAGGTATAGATCATTATGAAGTTGGAATAATAGATAAAACTCAACCAGTTACTGTATCTCCAGTCTTTGTACAAACAGAAAGTCCTTATCAAGTACCTATAAAATCAGGTAGTGATTTGAAAGTTATAGTTAGGGCAATAGATAAAGCAGGAAATTTGAGAGATTCAACAATAGATGTAAAACCACCACTTCTAGTTACTAAAGTTATTAAAGATAATATAGTTTGGATACTACTTGCAATAATTATAATTGGAATACTATCATTTATTTTCCACTATATGTTCGGACATCATATCGTGAGACATATGAAAGAATTATCAAAGCTAATTCGTGATGAAGAGAATAAACCAAGTATACCTCCAAGCCCAGTTCAAAATGTAAAAAATAATATAAATACTTTTGAAAATAAAAATAATACTAGTATTGAAATAGTAAATAGTAATCAAGATAAACCTTACGATATAACTAGACAATATTAGTTATGATATAATTTACGCATTAATATTTAAATTTTTCATATGTCTAAAAAAATACGAGTAGCGATAAATGGATTTGGTAGAATAGGAAGAGCTTTTTATAAAGTAGCAAAAGAGAATAAAGATATAGAAATAATTGCAATAAATGATCTTGGTAGTAAAGAGAATATGGAGTATTTATTAAAATACGATACTGCTTATGGTCAAAGTAATGCAAATCTTGAAGGTGTAAAATACATAAGTGAAAAAGAACCTACAAAACTTCCTTGGAAAGAGCTTGATATAGATGTTGTTGTAGAATCAACTGGACTATATACAGCTACAGATAAAGCTCAAGTACATATAAATTCTGGTGCAAAAAGAGTAGTTATTTCAGCACCAATAAAAGATGATGATAGTCCTACTGTACTTATGGGACAAAATGAAGAAAAGTTAAAAGGTGTAAAAATCTCTTCAAATGCTAGTTGTACTACAAATGCAGGCGGTCCAATAATGGCAATTCTAGATGAAACTCTAGGAGTAGAAAAAGCTATGTTAAATACAGTTCATGCATATACAGCAAGCCAAGCTCTTGTCGATGGTCCAAGCAAAAAAGATTTACGTGAAGGAAGAGCTGCAGCACAAAACATAGTACCTTCATCAACTGGAGCAGCAATTGCAGTTACAAAAGTTATGACACATATGAAAGGAATGTTTGATGGTATATCTATTCGTGTTCCAGTTCCAGTAGGTTCTATAGTAGATGTTACATTTATTTCAAAGAAAAATACTACAGCAGAAGAAGTAAATTCAATACTAGAAAAAGCATCGGAACAAGCAAGATGGAAAGGAATATTTACAGTTACAAAAGAAGACTTGGTTTCTTCAGATATAAAAGGCAATAGTCATGCTTCAATAGCAGATCTAGCATTCACAAGAGTAGTAGGAGGAAATCTAGTAAAGGTTTTAGCTTGGTATGATAATGAAATGGGGTATACGTATACTCTTGTTCAGCACGTTATTAGTGCAGGTAAATTAATATAAAAAAATAAATTTATGCCCACAAGAAGAAAATTCGGATATGTTGGATTCATAATATCCTTACTAGTTGCATATTACTACGCATTTGGTCGGTATCATGATCCAGCCGAAGGACTTGGTGTGATGATAATGTTACCAATTATAATAGTCGTTATAACTGTAATCGCATATTTCATCGGGCGATTAGTCGAAAGACGAAGGATTCAGTAGGTTGGTATATAATGAAGTGTGGTACAGGTATAATCTAGTTAAACATGTAATTGCAAAAGGTATGTTAGTTTAATTTAATCTTATTAAATGGATAAACGCAAAAAAATATATTTAATAATCGGTAGAACTCTAGTAGCAATCATGTGCCTAGTTCTAGTGTATTGGTTGTATATAGTATATATTTTTACTTTTTAAACTACTGACTTTAATTAAGCTACTTAATTAAAGCTGGAAGATCTATATAAAAGAAAACCGCCCGACGAAAGCCAGATGGTTTTCGTGAGCGGTGATTGATTACTCAGGTCCTTCGGAGGTAATCACGCGTGGTGGAATAATGTGGGTTCGATAAATCCTACCCATCTCACCAAACACGATTTGCCATTCAAAGAAAGCTTGCCGCTGGTTTTTGTGGTACAATTTGATTCGCAAAGTAAGCGGATTCTTTACGAATGACTGTTCGTCAATCTCGTTCTCAACCATAAGAGAAGATTCCATCCGGTGGGTGACTTCAAGCGATCGCCAGAAGCAGATACAGTTTTCCCTTGTCGGGGTGTAACCTGTAGTTGCTGCATTTGTGAAAGCTTCCTTGATCTCCTGTTCGACAAATATTCCAGAACGTTCCGAATAAAGCGTGAAGTCAAATGCCCAATTCATAAGCTCCTTCTCCAAACGATATGCTTTGCGAACGGTGACCCTGTCTGCTTTGACGATGCTGTGATGAGCGAACGAACTACGTTTGTTGATCATACGAATGATTTTCCTTTCAAGGAATGGCTCATATTGAGGGCCATGAGTTATTTGAGAACGATTACTCAACGTTCGTTGTGAATACCGACAGGCAGTCACAACTAAATTTCTTATTATATTATAACATTAAATTATGTAATAAGTCAAGTAGTAAAAATAAGCCTAATTTGTTTGCTATTCCAGTACGTATTGATATGATTTGTCTGTTCCTTGGCATTTAAATAAGAACACCAACACGCCACCTCTTGAGTATCTGAATAATCGGGTTTTCAAGAGGTGAGTGCGGGGAGGTTTTTTCTAAAATTGTGATAAAATATCATCTATTAAACTTTTTTAATTTAAATGAAAAAAAGTGATCAAATTCAATTAATTATATCTAGCCTAATAATCATACTCGGTATTGTATTTATGATTTCTGAAGGAAATATTGATTTGATGTTTTTCTATTGGTTACCTCATCTATGGTGGGTGATAATGATGACAAAATTTATAACAAGTCGATTTCCAGATAAAAAGAAGTTTACTTGGGCAAGTTTAACTGTATTTATAGGTATTGTAATTTATTTCACTAGTCTATGGTTAGTTATCCCTTGGATATTAAAAATGTTCGGTGTTAATATTGTTTTTTAATTTTAAATAAAAAATAATCATATGACGACGTTTTGTTCAAATACATTTATGATATAATTACCTCATGAGAATATTCGAAACTATATTAAAACTTTTATTTTTATTCGGTTCTATTTATTCAATAAAGGCAGAAGCTGTAAATACAACTTTTCTTTTAACTTTTTTACTAGTCTGTCTAACTCTAGGTATTGTTCTTATATTTAATAAACAATCTAGTTATAACTACCCTCAAACAAAAAGAGATTTAATTATAAGAAAAATAGAGGGAAGTTTATTAGTGTTATTTTCACTATTTGTACTATATATTCAAATTTTTAAATAAAAAAAGACCAAGTAAGTCTTTTTATCATATTTCAATAATAATAAAAAATTCTAAATACTGAATAGAGTATTGACTGATACTAAAAATATATGATATAAAAATAAAGTATGTTTAGTTTATTTTTGTTCATCGTAGGCCTTTTAATAGGCATTTTTCTTATAGGCAGTTTTTCAACAAAGTGTGATACTTGCGGAAGTTACAATACGAAAAAAACCATGCGAGATTACAGGGGCAGAAAAACTAAGTTCTGCACTCACTGTGGTGCAGATTCATAAATTCGGAGGGTGTTTCAGACACCCTCTGTTTTTTATTGTATATTTTATATTTATATTTGATATAATACCTATATGAAAATTTTACTTGCTTCTGATCATGCTGGTTTTGAATTAAAAAATAAAGTACTTAATTATCTTGAAAGTCAGGGTTTTGAAGTAGAAGATTTTGGTGCACATATTTTTGATAGTAATGATGATTATCCTGAAATCATACTTCCTCTTGCAATGAGGCTTGTTGAAAATTCTGAAAATGTAAAAGGTATAGTATTTGGTAAAAGTGGAAATGGTGAAGCAATTATTTGCAATAGACTTCCTGGTGTTAGAGCAATTGTTTATCACGGTAAAAACTTGGATATAGTAAAACTTGGTAGAGAACATAATAATGCAAATATACTATCTATAGGGGCAGGCTTTGTTGAGGAGGAAGAAGCTCTATCAGCTGTGGATTTATTTATAAAAACACAGTTTAGTGGCGATGAAAGACATAGTAGAAGAAATGATATGCTCGATAATATTGCTTAATATATGGAAATAGTACCTGCAATTTTAGAAAGAAATTTTTCACATATTAGAGATAAGATTTTTGATATTGCAGATTTTGCAAAAACTGTTCAAATAGATATTTGTGATGGTATGTATGTTCAGAGTATTACTTGGCCTTATGGTAAAAGCGATGGTCATTTTGAAGCTATTTTAAAAGAAGAAGAGGGAATGCCTGGTTGGGATAAACTGGATTTTGAATTTGATTTAATGGTAAAAAACCCTGATCCTGAATATGTTTTAAAATGGGTAAGACTGGGTGGTAGTAGAATTGTTATACATTCAGATAGTAAAACAGATTTAAATGATGTATTTGAAGCATTGTCAGGTTATGCACAAAGAGGTTTGGCAATTCGTGCAAATACTCCACTAAGTATAATTGATAAATATTTTGATAAAATAGACTATATTCAAATCATGGGAATTGATAAAGTTGGTTTTCAAGGTCAACATTTTAATCCAAAAGTTTTCGAAAAAATTAAAGAGATAAAAGATAAATATAATGAAATAATTATTCAAATTGATGGTGGGGTAAGTCTTTCAAATTCTGTTTTATTGGACCATGCAGGTGCAGATCGTCTTGTGGTCGGTTCAGCACTCTTTGATTCAGATAACCTTGTGGATACTTATAGAAAACTTGTTAGAACTTAGTGTTACAATATATACATGAGACAAAATTCTCCGCTAAATGATGAAAAGATAAAGCTTTTAAGTGATAAAGCCCTAGATATCAGAAGATCAATTATTGATATGCTTATAGAGGCGAAATCAGGACATACAGCAGGTCCTCTTGATATGGCTGATATATTCTCTTATCTATTTTTTCATGCACTTAATATAAAACCAAAAGATCCAAACTGGCAGTATAGAGATAGAATAATACTTTCAAATGGACATATTTGCCCAGTGCTATATGCGACTATGGGTCATGCAGGGTATTTTCCTATTTCAGAATTAAAAACTCTTAGAAAATTTGGAACGAGACTACAAGGTCACCCACATCGTGAATGGTTACCAGGTATTGAAACTTCATCTGGTCCTCTTGGTTCAGGATTATCACAAACAGTTGGTATGGCAATAGCAGATAGAATTGATTTTGGAAGAACATCAGATAAACAATTCGTATGTTTGACTGGAGATGGGGAGCTTGATTGTGGACAAATATGGGAAGCGGCTATGTTAGCAGGAAAAGAAAAAATTCAAAACCTTACAGTTTTCATTGATAGAAATAATATTCAAATAGATGGTTTTACTGAGGATATTATGCCTTTAAATCCACTAGCTGATAAATGGAGATCATTTAATTGGCATGTTCAAGAAGTTGATGGGCATAATTTCCATTCAATAAATGAAGCGTGGACAAATGCTTTATCAGTTTTTGATAAACCAAGTGTAATAATTGCAAATACAATAGCCTCAAAAGGAGTTCCTGAATATGAAAGAATGTTTGAATGGCATGGTAAGCCTCCAACTACTCCAGAAGAAATAGGTTTTGCTAAAAAAGCTTTAGGTATGAAATAATTTTTAAAATAAAATGATAAATTCAGAACAAAAACTTAATCCAAAAATACTTGATAAAGATATAGAACAACTTCCTATACGAAAAGGTTTTGGTGAAGGATTAGTTAGTGCTGGAGATAATAATAAAAATGTAGTTGGACTTTGTGCTGATCTTACTGATTCAACTATGATGAATTTATTTAAGAAAAAATATCCAGATAGATTTATTGAAATAGGTATTGCAGAACAAAATCTTGCAAGTGTTGCTTCAGGTATGTCAGCTATGGGTAAAATACCATTTATAACTTCTTATGCTATGTTTTCTCCAGGAAGAAATTGGGAACAAATAAGAACTACAATTTGTTATAACGATAGACCAGTAAAAATTGCTGGTTCTCATGCTGGAATTTCTGTCGGTCCTGATGGAGGTACACACCAAGCAATAGAAGATATTGCAATTACAAGAGTAATACCTAGAATGGTTGTAATATCTCCTTGCGATTCTATTGAAGCAAAAAAAGCTACAATTGCCTGTGCACAGACAAAAGATCCTACATATATAAGACTAGCTAGAGAAAAGACTCCGATCATTACAACTGAACAAAGTCCTTTTGAAATTGGTAAAGCTCAACTTTTATTTGCACCTGCAAATGGAGGAAAAGCTGAGGTGGGAATAATTGCTACCGGGGCTTTGGTTTATAAAGCAATTTTAGTTGCAAATGAAATGGAAAAACAGGGTAAAAGAATAAAAGTTTTAAATATTTCAACTATAAAACCTCTTGATGAAGAAGCTGTATGGAGACTTGCTCATGAAGCGGGTGCAATTGTTACAGTTGAAGAACATCAAGTTGCTGGAGGTTTGGGTTCGGTAGTTGCAGAGTGTGTTGTAAAACATTATCCAGTTCCTATTGAATTTATTGGTGTTAAGGATCAGTTCGGTCAATCAGGTACACCAGATGAACTTATTGAACACTATGGAATGGGGGAGAAGGATATAAAACAAGCTGTGAAAAAAGTGTTATTGCGTAAAAAATAGATTCTGATAGTATTAACACAATGATTTTTCAATCAATTAAACATACATATAAGCTCGATTTCTGGAATAAAAATTCTAGAGCTTTTATTTGTAGTTTATATATGATTTCTAAATAGTATAGACAATAAACAAGAGCTCTGGAATAAACCGGAGCTCTTGTTTCGTATAGAAACAAAAATAAAGGAATACATGTGAATGCAAATACTTCAAATACAGTATATAGAAATAAAAATAAAACTGAATTTACTGCAAGACCCAATCATGGTGATCCTGGGTGGATTGAAGAAAACGGTAAATTTGAAGAATTGATATATTGGAATAAGGATGGAAAAGCTGAGTGGATCACTGCTACTGAATTTAGAGAACGCAAATTGGCAATAAAGAAAAGAAACATAGCTTACTATGAGAATCACCCAGGTGAGCTAAGTAAAAAAATTGAGTCTAGTAGAACAAAGCGGAGCAAGTATAACTACCTTGATGGAACCGTTTCCAGCTTTTACACAACATGGTAGTACTTTTAGCCACTCTTTTGAGTGGCTTCTTTTTTTGTAATACCTAAATATAAAAAGGGCCGGCAACGCTTAGTTGCCGGCCTTGAGGAAAGCTCTCGCTATTCAATACCCCCTTCTCTGACCATTATTTATTATATATAATTAGTATTGTCAATACTAATAAAATATCCATATTTAAGATATAGTAATTCATACATGTCACTATTTAAACTAACAAAAAACATGTCCCCAGCTGGAGATCAACCAAAAGCTATAAAAGGCTTATTGAATGGTCTTGAAAAAGGTATGAGGCATCAAACTCTGCTTGGAGTTACAGGTTCTGGTAAGACTTTTACTATGGCAAATGTTATAGCTAGTCACAATAAACCTACTCTTGTAATTGCTCATAATAAAACTCTAGCAGCTCAACTTGCCCAAGAGTACAGAGAATTTTTCCCTGAAAATGCTGTGCATTATTTTGTTTCATATTATGACTATTATCAACCAGAAGCATATATGCCTGTAACTGATACATATATTGAAAAGGAGGCAATGATAAATGAAGAGATTGATAGATTGAGACATGCAAGTACTCAAGCTCTTTTAACTAGAAAAGATGTAATAATAGTCGCTTCAGTTTCTTGTATATATGGTTTAGGAAGTCCTGATGAATATGAAAAAGTAAATTTAAAGATTACTAAAGGAGTTGAATTATCTAGAAATGAATTAATTAGAAAATTAGTTAGTTTACATTTTGAAAGAACAAATGCTGATCTGGAAGCTGGTAATTTCCGTGCTGTAGGAAATACTCTGGAAATAATGCCAGTAAATGAAAAGACTATATATAGGATTGGTTATCAGGGTAATGTTATAAATGAAATTATAGAAATCGATCCGATTTCTCGTTCTATAAAAAAAGAATACGATAATATTTTTATTTTCCCAGCAAAGCATTTTATAAGTACTGATGAACAATCAAAGAGAGCTTTCGAAACAATAAAGGCTGAACTTGAAGAAAGACTAAAAGAACTTGAGAAAAATGGAAAACTACTTGAAGCAGAAAGATTAAAAAGAAGAGTAAGGTATGATTTGGCTTTAATTAAAGAAGTTGGATATTGTAATGGTATTGAAAATTACTCAAGACATTTTTCAGGAAAACTACCTGGTGAAGCTCCTGATAGTTTACTTGAATATTTTCCTCATACACCAGATGGTAAACCTGACTTTTTAACTGTTATAGATGAAAGTCATGTTACTGTTCCACAACTTGGCGGTATGTATGCAGGTGATGCTAGTCGAAAAAATACACTTGTAGAATATGGTTTTAGACTTCCTTCAGCAAAAGATAATCGCCCACTAAAATTTGATGAATTTGAAAAGAGAGTTGGGCAAGTTATATACACTTCTGCTACTCCAGGAGAATATGAAAAGAAAAAAAGTGAGCAAGTAGTTGAACAAGTTATTCGTCCTACAGGTCTTATTGATCCAATAATAGAAATAAAGCCTGTGACTGAGGTTAAGCCAGGTTCTGACAATGTCATTCTTGGAGCACGTGAATTTTCTGGTGAAAATTCACTCAAATCCTCGGCCGTCGCCTGCGGGGTCTCCTCAAATGACATGTCAAAACCTGGTTACAAAGGTCAAATCTTTGACTTTATAGATGAAGCAGAAAAGGTAATAAAAAAGGGTGAAAGAGCAATAGCAACTACACTAACAAAAAAGATGGCAGAGGATCTTTCAGAATTCCTAAAAGAAAAAGGAATAAAATCTGAATACCTTCACAGTGACATAAAAACAATTGATAGAATAACTATTCTTACTGATTTTAGAAAAGGAAAATACGATGTAATAGTTGGTGTAAATCTTCTTAGAGAAGGACTTGATCTACCTGAAGTATCACTTATAGGTATTTTGGATGCAGATAAAGCAGGATTTTTAAGATCAGAAACATCACTTATACAGATAATAGGTCGTGCTGCCAGAAATGTATTTGGTAGAGTTATTCTTTATGCAGATGAAATGACAAAAGCTATTGATTATGCAATAAAAGAAACAGAAAGAAGAAGAAATATCCAAATTGCATACAATACTGAACATGGTATTACTCCAAAGACAATTATTAAAAAGATTCATGATATTACAGATGAACTTAGAAGTGAGCATCAAAAGACAGTAAATGATTTATTGAAGATTGATAAGAATATGATGGATGTTGATCCAAAGAAATTAATAAAAGAGAAAGAAAATGCTATGGAACAAGCGGTAAAAGAACTAGATTTTGAAACTGCTGCAATACTTCGTGATGAACTTATTGAAATAAAAAAGATTTATGAAGGTTCTATTGTTAAGGTAAAAAAAGTAGGGAAGAGTGTGAGGAAAGAGAAGAGAAAGTAGATATATTATACATATAAAAAGAGAACCCCACCGACACAAATGCGTCGGCGGGTTGTTCTTGCGCTTCAAGCAGCTTGGGCAAGAAGCTTGAATGTTGTTGGGTTTGTAGTGACGATCTGACGATCTTTGTAGTCTGTGTCATCGTCACCATCAGTCTTGGGTAGATCACCGCCACCTTGTGTGACACAATCACAAACTAGGTTTTGTATGTTGTTAAACTTCCCGCAATACAGACAGTGCATATCACCTCCATGAACAGACGTTAACCACCAGTCCGACTAATAATATACTATATTTATTCTCTGTGTGTCAACATGTTTCTATTTATTATAAATAGAGGTAAAATACATATATAAAAAACTATGAATGAAACAAAACAAGTAGAAAATACGATAAGATCAAGAAATATCATATGGGTAGAAGATGATAAATTTTTAAGTTCTATTTTAATTAAGAAATTTAGTGTTTCAGGACACAATATAAATCTAGCAAAAAATAGTGAGGAAACATTTGAATTATTAAAAAATATTAAACCAGATATATTTGTTCTAGACATATCACTTCCAGGAGAATCAGGTTTTGATATTTTACAAAAGATAAGAATGGATCAAAATACAAAGACAATACCAGTCATTGTACTTTCAAATACAAGTAAACAAAGTGATATTGATAAAGCAAAGCTTTTAGGTGCTCAGAAATTCCTTGTAAAAGCCGCAGTTTCTCTAGATGAAATAATAAAAGAAGTAGAATTACTTACAAAATAATATAGCTTTATAATTGCCTATTTTATAAACCCTGATATAGTTATTGTTTAATGGTAAAAAAAGACGAAAAAACAACAAAAGCAAAGGGAAGTGGTGAAGCTGATAAGATAATTGTTAAGGGTGCTCGTACACATAACCTTAAAAATATCACAGTTGAAATGCCTAGAAATAAAATGGTAGCTATAACTGGTCTTTCTGGATCAGGTAAATCTTCTTTGGCTTTTGATACAATATTTGCTGAAGGACAAAGAAGATATGTAGAATCTTTATCATCTTACGCACGCCAATTCCTTAGACAAATGCAAAAACCGGATGTCGATGAGATTATAGGTCTGTCACCAGCTATTTCTATTGATCAAAAATCTAGATCAAATAACCCTCGTTCAACTGTAGCTACAATAACAGAAATTTACGATTATTTGAGAATATTATTTGCTCGTGTTGGAGTACCTCATTGTCTTATTTGTGATAGAGAAATAAAAAGAATAACAAAAGAAGAGATTTTGGATACAGTTTTAAATCAAGTACTTTCTCATAATAAAAAGGGTATGGAAGTAATGGGAGTAGAAATAGAAAATCAAAAAATTGGAATATTTGCTCCTGTTGTACTAGGTAGAAAAGGTGAATACTATCAATTACTGTATGATCTACTAGGTAAAGGATATGAAAAAGTTAAAGTAGATGGAAAACTATATAAATTAAGAGAACAAATAGTTTTAGATAAAAATAAAAAACATAATATAGATGTTATGGTTGATGAAATCTATATGAGTGAATTTAGAGATAAAAAGCAAATTGAAAATGCAAAAGAAAGACTTTCTGAAGCACTTGAGAAATCAATAGAACAAGCGAACGGCTTAATTAAAATAGAATATCCTGATGAAGAAAAGTTAATGTCTGTAAAGTTTATGTGTCCGTATGATGGCTTTTCTTACCCAGAAATAGAACCTAGATTTTTCTCTTTCAATTCTCCTTATGGTGCCTGTGAAGTATGTAATGGTCTTGGAACAAAAGAATTCATGGGTGAAACTCCTTGTGAATCTTGTGGTGGAGCAAGACTTAGAAAAGAAGCACTTTCAGTACGTATTGATGGAAAAAATATAGTTGGAGTTACATCCTTATCAGTAGAAGATGCAAAAAAGTATTTTGATGAAATAGGTTTAAATGAAACACAAAGAGAAATAGCAAAAGTTATTCTTAAAGAAATAGAATCAAGACTACAATTCATGGTAAATGTAGGTATAGAGTATTTAACACTGGACAGAAAAGCTCAAACTCTATCAGGGGGTGAATCACAAAGAATAAGACTAGCATCACAGCTTGGTAGCGGTCTTGTTGGTGCGCTTTATGTTCTAGATGAACCTACAATAGGTCTTCATCAAAGAGATAATGATAGGCTAATAAAAACACTATTACACTTAAGAGATATAGGTAACACTATTATAGTAGTAGAACATGATGAAGATACTATGTATGCTTCTGACTATATTATTGATATTGGTCCAGGAGCCGGAGTTCATGGAGGTAAAGTAGTTACTTCAGGGTATCTTGATGAACTTTTAACTGCAAAAAAGAATGATTCAAATTCCCTTACACTTTCATATTTGAGAGGAGAAAAGAAAGTAGAGGTACCAAAGACTAGAAGAGAACCGAAAGGAAAGTTGATGATAAGGGGTGGAGAAGTATTCAATATTAAAAATATGAATGTGGATATACCCCTTGGTTGTTTCAATACAATTACAGGTGTTTCAGGTTCAGGTAAGTCATCATTTATGTATGAAATTCTTCATAGAAATCTAGAAGTGAGATATGAAAAGAGAAAAAGATCTAATGAAACAATAAATTGTAAAAGTTTTACCGGTAGTGAATATATAGGTAGAGTAATACTAATAGATCAATCACCAATAGGTCGTACTCCAAGATCAAATCCTGCTACATATACGGGCTCATGGACACATATAAGAGATATGTTCGCAAATAGTCCAGAAGCAAAAGCTCGTGGTTGGGGGCCAAGTAGATTTTCTTTTAATGTTAAAGGAGGACGTTGTGAAGCTTGTCAAGGAAATGGAGAAATAGCTGTTGAAATGCACTTTTTACCTACAGTTTATGTACCTTGTGAAGTTTGTGGAGGTAAAAGATTCATGAAAGAGACTCTTGAAATAAAGTATAAGGGTAAGAATGTTCATGAAGTTTTAAACATGACTATAGAAGAAGCAATGAAATTCTTTGAAGATGTACCTGCTATAAGTGATAGATTACAAACACTAAATGAAGTGGGTCTTGGATATTTACAACTAGGTCAATCAGCAACAACACTTTCAGGCGGAGAAGCACAAAGAGTAAAAATTTCATCAGAACTATATAGAGCACATCTTCAAAAAACTATATATTTATTGGATGAACCTACAGTGGGTCTACATTATGAAGATGTAAATAAATTAATTGAAATTCTACAAAGACTAGTAGATAAAGGAAATACTGTAGTTGTAATTGAACACAATTTAGATCTAATAAAATGCTCTGATTATATAGTTGATATAGGTCCAGAGGGAGGTATGCGTGGAGGAAATGTAGTGGCAAAAGGAACTCCTGAAGATGTAGCAAGAAATGAAAAGTCATATACAGGAAAGTATTTGAAGAAAATGTTGAGTAAGAAGTAAAAGAAAAACCGTCAGCCAGAGACTGAGCGGTTTTTTCGTTTCCTCTTTTCTTTTTTTATCGCACACGCTGCAGCAGCTGCATAAATGTGAATAATGATAAATACGAATAAAAAAAATGGAAAATATGGTAGCAGATAGACCACCATTAAGTACTCGATGTTTTTTTTCATTGCTTATCCCAATGCAAAAGTTTCCTGATTCCTCCTATTAGTCCAGGAATCACTGAAATTAAGAGACCAAACGATACAAAGGCAATTATAACCAATTGTATCGGATCAGAGTCTTTCATTGTTTCTATCACAAGCCCTCCTTACTTGTTAATATTTGCTAAAGTCCGATATGATGATATCATTTGGTATATGTCAAGTCAAACTAAATATTCACACCTACCAGACGCTCCAGGAGTCTATTTTTTTAAGGATAAAGATGACAATATTCTTTATATTGGTCGTGCAACTTCACTAAAAGATAGAGTAAGAAGTTATTTTTCTGATCAGCTTATTTTATCTCGTGGAAAACTCTTGGTAGAAATGCTTGAAAAAGCAGAAAAAATCGATTTTGAACAAACAGATTCGGTTCTAGAAGCAATTATCCTTGAAAGTAATTTAATTAAAAAATACAGACCGTATTTTAATACAAAAGAGAAAGATGATAAAAGCTATTCATATATCATAATCACAAAAGAGGATTTTCCAAGAGTTTATACTGTAAGAGGGAAGGATTTATCTAGTTTAAGTGTTGAGACTAGAGAAGTATTTGGTCCATATCCTCATGGTTCACTATTGCGTGAAGCTTTAAAGATAATTAGAAAGATATTTCCATTTAGAGATGAAAAAGCCAATATGTCACACTATGAAAAGTTCTATAGAGCGATTGGTCTTTCACCGAGCTTGAATCAAGTTGATTATGAAAAGACTATACAGAATTTAATATTATTTTTCAAAGGTAAAAAAAAAGAAATAATTAAAAATCTAAATTTAGAAATGGAAGAACTTGCAAAGCAACAAAAGTTCGAGCAAGCCAATCAAGTAAAAAAGACATTGTATGCAATACAACATATTCAAGATATAGCATTAATTAAAAAAGATATAAATAATGTTGAAACAAAAGACGGTCCATATAGAATTGAAGGCTATGACATTGCGCATATAAGTGGAAAAAGTGTAGTTGGTGTAATGACTGTAACAGAAGGTTCAAATACATCTCCAAATCAATATAGAAAGTATGCAATACAACATATTCAAGATATAGCATTAATTAAAAAAGATATAAATAATGTTGAAACAAAAGACGGTCCATATAGAATTATGACATTGATATAAGTGGAAAAAGTAGATTGGTGTAATGACTGTAACAGAAGGTTCAAATACATCTCAAATCAATATAGGCTATGACATTGCGCATATAAGTGGAAAAAGTGTAGTTGTATTTATTTCTGATGAAAATATTTGGCATATAAATGGTGTTGAAGTTACAGATTCAGTTCTTCGTTTTGATTTAATATTCAATGTATTCAACATCATCTTGAAACATAAGATTTATGACTTTATGAAAGGAAAAAAACATGATATACGAACTCCAGGGTATGTAGTCTTTGAAAATGGATGATGTAGTACCGGAAAGTGTAAAAATAGATTTCCATTACCAGTAGTAGTAAAGCCAAATATAGGTGATTCAGCAGTATCTACAATAGTTGTAAAAAAGGTTGATGATTTATTACCAAGTATAAAAAAGACTTTTGAAATAAGTGATAAAGTAATTATTGAAGAATTTATCGATGGAATGGATGTTTCAGTTGGAATAATAGAATGGTATAGAGATGAATTTATTTATGCTCTTCCTCCAGGGGAGAACAAACCTGATTTTATTATTGCTATGCATTTAGATTATAAAATTAAAAAGGAGATTGAAGATATAGCAAGAAAAGTTCATGATATTTTTGGTCTAAGACATTATTCGAAAATTGATTTTATAATTACAAAGAAAAATACTGTATATGTAATTGAACCTGATTGTACCCCAAAGCTAGATGAATCTTCATTCTTTGTAAAATCACTCGAATCAATAGGTTGTAAATTTCCAGACTTTCTTGATCATATTGTTACTTTAACAATGAAACAAAGAATGCGTGGACAAATGGGGGAATAGTATTTGAAATATTTTATATTTATTGTAGAATATTAGTGGAAAGGAGAAATTATGTACACTCCGAGCGAAAGAATGTTGCGTTTAGCGCAAGCCTTAAAAGATGAGGTTGATAGACATCTTGCAAGTCATCACCGTCTGGTGGATTTTGCAAAGAAGTTTGGGATTGGTAAAACTGCACTTTGTTGTGCGTTTAAGAATCTGACATCAAAGTCACTTTTACATTATCTCGAACAAGCTCGAGCTGAAGCCGCTATTGTAATCATGCGAAGGTTTCCTGAACTTTCCTTGCAGGAAATAGCAAGAAGAGTAGGCTATCACAGTGAAAGGAGACTTAGATATGCCTTTCATGTTGCTTTTGGAAAGTCACCTAGTGCTTTCCTAAATGAAATCAGGAGACCTGTATAAAACGAGTCTGTAGCGCAAACTACAGACTTTGATTTTAAAAGAAATATAGGTTATAGTGTTTGCTGTATTTACATGAGTTTGTAGCTGTCTTGGTAGAACTGAGCCCATAGTAAATATAGATATTTTAAGAATTTTGCAGAATGGGCCCGTAGCTCAGTTGGTAGAGCAATCGCTTTGCAAGCGAAAGGTCAGGAGTTCGAATCTCCTCGGGTCCACAACTAAAGAAAATGCTGGCATAGGCTAGCTTTTTCTTTTGTTTTGAATCTTGAGAATAGATGAGAAAGACGGAGCTATGTCTAGCCAGTAGGCGAGACAGCGAGTCGGGGTCGCAGAAATTTCCGAGCGACGGCGAGGAAATTATCTGTGACCGAATCTCCTCGGGTCCACCATAGTACAGATTTTATTTGACTTAACTACAAAACTGTACTATTCTACAACAAGTAAAAATATGATCTTCAAAATTAAGATTGACCACAAAATTCCACTTAATCGAAACATGGAATTTGATCAAGGGTGGAAGCTGATTCAAGAAGGATTGGTACTGAGTGGCGAATATGAAATTAAACCACGACCACTTTTGGTTGGAGACGAGGAACGTATCGAGTTTGACGAGGTAATTAAACGCAGAGTTGCTGATGGTCTTTTTTGCCAAAAGCACGCTGAAGCAATTTTTGCTAACGTAGCCATTTTACCATCTGAATGGCAAAGACATCATATAATTTTCCCTAATACAATCTGGAAGGGTCTTTTCATGAACCTTTTTGACTGTATTCCAGTTATTCATATGCTTTATCCTGGTAAATGGGAGCTGTACTTTCGTTGGATTGGTCACGGTTTCACTAAACATGACCATATCCTTGAGATTACTTAAATCTCCAACAATCAACTGAAAGCCCCTCTTGCGTTAATTCGTGTTGAGGGGTTTTTTTATATAATAATATTATTACTATCTTACTTTCCCTTAAACGGATTTTTGAATACTATTACATCATCATTAAATTCAAACAATTCTGCAGGGCGATTTGGTTTACCTTTTATTTTTTTTCCAGTAGATTTAACTATATTTAAGTCCTTTATTTTAGAAATGAAGTTCCTTTTATCGAAAGTAGAATTAAGTATAACTTCATAAGTATTCTTCAATTGCTGAAGTGTAAATTCATTTGGTAAAAAATATTTAATGATATTTGAATAAAGAATCTTTGATTTCAATCTATCATAGCCATTTTTTAGTATTTTATTATGATCAAAAGCGAGTTTTTTAATATTTATATATTCTTTCCATTCACCGATTTCAGAATCTGATTTATCCTCTGGAATAATACATAAATAAGATATGCTTACAACTCTATTTCTTGGGTCTCTTTTTATTTCGGAAAAAGTATATAGTTGTTCAATATATGCGGGCTTAATTTTTGTTTTATTAATTAAATGACGCTTTAGTGCTTGCTCAGCTGTTTCATTATTTAAAATAACACCTCCAGGTAGGGCAGGGGTATTTTTGTAATAACTAGTAATATTTGTATTTATAGTAAAGACACATAGTTTATCTTTAATAATTGAAAAGATAACTGCATCAACTGCTAGTACAGAATATCTCAATTCATTTACTGATTTATCTATGTTTTTCTTCATATTGACATTAGTATACACTATGCTAGAGTAAGTGTAAATAGTACACTAACAATCAAAACTTCACATTATGAATGGAACTATCCTTAGGCTAGAACGCATACAAGGTAACTTTATGGAGGCCCGTTTTCTTAGGGCTTGGGTAAGAGATGCAGACATTGCAATACGAGATCTGTTTAGCTTTAAATTCTATGAATTTGATCCAGGTGGTCGTGATGGATATATTACACAAATTGGTTATCTATTATACGAAGACATCATTCCACTCGATCAATATCAAGAAGTGGTAACTAGATGGATTTTGAATAATCCACTTAGTCACAAAACCTGTTTCGGCTATGATCAGATATTAAGCGAATTATTCTGTCATGGTATGGCAGAATGGATATCCGAAAACTTCTGTATGCTCTGTGCTCAAGTCGAGCAAGTATGCAGACATGATAATTTTCATAACATAGGTCGAAAATTATACACTAATTTGGCCTATAAGGTCGCATCTGCGAAAGGCTGTGGGAGGAATAGAAGATTTCTGCAACAGTATTGGTATAGTAATCCTACCCCAGACAGGATGTTTGTTTCTGCTTTCAGTTATGAAGGTAAGTATGGAGTTGAAGCAGAAAAAGCAATAGCATACTTTATCAAGGTTTCCCGTAGAAGGATTGCTATTGAATACAAAAATAATTGTGAGAATAAGAAGAAGCACAAGAAAAGGCTACGTAGGATTTATAATAGAATATATCATGTGTCTGTCGAAGAAATAGTAGAAAAAGTACGCTCTCTTCTGAGACAGAGATATGATTTATATCGTATGTCGTATATCAAATACGAAAAATTGCCCCAAGCTGAACGTGATGCAATAGACAAACATAATCGTCAGGCTGAGGAAAAGATTGAAAGGATAATTAAGTCCCAAAATGTAGAGTGCCCACTATGACTCTACAAAACAAAAGGAGCCCGTATACCGCGGGCTCTTTTACTTATTTTAAAAAAAAGACCACAGTTTCCTGTGTCTTTTGATTATACTCATATTATTTGCGGTAGCCCTTGTTCAACAAATTCTCCATTTTCATTTCTTACTAAATTTGTTGGGTCATCAGGCTTGTAAAATCTACATGCTTCACGGAAGTCAGTTCTCAACTTTATCCGCTCTTTTCTGTCTTTCCTATCTCTTTGAAAATAGTACCACTTGAATCTAATATCAATACTTCTTCTCGCTAGCTCTATATTCATAGGAATTTCTTCCCAGACTACGATACGAGTATTTGTGTGAATGTCATTATTTTTTATTCTTCTAATGCACCACCATTTAAACTCTACAGTTAACCTCCTTTCTTTTACATTTTTAGTTACTTCACATGAAGCAACTTCGCCTCGGTATATTCCATCACTGGTTTCAATTTGAAACTGACCACCAATGTAATTATTGAGTTTATCTCTCAGCCTCTCCACTTTCCACAAGTATAAATGCATATTATGCCTTTCTAAAGTCCAACAACATTATACCACTCCATAATTATTTACTATATTAGAGGAAATCTGTACAATACTCCCATGACACCTACGACATTTATCATATTCGGCATTACAGGAGATCTATCTGGTAAAAAACTTTTACCTTCACTTTTAAATCTTNCTGTACTTTCGTTGGATTGGTCACGGTTTCACTAAACATGACCATATCATGGAGATTACTTAAATCTCCAACAATCAACTGAAAGCCCTCTTGCGTTAATTCGTGTTGAGGGGTTTTTTATATAATAATATTATTACTGTCTTACTTTCCTTAAACGGATTTTTGAATACTATTACATCATCATTAAACTCAAACAATTCTGCAGGACGATTTGGTTTTCCTTTTATTTTTTTCTTTTAAAAAAAGACCACAGTTTCCTGTGTCTTTTGATTATACTGATATTATCTGTAGTGGTCCTTTTTCAACAAATTCTCCATTTTCATTTCTTACTAGATTTGTCGGGTCATCAGGCATGTAAAATCTACATGATTCACGGAAGTCAGTTCTCAACTTTATCCGCTCTTTTCGGTCTTTCCTATCTCTTTGAAAATAGTACCACTTGAATCTAATATCAATACTTCTTCTACTGACTCTCGATTCATGGGAATTTCTTCCCAGTATACGATACGAGTATTTGTGTGTATGTCATGATTTTTTATTCTTCTGATACACCACCATTTAAACTCTACTGTAAATCTTCTTTCTTTTGATTTTTTATCTATTTCGTATGATGCAACTTCACCCCTATAAATTCCATCTTGAGTCTCAATTTGAAACTGACCACCGATGTATTTTTTAAGTCTATTTTCTAGTCTCTCAACTTTCCACAAGTATAAATGCATATGATGCCTTTCTAAAGTCCTACAACATTATACCACTCCATAATTATTTACTATATTAGAGGAAATCTGTACAATACTCCCATGACACCTACGACATTTATCATATTCGGCATTACAGGAGATCTATCTGGTAAAAAACTTTTACCTTCACTTTTAAATCTTTATGTTAAAAAACTCTTACCAAAAGATTTTGCTATAGTGGGTTTTTCTAGAAGACCTTTTACTAGAGAAGAATTCAGAGACTTTATTCGTGGTCATATGAAGGTAAAGCCTGGGCAATATAGGGAAGAAGAGATAAAGCACTTTATTGATCATATGTATTATGAACAAGGGCTTTTTGACAATTCTCAATCATATTCTTCACTCGCTTTAAGACTAAAGGTTATTGATGAAAATTTTGAACAGTGTTCAAATAAACTTTTTCATTTGGCTGTATCGCCAAACTTTTATGAAACTATACTCGAGCACCTTTCAAATTCTGGTTTAACTATTCCTTGTGGAGGTGATGAAGGTTGGACTAGAATACTAGTTGAAAAGCCTTTTGGTAATGATGTTGATACTGCAAAAAAATTGGATAAAAAGCTAGGTACACTCTTTGATGAAGAACAGATATTTAGAATTGATCATTATTTAGCAAAAGAGACTCTACAAAATATTTTGGCTTTTAGATTTAACAATTCTCTTTTTGAACCTTTATGGAATTGTCATCATATAGACGCTATTCATATTAAATTAATAGAAAAAGATGGTATAGATACTAGAGGAGGATTTTATGATGATGTTGGTGCACTAAAAGATGTTGGGCAAAATCATATTCTTCAAATGTTAGCCCTTGTTGCAATGGAAGCACCAAAGAACTTTGATGCAAGTTCAATTAGAAAAGAAAGAGCTAAAATTCTTAGCCTATTAAAACCATATAATGATAAAAATATTAAAAAAATGGCTAATAGAGGTCAATATGAAGGCTATATAAATGAAAAAGGCGTAAAAAGAAATAGCCAGACAGAAACATATTTTAGACTTGAAACATATATAGAAAATAGTCGTTGGAAAGGAGTTCCTTTTTATCTTGAAAGTGGAAAGGGATTGTCTGAAAGTAAAAGTGAAATAGATATATATTTTAAGAATGAACATGATTCAGAAAGACAAAACATACTTACATTTAGAATTCAGCCAGATGAAGGTATAAAGATTCGTTTCTTTGTTAAGACTCCAGGTTTTGATACTGTTACAGAACCAAAAATACTTAAGTTTAAATATTCAGATCACCCAACACTTCAGACCTTACCTGATGCATATGAAAGAGTGCTTTATGATGCAATAAAAGGGGATCAAACTTTATTTACAAGTACAGATGAAGTATTGCATGCTTGGAAGTTTATAACTCCAATACTTTCATTATGGAGAGCTATTCCCCTAAACATATACAAAAAGGGAAGTGAAGATATGTTATAATATTGTCATGCAAAAAAAGAAAATTTTTATTTTATTAGGCCACCCAGACAAAGCTACTCGAGGAGGTTCATTTGTTGACTCTTATGAAAAGGGTGCACGTGAAGCCGGTCATGAAGTTAGAAGAATGAATATTGGAGAAATGAAGTTTGATCCAGTATTGCATTTGGGTTACAAAGCTATTCAAGCATTTGAACCTGATATTGTAACTGCTCAAGAAAATATAAAATGGTGTGATCATTTTGTAATACTTTATCCTAGCTGGTGGTCAACTATGCCATCTATACTAAAAGGCTTTTTTGATAGAGCTTGGATGCCAGGTTTTGCTTTTAGATTTAAAAAAGAAGGATTTATGGCAGGAATGTTCTGGTCAAAACTTCTTAAGGGTCGTACAGCAAGAGTCTTTGTAACATCTGACTCACACCCAATATTTGCAAGATTTCTTTTTGGTGATACTACAAATGAAATTAGAAAATGTATACTATGGTTTTCTGGTTTTAATGTAAGTGTAAAAAAGGTAGGACCACTAAAGTTTGCAAATGAAGCAAAACTCGCAGATTGGAGAGAAAGATTTTATATGTGGGGAAGAAAGGGCTATTAATTACTGATATTAATTTAAAAAGTTATGTTTCAAAATTTTATTCTAAAGCAAATGCTTAAAAGACAGTTAAAGGATGTACCTGCTGAACAGCAAGATATGATAATGAACATGGTTGAAAAGAATCCAGATTTCTTTATGAAGGTAGCAAAAGAGGTTCAGAATAAAATGAGTACAGGAATGTCGCAACAAGATGCAACAATGTCAGTAATGAAAAACTATCAGGAAGAAATAAAATCTATGATGGCAAAATAATTTAAGCTATTTAAAATTTAAAGTGAAAAAGAATATTAAAAAATATGGTTTTACACTAATTGAACTTTTAGTAGTTATTTCTATTATAGGAATGATTTCATCAGTAGTTCTTGCTTCTATAAATAATGCAAGAAAAAAAGCTAGTAATTTAAATGTAAGAAGTACTGTTAATGCTATTCGTACAGCACTCGAACTGTATTATGATACAAATGGTAAATGGCCATCTGCAAATGATGGATATATGGTAATTGACAATAGAGATACAGCAACATGGAATCAATTTTTTTCTAAAATTTCACCCTTTATATCTGGTAAGATAGTTGATCTTCCATATTTATTAAGTCCCTCTGGTAATATGTCTAGGGGTTATTTATATATGAAAGGTTCTGGCTCAAATCCAGTTCAAATTCCTATGTATAATGGCGTTACTGGTGCGTATTTAGGTTGTATTATCATTAATGAAGGATATTATTTAGATGCTTTAGTTCAAAATCAATCATATGTAACTTTAAATGATAATGGTTATGACCCAGATGGAATTGATATATTTAATGGAAGTACATCTATAAATCCAGGTATACCAGCAGCTTCTTGTGTAGTTACAAGTTTGCATTATTAATTTACAATAATAAGTTTTTCTAGTATGTTTAAACTATGTCACTAAGTATAGGTATTGTAGGTCTACCAAATGTTGGAAAATCAACACTTTTTAATGCTTTAACAAAAAAGAGCGTTCTTGTTGCCAACTATCCTTTTGCAACTATAGATCCATCTGTAGGTGTTGTTGCTGTACCCGATGAAAGATTGTGGAAATTGTCAGAATTTTCAAAGACTCAAAAGACGGTTCCTGCTGTTGTAGAATTTGTTGATATTGCTGGTCTTGTAAAAGGAGCTTCTGACGGTGAAGGTTTGGGTAATCAATTTTTAACAAATATACGCGAAACTGATGCAATAGCAGAAGTGGTACGTATCTTTGAGGACGATAATATAATCCACGTTGATGGAAAAATAAACCCAATGAAGGATATTGAGGTAATTAATCTTGAATTAATACTTGCTGATCTACAAACAGTTACAAAAAGACTTTCAAATCTGGGTAGAGATATAAAAGCAGGAAAAAAGGAAGCAATGCTTGAAAGTGGACTTCTAGAAAGAATTAAATCTGCTCTCGAAGCAGGTAAACTTGCCCAAACAGTAGTGCCAAATGAATTTGAACTTCCATTTGTAAAATCTTTACATTTACTTACTTCAAAGCCATTTATGTATATTTTAAATAAAAAGGCAGGAGGAAAAAATCTTGATGATATAAAAGATGAAAGATGGAATGCTCTTATGAAATTTTTTAATGATAATAATGCAAAATGGGTAATAGTTGATGCAGGAATTGAACAAGAATTAAAAGATATGGATGAAAAAGATAAAAAAGAATTAAGAGAAGGTCTTGGTTCAAAAGATGATGGTATAGATAATCTTATTAAAAAAGGTTATGAACTTTTAAACCTTATTACATATTTTACAACTGGTGAAAAAGAAACAAGAGCTTGGACTATAGGACGTGGTTGGACAGCTCCAAAAGCGGGTACTGCTATTCATGGTGATTTTGAAGAGAAGTTTATAAAAGCTGAAGTAATAGAATGGGATAAATTGATACAAGCAGGATCATTTGGAAATGCTCGTGAAAAAGGTTTGATAAGGACAGAAGGGAAAGAGTATATAGTAAAAGATGGGGATGTGATGGAGTTTAGGATATAACTAATAATTAATAGCGGTACAACACATTTGACTTTATCATATAAACATGATATAAGTATAAAGGGAGGTAAAATGAGGAAATCAAAAAAAAGGACAGACCCATTCACCTGCATTGGTTGGGTTTGCTTGGTGTCAGCACTAATACTGCTGGCATGGGGTTTCCGAAAAGGAATACCTCATAAAGCGGGTATGTCACACATACCCCTTTCGGATACGGTTAAAATAAACAGTCTTAAGTAGATGGAGACTCTACTGAAAGACCAAAAAAGGAAATCAGATGTACATTCAAATTGAATTAATCCCGATGATGATCGGGATTACCCTCATGAGTGCTGGTCTGGCAACAGCCACATTAGCATTTACGTATTCCTCATGGAGATTGATCATTATGCCATCAATGCATAATGTCTTTCCCAAGAGAATGAAAAGAATTGGGTGGCTGGTGACAATCGGAAGTTTTACATTGTCACCTATCATTTTCGGTATTTTTTACATCTTGATCAAGACCTACTCTTGATCAAAGCCCCGCCGCAACTTCGTTGCCGGCGGGGCTAATTTGTTGTATTATACCAATATGAAATCATCATATGACCACAAAAAAATAGAAGGTAAATGGCAGAAGTATTGGGAAAAGAAAAAACTTTATAATGCGAAAGATCCAAAAAAAGGTAAAAATCAAAAAAAATTCTTTCCTTTAATTGAATTTCCATATCCTTCAGGACAAGGTTTGCATGTAGGACATATTAGAAGCAATGCAGCTATGGATATAATTGCTAGAAAGAGAAGAATGGAAGGATACAATGTACTTTATCCAATAGGTTGGGATGCATTCGGTTTACCAACGGAAAATTTTGCTATAAAAAACAAACTCGACCCTGCTGTTGTAACAAAGAAAAATACAGATACATTTAGAAGACAACTAAAATCTTTAGGTTTTTCTTTTGATTGGTCAAGAGAAATAAATACTACAGATCCAAAATATTATAAATGGACACAATGGATATTCCTACAATTTTTAAAGAATGATCTAGCATATAAAAAGAGAATGAGTATAAATTGGTGTCCTAAAGACTTGATAGGACTTGCCAATGAAGAAGTAATAAATGGTTGTTGTGAAAGATGTGGTACTCCAGTAGAGAAAAGAGATAAAGAACAATGGATGCTTGCAATAACAAAGTATGCGGAAAGACTTGATAAAGATCTTGATGATACTGATTTTTTACCGAAAATAAAGACACAACAGAGAAATTGGATAGGAAAAAGTGATGGGGCAGAAATCAATTTTCATATAAAAGGTACTGATAAAAGTATAAAGGTATATACAACTCGCCCAGATACAATATTTGGCGTGTCATATATTGTAATTGCACCTGAACATTCTATTTTAATAGACATAATGTCAAAAGTAGAAAATGTTGAGGATATAAAAGCTTATATATCACAAGCAAAAGCAAAAGACGAAATAGAAAGAACAAATGCTGATAAAGAAAAGACAGGGGTATGCATAAAAGGAATTAGTGCAATAAACCCAGCTAATGGAGAAACTATACCAGTTTGGATCAGTGATTATGTACTTGGAGATTATGGTACTGGAGCTGTTATGGCGGTGCCAGCGCATGATGATAGAGATTATGTATTTGCAAATAAATACGGTCTACCTATAAAAGAAGTAGTTATTCCACATGTAGTAGATAAAAGAAATCCTCCTATTCAGGGAAAGAAAACAGTAACAAGAAGAAATGTTCATGCAATAGTTTATAATCCTAAAAATGGCAGAATACTTGGTTTGAAATGGAAGAAACATCCATGGACAACTTTTCCAATGGGAGGTGTTGAAGATAAAGAAGATGTTATTACTGCAGCAAAAAGAGAAGTTTATGAGGAAACAGGATATAAAAATTTAAAAGATCCCAGAATATTAGGAGGACAAGTTATGGCAGAATATTATGCTGCACATAAAGGTGAAAATAGAATATCTTTAACAACCGCTGTTCTATTTACTCTAGAAAATGAGGATAAAGACGATGTTTCAGTTGAAGAAAGTGATGCACACGAAACTATTTGGATGAATGAAAAAGATGTAAATGAAGAAAAAATGACTCATGCTGAAATGAGTATATGGTTACATAGATTTACAAATAAATCTCAAGCATATACAGGAAACGGTATCCTTATAAATTCAAAAGATTTTAACGGTAAAAAGTCAGAGGATATTAAGAAAGATATTACAAAATATGTAAAAGGAAATTGGGTAAATAAATTCAAACTTAGAGACTGGGTATTCTCAAGACAAAGATATTGGGGTGAACCTATTCCTGTAATTCATTGTAATAAATGTGGAATAGTACCAGTTCCAGAAAAGGATTTACCAATAAAACTTCCAAAAGTTAAAAATTATTTACCTACAGAAAATGGTGAATCACCACTTGCAGCTATTACAAAATGGGTAAATGTTAAATGTCCAAAGTGTAAAAGTAAAGCAAAAAGAGAAACAGATACAATGCCTAACTGGGCGGGTTCTAGTTGGTATTATTTGAGATATACTGATCCAAAAAATAAAAAGGCACTTTCTGATAAAGAAAAGCTAAAATATTGGACTCCAGTTGATTGGTACAATGGTGGTATGGAACATACAACTCTTCACTTATTGTATTCTCGTTTTTGGCATAAGTTTTTATTTGATATAGGAGTTGTATCTACAAAAGAACCTTATCAAAAGAGAACATCACATGGACTTATATTAGCAGGAGGAGGAGAAAAAATGTCAAAATCAAGAGGCAATGTTGTGAACCCAGACGATATTGTAAACAATGTTGGTGCCGATACTCTACGTCTATATGAAATGTTTATGGGTCCTTTTGATCAAGCTATATCATGGGAAACAGATAATATAGCTGGTCCTAGAAGATTTATAGAGAGAGTGTGGAAATTGCAAGATAAAATAAATTATACAAAAGGGTATAAAGATACAGAAAGTACGGAAATAACGATAAATAAAGTTATTAAAAAAGTAAGTGACGATATTGAAAATATGTCATTTAATACGGCAGTAAGTTCACTTATGATCGCTGTAAATGATTTGGAAAAAGAAAAAGCAATTTCAAAAAAGACTTTTGAAAATTTAATTTTGATTTTATCTCCATTTATTCCACATGTTACAGAAGAACTATGGTCAATAATAGGTAATAAAGCTTCAATTCATACACAGATTTGGCCAAATGCAGATATTTCAAAAACTAGTTCAAATAAAATTACAATTGTTGTTCAAGTTAATGGAAAAATAAAAGCTAGTTTTGAAACTTCAAAGGGTATGGATGATAATTATATTCAAAATACGGCTTTAAATATGCCTGAAATAAAGAAAATCATTGAACAAAATAAAATTAAAAAGGTAATTATCGTTAAAGATAGATTAATTAATATTGTTGTTTAATTTAATGTAAAAATTCATACATTTTCGTTAAGTTTGACTTATTTACAAGCTAATGATATAAATTAATCAACAAACAAATTAAAAGTATGGCAAATATAACATTTAAACCAAAGCAATCTGTTAAGCGTTTACTATCAGTTCTCCCTGAGAGAGCTAAAGACGTAATTATAAAGCGTTATGGACTAGGAACTAGCACTACAAAGATGACTCTAGATGCTATTGGTAAAATATATGGTATTACACGTGAACGTGTTCGTCAGATCGAAAACTATGCTATACAAAATATAAGAAAGTCAGATGCTTATAAAGCAGAAAAAGCTATATCTGATGAGCTTGAAGGTTTAATACATACACTAGGAGGAATTGTTGTTGAGGAAGATTTCCTTGGTTCAGTTTCAAAAGATACATCACTACAAAATAGTGTAAACTTTATCTTGGTTATTGGTGATTCATTTAAGAAAAGAAAAGAAGATGAACATTTCAAACATCGTTTACATGTAAATGAAGCTGTAGCAAGACAAGTTGAAGAATCTCTAAAGAAGCTATACTCAAGCCTAACAAATGAAGATCTATTACCAGAATCAGAAATGATATCAAAGTTCATATCTCATCTAGGTGAGGTCTCAGAAAAATATAAAAATCAAGAAGTAATGAAGAGATGGCTTTCAATATCAAAGGCTATTGGCAAAAATGCAATAGGTGAATGGGGTGTTTCTCATTCTCCAAATGTAAAAACAAAAGGTATGAGAGATTATGCTTTCCTAGTTATAAGGAAACATGGTTCTCCAATACATTTCCGTGAAGTTGCAAAACAAATTACTCAAGTTTTCAAAAAGAAAGCTCATGTTGCTACAACTCATAATGAACTTATAAAAGATCCTCGTTTTGTACTAGTAGGTAGAGGACTTTATGCTCTTAAGGAATGGGGCTATATGTCAGGTGTTGTTAGAGATGTTATAAAGAAAATTATAGAAAAGAATGGTCCTCTTACAAAAGAAGAAATAATTGCGAAAGTTCTGAAGGAAAGATATGTAAAGGACAATACAATTATGGTTAATCTCCAAAACCAAAAGCATTTTAAAAAAGATAAAGACGGTAAGTATTCTATTGTTGGTTAATATACTTTGATGTTACAATATATGGGTAATAAATTTACCTATATATGTTCGAATCTCTATATAATTCATTTTTAGTAGAAATATTTCCAACTGTTATAAGTATAATAATTTATCTGTCTCCATTAGTTCTTACTTATATACTTTGGATTGTATTCTGGCCACTTTGGTTAGACTATATTCAATCAAGCTTTATTTTAAATCTGAAATACACATTACTTGAAATAAGACTACCAAAAGATATATTCAAATCACCATTAGCAATGGAGGTATTTTTAAATTCTATATACAATGCTTCAGATGGAAATAAATTTAGCAGATGGTGGAAGGGTGAATTGAGACCTGAATACTCTCTTGAATTAGTATCGCTAGGTGGAAGAGTAAAATTTTTTATAAGAACAGAAGACAGGAGAAAATCCAATCTAATGTCTGCGCTATATTCTCAATTTCCTGGAATAGAAATTACAGAAGCAGAAGACTATACCAAACCCTTCGTATTTGATCCAAAAGTTTGGAGAATTTGGGGAGGAGAGTTTATTTTTACAAAAAAGAATGCTTATCCAATAAAAACCTATGTTGACTATGGTCTTGATAAAGATCCAAAAGAAGAATATAAAGTTGACCCACTTGTTCCATTTATTGAATTTTTAGGAAGTCTCGGTCCAGAACAACAAATATGGATACAGTTTGTCGTAAGAGGACATAAGGGTGATGATCATAAACCAGGAACTTTATTTGGTGAAACAGATGCTTGGAAAGATGAAGCAAAAAAAGAAATTAATGATATTTTAATCAGAGACTCAAAAACAAAAATTGCAGGAAAGGATAAGGATGGTAAAGGACAAACATTAAGTATTACTGAGGGAGAAAAAGAGATTGTATATGCACTTGAAAGAAGTATATCAAAAACCCCTTTTGAAGTTGGTATACGTGCTTTATATATAGATAAAAAAGATAAATTTAACCCACCATTTGGTTCTGGAGGTATAAATGCTGGCTTCAAACATTTCGGTTCTGAACATTTAAATGGTTTCAAGACTAATGGTGAAAAATGGCACCCAAAGATGAAAGGAGTTCCATGGGAAGATCCAGCAAATAAAAAAAGAGATAAGCATGGAGCAAATGTTCTTGATGCATATAAAAGAAGATGTTTCTTTCATGCACCTTGGACAAGTAAGTTTGTAATTTTAAATAGTGAGGAATTGGCAACGGTATATCATTTCCCAGGACAGGTTGCAGGTACTCCAACACTAGACAGAGTTCCTTCAAAGAAAGGGGAAGCACCATCAAATCTACCTATATAAAATACCTATATGTTTAATATAAAGATGAATCAGGACATTAAAAAGTATATTAAATCTATAGTTTCAATTTTACTTTTAATAGTAATTGGTGGTTTTGTAATGTATTTTTCTAGACCCCCAGAAAATTTCCCTAAGAAAATTGATATAGAAGTAAAACAAGGTGTAGGTATATCTGAACTAAGTGAAACATTGTTTGAACAAAAAATAATTCGCTCTCCTTTTATGTTAAAACTTGCAGTTATGATACTAGGTCAAAAGGGTAAGATTCTTTCAGGTGAATATAGATTCAACTATCCACAAAATTTATTTACTATTGCTAGTAGATTATCAGAAGGAAGGTTTGGTTTTTCCAAAGTTAAAATAGTTATATATGAAGGTAGTACAGCATCAGATATGGCTTTAACAATATTAAAATCAATTCCAAATTTTAATGCACCAGGTTTTGTTGCTTTAGCAAAACCATATGAAGGATATTTATTACCAGATACTTATATATTTTATGAAAATGTGGGTGCAAGGGAAGTTATAAAAGTTATGCAAGATAATTTTAATAAAAAAGCGAAACCTATTTTAGATAAATATAAACTTTCTGAGGATGGTATAAAAAAAGTAATCACGATTGCTTCACTTATAGAAAAAGAGGTTCGTGATTATCAGGATAAAAGAATTGTTGCAGGAATAATAAAGAATAGAATGGATAAAAATATGTTTTTACAATTCGATACTCCATTCTGGTATATATTAAATAAAACTAGCGCAGAAATAACCTTATCTGATCTAGCTATGGATTCACCATATAACCTATATAAACATAAAGGATTACCACCAACACCAATATCAAACCCTGGACTTGAATCAATTGAAGCAACATTGAATCCTTTACCTACTAAATATTTCTTCTTCTTGACAGATAAGGATGGAAAAGTGCACTATGCTGAGACATATAATGAACACCTTAAAAACCGAACAAAATACGTTGAACCATAAAAATAACCCTAAAAAAAGGGTATTTTTGGGTATGTCAGGTGGTGTTGATAGCTCAGTTTCTGCCTGTTTACTTAAAGAACAAGGCTATGATGTTACGGGTGTTTTTATAAATGTCTGGCAACCAAGTTGGATAAATTGTACCTCAAAGGAGGACAGAAGAGATGCAATGAGAGTAGCAAGCTTACTTGATATACCTTTTATAACTCTTGATCTTGAAGAAGAATATAAAAAGGAGGTTGTAGACTATATGATAGACGAATATAAAAAAGGGAAAACTCCAAATCCTGATGTAATGTGTAATCAATATGTTAAATTTGGTGGATTCTTTGATTGGGCAATTAAAAACGGTGCTGATTTTGTAGCCACTGGACATTATGCACAGATTAAGGATGGAAAACTATATGCAGGTACAGATAAAAATAAAGATCAATCATACTTTCTATATACTTTAAAAAAAGAGCATTTAAATAAAACATTATTTCCAGTTGGAAATATAGAAAAGACTCAAGTAAGAGAATTGGCCAAGAAATTTAACCTTCCGAATGCTATTAAAAAAGATAGCCAAGGACTTTGTTTTATAGGAAAAGTTGATATAAAAGATTTTCTAGCTAGATTTATACAAGAAAAAAAGGGTGATGTACTAGATGAAAAGAGAAATATTGTAGGTAGTCATAATGGTGCTTTCTTTTTTACCATTGGAGAAAGACATGGCTTTGAAATATTTAAAAAAACACCAAATGATGCACCTTATTATGTTATTTCGAAAGATATAGATAAAAATACAATTACTGTTGCAAATAAAAATGAAAAAGGTGAATTACCAAGTTCTATAAAAAGAATTAAGTTAAAAAATGTAAACTGGAATCAAGGAAGTGTACCTATGAATGCTTGGCTTAAAGCTAGATCTAGATATAGAGAAGAATTGCAGGATATAAAAGTTATAAGTGAAAATGAAGTTGAATTTAAAAATGAGCAATACACTATATCAAGTGGACAATCACTAGTTATTTATGATGGAGAGTTGTGTTTGGGTGGGGGAAGTATAGCGTAGATTATTTATGGTGATATAATATCTTTATTATGAATCACCTTATAACCGTTACAAAAGCAGATGGAACAAGAGAATTATTCGAAGAGCAAAAGCTTGTAGATTCTCTTTTAAATGCAGGTGGTAATGAAGAGATAATAGATAAGATAATAGAGCATATAGGTAAAGAGATAAAAGATGGAATGACGACAGGCCATATTTATTCTCATGCTTTCAAACTACTTAGACAATACTCAATGCCTATTGCTATAAAGTATTCTCTTAGAAGAGCTTTATCAGAATTAGGTCCAGATGGTTTTCCTTTTGAAAAATATATTTCAAAGATATTTAATGCTTGGGGATACCAAACTCTTACAGATCAAACTGTCTTTGGTGGTTGTGTACCTCATGAAATGGATGTTGTTGCTTGGAAAGGTGAAGACTTGGTTATGGTAGAAGCAAAATTCCACAATGAATTTGGTTTAAAATCAGATTTAAAGGTGGCTCTTTATGTAAAAGCTCGCTTTGATGATTTGAAAGAAAATACATTTGAATATGGTGGTAAAAAGCTTCGTTTAAAACAAGGATATATAATTACAAATACAAAGTTTACTGATCAAGCAATACGATATAGTGAATGTAATGGTATAAAGTTAATTGGTTGGAATTATCCTGCCAAAGGAAATCTTCAAGATATAATAGAACAATTAAGACTTCATCCTTCTACATGCTTGGCTTCACTTTCAAATACTCATAAAAAAACTTTGCTTTCAAAAGGCATAGTACTATGTAAAGAAATTCTTGAACATAAAAACTATTTGCATGAAATAGGTATGACAGCTCAAGAAATTGCTAGTGTAGAGAAAGAGATTGCTGAAGTAATGGGGGTATAGTATAAATAGACTATGAAAGATAAAAAGAATAAAAAATATGAGTGGAATTTGAATCCACTATATAAATCTCTAGACGATAATAATATAAGGACTTCAATAGAAAATATAGTAAAAGCCTATGAGGATTTTGCTTTAAAATATGATAATAAGGATAAACAATATTTAATTGATGATAATAAACTACTTGAAGCTTTAAATGATTTTGAAAAGATAACAATTATTTCGGATAAAAATCCTTTACTATATCTTTACTATAGAGAAGTTCTTAATTCTAGTGATAAAAAGGTAATTCAACTCAAGAATCAATTTAATGATATTTTAACAAAAGCTGAAAATAAAATACTATTCTTTAAGCTTTCTTTAGGTAGTATAAAACCTGAGAGACAAGAAGAAATTTTGAATAATGATAAATTAAAGAAATTTCATTTTCTTTTAAAATGTATTTTTATTGATTCAAAGTATTACTTAAGCGATAAAGAAGAACAAATATTGAGTCTAAAATATAATGTATCTCATGGTCTATGGACAAGTACGAATTCAAAAATACTAAATTCACTATCAGTTAAATATAAAGGAAAGATATTACCGATAAATGAAGCATTGGGTAAGATTCAGGATCTAAAAAAGAAAGAGAGAGAGATGATTTATATAGTAAAATAACTGATAAGTTACAAGAAATATCCGTATTTTCTGAAGCTGAAATAAATGCTGTAATTAAAAATAAAAAGATAGACGATGATTTAAGAGGAGCAAAATCTCCAGACGAAATCACAATTAAAAATTATCGAAATGATAAACAGGTAGTAGATAATCTTGTAAATATAGTTACAAGAGGTTTTAAAATTTCAAATAGATTTTATAAAATAAAAGTAAAGATAATGAAACAAAAAACATTATCTTATTCTGATAGACATGAAAAAATAGGTAAAATAAATCAAAAATTTACTTTTGAACATAGTGTAAAAATATTAAAGGATATATTTGGAGAATTTGATAAAAAGTATTCTGATATTTTTGATAACTTTATTAAAAACGGTCAAATAGATGTATATCCAAAAATTGGTAAAAAAGGTGGAGCATTTTGTTCATCAACATATACCAATCCTACTTACGTTTTATTAAATCATACAGATAGTTTTAAATCATTTGGAACAATTGCTCATGAAATGGGACATGCTTTCCATAGTGAATTATGTAGAAATAATACTATATTTGATATGGATTATTCTACTTCAATCGCTGAGACTGCAAGTACATTTTTTGAAAATTTAGCAATTAATCACACAATAAATCAATTACCTAAAAAGGATAGAATTACAGCTTTACACGATAAAATATCTAATGATATTTCTACAGTATTTAGACAAATTGCTTGTTATAACTATGAAAAGGACCTTCATAAAGAAATAAAAGAAAAAGGATATTTATCAAAAGAACAAATAGCTAATTTACATAATAAAAATATGTCAAATTATCTTGGTCCAGTATTTAAATTTGAACAAAAGGACGGGTATTCTTTCGTAGGATGGAATCATTTAAGATATTTCTTTTATGTATATACATATGCTTATGGTGGTTTGCTTTCAAAATATTTATTAAGTCAATATTATAAAGATAAAACATTTAAGGAAAAGATAGAAAAAATTCTTTCTGCTGGAGGAAATGATACACCTGAAAATATATTGAAATCTGTAGGAATAGATATTATTAAGGATAATATATTTGAAAAAGGTATAGAGTCTATTGAAAGTGATATAAATGAATTCGAAAGACTGGTTAATGAGGCAAATAAGAAGAAAATAAAAAAGTAGAGAGAACAGTGTTTTTATGATAAACTCATTTCAATATGAAATCAGAAGAAATTCGTAACAGATTCATATCCTTTTTTAAAGAAAGAGGACACTATATACTACCAAGTTCACCACTAGTTCCAGAAAATGATCCTAGTGTTCTATTTAACACTGCTGGTATGCAACCTTTAGTGCCGTATTTAATGGGTAAAACACACCCAAATGGTGATAAACTAGCAAATATACAAAAGTGTGTAAGAACTACTGATATAGAGGACGTAGGGGATAATACTCACCTTACTTTCTTTGAAATGATGGGTAATTGGTCTTTAGGTAGTTATTTCAAAGAAGAGGCCATAAAGTGGAGTTATGAATTATTAACTTCAAAACAATATGGTTTTGGTCTAGATCCAAAAAGACTTTATGTAACAGTATTTAAAGGAGATGAAAATAGTCCTGCTGATGAACAAGCAAAAAAGATTTGGATGGAGGCAGGAATGCCAGAAAATAGAATATATTTTAAGGATGCAAGTGCAAACTGGTGGCCAGCAGTAAAGGGTAAGGATACTTGGACAGGTCCTACTGGCCCTTGTAGTGAAATGTTTTATGATCTTACCGAACAAGGTTTAGGTGATATGACACTAGAACAATACAATAAAGCTGATGATGAACAGAAAATAGTTGAGATTTGGAATGATGTTTTTATGGAATTTGAAAAGAAAGATGGAAAAATCATTTCAAAATTGGCAAAGAAGAATGTTGATACAGGAGCAGGCTTTGAAAGAATAACTACCGTTTTGCAAAATAAGACTAATGTTTATGATACTGATTTATTTTCAGAAATAATGGAACTGGCAGGAAGTATTACTGACAATATAAAAAGCAGAAGAATTCTATCTGATCATATTCGTTCCTCAATTTTCCTTATTTCAGATGGCGTTTTACCTGGAAATACAGATCAAGGATATATATTAAGAAGACTTATTCGTAGAGCAGTTTTCAATACTATTAATAGAAAACTAGATAGAGCTAGTATTGAAAAATTTGTAGATATAGTTTGTCGTAAATATGCAGGTGTATATACAAATATAATGTCACAAAGAGATAATATTATTGATGTTATATACAAAGAATGTGAGAAGTTCGGAAAGACTATTGAGAATGGAATGAAAGAATTTGAGAAAATTAGTAAAAATGATATAAGTGGCCAACAAGCATTTACATTATTTAGTAGTTACGGTTTTCCAATTGATCTAACTCTTGAACTAGCTAAAGTAAAAGGAATAAAAATTGATATAGCTAGTTTTGATGAAGAATTCAAAAAACACCAAGAACTCTCTCGTTCCGGAGCAGAAAAGAAGTTTAAAGGAGGACTAGGAGATACTAGTGATAATTCACTTCGTTATCATACTGCTACACATTTACTACACCAAGCTTTACATGATGTTTTAGGACAAGGTATTATGCAAAAAGGGTCAAACATTACTCCAGAGAGACTTAGATTTGATTTCTCTTACACTGGAAAAATGACTGATGAACAAAAAAAGAAAGTAGAAGATATAGTAAATCAAAAAATGAATGAGAGTTTGCCTGTAAACATGGTAGTTATGAAAAAAGAAGACGCTGAAAAGACTGGAGCAAAACATTTTTTTGGAGAAAAATACAGTGATGAAGTAAGCATTTACTTTATAGGTAATGATATTGATTCTGCTTATTCAAAAGAATTCTGTGGAGGTCCTCATGTTAAAAATACAAAAGAATTAAAGGGTGAAAATGGTAATCTAGTGTTCAAAATTCAAAAAGAAGAGGCTGTGGCTCAAGGAGTAAGAAGAATAAAGGCAGTTTTGCAATAATAGTGTTAACAAACATCATAGTTTAAATCATTTTATATATGATATAATTTATTTAAATTATTTATGTCTTTCTTAAATAAAAAGGAAAACACTTTATCATTGGTACTTGATATTCAAAGTGGTCTTATAAGAGGATCGCTCGTTGTATTTGATAAAGGCACTAAACCTCATATTATATATAACTATACAAAACATATTTCACTTGATAGAGGACAAAGTAACGGTGGTCCATATATGACAAAGGTAATGCTTAAGACATTGAATGATGTATTATCAACTGTTCAAAAAAACGGTTTAGCAAGAGCAAAAACGATTGGATATAATGATAATAATATTCATGATATATATTATGCACTATCTTCACCATGGGCAGTTTCTCATGCACAAAAAATTCGCGCTGATTATAAAAAAGAGGTAAGTATTAATGAAAAGACAATAGAGGAAATCATAACGAATGAAAGTAGATTATTGATGAATGAATTTATTTTAGACTTAGAAAAAGAAAAGTCTACTAATCTTGATATAGTACTTTTTGAGCAAAAAATATTTGATATAAGACTAAATGGATATTCTGTAAATAATTATTCAGGTAAAAAAACAAGTGTTTTAGAAGTATCTTTTGCAATTACATTGGCATCACAAAATATTTTAAATAAAATTAAAAATGAAGTCGATAAGGTATTTCATGTAAAGAAGGAATATTTGCATGGTTCACTTCTACTCCACTATTTAGCATTAAGAAGCCTATCTCCAAATAGAGATGAGTATACCTCACTACATGTTCATGGAGAACTTACAGATATAGTTATAGTAAATAAAGGCTCTGGTGTATTTTTAGCTTCATTTCCATTCGGTGCATATACATTGGTAAGAAAAATATCGAAATTAATGAGAATAAGCCCAGAAAATGTTAAATCTATGTTAACACTATATGAAGATGATAAACTTGAAAATAAACAGAAAACTAATTTTGAAGAAATACTTGGTGATGTTATGGAGGGTTGGAAAAGGGATTTGAATAATACTTTAAACTCAAGAGAAGGTGTAAGTATTCCACATATCATATATCTTTCTATACATGAACATTTTAAGATATTTGAAAAAGCTATAAAAGAAGTTGGATTTGAAGTAGTACATTTTGATGATTCACTAGTTGATGAAGCTGTTAGCTTTGAAAAGCCTGAAGAACGTAGTTGGTTAATGGGTATGTACGTTAGAGCAATTAAGGATGTGAATAAAGATAAAAAATAATTTTTATTTATGTTAGAATATAATAAATATGGCAGATAGAAAAATAGAAAAAAATAACTCCAAGAAAGTAGTTAGAGATATATTTCCAAATGAAAAGAGGACTATTAGAAATATATCCATGGCCGATAGAGATGAAGAAGAAAGCGGTAGAATTGAGCATGAAGAAGTAGTAAAGAGACTAATTAGAAGAAGAGAACTGAAAGAAGATAGTGAAAGACCTTCACCAAGAGTAAATAAAACAAAAGACAGACCTGTAGCTAATAGTGTATTAAATACTAATAAAAAAGGCTCTGGTAGAAAATTAATTTCAAATACAATTGCTACTTTTTTAGTTATTTTTGTCAGTGTTGGGGTCATAGCTATTGCATTATCATTACTGTATTCAAAAGCAGTTGTAACAATTACACCAAAAACTGCCAATTTTCAGGTTAATCAAAAGGTAACATCAAAAAAGAATGTTTCATTGAAAGAACTACAATACAATATAATTACTGCTACAAGCACGCAAACAAAGACAGTAAATGCTGTTAAAGGGCCACTTATACAAACAAAATCTAAGGGTTTAGTAGCGCTATATAACTATAATAGTACAACACCACAAAAGCTCCTTGCTGGAACTAGATTATCTGATTCCAATAACTTAGTTTATAGAACTACTAGTACTGTAATAATTCCAGGAATGAAGAATTTATCTGATAAAAAGAATCCAGGCTCTATTTCTGTAAGTGTTATTGCTGATAAACCAGGTTCGGAATTCAATAAAACAAATTCTATAGGTGAAGTATTGAAAGTTATTGCGTATAAGGGTAGTGCTAAATACGATACTATATATGCAAAGACAAAAGCTGATTTTAGTGGTGGTTACTCTGGAAATAAACTTACAGTCTTACCAAAAGATGAGAAAGAAGCAGTTGAAAGCTTAAAAGCGAGTTTAAAAGCAGTACTTGAAGAAAAAATAAAAGAAAGTATATCAAGTGAAGATATACTTTATCCAAAATTAAGTTCAATTGAATACGTAGTGCTACCTGTACAATCACAAAAAACTGATACAAGTGCTGCAAATAAGACTGTTGAAACACAAATAAATGTTCAAGGTGTTATAAGAGCCGTAGTATTTGATGCAGATCAAATGTTTAAATATATTGCTCAAGAACAAGTTGAAAGATTCCCATCAAATAGCTATACGATAAAGGGTATTAAAGACTTAAATGTATCAATAGATAATATAAAAGACTTTTCACCAAAAAAAGAAAATACTTTAATATTAAATGTTGATGGAAAACTTAGCATGACAGGTACATTTTCAGAAGATAGTCTGAAAACAGAGTTATTAGGAAAGAAATTAAAAGAAAGTAATAGTATATTTGCGAAGTACCCATCTATAAGTAGTGCTTATGCACTTATAACACCATTTTGGATGAGGTCCTTCCCAAATTCAAAAGAAAAGATTATACTTAACATTAAATCAGATTAAAGGTTGTATAGCCGATAAGTAAGACCCAATCGCAAAAGGCAAACTGGGAATTGATTTACCTGTTGACTTTTTATACACCTTTCTGATAATATAAGAAACTGTTCAATTTTAATGGATAAAAACAGCACAGATAAGCCAAAAAATACTGAATTAAATTCAGCTAAAGGTACAATAACTGAGGCTCTTCCTAATACTCTTTTTAGAGTTAAATTAGATGATAGAGAAGAAATTATCATGGCCTATTTGGCAGGAAAAATGAGAATGCACAGAATAAAGGTTCTCATAGGTGATAGAGTAGAAATGATACTCGATCCATACGGAGGAAGAGCAAGAATTACCAAAAGACTTTAAATAAAAAATGAAAGTAAAAGCTTCAGTAAAAAAAATATGTCCAAAATGCAGCGTTGTAAGACGTAAGGGATATGTTTATGTTATCTGTAAGTCAAATCCTCGCCATAAACAGCGCCAAGGATAAATAAAATTTATGCGTATACTAGGTATAACAATTCCAGAAAACAAAAGACTAGAGATTGCTCTAACAACACTTTATGGTATAGGTAGACCAAGAGCTCTACATATATTAAAAAAGGCAAAGGTTAATGCTTCACTAAAGTCTAAAGACTTAACTGTTGAGCAAGAAAATGAAATAAGAAAAATAGTTGAAAGCTTTAGAATTGAAGGAGACCTAAAGCGTGAAGTAGCTCAAAACATAAAAAGACTAAAGGATATAAAAGCATATAGAGGAAGTAGACATGCTAGAAGACTTCCTGCGCGTGGACAAAGAACAAAGACAAATAGCAGAACAGTTCGCGGAAATGTTAGAAAGACCATGGGTTCAGGAAGAAAGAAAGAAGAGAAGAAGTAATAATTTTATAATATGGCAAAGAAAAAAATTACAAATGAAGATGGAGCAAAGAAAGAAATGGCAAAAAAGCCAGCTTCTTCTGGTAAAAGAAAACTTGATTCAGGTATTCTATATGTTGAATCTACATACAATAACACCAAGGTATTACTAACTGATAAACTTGGTAATGCTATTATCTGGTCATCAAGTGGAGCACTTGGATTTAAGGGTGCAAAAAAGGGTACACCATTTGCTGCTGCAAAGGTTGGAGAAACTCTAGCTACAAAAGCTGAACCTATGGGATTAAAAGAGATTGATGTTGTAATAAAGGGAGTTGGTTCAGGACGTGAATCAGCGGTTAGAGGATTCATTTCAAAGGGTGTAATAATAAATACAATAAAGGATGCTACACCAGTTCCTATGAATGGACCAAAGCCTAAGAAACCAAGAAGAGTATAATATATAAATTTATGATAATTGGACCAAGATATAAAATTGCAAAAAGACTAGGAGCACCAGTATTTGAGAAAACTCAAACTCAAAAATATGCTATTCGTACTGGACAAAATGGTAAGAGATCAGAAGGAGGAAAAGCAAAGAGTGACTACGGACTTGGAATGCAAGAAAAGCAGAGAGCAAGATTTAGTTACGGAGTTACAGCAAAACAATTTGCAAAATACGTAAAAAATTCAATTGCTAAAAAGGGAAATTCTGGTGAAATACTAGTTAGAACTCTAGAAAGTAGAATTGATAATATTGCTCTAAGATCTGGTTTTGCAAATACTCGCCAAGCTGCACGTCAAATGACTTCTCATGGTCACCTAACAGTAAATGGTGTAAAAGTAACTACTCCTTCATACCAAGTAAAAATTGGTGATGTTATAGGAATAAGAGAAGGAAGTAAAAAGAAAGCTCTATTCGCAAATCTAGACGAAAAATTAAAGACAATTAAGCTACCAGCTTGGTTAAAGCTTGATTTTGATAAAAAAACTATTACAGTTGATGGTATACCTACAGCCTCAAAGACAGAACTCCTATTCGATCCAGATACTGTTATAGGTTTTTATAGTCGTTAATTTTAATAAGGTAATAATTTTAATAAAAATAATATGTCAAACAATAACATTGTTCTACCATCAAAACCAAGAATTGTTCGTGAAGAGGGTTTTAGTGGTGTATACGAAATAGATGGTCTATATCCTGGATATGGTCATACTCTTGGTAATTCACTAAGACGTATTATTCTTTCATCACTTCCAGGTGCAGCAGTAACAAAAGTAAGAATAAGTGGAGTAGAACATGAATTTTCAAGTATAGAAGGTGTAAAAGAGGATGTTATAACTATCCTTCTAAATCTAAAAAAGCTTAGAATAAGAATAACTGGAGATGAACCTCAGATTCTTACAATCAAAGCTAAGGGAGTAAAGAAAGTTACAGCAAAGGATATTGAATTCCCAGGACAAGTAGAAATCCTAAATCCAGATCTAACAATATTTGAAATAACAAATAAAGCTACAGAAGTAGATATGGATATTACAGTAGAAAAAGGTCTTGGTTTCGTTCTAAAAGAAACTCTACATAAAGATCGTGTTGATATAGGAAGTATATCTCTAGATGCTTCATTCACACCTATTAAGAGAGTAAACTATGAAGTAGAGAACATGCGTGTTGGTGATAGAACAGATTTCAACCGTCTAAGACTTTCAATAGAAACAGATGGTACACTTACACCAAAAGAGGCTCTTGAAGAATCAATATCAATAATGATTACTCAACTAAAAGCTATAGTTGGTTTCAAAGAACCAGAAATAGAGATTGAGAGCTCAGAAAAATCTGATGATACAGAAGATGCAGGAGGTGATAGGCAAGAACTAGATGTTGAATTCCTAAAGACAAGAATAGATGCTATAGGACTTTCACCAAGAACTGTAAAAGCATTATCAAATGCAAACATAAGAACAGTAGGAGGTTTAGCAAGAAAGAAGGAAGCAGATATTCTTGATGTTGATGGACTTGGAAGCAAAGGAGTTCAAGAGATAAAGAAAGTATTGGCTCAATATAATATAAATTTGAAGTAGTAATTAATTTAATACCATGCGACACCATTCAAAAAACAGAAAATTCGGAAGAGAGATGGGACAGAGAGACGCTCTGCTTAGATCTTTGGCTCGCAACCTTATTAATGAAGGTAGAATTACAACTACTTTAGCAAAAGCAAAGAGCCTACGTCCTTATGTTGAAAAACTAGTTACAAAAGGAAAGCTAAATACAGTAGCTTCAAGAAGGGTATTAATTTCAAAAATACACGGTGAAGATGAAGTAAAACACCTAGTTGAAAAACTTGCTCCAAAATATATGGATAGAAAAGGTGGTTACACAAGAATTATAAAGCTTGAACCTAGAGGACTTGACGCAGCCCCTATGGCAATGATTGAATTTGTATAATACGAAATAAAAACATGAAAAATTACACCATAGACGCACAAGGCAAAAAACTAGGAAGAGTAGCATCAGAAGCTGCAAATTATCTGATGGGAAAAAACACAGTTACTTTTGTTAGAAATAGAGCTCCACAAGTTAAGGTTTCAATAATAAACTGTGATAAAGCTTATATAAATGAAAAGAAGAAACAAGATAAAAAATACGTAACTTTCACAGGTTTTAGAGGAGGTATAAATACTGAAAAGCTTTCTGATCTTATAGAAAGAAAAGGAACTGAAGAGGCTTTCAGAAGAGCAGTATATAGAATGCTTCCAAGTAATAGCCTTAGAAAAGAAATGATGAAAAATCTTTCAATAACAAAATAATATTATGTCAGCAATAGCAAATAAATACATAGAAACAGTAGGAAGAAGAAAAACAGCAGTAGCACGTGTTCGTATTACTCCTTCAGATAAGAGTTCTTATGAAATAAACGGTAAATCTGTTGAAGCTTATTTCCCAGTAAAGGAAATGCAGATTACAGCTACAGAAGCTATGACTACTTCAAAATTAACTACTACAAAGTTTAAAATTACAGCTGTTATAAAAGGTGGTGGACTAAGCGCTCAAGCTGATGCTTTAAGACACGGTATATCAAGAGCATTAATAGAATATGATGCAGAACTTCGTGGAAGATTAAAGAAAGCAGGTCTTCTAAAGAGAGATCCTAGAGCTAAAGAAAGACGTAAGTTCGGTCTCAAGAAAGCGAGAAAGAGCCCACAGTGGAGTAAAAGATAGTAATAAAGAAAGCCCCGAAGAGGGGTTTTCTTTTATCTTGGCTTGCAAATTTAATTTAGTGCCGTATACTAATTTCACTATGAACGATGAAACTAATGAAATTAAATACGATATGGATGAAAATATCGATGACTCTGTCATAACTGAAGAGACTGCTGTTCAAACTGTTAAAGTTTTAAAGGAGAAATTAAAAAAAGCTCTGGCAGAAAGATCTGAATATTTAAATGGTTGGCAAAGAGCAAAAGCTGATCTTTTGAATGCAAGAAAAAGAGATGAGGAAGAAAAGAGGGAATATATAAAGTTTGCAAATGAAAGAATGATAGAGGATTTACTTCCAGTACTACAAAGCTTTGATATGGCAATGGGAAATAAGGAGGCTTGGGAAAAAGCAGATAAAAACTGGAGAATAGGAGTTGAATACATATATTCTCAACTTACAAAAGCCTTGAGTGATAATGGACTTGAAGAAATAAAAGCTATTGGTGAAAACTTTGATCATTCACTACATGATGCTAGTTCATATGAAACAGTTTCAGATAAAAATATGGATAATAAGGTTATAGCTGTAATAAATAAAGGATATAAGTTAAATGGAAAAATACTTATTCCAGCAAAGGTAAAGGTAGGGGAGTTTAAGGGGTAAATTTTATATTTAATCTAGACAATATAAACAATACTGATATAATATTGCTATATATGTTAACTACTCAAAATAAACAATTAAACAATATTTTTGAGAGAATTGTAAAGGATAAAAATGGTTTACTTATCCGAGTGCGTTTTACTATTGTTGAAATAAATGGGGTATTCCAAGGTCAGATTATATCTGCTGAACCTTTAGTTAAACTTGTAGAAAAAACTGAAAGTATATATCTACCATGTAGTTCAAAAAATATAGTTTCAATATATTTTAATAGAACAACTTCATTTATATCTTTTATATCTCCTTTTAACTTTGACCTTATTTTAGCCAATCAACCAACTAGGGCACCATCCCAAATATAAAAAATAAGGGAATTACTTTAGCATTTGCTATTTCATTACCCTTTTTTTTGATTTATTCTCCCCACATATTATTAGTTTCCTTTCTTTAGGAATTATACATAAAATTATTAATTAGTAAATTAATCTATGTCAAAAATAATTGGAATCGACCTTGGAACTACCTTTTCCGCAGTCGCTGTTATGGAAGCAGGTGTTCCAAAGGTTTTGGAAAATGCAGAAGGCGCTAGAACTACTCCTTCTATAGTTGCTCAGTCAAAGACTGGAGAGAGACTAGTAGGACTTCTAGCAAAGCGACAAGCAGTTACAAACCCAAAGAATACTATATACCAAATAAAAAGATTCATTGGGCATAACTTTGATGAAGAAAGTGTTCAAAAGGATATTAAAAATATTCCTTTCGAAGTTAGAAAATCATCAAATGGAGGTATAGAAGTAAACTATGGTGGAAAATGGATTCGTCCAGAAGAAGTTTCAGCCATGATACTTCAGAAATTAAAGAATGATGCCGAAGCTCGTCTTGGAGAAAAAATAACAGAAGCTGTTATTACAGTTCCTGCTTATTTTAACGATTCACAAAGACAAGCTACAAAGGATGCAGGAAAAATTGCAGGCCTTGATGTAAAAAGAATAATAAATGAACCTACAGCAGCTGCTCTTGCTTATGGTTTCAATAAGAAGAAAGATGAAAAAATAGCAGTATTCGACTTCGGTGGAGGTACATTTGATATATCTGTACTTGAAGTTGGAGATGATGTTGTTGAAGTAAAATCAACTGACGGAGACTCACACCTTGGAGGTCGTGATATTGATGCAAAAATCGTCTCTTGGCTAGCTGATACTTTCCAAAAGGAAAATGGAATTGATCTAAAGAAAGATGCACTTGCATTACAGAGACTAGATGAAGCTGCTGAAAAAGCAAAGATAGAACTTTCAACTGCAGTGCAAACTGAAATAAATATTCCTTTCATATCATCAGGTTCTGATGGTCCAAAGCACTTACTTGTAACTCTAACTAGAGCAAAACTAGAAGAGCTATGTCAGGAGTTCATAGACCGAGCTATGATGATTACAAAGAGGGCAATGGATGCTTCACCATTTAAAGTAGGTGAAATAAATGAAGTTATTCTAGTTGGAGGTCAGACGCGTATGCCAGCGCTTCAGACTGCAGTAAAGAATATGTTTGGCAAAGATCCTCATATGGGTGTGAATCCCGATGAGGTGGTTGCGGTAGGTGCTGCTATTCAAGGAGGAATCTTAGGTGGTGAAGTAAAAGATGTGCTACTTCTAGATGTTATCCCGCTATCACTAAGTATAGAAACACTTGGTGGAGTAGCCACAAAGTTAATAGAAAAAAATACAACAGTTCCAACACAGCGTTCACAAGTATTTTCAACTGCCGCTGACAATCAGACATCAGTTGAAATACATATAACACAAGGTGAAAGAGCAATGGCAAGTGACAACAAGTCTCTAGGTAGATTTATCCTAGATGGAATAGCTCCAGCACCTCGTGGTATGCCACAAGTGGAAGTTAGCTTTGATGTTGATGCAAATGGAATATTGAGCGTAACAGCAAAAGATAAAGCTACAGGTAAAGCAAATAGTATAAAGATCACAGCAAGCTCAGGTCTTTCAAAGGATGAAGTAGAAAAGATGAAATCAGAAGCTGCAAAACATGAAGCTGAAGATAAAGCAAAGAAAGATGCAATAGAAGTAAAGAATGTTGCAGAACAGCTTATATACACCTCAGAAAAGGCTTTGAAGGATACAGGTGATAAGGCTCCAGCAGACCTAAAAAAGGCTATAGAAGACAAAATAAGTGCATTAAAAGGGGTAAAGGATGGTAGTGATGTAGGGGCTATAAAGTCTTCTACCGAGGCATTGTCTACAGAGCTTCAAAAGATAGGGCAGTACATGAATCAACAGCAACCTCCACAGGGTGGAAATACAGATCAAAATCAAGGTGGACAAAATGGAGGAAGTGAAGGGGATAATGTAAGAGATGCGGAGTTTAAAGAGAAAAAGTAGGTAAATAGAAAAAAGAGGGAGCCAGAGCACCCTCTTTTTTCATATTGACTATACATATAGGCAATATGAAGTTAGTAGCTTCATGGTGTAGAGCTACACATCAATTTGACATCATTTTTTCCTTAATATATAAAGAGCAAAGAATGAAAGAAAAAATTTTATCAGCACTTCTGCTATTCCTCGCGATTTTGTCCTGGAACATAGAATTCCTTCATATCAAAATCTTTTCCGCGATATTGCTTCTTATTGCAATATTAATAAGAGAAGAAAAAGCCAGCTTTCCGAAAGGATAGGCTGGTTTTTTTAAATTAAATAGAAAAGGCGCAGGTTGAATGCGCCAATGGTGCTACATAACATAGACGAACTCTCTAATTTACTACACCAGATAAACTAGGATCCTTACGGACTTAAGTCGCCGTTATGCGGATGAACCATGGTTCATCATCAGGATGTTTTCACATACATACGCATGCGCAGTATATGATACATATATTGGCGTGAGCTTGATTCAACCTCAACACGCCACCTGTATTTATATTCTAACAAAGTATCTTATGCTGTCAATAAGAAAACCGGCTTGTCTCACAAGGAGAGGCCGGTCTTGATACATAAAAAAACAATAACATTTATAAGTAAAACAGTCAATACTAACTCTCCCATAAATTTGTTATTATTTATACCAATGAAAGACTATTACAAAATCCTAGGCGTGGATAAAAGCGCTTCAAAAGACGATATAAAAAAGGCATTTAGAAAGATTGCCCATGAACATCACCCAGATAAAGGTGGTGGTGAAACTTCTAATCAAAAGTTTAAAGAAGCTAGTGAAGCATATAGTGTGCTTAGTGATGATAATAAAAGAAAACAATATGATACATATGGACAAGCTGGTGCAGGATTCAATCCAGGACAAGGAGGCTTTGGAGGACAAGGTTTCGGTGGTTTTGACTTTTCAGGCTTTACTCAAAATGGTGGTGTAGAGTTTGATCTTGGAGATATATTTGGTGATATATTCGGTGGTGGGGGACAAAGAAGAACAAAAAGAGGTAGAGATATATCTATAGATATTGAAATTAATTTTTCTGAATCTGTTTTCGGTGTTGAAAGAGATATTGTTTTAACAAAATCAGCCACATGCAGTACATGTAATGGTACAGGAGGTAAACCAGGATCTGGAAGTAAGACTTGTGTAAAGTGTGCAGGTAAAGGAAAAATACATGAAACAAAGAAGACTTTCATGGGTGCATTTTCAACTACTCGTGTATGTGATGAATGTAAAGGAAAGGGTGAAATTCCAAAAGAAAAGTGTTCAACATGTAAAGGTGAAGGTATAACAGAAGGTAGACATGAAATATCAGTAAAAATTCCTCCAGGAGTAAATGATGGGGAAATGGTACGTCTTTCTGGTATGGGTGAAGCAATATCTGGTGGTCAATCAGGAGATCTTTATGTAAAAATCCATGTTCAAGATCACCCAGTTTTCGAAAAGGATGGAGAAAATATATTAATGGATTTACATATCAAACTTTCAACAGCTCTGCTTGGTGGTGATATTCCTATAAAAACACTTGATGGTGATATAGATTTGCATATACCTGAAGGAGTAATTCATGGTGAGGTTTTGAGAGTAAGAGGAAAGGGTGTACCTCATGAAAGAGGAAATAAAAGAGGTGATTTACTTATCACAGTCATAATTGATATGCCAAAAAAGCTTTCAAAATCTGCAAAAAAGACTATTGAGGAATTGAGGAAAGAAGGATTTTAGATTATTATTTAGTAATGTTTGAAATAAAGACTGAAAGTTTTGTAGGTCCACTCGAGTTACTACTTGATCTTATTGAAAAAAGAAAATTACTTATAAATGATATTGCTCTCTCAAAAGTAACTGATGATTTTATAAAATATGTAGAAAGTCTAAATCATACGAATAATAGAAATAGTATGGGTGATTCTGCTCAGTTTATACTTATTGCTTCGACTTTACTTTTAATAAAATCAAAATCTCTTCTACCTAGTTTGACTCTAACTGAAGAAGAGGAACAAGGTATTGAAGATCTAGAAACTAGACTTAAAATATACAAACAAATAAAAGACGCTAGTCAAAACATAACAAATCTTTTTGGTAAAAATGTTTTATATTTACAAGAAGGGGATAGAAAGTTTGAACCTATATTTTCTCCACATAAAACAATGGATATACCAAATATAGTTTTAGGTATAAAAAATATAATAAATAGCATGCCAAAAAAGGAGGCTATACCAAAAGCTGTAGTTAGAAAAATAATAAGTCTTGAAGAAAGTATAACGAAGTTAACAGAAAGAATAACTTCAGGTCTTAAAATGAGTTTTAATGAATTTACAAAAGAACATAAACAAGAAAAGGTAAATGTAATTGTTAGCTTTTTGGCTATGCTTGAACTCGTAAAACAAGGAATTATTGATGCAAATCAAGACAAGAATTTTGGAGATATAAACATGGAAACAAAAAAGCTTTCTATTCCAAGGTATAATTAATATATGGAAAATAAAAAGAATTCACTTTCAAAAAATATCGAAGCAATACTTTTTTATAAAGCCGAACCTTTATCCTTGAAAAAGTTATGTAATATCCTTGAAGTAAAAGAGCAAGATATAAAACAAGGTATACAAGAATTAAAACAAGATCTAAAAGACAGAGGTATTACTTTAGTTGAACATGAAGATGAATATACACTCACAACTTCTGGTGAGACTTCCGAAATAATTGAAAAGGTTAGAAAAGATGAATTAAATAGAGATCTTGGAAAAGCAGGAATTGAAACCTTATCAATCATAATTTATCAAGGTCCAGTAAGTAGAGCTGAAATAGACTATATAAGAGGGGTAAATTCCCAGTTTATTGTTAGAAACTTACTTATGAGAGGGTTGATTGAAAAAGTTGAGAATACAAAAGATGCAAGAAGCTATTTATACAAACCTAGTCTACAACTAATTTCACATCTGGGTTTATCAAAACTCGATGATATGCCTGAATATGAAGAGATTAGAAAAAAGATAGATTTGATAAAAAATGAAAATGAAACAGAACAGCAAAATGAAAATCAAGTTTAAAATAATGAATTAAGATAAACATTATGAGTGAAAAACTCAAAATAGATAAAATATATTTAATTACAATACTAGTTTTAACACTATTAGGCTTTTTTATTTTTACCTCTGCTTCACTTGGTTTATTAGCAAGAGATGGTGCAAATTTTAAATCTGTAGCATTAAACCAAACAGCGGGTTTGATACTTGGTATGATTGCTTTTTATACTATGTCTAGAATTAACTATAAAATACTTAGAAAGTATTCATTTTATATTTTCATGTTAGCTATAGGTATAAATCTTTTATTATTTATTCCTTCATTTACCTTAAATCATGGTGGGGCAAGTAGATGGATAGATTTAGGCTTTATTACATTTCAGCCATCAGAATTTTTAAAGATTGCTTATATTATTTATATGGCTGCTTGGTTATCACATTTTAAGGATAAAATTAAAGAATTTAGATATGGAATACTACCTTATCTTATAATAACTGGAATACTTAGTTTACTTTTGATCTCTCAATCAGATACTGATACTCTTGTAGTAATAGCAGGGACTGGAATTGCTATGCTTTTTGCTTCAGGAGCAAAGTTTAGAAATATAATCTTAATTGGTGTAATTTTACTTGGTCTTATTGCTGGCTTGGCAATTGCAAGACCATATATAAGGGATAGAATTATGACTTTTTTTAGACCAAATTCTAATACTCAAGGTTCTGGTTATCAAATACAACAATCCCTGATAGCAATAGGTTCGGGGAAATTATTTGGTAGAGGTTATGGGCAGAGTGTTCAAAAGTTTAATTATTTACCAGAGCCAATAGGAGATTCAATATTTGCTGTTCAAGCAGAGGAATTCGGTTTTGTTGGAAGTTTGACTATTATTGCTTTATTTATTTTCTTTGTAATTAGAGGTTTTAAAATATCAGTTAAAGCACCGGATGTATTTAGTGGACTTGTAACTATAGGAATTGTTATACTTATTACAACAGAGTCATTTATGAATATATCTTCAATGACTGGTTTGCTTCCACTTTCTGGAATGCCATTATTATTTATTAGCCATGGAGGTACAGCACTTATAGTTACACTATTAGCAGTTGGAATTGTTGCAAACATTTCTAGATATCAAAAATCGTTATAAATATGAAAATACTTTTTACAGGAGGAGGGACAGGTGGACATTTTTATCCGATAATTGCTATTGCTGAATCAATATACGATAGAGCAAAAGAAAGAAAAATTCTAAAGCCAAGTCTATACTTTATGGCTCCAGGAAAATACAACCCTAAAGCGCTTTTTGATAATGATATTGAATATGTAGGTATTACAGCCGGAAAATGGAGAAGATATTTTTCAATATTAAATTTTTTTGATTTATTTAAAACTATTTGGGGTATTGTAATTGCAACTATAAAAATGTATAGAATTTATCCTGATGTGGTCTTTGGTAAAGGGGGGCATGGAAGTTTTCCAGCATTAGTGGCGGCTAGAATACTTGGTATTCCTGTAATAATCCATGAGTCAGATACAAGTCCAGGTATTGTAAATAAATGGGCAGGGAAGTTTGCAAAAAAAATAGCTATATCATATCCTGAATCAATCGAATATTTTCCGAAAGAAAAAGTGGCATTTACAGGTATGCCAATTAGAAAAGAAGTAAAAGATAAACTAACAAACGGAGCTAGACAATTATTAAATTTAGAAGAAAGTACACCAGTAATTTTAGTTCTAGGAGGTTCACAAGGATCTCAAAAAATAAATGATGCTGTTATTGATTCATTATCAGAATTGGTAAATAGATATGAAATTATTCACCAAACTGGTAAAAAGAATTTTGAATCTGTAAAAGAAACAGCAAAAGTAGTTTTAAAGGATAATGATAAAATACTTCGTTATCATCCTTTTGATTATTTAAATGATTTATCAATGAGAATGTCTGCTGGGGTATCGAGTATCGTAGTTTCAAGAGGTGGATCATCAATATTTGAAATTGCTAGTTGGGGTTTACCTTCAATTATTATTCCTTTACCAAAAGAAATTAGCCATGATCAAGTAGAAAATGCTTTTTCTTACGCTAGATCAGGTGCTTGCACAGTTATTGAGGAGCATAATTTAAGCTCACATATTTTAATATCAGAGATTGACAGAATCATGAATAATCAGCATATTTCAAGTCGAATGTCCGAATCCGCCAAGCAATTTAGCCATTCTGATGCACCTATCAAAATTGCTGATGCTTTACTTGAAATTGGGCTGGAACACGACTAGTAAATATGGTAATATAGGTCATATCCTATAATATTAAATTATTAGAGATTTATAATTAATTTTAAAACAAATGGAACCAAATCAAGGTATAAAGGGATGGCAATGGTTTGTTACAGTAGTTGTAATAATAATACTAGTAGTACTTGGTTATTACATGTACAAAGGAACAGATTCAAAGTCACCTTCAGACACAAATTCATCAGTAGTTGATAACGATGATTCATCTACAAAAGAAGTTAATCGTGTTGTAGTCTCAGATCAATATCCAGGAAATATAGTATATATTTCTTCAGCACAGTTTGCTGCACCAGGTTGGATTGTTATACATAAAGATAACAATGGAAAACCAGGAGATGTAATAGGATATACATATTTTGACAAAGGAATTAACCCAGGAAAAGTAAATCTAAAGGAGAACACAAAAGAAGGAATGATGTATTACGCTATGCTTCATTCAGATGATGGAGATAAGAAATTTGATGCTTCAAAAGATGCTCCTCTAAAGGATTCAAAGGGAGGTATCATAATGAAGCTTTTCAGAGCAACATCAAGCGTTACAGAAATAAAAGGTTAATTATAATACCTAATATGTTACAAAAAGGTACCTAAAAGGGTACTTTTTTGTTATAATACAACAATTATGAATAATAGAGTTGTAACAAGATTTGCACCATCACCAACAGGACTTTTTCATGTAGGAAGTTATAGAACTGCTCTTTTTGCATATATTTATGCTAAAAAAAATGGTGGTAAATTTATATTAAGAATAGAAGATACAGATAAAGCTCGATCAAAAAAAGAATATGAAGATAATATAGTTGAGAGTTTAAAATGGATGAATCTTGATTATGATGAATTCTATAGACAAAGTGAAAGAGTAGATATACACAAAAAAGCTATTGAAAAATTAATAGCCAATGGTCATGCATATATTTCAAAAGAGACTCCAAAAGAAGAGGGTGGGAGAAGTGAAGTAATAAGGTTTAAAAATCCAAATAAAAAAGTAACTTGGATTGATATAATAAGAGGTAAAGTAGAATTTGATACGACAGAACTTGGTGATTTTGTTATTGCAAAGAGTTTTGATGAACCAGTATTTCATCTTGTTGTAGTTGTTGATGATAATGATATGAGTGTAACTCACATTATTAGAGGTGAAGACCATATATCAAATACACCACGCCAAATTCTCATATATGAAGCTTTAGGAGCAAGTTTACCTCAGTATGCACACATACCCTTAGTTCTAGGTTCAGACAGATCAAAACTCTCAAAAAGAAAGGGTGCTTTACCGATAAGTGAATACAAAAATAGAGGATATTTAAATGAAGCAATTATAAACTACATGGCTTTCTTGGGCTGGAATCCTGGAGATGAGAGAGAAATAATGTCTCTACAAGAAATTATAAAGGAATTTAGTCTTGATAAAGTTCACAAGTCCGGAGCAATATTCAATGAAGAAAAATTAAATTGGATGAATAGACAATATATAGAAAAGCTCTCTGATGAAGACTTTATAAAATACTGTGATATTTTCTCTTCAGAAAAAATATCAAATAAAGTTTTACCTTTACTTAGAGAAAAAGTTCAGTACTTTAGCCAAATACCTAGTCTATTTGATGATGAACTTTCTTTTATAAAATCAGTAGCAAAATATGAAAGAGAAAAGTTAATGTGGAAACAAGAAAAGGATATAAGTATAACTAAAAGTCATATTGGTAGTGTAATAGAAATGATGAGTGGTCTAAATGAAAACTTTACTCAACAGGAAATAAAAGATCTTATATGGCCTTATGCTGAAAAGAATGGAAAAGGAAATGTTCTTTGGCCTATGCGTTATGCTCTATCTGGTAAAGACAAATCTCCTGATCCATTTGTTATTTCTTCAATAATTGGGAAAAAAGAGACTTTGGCAAGACTAAAATCTGCCTATGATTCAATATAAGCAAAATAAAAAAACTCTTAAAATATTATTTGCTATATTATTTATAACAATAATTATTTTATCTTTATATAAATACAGTTTTGCGCAAAACACCTCAAAAACTCTAGTACAAGATATAAAATCAAAAATAGATCAAAAAAATGAAAACATAAAGCAACTAGAACAAGAAATACAAGGTTATCAAAGCCAAATAGAATCACTAGGTAAAGAAGCAGATTCACTAAAAAAGACACTTAGCGAATTAACTTTATCTAAAAAGAAACTTGAAGCTGATCTAGCAATTACGGAAAATAAGATATCAGCAACCAATCTTGAAATAAAAGAGTTGACTAGCCAAATAGGGGATAAACAAAATAGGATTACGGATAGTAGAAGAGTGATATCTCAATCCCTTTCAAATATAAGTGTAATGTCTCCAAAAAGTATACTAGAAAATATACTTGGCGCAAAAGACTTTACCGATACTTGGTCAAATATTGATAGACTTTCTTATCTGCAATCTGAAGTAAAGGATAGAATACATGAATTGCAAAGTATAAAAACTTCACTTGAGCAAAACAAAAAGAAAACTGAAACAAAAAAGGTTGAGCTTGTGAAACTTGAACAAGAATTAAAAAGTCAGAAACAGATTATTGCAGATACAGTAAATGAACAGAATAATATTTTAAAAGCTACAAAGAATACTGAGGCGAATTATAAAAAAATAGTTTCAGCAAAACAGAGTCAAAAAGAGGCATTTGAAAGGGAATTAGCTGAATATGAATCAGCACTAAAAATCGCAATTGATCCAAGTAAAATTCCACATACAGGAACTGGAGTTTTATCTGCCCCACTACAAAAATTAAAAATCACACAATACTTTGGTAATACACCTTTTGCAACAAAAAACCCTCAAGTATACAACGGTAAAGGACATACGGGTGTAGACTTTGCGGCTTCTATAGGTACACCTGTATACTCAGCTTTATCTGGTACAGTTATAGGAGTAGCCAATACGGATTTAGCACCTAGATGTTATTCATATGGTAAATGGATAATGGTAAAACATTCAAATGGTCTTTCAACTCTATATGCACACCTATCGTTACAATCAGTTAAAGTTGGAGATGAAGTAGATACAGGACAATTACTTGGATATTCAGGTAATACTGGATATTCAACTGGTCCACACTTACATTTTGGGGTTTATGCTTCACAAGGAGTAAAAGTTACTTATCTACCTGGTAGTGCTAATTGTAAAAATGTTTTAATGCCACTTGCTGATCCAAAGGCATATCTAAATCCACTGTCATTCCTTTAATCGCATTTTAAAGCGTGCTAAAATTAAAATATGAAAAATAAACAAGGCGGTTTTCTAAATTGGATAATACTTATACTTATTGTACTTATCATACTAGGGTATTATGGTTTTGATGTCAGAAAGGCTTTAGAAAAGCCTGAAACGAGACAAAACATTTCTTATGTAACAGAAAAAGTAATTTTTGTTTGGGAAAAATATTTAAAAAAGCCAACAACATATTTAGGAAAAGATATCCTACTAGATAGAGTTATAACGCCACTGCTAGAATCAATTAAGAATAAATAGTTCAAATAAAAAAAGACCCGTACACAAGTTAATGTAGTACGGGACTTTTGATGACAGATCTCATCTTTTATCTGTCTTACCGAGAATCTTTCCGCCCATTGCTTTCCATGCTGACTCAGCATCATCACAATGGTGACCCTGTTCTTTGGCAACTTCAATTACCATATCTTCGATATCTTGCCCGAATGGATCAACAATACCAAATGACCAGGCTCTGAGACTCCGCCGAAGTCTCTGTACAATTGGCCAAGGAATTGAGCCTTTCATGTTGTACAGAAGATCATCGTAATTAGCTTCAAACCAATCACGAATATCGTGAATGCACTTTATACGTGCATTAGTCAGGACACGTTCAACAACATCCTTAACTCCTTTAGGTAATGTTTCTAATGCAAGATCATTTACCTCTTTCAACCTTGCCTCTAGTCCTTCAAGAGCAGAAACTAAGTTAATCGATGTAAGACAATACCAATCATTACCACTTTCTTCACGATAAGTATTGTTGGCGATAATCACCTCACGCAAAAACATAACCTGTACCTCTGCACTCACAGGTAATGGTGAGGATGCAACACAGGTTCTAATTCTGTGTAAAGAATAAACTGGAATATCTCCACTTCTTTCGCCAATAAATTGGTTTAGAGAAAGGGAGTGCTTTAGAGACTGTAAAAGATGTAATCCTTGGGACATAGAAAGAAAATTGATTCTTCGGTTTTAAGGGAGTGATTACCACTCTGACTATTTGTTATAAAATAACAGAATATTAATATTATGTCAATATGTATAATTTACTACAAATTTAAATAAACAGGGTACGAAATTTAATAAATTAATTATAATAATATTTAAATAATTGAATTTATATAAGTGAAGGGAATATACTGATACATCCATACGTTAAACTGATTAATTAAATTGAAATATTCATTTATCTCTACAGCTTTACTATGCACAATGTCGTAAAAGATATATTGTACGACATGCCTATATAGAGGAAAGAGGGTTCCCTCTATAAAAAACGAAGCCCGGATTATTAGTCCGAGCTCGGTTGTATTTCCCTATTAGATCAGGTTACCCAGCCGCGATTAACCGCGATTTGAGCAAACCTTGTAAGGCTCTTCCCCTTAATACCTTCAGCACGGAGAATTTTTTCCGCTTTCCAAATTGCATCAGGTTCAGGATTCCATTTAAAGAACGGGCCGTCACTTTCATTGAACCCTCTTGCAACTAACTTCATTCGAAGAACCATGAACCTACGTTTGTATGGTTCAATCAAATATCTGTGTGTATCCTCACTAAGGGTGTCTGGATCTGTAAGGATGACATCTTTAAGTGTCACTTCAACTGGCTTCTCTCTATATGTTACTCTATCTAGCCCAACCATTTCACGCAACCTAGCATGAAAGTAATCGTCGAATTTGGGAGACACTTCCCGGAATGGTAACTCCAGAATTTTTGCTTTTGAGAGATGGAGCAAAAGTTCATTGTGAGGAACCAGCCCAGGCCAATCGTCGGCTGTTAAGCCTAGCTTAACGAGTCTAGTTTTAAACTCATTGATAGTGTCTTTACCAGCACCAAGGTCTTCTTGATTGTACCTTTGATACATTCTCGTTCTGAGACGGTATGGATACTTTCGACACACGTCACCAACGGTAATCAGCTTTTCACCCCTAGTAATTCGATTGTGTCGCTTAACCCCTTGAGTCAAAAGCTTGATGTCAAGACTTTCCAAGGTCAATGCAAAAATCTCTTCCTTTGTCATCTTCTTCCTTTGTTTTGATTGTTTCTGTTTCTGTCTTTCTATTAAACTTATAACATATAAATGATATATAAGTCAATATACAAAAGAAAATGACACGATCGTCTCGTGCCATATCATTGTTTAATCTCATTAATGCTTACAAAAGATTTAGCTTCTATATTTACCATCATTTCACCAACAATATGTTTCCATTTGTTACCAGTACAATTTACTAAAGCAAAAAGTGTAATTATATTACCTTCAATTTTTATAAGTGTCCCAATGTAAGTAATCGGACCATATTTTCCTCCTTCCTGAATTTCATTAATTACCACCATTACCCTTTTCCCCAACATATCACTTATATTCATCTCCAAAAGATTTTTAGCATTTATATATGTAAAGAGTCAAATTAAATTTACCAAACAAAAAACCCACATTATGTGGGTTTTTTGTTTTATTATTTATTTTTTAGCTACTATATCATTTTTACTCCAACATTTTGCTGAAGCACTCCAAGGTTTTGCACCTTCTTTTTCATATAGGTATTCTGCATAAGCAGTGTTACCTTGTATTGTATGAAGATCGAAACCTAGTGATTTAGCTTTTTCAAGGTGATATCTCTCATTAATCTGCATCACACCCACATCGGCTTTATCTACCTTTCCTCTTAAAACATTACCTTGTTTATCTTCATGTCTAAATGTAGATTCACAACGGGCTATTTCTATAAGAATAGGTGTATCTGCATACTTTTCACGAACATACTTTTCAACTTCTTTTGGATCACCTGTTAGTATTACAGCCTGAGTATTTTGGTTATTGGTAGAATTGTTGTTAATTGCAACTGCTGTATCCACCTTATCAGTACCGGCACCATACATAGAGGACAAAAGAAATACAACACTTGTAGTAATTTCTATCATAAATCAAAATGAGGTATTTGTAAGTAAGACACTCACTTTTACCTCATATACCTATATACTAGCATATCTAGACTTACTTGTCAATACCATTATACTTGCGTTTTTGAGGCTAATAATATATACTTTTGTGACTAATTAATATAGAGTATGGCAACCAAAAAAGCAGCAGGTTCAACAGATAATGGTCGAGATTCGAATCCCAAGTACCTGGGGGTTAAAGTTAATGATGGCCAAGCAGTGTTCGTAGGTGATATTATTATTCGCCAAAGAGGTACAGATGTACTTCCTGGTAAGAATATTGGCATGGGTAAAGACCATACCCTATTTGCACTAAAAGATGGAGTTGTGAAGTTTGGTACAAAAAGAAAAGTACACTTCGATAATTCAATAATAAGAAAGAAAATCGTTCACGTTATATAGATAAACAAAAAAGAGCCGAAAGGCTCTTTTTTGTTATATGCACTATATAGTCTAATGTAAATTTAAATATAAGAATTGAACCTATTTTGCTTCAACTGTAATCTTTATATTTGCCTTTTTACCTAAAGCACTGATAGTAACGATATGCTCCCCTATTTCTTTTATTGGGTGTTCCATTTCAATAAAACTTGGTGATACATTTACTCTAGTTTGCTTTTCAATTTCTTTTGCCAATTCTTCTTTATGAATACCTGCAAATAGGTGACCCTTTTCATTAGCTTTTTCTTTTATAACTATACTAGCCTCTTCAAGTTCTTTTAAACTCTTTACTAAAAGTTCTTGTTGAATTTTCTTTTCACCTTCATCCTTTGACTTTATAACTTCAATGTTTTTTATAGCTTCATTTGTACCTGGTATTGCCAATTTCTTTGGTATAAGTAGGTTTATTGCATAACCATCAGCAACGTTTTTTATATCGTATTTCTTTCCAATCTTAGGAATGTCTTTAAGTAGTATTACTTTCATGTTTTTATTTAATTATTATAACCTAATACTATTGCTCTTTGCTCAAAATTTCAAGTGCCTTATCCATTACAACATCTTTTTTGGCATCTATGTCTTTTTGACTTGGTTTTACTTCAAAGTCAGGCACCAAACCGTCATGTGACAAATTGTGTCCACTAGGTGTTAGCCAACGAGCTATAGTTACTTTAAATGATGTATCTTCAGTTATAGGCACAAGTTCTTGAACAGATCCTTTTCCAAATGTTTTGCTACCAACTAGTCTTGCTACACCATTCTCTTTTAATGCACCAGCAAGAATTTCTGAAGCAGAGGCTGAACCTCCATCTACTAATACTAATAATTTAAGATTTTTATCAAAAATATTGTATCCTTTACTTCTATATACTTGATTTGTTGCTTTGCCGCCAAAGTCTTCTGTTACAACAGTTGCTCCAACAGGTAGAAACCAGCTTGCCATATCCCAAGCTGCATCCAAATAGCCTCCTGGGTTACCGCGTAGATCTATTATGAGTTTATGTGAACCTGATAATACAAAATCTCTCATAGCTTCTCTAAATAGTCTTGGGGATTGAGCAGTAAAGCTATATAGTCTAACTGTATATACATCACCTATTTTATTTGGATTATTTGTTGAAGCAGTTGTGCTACCTATGTTTGAACTTGAATTCTTTAGTCCTTTTTCTATAGTTGGTATGTCTATAACATCACGGGTAATTGGTCGCTCTACTTGTTCTCCACTTGGCTTTACAAAGGTAATTTTTACTATAGTTCCCTTTGGTCCCCTTATCATTTTTACTGCCTTTTCAACTGGCAAATCACCTACAACTTTATCATTTATTTTAATTATTTTTTCACCTGGACGTACACCTGCCTTTTCTGCTGGGCTACCTTTCAAAGGAGAAACTACAGTTAACATGCCATCTTTGAGACCAATTTCCATACCTACTCCTTCAAAATTTCCTGCTATATCACTTTTGAAATTTGTATTTTCTTCTGGAGGAAAGAAAACTGTATATGGATCACCTTGTGAACTAGCTAGACCTTGAATAGCTCCATAAACTCTTTTTTGTGAATCTGTAGTAGTAGCTGTAACAAATTTATCATTTATAACTTTCCAAACCTTCCAAAAAGGTTCAAATTGTTCATTTGTAATCTCTATTCCATCAGGAATTCTTATTGATCTAGTATCAGTTAATAAATCTCTCTGACCAATATATTTTCCTATAAAAAAAACTACTACAACTACAAGCAACCCTGAAAGGATGTATGAAACTTTTTTCTGGTTTATATCATTCATGTAAATATTTTTGAAGATTATTTAGAAACAACACTTGGCCATTATCTCAAATTATTGCTATTATTACAATACAAATGGAAATAAAGATTCACAATACCCTTTCAGGTAAAAAAGAAGTGTTTAAGCCTATAAAAAAAGGCAATTTAACCATGTATCATTGCGGGCCGACAGTTTATGATACTGCTCATATTGGTAATTTTAGAACATTTATTTCAAATGATATTATTCGTCGTGTTTTTGAATATAATGAATACAAAGTCGATCAAGTAATGAATATTACTGACGTTGATGATAAGACTATTAACAGAAGTTCTGCCGAAAAGATATCGCTAAGTACTCTAACAAAGAAATATGAAGAAATATTTCTGCAAGATATAGAAAAATTAAATATAAAAAGACCAAATAAAATACCTAGGGCTACAGAATGTATTCAAGACATGATTGATATGATATCTAGTCTAATAAAGAAAGGTATTGCCTATAAAACAAAAGATGGAATTTATTTTAAAATAAATGAATTTAAAGATTATGGTCAACTTGCTCATATAAATCCTGAAAGAGAAACAAAAGAGAGAATTTCAAATGATGAATATGATAAAGAAAATCCTCAAGACTTTGCTTTATGGAAGTTTCATACAAATGAAAGTCCTGAAGCAGTTTGGGAAGCACCTTTTGGTAAAGGACGTCCTGGTTGGCATATAGAATGTTCTGCAATGTCAAAAAAGACTTTGGGTGAAACTATTGATATTCATACTGGTGGTATTGATCTTATTTTTCCTCATCATACAAATGAAATTGCTCAATCAGAATCAGCAAATGAAAAGCATTTTGTAAATTATTGGATACATATTGGTTTTATAAATGTTGAGAATGAAAAGATGTCAAAATCCAAGGGTAATTTCTATAAACTTGATGATATAGAGAACTTGGGTATATCCCCTATTGGTTTTAGATACTGGCTATTAACTTCACACTATAGATCACCTGTAAACTTCACCTTAGAGGCTGTAAAAGGGGCTCAAACGGCCTATATTCGCCTTATAGACAGCTTTTTAAGGCTTTATCATACAGAACACGAACATATACATTCTCATGGAGAAAATAGAGATTATCGTAGTGAATTTATCGATAATATAAATGACGATTTTGATATGCCAAAAGCTCTAGCTTTAACATGGGATATGATAAAAGATCATTCAATTTATGCAAAAGATAAAGTAAAAATGCTTTTGGATTTTGATAAAGTTTTTGGTCTTGGACTAGATAAGGTAAAAGAAATTAAACAAGAAATTCCTGAAGAAGTTTTCGTTCTAGCAGAAGCTCGAGATCAAGCACGTGATGATAAAGAATGGGATAAAGCAGATGCTTTGAGAATAGAAATTGAAAATAGAGGATATACAGTAAAAGATACTCCTAGTGGATTTGAAATTAAAAAGAAATAGTATTATTCCCCACGTTTTTCACAGTTTATAAACTATTTCATTTGTACTTAAATATTTTTATCGTGATACAATGTTAGTACAAAAAAATGAATCCAACTTCACCTTATTTTAAAACAAAAGATTTGCGTATTCCTCCGCAGAGTCTTGAGGCTGAAAAAGCACTTCTTGGTTCTATTATGATACGTCCGGAAGTTATGCATGATGTTACCGATATTGTTGCTGAAAAATCTTTTTATTCTGATAGACATAAAATGATTTGGTCTATAATGCTTGAACTTCATACAAAAGGTATAGCAATAGATCTTTTATCTGTTTCTTCTAGAATGAAAGAAAGAGACTTACTTGAACAAGCTGGGGGTATGAGTTATTTAACAGAAATAGTTCATAGTGTTCCCTCTTCAACAAATGCAAAACATTATGCAGAAATAGTTCAAAAAAAGCATATAATGCGTGATCTTATAAGTGCCTCCGAATATGTTGGTAATCTTGGTTTTGATGAAGCGGGAGAACTTGATGAGTTACTTGATAAAGCAGAAAAAAAGATATTTGAAGTTACAAACTTTACAGGTACTCACAAATTCGTAGCACTTAAAGATACACTAGGTGAAGCTTGGGATAGAATTGATAAACTTCATAGAAGTAGTGGAGAAATGCGTGGAGTACCAACAGGTTTCCAAGCACTCGACAATAAAATTGCAGGTTTACAAAAATCTGACCTTATTATTCTTGCTGCTAGACCCAGTATGGGAAAAACATCTCTAGCACTAGATATTGCTCGAAAAGCAGCAGTTGAACATAGTGTTCCTGTTGGAATATTTTCTCTTGAAATGAGTTCACAACAGTTAGTTGATCGTATGTTATCTGCTGAATCACAAGTTGAAGCTTGGAAGATTAGAACTGGACACAATTTATCTATAGAAACTGATTTTAAAGCTATTCGAGATGCTATGGATAGACTTTCAAATGCGCCTATATACATAGATGATCAACCAGCAAACAATATTTTGAAAATGAGAGCAGTAGCAAGAAGACTAAAGAGTGAAAAGGGTCTTGGACTTATTATAGTGGATTACTTACAGCTTATGGTTCCTACACAATCAAGAAATTCTGACAATGTAGTTCAGCAGGTTACAGAAATATCAAGATCTTTGAAACAACTAGCCCGTGAACTTGAAGTTCCTGTTATTGCTCTATCACAGCTTTCTCGTGCAGTTGAACAACGTGGAGGTGAACCTAGACTATCTGACCTAAGAGACTCTGGATCTATTGAGCAGGATGCTGATATGGTTTGGTTTATACATAGAGAAGATAAATACAATAAAGAATCAGCAAGACCAAATATTGCAAAAATTATGATTGAAAAGCATAGAAATGGTCCAACTGGTGTTGTTGAACTATACTTCGATGAAAAGAAGACAAGCTTTATGTCTATTGATAAAAGTGATTTTGGAGATTTTGAAAATAAGAGTGGTGGTACTGAGATTGTAGGCTTTTAGTACGCTCAACTTAACAATTCCCCTTTTATAGCGTTTTGATATAATGGCTCAATGAATCCATTAGATAAACTCGCTGAATATTTTGGAGAATTTCCTGGTATTGGACCTAGACAAGCAAAACGTTTTGTTTATTTTTTACTTACAAGAAATACTAGTTATATAAATGGTATTACAGAATTAATAAATGAAATAAAAAATAGCGTAACAATATGCAAATCATGTTTTAGATTTTTTCAAAATAATAAAGAAAGTAATTCTTTATGTAATATTTGTTCAAGTTTAAATAGAGATAAAGAAAAATTAATGATACTTGCAAGGGATGTTGATTTTGAAACAATAGAAAAAAGTAAAGCTTATAATGGTCTTTATTTTATTCTTGGAGGAACTATACCTATACTAGATAAAGAACCTGAAAAAAGAGTGAGACTTAGAGAATTAATAAAAAGAATAGATGATAATGTAAAGGAGATTATTATTTCTATGAATAGTACAGCTGATGGTGAAAATACTGGAGATTATTTAAAACAGTATATAAAAGAGAAACTCCCTGAAAGAAATATAAAGTTAACTACACTGGGTCGTGGTCTGTCTACTGGAAGTGAGCTTGAATATCTAGATTCAGATACTATAAAAAATGCTCTGGAAAATAGAAGGGGTTAAAATAAAAGGGCGCCCCGTAAGGCAACCCTTGTTTGAAACTAATTCATAATTTCTTCCTTTCCCTTTTTACCTCTGACGAGTACAACCCGCCAGATGTAGTGACCATTTCTCTCAATTCGGACAACTCGGCAATTGGCAAGCCATATTGCGATTTCACGATCACGTTCTTCTCTACGATCACAAACAAGCTTGCAGATATATTCACCCACAAACTCAGTAGTGTCGTGAACTAAGTTTCCCAGAATGGTTATCTTGGGATACTTAACGGTATAGTTCTTACCCTCAACTGACAGATATGAACTACCTCGAACTGCGACTATACGAGAAGCAATCTTATAACCAACACTAACTCTGCCTTTATGCTTCTCCTCAAGCCACACGTGACCGACTGATCCTTCACCATACCTTGCCTCGTGGACAATTGCCCGAGCTTCCATCAAAAGAGCTGGTCTCTTGTTCATCTCACTATCCTTTCTGCTTTGGTACAGAAGGAATCATGAGCTCATAATTTCAATTATTTTGATTACTTCTGCCCGAGGTTTAAGTCGAGCTCGTTTGAAACAATAACATATATTATGTTATATGTAAATAGTTCTTGTATAAAACAAAAAACACCGTTTTGGTGTCTTTTGTTTTGTTTATTTTACTGCTTCGATCAAAACCTTAAAGAATGGCTGTCTGTGACCGTTTTTCTTAAAATATTTACTCTTTTGTTTGTACTTTATAACCGTAACTTTTTGAGCTCTTCCTATTTTAACTAGTTTTGCTTTTACCTTTGCTCCATCTATATAAGGAGTACCTATAGTAGTGTCTGAACCATTATCAACAAGGAGTACTTTATCGAAAACAATAGAATCACCTTCTTTATAATCACCAGTTATTTTTTCAATATCAATTTCTTGACCTACTGAAACGGTATATTGTTTACCACCAGTCTGAATAACGGCTATTTCTTGCTTTATTTCTTTGTTTTCTCCCTGTTTGTTCATAGTATGGCTATATTACACTATCTCTTCCGGACGGTCAATAAGGGTAGCCTCTATACCTGGGGATGAGCCTGTTAGCCTCAAAACATCCTTATCTACTTTCTTTAATTCCTTCATAGATGTATTGTAGTGATTTACAACTGTGCCAAGAGATACACCTAGTTTATTGTGATACTCTTCATACTTCTTTAAATGGTTTCCTAGGTCATTTACACCCTTTATAATGTCTTTTGCTGTCTCTTCTATTTGCATTGCTTTTAAGCCCTGTAATACGGTTTGGAGATAAGCCAAGAATGATGTTGGAGATACTATTATTACCTTATACTTACTTGCCGCTCTTTGAATTAGATTGTCTGTTTCCTCTGTTATAGCGCCAATTTTATTGATTAAAAGATCATAGTATATAGCTTCATGAGGTATAAACATAAAAGCAAAATCCATAGTTCCCTCTTCAGGACGAATATATTTTGAAGTTTCCATAATACGCATTTTTAAATCTCCAACAAAGACTTTTTCTATCTTTTCTCTTTCTACCGGATTTTTTTCTTCTGAAAGTTTATTGTAATTTTCAAGTGAGAATTTTGAGTCTATAGGTATTATCTTATCCTTAACAAAAACAACAGCATCGACTATTTCTCCATTTTTAAATGGGTATTGCATTTGAAATTGTCCTGGAGCCAAGACATTTTTAAGTAGTGTTTCCAAATAGTATTCGCCCAAAATTCCTCTTTGTTTTGGATTCTTTAGTATATCTTGAAGGTTTTGGAGTTGATCAGCAAAAGAAAGTATTTGTTTATTACCCTCTTCTAGTTTTACAAGACCAGATGTCACTTCACGAATGAGTCTTGATGATTCTGATAATTGAACATGCATTGATTCACGCATATTTCTAGAGCTTTCACTTATTTTACTATCAACTGTTCTATTTATTTCATTTAATTGTTCTAGGATAAGCTTGAAACCTGTATCATCATTTTGAACTTTTTCAGGTTTTCTTGTACGAAAAAAGTTTATAGCCATTAAAATAATAGCTATTGCAATCAAAACAATAAGTATAATAAGTAGTGTTTCCATATTTATTATATGATACTATATTAGGCAATATATCACCATAATAATAAACAAATGATACACCAAACAATAAAAGATCAGATAAAAGACGCAATGAGAGCAAAGGATAGCTTGAAGCTTGAGGTACTTCGTGGTCTTCAAAGTCTGTTTTCAAATGAACTTATAGCAAAAGGAAAAAGTGATCCATTGCTTGATGATGATTCTGTACTTGCACTTATTCGTAGAAGTGTAAAACAAAGAAAAGATTCAATAGAGCAATTTGAAAAAGGAGGAAGAAGTGATTTGGCAGAAAAAGAGAAACAGGAACTAAGTATACTTGAGACTTTTTTACCAAGCATGATGTCTAAAGATGAAATAAGGAAAATAGCTCAAGAAAAGCTATCAGGAAATACAATAGATAAAGCAAAGATAGGTCAATTTATTGGTGGCTTAATGAAAGATTTAAAAGGAAAAGCTGATGGAGCAGATGTAAAATCTGTAGTTGAAGAATTAATTAAATAATATTTTAAAAAGGATTTTTTATAGAACTATATGTCTTGATCTATTTCAACGTAGAAACTTGAGCCTTTACCCTCCCCTTGTGATTCTGCCCAAATCTTTCCTTTATGAGCATTTACAATTTCTTTAGCAACAAACAATCCAAGACCAGTACCATGGATGTTTTGTCTACTACCATTTGTAGCGCGAGAGAATTTCATAAATAACTTTGGCAAGACTTCAGGAGCAATACCAATACCAGTATCTTTAACTGAAAAGAGTACTTTACCAGACTGTAAACTCAAACCAACATTAATCTTACCCTTAGGCGTATACTTCATAGAATTATCGATAATATTCATAATTATCTGTTTGAATTTATCAGGATCAACTTTTACTGTATATTTTTTATTCTTATCACAATCAAAAACAACATCGAGCTTGCTCTTTTCAATATTTGGCTTCAATTCGCCCATAACATCACTAACTAAGTTCTTTAAATCAATTTTTTCAAAAGAATACTTCATAGTACCAAGTTCAATTCTAGAAATATTCAAATAGTCATCAACAATGTTTGTAAGAGTTCCAGAAGATTCATATATTCTCACAATAGCATTTTTAACCTCTTCAGAAATAACACCCATATCCCCTTCCAAAATCAAAGAAGCATAACCTTTCATAGCAGTAAGAGGTGCGCGGAGTTGATGAGTAGCAAAAGAAACGAATTCAGACTTTTGTTTATCAAGTTCAGTAAGTCTAGCATTGGCCTTTTGAAGATCAGTAGCAAGAAGTTCAATTTTTTCCCTTTGAGAGACTTCCTTGATGACGGATTTGATGAGGAATATGCCAAAAACAACTAGTAATAATAACAAACTTCCATTAATAATTTGCTCATTACCATTTTCAGATATCAATAATCTAACAAAAACAAATACCCACATTGAAAATACAAATATTTGAGTTGTAACAATCTTAATATCAAATAATTTCAACTTGATAATTGCATAAGATGTAAACATAATAAAGAAAAGAGAAAAATATGGACCGAAATTAACAAAATCTGAATTGTTAAATAAGGGTAAAATCAAATCAGATATAAGTCCTAATAAAAGTGATATTCCCAAACCGAGCGATACATACTGAACCTGTCTTTTTTCAATATCATTATTATATTTATATTCAGTAAAGAAATTCTTATATGAAACAACAATTACAAATATAAAATAAACTAAAAGAAAATAATACAAAATACCTGGCTCTATAGCAGGTATGCCGTTATCTAATAAATATACATCTTTAATATTAAAATGTGTTGGTGTTAATAAAATTATTATTAAAAGACAGATCTGATTTAAAAATTCTATATTTTTTCCAATTTTTCTAATCTTAGGAAATACTGTTGATATTTTATATAGGAAATAAGCTACAAATCCTGAAGCAATAATTGTAATTCTACTTAGAAGCTCAACGTTATTTAAATTATATGATATATCTACTAATAGATTAATAAAAATCCACATTACTGCACTGAAACTAAACAGAAGAAAAAATTTATTAATTTGTTTTTTCCTGTCATTAAGATAGACATAGATACCTATTAGTGAATAGAAAAGTATTGTTATAACTGAAAGTATGTTATATATCATTGATTTTTTCTATAAACAACATGGTAATGCTGTTGGTCTATATGTTTCCTTTGAATAAACTTTGCTTGTCTAACTATCCTCGTAAAATAGTGTAGCAACGGATTAATATTTTTAGAATGATCAAATCCAATTATAGCATCAGTTGGTAAATCATCTATAACATTTTCTATTAAAGAAATCGAATAACTATTGTTTCTGTGATTTTCCCTAATTGCTAAACCTATAAAATAATGAATTTTATTTTTAAAAAATTCATTAGGAAAGTTAACCTTAAAATAATCTTCACTAATCCAAGGTGTATTCATAAAATTATTTGTGGTTAAACAAATACCAATTATTCCATGATTATTTTTAGATAAGATATATTTAGCAACATCTCTATTTTCCATAATTTCCATAAAGTGGTGTTCATCCAAACTTTGTTTACATGGACTTATTTTATTCAACTTTTCAAATGTGGAATTATATATTTCCCATAGAATTTCTCTTTCTGTTTTATCATCTACATGAAGTTTTTTACTGAAAATTAAACTAGTATCGACAATATTCCTCTTTTTAAAATAAATTTTATTAATGAATAGATAAATACTTATTACTAATAAAATAATTGCTATGAAATAAAAATATGTTGGAAGATTTCGACCAAAAAATAATATATATGCGTAGGGCATTAATCTACCAAAAACATGTATAATTATACCGATTATTGTCTGTTTAGTTAGTCTTATTTTATTTTTAAAATCTAAACTAAAAATATCCTTGAATTTTAAATGTCTAGTACTACCGTATAGTATTAGAAAATACCCTAAATAAAACGGTATAATTGAACTAATATAAATATAAAAAAATAACTTTAAACTTAGATCGTATGTAACCGCAACATGTAAACTTAATTCCTTTATGTTGTTTAAAATATTATCCATTTGTAATATATTATAACACCTTATATATTTATGTTATTAACAACATGAACAACAATATAAACGCTGTCATTGAATTTATTTTAAGTGTTTCGACACTATTGCTTTGTTTTAAAATTTATATATTTAATAAAAGAAATTTATCCCTAAATATATTTCTACTGCTATTAGTATTTTTTTCTCTGTGGGTATTTAATTTAGGGATAATAAATACTATTATTGTTGAGAGTAATCGGTTATTTGGAATAAATTTTTTAATAAAGCTATCGTATTATATTGGTACAATTACATCTTCATTATTAATAATATTTAGTTATAATTATCCAAATAGAAATAAAATAGATTTTAAATTCATTTCATTCTTCATTTTTATTGAAATAATATTTTTTTATTTAATTTTATTTACTAACTACGTAATATCTGATTCTCTTGTTTTAGACAGTGGTATTATAAAGTGGGAATTTGGTTATATTTGGTATATATTCGAAACTTATTATATCTTATCATTTATTTATTCTGTATTAATTCTAATTAAAAAATATAGAGACTATAAATTTGATGCAAATGTTAGAAGTAGCATATTGTACATATTGATTTCACTTTCAATTACAATATTATCTCTTTTAACTACCAATATTTTATTACCCAGAATCAATATATTTAATTACGAATGGATAGGATTATTAGTCAGTCCAATAAGTATATACATAATAATATATACTATAATAAAATATGATTTTCTTAAGGTAAGAATTTATTTGTTAGAAGTATTTACCATACTCCTAATAAGTTTCAATATTGTATCTGTAGTTTTTAATGGTAACCTATTGAGTATTTATTTATATAAAATAATTTCATTTATTTCAGTTGTTATTTTAGGTTTACTACTTGTAAATAGTCTGCGAAACGAGAAGAAACAAAGAAATTTTATAGAAAGAATGTCAAACCGAGTGATTGAAGAGTGACTTAATTTCATTCATAATAATAGATGCATTATCCTTATGTTTTAAAACGTCAGTTTCAATAGAAAAATTAGAATTTATATATATTGGGGAGCCAAAGTTTATTACAACTTCCTTATTATCTGAAAAAAAATCTTTAATGCTGATATTATAGAATCCTTTAATAGATACTGGTATAACTGGTACTCCAGACTTTATTGAAAGATAAGATATTCCTCCTCTAGCCTCCCCAATCTTCCCATTTATTGTTCTAACACCCTCTGGAAAAATATGAACGGAATTTCCATCCTTTAAAATCTCTATATGTCTGTTCATTGACAAACCATAATTTTTTAATCCACTTACTACAGGATACGCACCAAATAACTTAAATATTAATCCCCCATAAAATATTTTTCTCCATCCACTTCTATCATAAAAACTCCTATTTTTAGATACGTAAAACATAGGTATAAATTTTGAATTAAAGGGTAAAACTGCTGGTATTATTGTTGGATCTAATTCACTTGAATGGTTAGATGCAAAAATATAATTATTACGATTTAAAGGAATATTTTTTAGGCCAATTACTTTTATATCAAGAAAACTATAGTAAAGTGGCTTAACTAATAATATCAAAACCCCCCTCTGAATTATCCACGGCAAAATTGCATATAGCTTTATTCTGGCCATTTTTGTATCATTAATAAATTATTTTTATTTTCAGCAATATCTTTTCCCTTTGGAAAATCGGCCCATATTTCTTCTGTAATAAAAGGCATAAATGGGTGAAGAAGATGAATAATGTCATATAAAACATTTAATAGGAATTGATTTCTAGACTCTTTTTCAACTTCACTTCCCTCTTTAAAGATAACTTTACTTTCTTCAAGAATAACACTAGCAAAGTTATGCCAGACATAACCATAAATCTTCTCAGCAACCATATAGAATTTGAAATCATCCATTTCTTTTGTTAATTCTTTTTTAAGAGCAGAAAATTCATCGATATATAGTTTATCTTTTGTACTCCAATTATTAAATTCTCTATTTATTTCAATACCTGAAGTAGAGGTAAGAACAAATCTAGTAACATTCCAAAGTTTATTTGCAAATAGTTTATATGCTTTTATTTTCTCTTCAGAAAGAGAAAGTGAAGTTCCAGGAGTATTACCTATAACCAGACCCATTCTAAAAGAATCGGTACCGTATTTTGACATATAGTCTAGAGGATTGATCACATTTCCTTTACTCTTACTCATTTTTTGACCTTTTGCATCTAGAACTAGACCGTGTAAATAAACAGTTTTGAAAGGTAGTTTTCCTGTCATGTATAGACCAAGCATTATCATACGACTTACCCAAAAGAATATGATTTCTCCAGCTGTTTCCATAACATCAGTTGGATAGAAGTTTTTAAAATCATCGCTATTAGGAAAACCTAGACTTGCAAAAGGCCATTGTCCAGAAGAAAACCATGTATCAAATGTATCATTGTCCTTATAAACTTCACCTCCACATTTTTTACATTTATTTATTTCATCTTTTAAATCAACAAAACCTTCACCACAATGTTTGCATAATTTTGCTGGAATAGGAATTCCCCAAACTATTTGTCTTGAAATATTCCAATCCATAATATTTGATAACCAATGAGTTGTTATCTTTTCATAATGATCTGGAATATATTTTATTTCCCCAGATTTTATCTTTTCTAGTGCTTTATCTGCAAGTGGTTTCATACGAATAAACCATTGACTCTTGATCTGAGGTTCTATTGTAGTTCCACATTTATAGCAAGTACGTACTGTATGTTTGTAGTTTTCATCAATTTTCTCCACCAAACCTTTATCTTGTAGCTTTTTTACTATTAAAGGTCTTGCTTTTGTAATATGAAGCCCAGCAAATTCACCTGCTATTGGTAAAAGTTTTCCTTTTTCATCAATTACTTGTTCTTTATCCAAATTAAATTTCTCTGCAATAGCAAAATCTGTAGCATCATGCCAAGGAGTAATAGTCATAACACCTGTTCCAAAAGCCATATCTACACTTTCATCTTTTATAATTGTCGCTGTTATAGGTCCATTTATCCATTCCAAATCGATTTTTTGACCATGTTTATAGCCTGCATATCTTTTATCATCTGGGTGCATTACAACGTATTTATCTCCGAACTTTGTTTCTGGTCTAGAGGTACCTATGGTAAAAGGACCGTATTTAAAATAGTAAAAACTCTCGGTTTTTTCTTCATCTTTTATTTCAAGATCAGAAAATGATGTTTGATGCTTTGGACACCAACTTACAATTCTTTTTCCTCTGTAAAGTAAGTTATCATCATAAAGCTTTTTGAATGTTCCATATACAATATCAACAACTTGTGGGTCTAAAGTGAATCTTTCACGTGACCAATCACAACTTGCACCTACTGCACGAATTTGTTCCTTTATGTTTTTTGAATTTGTAAGAGTAAAATCCAAAATTTCATCATAAAGTTGTTTTGGTGGTATATCAAAACGTGTTCTTCCTTCTTTTTCAAGCTTTTTTTCATAAACTACTTGAGTTTCAAAACCAGCATGATCAAGCCCAGGAAGCCATAGAGCTCTATACCCTTTCATTCTCTTATACCTAACCATAATATCCTCTATAGTCATAACAAGACCATGTCCTGCATGAAGAGAACCATTGGCATTTGTAGGTGGCATAATGATAGTAAAAGGTTTACTATCTTTATTTATAGCAAGTTTACCCTCACTTTTTACAATATTGTCAGGATTAAAAAAGCCACTATTTTCCCAAATTTCGTATATCCTCTTTTCAGTATTTTGAGGGTTGTATGGACTTGAATACTTGCTTAAAGAATTGTTATTAGAATTTTCATTCATATTTAGCCTTAAAGGCTATTTTAGCACAATAGACTGCCTAATTGAAACTACATTAGTAGTAACACGGCTCCTATAAGTGCTACGTTCTTTAGGAAAGTTATCATTTCACTATTCTTTTCAGCTGAATTCTCCTTTTTCCAGAATTGATGCATTTTATATGTAACTGGCACTAAGAAAACTAGTATGAGTATAAGAGATATTGTCTTTTGAATATTAAATATTACTCCAAGTCCACCTAAAAATATAAATAAACCGCTAAAATAAACCATAATACTAGCAAAAGGAACACCCATTGCTTGAGCATACATTGTGTATGACTTATGGTCTTTAAAGTGCTTTATACCATTCCAAAAGAAATAACCTCCGAATAATACCTGTCCGATAATATTTATCAATATATGTATATTTTGCATAGACCCAAATTATCATATTTACATTTCCACAGCAAGCAGAATATACAAATCAATATAATGGTATAATAGAATTCATATTAATAGTTCTAAACCCAAAATCATATGGAATTTTTAAAAAAACCGAAAGATGACAGTCACAAGAAAGCAATGTGGCTCATAATTGTGCTGCTTATCATAATTGGAATGTCATTCTTATGGCAATATATTGGAAATGTCGTTGGAGATAAATTAAAACTCCAAAGAAGAATTGATATAAACCCGCAAGGTAGTCTCGATATTAATAAGAAAGTCTCAATTTCAGATAAAAAAGCAGAGCTATTTGCAAGAATAGCAAGAATAAATGAAGAACCTCTAACACCATATGAAAAAAGAACTATACTAGCTCAGTTTAGCAGTGGAAATGAAATGCAATTAACTACAGAAGAGAAAGCGACGATATTAGAAGCCCTTAATAGATACAACAGATAATATGAAAAAAATGAAAATAAATTCCTATAAATTAACAATTTCACTATTTGTACTATCTCTTGGTTTTATATTTACAAATACAGCTAAAGCTAACACTGTAAATCTCTCAAATTCAACTATTGGTGCAAATATCGGTACAGCAAATGTAAGCATAAACAAAACAAGCTTTAATACTGGTGATTCTTTGCAACTTTCTCTTACTTTCCCAAAAACATATGGATCAAGAACTATACTTGCAGGATATAGAGTAACAAATAATTCTAGTTTTAATTATAATCCTCAAATACCTGCTAAAACAGATTTTTGGGCAGATGACCCAGTACCAAATGGAATGATTATAAATAGTAATGTAATTAAAACAGATTTAAACAATTCTACTTTATTATCAAACCTTCAGCCAGGAAACTATACACTACATGTTTTCTTCAATGCAGCAAGTGATATTACTCCTGGTTATATAGATGGAACAACAATACCCAGGTTAAAACAAATTGCTGAACAACCAGTACTATATGATGGATTAGGAACCAGATACCCCTGGACAAATTACAATCTATTTTTTCCAAATAATACCGGTGATAACTATATTGGTGTTGATTCAATTAACTTTACTGTATCAAATACAGCTTCAACACCTAGTTTTGATTTCGGAATATCAAATGATGGAAATAAAACTATCATAATTGGTGACCCTGCTGATAGTATAATAAGCCTAACAAATTTAAATGCTGGTGCTACTGGTGAAGTAACATTAAATGTAGATTCAATAAAAGATTCTTCAGGTGCTGAAGTAAAGGACTTAAGTACTGGTCTTATTGTAGGTAGTACTGCTTTCGGACAAAGAGTATTAACACCTAGTTCAAATTCTACTCTAAGAGTGCAGTCATTGGGTAGTACAGTCCCAGGTACATATACAGTTAAAGTTACAGGTACATATACAAAACAAGGTACAACAGTAGTTACAACAACAAATACCACACCATATGTTTATTATTGTAAGGTAGACTGGACACATGATAACTCTCCTACAATGTATAACGGTTTCTATTTTGGTTGTAGTAAGGATTCAGGTTTTTCTCCAAGTAGCGACTACAATAACGGTGGACAATTTTCAGTTAAATGTATTCAATACGATGATGGAGATTGTTTAACATCTACTGGTACTAAAATATTAGGTGATCAAGGTAAGGATATGATAGCAAATCAGAGAATAGCTGTAGCGACAGGTCCTTATGGTTGTGGTGCTGGCGGATATACAATAAACGGTGATCCGTACAATATAGGAACTGGTTTTACTTGTAATTCTGTTCCAATAAACACAACTGTAACTACTGGTGGACAAACAATATCACACTCAACAACATATAATATAAGCGTTCAATCTACGCCATTACCATATAACCTTACAGCAATCAGAAGTGCAGATAGTTGTAATTTGAGTGATTTAAAAATTACTGCAAGTTGGAGTCCAATTCCAGGAGCAAGTTCATATAGACTTTATAGAATGCACACGAACGAACCTGAAAAAGTATATAGCACAACCACTCCATACTATATGGTTGCAGGAAAGATTACATTTGAAGATAAAATACTTTCATTTAGTGAACTTTATGAATATAAAGTTTCAGCTGTAATTTCTGGAGCAGAGCAGGCACTATCCCCTTCTGTTTTTGCATTCTCACCAACAGTCTTAACTGGAGCAAATTGCCCACAAAGTGTTGCTTCACCATCAATAAAACTATTTGCAAAAGAATCAACTGATATGACAAAAGACTTGTCTAATTATTCATTAACAACAACTACTTCTGCATCCAATACCGATGTAAGTCTATTTGCCGGAAAAACTTTTGACATAAGATGGGTAAGCAACTTGACTCCTGACTATACATGTAGACAAGCAACACAGGATGTTAATAATAATACAAATAATAGTCTTTGGGTTTATGGTACGGGACTTAATTCAATAGTTACAGGTCTTTCAAGTCAAAATAAACCATACGGTACATATAAGCTAATGCTGTCTTGTACAAATACCGCTGGAAATACAGTTACAAGTAATGTTTCAAGAATAACAATAAATGAACTTCCTCCTGTATATAATTTTACAGTTACAACTTCTTCAAACCAATGTTCAGCAAATGATATTTGGATAAAACAAAAGTGGAGTCCAGTACCAGGAGCTACCTCATACAAACTATACAGAATTAAGGATAGTACACCAGAAACGGTAATATTTAGTGTTACAGGAACAGAAAATACTGAGGTATATCCTACCTTTACATTTGAAACCGGAAAAAAATATTACTATAAAGTTACAGCTATTGTTGGTGGAATAGAAAAACAAGCTTCTCCACAAATATCAGTAATCGCTCCACTTGAGGGTTGTCCAGTCGGAGTAGCAAAATCAATCAAGTTGTTTATAAAAAAGAGCACAGATTCAAATATTAACTTTTCAAACTATACCTATCAAACTTCGGTATCAAGTATGAATAATTCAGCGACTGTTGTTTCTGGTGAAAAATTTGATTTACTATGGGCAAGCAACTTGACTCCCGACTATACCGTATGTGACCAAAAGACAACAATGCCTACTGGTAATATAAACAATTCAATCTGGTCATATGGAACCGAAATAAATGGTCAAGCAAATAGTTTGGAAACTACAGGTCTTGAAATTGGAACATATACACTCAATATATCTTGTTCAAATGGAAATATAGTATCAAGCAATACAGTAAAGATTATAATTCAACCCGCTCCTATTATTCCTCCGAACTATCAATTTACAGTAACACCTTCTTCTGATAAATGTACACCGCTTGAATTATGGGTAAGTCAAACATGGAGTCCGATACCAAATGCTAGTTCATATACAATAACTAGATTAAATACAGTAATTAACAAAATTGATGCAACATATACCCTATCTGGCTCTGCAACAATGAATACAGAAAAATATCCCGTATTTAATACTGGCACAAAGTATAACTATGTTATTAGTGCTGTAGTTTCAGGTAAGACATTAGCTTCATCACCAGTTGCAAGTGTCATAACGCCTAAAGTAACTACAATTGGTTGTCCCGTTTCAAATCTAAGTCTTGGTATAAAAAAATCAGTTGATGTAAGTTATGGTCCTTCTACAAGTGTTGTTAGAGGTGATACATTTGGTTTGCAGTGGACAATGGCTAACCCACCTATTGGATATAGTTGTTCATTTAATAATGTTAAACCTGATGGTAGTAGTGGAAATAGCATATGGGCTTGGGGAGGTTCAATAACTGGTACAAACACTTCTTTACCAACAAACCTTTCATCTATAGTTGATGGTTCATATATATTTTCTATCACATGTACAAAAGCTAACTCGCCAACAATAAATAGTAACTCTGTAACATTAACAGTAACATCACCTGCTCCTCCACCACCTCCACCAGATCCAATTAATGGTGGCGGCGGAGGAGGTAACAATGGACAGAATCCTCCACCTCCTGCACCTCCAATAGTGACATCTAATCCAAATATTAAATTATTTATTGGTGGCTCTGGAGTAATAGATAAGCCAATTACAACACCTGTAGTCGGAGATCCAAAAGCAGTAGTACCTTACAAAGTAGGTCCAACAGGAACATTCAATCTAGCGTGGAAGAGTAATAACTTGAGTGGATATAGTTGTACATCAGTTACAATTAAACCAGATGGAAGCGATGGTTCTGCTGTATGGAATTGGTTTAATAATAGCAAAAACGGTAGTGCACTAGGACTTGAAGCTAAGATAGCTGAAACAGGTACATACTCATTCTATTTGAAATGTGTTAGCGCAGACCCAATGATTCCAGATGAATTTAGTAATACAGCCTTACTCAGAATATCAAATGCAGGTGAAATTTAATTAGTTTATAAAATGATAGAAGAAAGGGCGTTACGCAAGTAACGCCCTTTTTGCTTGACCTCGTTTATTCCGACGAGGCTCGGAAGAGCCTTATACTGACTCCACCGGAACCGATTTCTGGTGGATAGTTCAGTATCTCTTTGTACTGGCTCAAGTCAGTTGAGGGAAACTCCTTCATAATGACCCATTCACCATCAAAAGAGTTTTTATACTCGATCCTAGTCTTGGAACCAGGAGTCTTGTATAGAACGATCACTTTATCGTTCAAAACTCTGACTGTAGGTTGAGACAGTTTATCTCCGGTCTGGGTGTAAACCTGAGACTGTCCTTTAGCAGTAACCCTGTACCGGATAGGATTCCCGGATTCAAGATCACTAAATTTAAGGACGAAGTAGTCTTGTACAGGTCTCTCAGTCCAAGAGTACCCACCATTAGTGGTCACTTCGAACTTCTCAAGACCATCAACACGAACCACTCCTTGAAGGAGTATCAATCCCGTTTCATCCAAAAATGATTCTGGACCAACACCTTCAACAAGACCAATATCCTTACGGATATATACAGCATTGACACCCTTTCGAGCGACAATGTTGTCATAACCATGAATCACTGAGAACTTCATGGTTTTGGTATTATCAAAAGTATTTGTAGCCTTTACGCGCCTCAGAAGATCGAGACCGATCTTCTGAGCTGTATGCATGAAGTCATCCCAGTCTAGAAACTTGTATCCTGAAGATGATGCTCCCATTGTACTAGTAGAGCCATTACCCTCAGTATACTCAATACTCCAGATTGTCGACACATTGTAAGGGTTTCCGTTCATCCGGAACTGACGGTTAGTCACCGCCCAGTCCTTCATCTGCCACTCGTCTCCGATTGGCAGGAACTCCGGGAACACCGGTGGCACCACAATGGCACCCGCAGCACCCGCAGGTGCTTGTCCCCTTGCGACGAGCGCAAGGGAAAGGATTGCCGTGAACAATGTCACGACAATCGCCGTGAACTTTTTCATTCTTTATCCTTTGGTTGCGCTTCGTCTTAGGGACGAAGCAATATTTTTTGTTTGCAATGTACTGCAAACGTCTGATAGAGAGTATACCATACATAAGATAAAAAGTAAAGCAAGCTAAAACTGTGGATAAAATCGCTCTTTTTAGTCTTATTTTATATATAAAAACAAGCCTGACGTAGTCAGGCTGTTTGTGTATGTTTTATCCAACATTGTAGACTGCTGGTGGCAAATCAAGATCTACTTCGGAATTCTTTTTATCAAGCCAATTCCGCAACTTCTTAAGTGCTTTTGCCTCAATTTGTCTAACTCTCTCTCGGGTTATTCCATAAATTTTACCGATATCATCAAGTATCATCTGTTCTTTGCCATTAAGACCAAAACGACACTCGATTATGTTTTTTTCTCTGTTACTTAATCTATTAACTAGATCAGCTAAATTAGAAAGTTGATCATCTAGCTCATTAGCAGAAGATGGATTGATAGATGTTTCATCCTCGAGAATATCAGAAAGACTTATCTCACTTTCACCAAATTTTGAATCAAGTGATATTCTACCATTTCGCACGGTCTTTGCTGCGTCAACTGTATCAGCAACAAGACCTAGTTCTTGTTTAATTTCATCATCATTTGGTAACCTTCTATTTTCCTTCTCAAATTTTTCTCTGAATCTATTCAAATTAGAAATTGACTGCACGAGATGAACTGGAATCCTTACGGTAAATCCTGAGTTACTTAAAGCTCTTTTAATTGCCTGTTTGATCCACCAAGCTGCATAAGTAGAAAACTTTGCACCCTTAGTTGGGTCAAATCTATCAACAGCCTTCATGAGACCAGTGTTACCCTCTTGGATTAAGTCATGAATAGAAAGACCATAGCCGTCAAAGTCCATAGCGATTTTTATCACTAAACGTACATTTGCTAGAGCAAGTTCATTTCTTGCTTCGTTATTTCTTTTTGCTATTTCTTGAGCGAGTTGAACCTCTCTATCTCTGGAAATGAGATTGTAATCACGGACATCATTTAGATAGCTCTTTAATAGAAAATCCTCCCTTTCATCTTTTTCCATATTTCCTCCTTTTAGTTGTTTTGATTTTTTGTACTTCTACAAAAAGGATAATACTTTTTTATTTTATGTCAATTTATTCATTTTAAATAATTAATTCCAAGACAGACTGTTTAAAATATCATCTATATATCTTTGATTTTTTGAATAATCAATCGTATCGTTTCTTTCTATATTAATTACGTATATTTCATTTCCTTTTGATAAAAAATAGTCATAACTAGCACCTGCATCATTTGTAACTACCTTATATGCATTGTATCCATTTAAAATAGTATTCTGAGTACTTGCAACAAGTTTTTCCGGATATGGATAATTATTAGGTCCTAATTTTTCTATTGTATCTCTTTCATACCACTGTTTAGGTGTATAGCCTTTAGTATTATCATATTGAGTTATTGTAAAAGAAATATTATTACCTATAACACTTACAAAACTAGATTGTTCAATTGTTTTACCACTTCCAATTATTTTCCATGAACTTGGGTATTTAAAAGAAAAATGATGAAGTTTATTATTTACGACTTTATAACCTGTATTTAATTTATTATAGTAAAAAACACCTGAAATAAGTACCACAATCGTAATTAATATAAAAAATATTTTTTTCATTTATTTAATGTATTTATTAATTTTATTATAGACCTTATCAGCAATCCTTGCATATCCTTCATTGTTTGGGTGAATATTATCACTAGACATATACTTTGGTTTACCTATGAGACCCTCAAGAACATTTGGTATAAAAATAACACCAGTTTCATCTGCCAATTTTTCAAAATCAGAGCTAAATTTATCCACCAAAAGTCCCCCTCTAATCCCTAAAAGAATGACCATACTACCATTATCCTGTAATTTTTTAATCAGAAGTCTTAAATTACTAAAAGTCTCTGTTTGAGGTCTATTTCTTAAATAGTCATTGCCACCAAATAATAAAATAACAATTCCTGGGTCTTTATTTATAATTTCATCAACTCTATTTAAAGCATCACTAGTAGTTTCACCAGGTATACCTTCATTTATTATATTTTTATTTAATTTTTTTGATAAAAGAGAAATAAAGTCATTACCTAATGTACTACCAGTTCCTCTAATAAGGCTATCTCCGAATGCAATAATAGTCTGACTCTTTGGAGGATAGTTTTTAATAATAGGCTTATTTGTAAAGAAATATATTGCAATAAAACCAATGATTAAAAATATGGGAATTAAAAAATATTTCTTATTCATTTTATTTAAAAAAGTATTGTATACATTATATATTAAATATTATTGTTATAAAATGATTAATAAATAAGGTAAAATCTAACATTGACTTATATCCTGAAATATGTTATATAGTATGTGGCGGTAAAAAAAGAACGATGAAAACAACTCAAAAGTCGGTCCTCAGCAAGGAACAGCTGGGGAAGGTTGCGAAGGAATTCGGACTCACTGTCAAAGGAACAATGACAGAACCTAAGTTCAAAAGTAAGAATTCAAAAAACTGGGTTGAATTTGATCCAGTAAGTGGCCAGTACAAAATTAGTTTTTGGAAGTACTGGGCAACTGGCGGTATTGCAGCAGTCATTGCTACTGCTATCACTGAGAATTACCCACACCCTGATGTGGTTAGGTCAATTGAAGCTAAAATCGGCAGACTCCTTTGACCAACCCTCGCGTAGAATGCTTCGGCTTCTACGCGAGTTTTGTTTTATAAATTAAAATATCTCAACACCTCTCCCCAATCACTTACCCTAGTTATATTATTATTTAGCTTTACATCCTTATTCCAAGAATAATTACCAAATAATAATGATTTAATTCCTAGATTTGAACATGCTTCCACATGCTTAACTTGATCATCTATTAAATAATCAGCTTTTATATCTTTTGCAAATTCTGCTTTTGTTAATTTTAAACCACTGGACACAGGACCATCATAAAAACCACAAAAGATATAGTCACTAAAGATATTTGGATAATTTTTTTCAATCCATTCTTTTGTTAAATTTTTCATTGTAGCCACACGACTTGTGATAAGAATAAGTGTGAATTTAGTCTTAAGTATTTCTAAAGCTTGTTTAGCTCCCGGAATTGCACTGTATGCACTAACATGATCTGAGTTACGAAATTCATGTGCTCTTTTTTCTAATTCTTCATTGTCAATCTTCCACATTTCAGACCAATGTTCATTATAATCATCAGGAGTTAAACTAGTATCAAACCTTTTATTACTCCATTCCACAAAACCACGAGCATTTTCTGCAAGAACATCATCAATATCAATGGCTATAATGGGTTTTTGGGGCATGTTAGTTTATGTATTAAATTAATTTAGCATAAATAAAAATTATTGTCTTTGTTTATAGCAAAATTAAATATGATAAAAGCCACACCTATCGGGGTGTGGCTTGAAGATTTTAATAAGTTCTTCAACTTATGAAGCGCTACTTGTAACTCTTAAGCACTTCTAGGTTATCAACCAGAACAGCAATATAGCAGTTCTCTGGCCAATCACCACTTGGAAGTGGCTCGAGTCGACAGTAAATATAACCTTCACTATCCGATACCAAAGCCATGGCATGAGCTACTCCATCCACTGACCAAAGTGTTCCCAAAAAGAAGATTTTATCATCATTCCATTCGTCGGATTTCGCTATACGACCTACACACTCAAAGAAGTTACGGGTTGCGTCTTTGTGATTCTCATAGAACCACTTTGCCGCCTGCGCATTTAGGTCGATACAATACTCATCCCTGTTTTTTTCAGGATTGAGTGTACTTCGGGTAAAAAAGCCACGGCTCTGCAGACCTAATCCCCTCGGGCGAACAATGTCAACATACTTGCCAGCGATTTTTATCCCGTCAGACCAATCCGTGAGCCATGTACCCAATCTGAGATCCCTGAACAAGTTGATTTTCTTTTTCTTGTCACGCTTAATACCAGGATGTTTGTCCAGGTTTACAAGTTCGCAAGGAATATCGTGAAGTTGAACTTCTCCTCGTAGAAATCCGAGGATATACCCGAGCAACTCAGGCTTTGCTTTTACAAGCTTACCAATGTCACTTTCATCAAAACCTTCGTCTCGCAGTGCACAGAAAAGTGAGTGTGCTAAGGACAACTCTGTCCCTGGCAAGCTCCTTCCATCATCACACAGATCAACTTCTTCAATTTCCACCTTATCAGCTGTACCATTCATTGGTTTAGTCTTTCACTTTGTTGGCGTATCCTTGAAAGGAATACCATTTTTTGTACAAGATGACATTGCCGCAATCACGGTTTTGTCATAGCCGAAAATTACCTACAAATTAAGTCACTTTCAGCTATGACAAATAATCAAAGAACTAGCATTAAAATAATAGCATACTTTTTATAAAAGTCAATCGTGACCCTGCAGGGAATCGGTCACTAGTCCTCGCCTGCTAGCTCGGCTGTCGACCCCGCCTCCTTCGCCTTCGCTCAGTCCGGCCTTCTCATCTCCAGTAGAATCATATGCAACAAAAACAAAAGGCATCATAGATGCCCTTTGTTTTTATTGCATGACCCCTCAACTTGGCTTTCAGAACTGGCGGGTGTTAAGGATTATACTAAATTTGCTCTGCAATCCCTAAGTGCCGTGCTTACCCGATAAAGTGCACAATGTTCGCAATATTCACCTCACTTCCTCGATTGGTATAAATCTCCATTCTTGATTTTGATTTGACCTCTCACCATCTTTATTGACGAAGCCCCAGATTTCCTCAAGATTGCTGACTTGAAAGGGATATTTAAACCCCGGCTTATCAAAGCACACATAATGATTATTCTGCTGCACATCAACAATAAATGAATGTGCCATCTCTCCCGTTTGCGAGTCTCGGATTTGACCAATGTAAATCTTGCCGACGTTACACACCTCACCAGCAAGTGACAGTAATGATTCGAGAGTGGTTATATGCCTATAAGAAAGATCTGATATACCTCGAATTTTCTCACCAAAAGTGAAATCTTCGTCCCTACTCTCAGAGACCATATTGTCCCAAGTAATTTTTCCTAACTCGCATAAGACAAATTTGTGACAATTTACATTTATAATTTTTTCAGTTGGCACCGGCGGCAATGTATTCCAACTATCCAATGAATCTTTTTTAAGAAATGTATGCATCACTAATTTTTCTCCAAACACACCTGGTTATGCATATTCCAAATAAGGTCAGATACTACGAATGAGTTTTCAGCATTGCTTGTAAGCAGATGAGAGATAACTTTACGGTATGCAGTCATGCTTTCATTATGAGCTTCCCGGGCAGTCTTGCCCTTGATTAGAGAAAGTGGCACTTCGTTTGAAGTTTCAAAGAAAGGTTTAGCGTATGTATCTTTCAAAGGCTCATTGACTGACGTTCTGTCTGTCCAAATATTAAAAGGTTCTCGATAACCGATAAATGCCTTACAGCCCTCTTTTATAGCCTGTGGTCCGAGCGTCTTGCCAGAGTCACATGAGCGCATATATACAACTTTGTCCTTAAGTAAGTGAGAGTTTTTACCAGACTCAATAAGGACCTCTTGATTGTGTCCTGTGATACATACATCATTGCCATGACCATTGAAAATAGCTATCTCCGGCTTTTGTTTCTCAAGATAACTATCGACAAGTTTTCGAGAAGCCTTCTCTTTTTGAAGATCAATAACGCTCGATATCCTTTTCTTAGCTTCTTTTACAATTTCCTCACTCCAATGGTAGAAATAGTGAGTGACCAATTCATATTTTGGGCGAGTGATAAGAAGTGACATAAATCATATTAGGCTACAGGTAAATCCTGCAGAGAGCGCAAGAAAAAGAGTTGTGATTCAATAAGCTTCTTACCAATTTCAGTTTGTTTCTTTACTTCCTCAATAAGAACTTCTGCTGACATCGGTTCTTTATCACTACCAACAGAAAGGGTTGCGTTTGAGGGAATAGTCTTCAAACGAGCAATAACCAAGTTGATGATATCCTGGTTTAATTCTACTGGATTGTTTGTTACATTTTGATTCATAATTTATTCAGTAGGAATGAATTTAAGCTCGATTAATTTTTCAAGTATCTTTTTACCCAAATCTGTATCAGCATCTATTTCTCTATAGGCCACTTCCCAAGTGATAGGACCACCTTGGTCTGCACCCAAATCTAAAACAATCTCCTTACGAAGATTCATAGGAAGATTGGCGTAAAATTTGAAAAATTTGTCTTTCATATTCATAGGTTACAGAAAGGGACCACCTCTATCTCTTTAACACCCCTAGTATACTCCATAAGTTACCAAATTCAAAATCTATAGACGGTTAACAAAAGAAATAATTTCTGGTGCTTTTTCAGCTATTAACTGTCGATTCCAACTTGATTTCTTTAGCTCACTAATAATAACTGCAATATCTTTGTCCTCCACATTAGAATCAACGATCAAGTCAGCATACCGAAATGCTTTGAATGGTAAGCTTCTCTGATTTTTGAAATATAAAAGTTTTGCTACTGCTTTTACAAAATAAACACAATCCTGCTCGTTTGGAATAGGTAGGAACCTGTCCTTAATCGTGTTTGTTAAAATACCTATAACTTCATCTAATGAGGTTCTACCTGAACTAAAATCTTCTTTTCTATACTGAGCACCATCTATATAAATCCATGCAGGAAAATCATAAAGAATTACTGCAGGATGTATGACTTTCGTAAGACCGCCTTTTGATGGACCATCATTCAGCTCTGATTCATAAAGAAAATTAATCTTGAGACTAGAAATTTCTTTACTAAGAACTTCATTGATCCTGTCTCTTGCAGAAGAATCTGTGTTTTCCTCAACAAAAGCTATAGCATCTATATCACTTTTTCCTTCAGTATATTCGTCTGTCGTAATCGATCCCCAGAGGTAAATAGACTTAATGAACGGGTTATCTTTTTGGACTTGTGTCAGTATTTCAATGGCTTTTTCTTTCATGTTTTTACATTTTATCACGAAAAAAGACCCTCCGGAGTGAACCAGAGGGCCTTGTGATCAAAGAACTTCAACTTACCGGCGGAAGGAACGCTCGGCCACGAATGCTACCGGTGACCTTCTCCATTCGCAACCTGGCTCGTTCGTTGTATTCCGTTGCAGTATCGTAATCAATCCTCGTGAAGAATCGGTACCATGCTTTTTCCGTATCGTCAGGCACAGATAGTGCATCGGCGACACTTGCAAAGTTGATTTCCCATTCCTCCCTTGAGATTGACTTCTGAGCCATGGCAGCAAGCTCTTGTGCGTAGGAATAGTCGTGGAAGACTTGCGCGGCCGGTGAACCGAAGTTCAGCCAGAAGTAATCTGTTTCGCAGATATCCAACTGATTCCCCAAGGTATCGATCGTCCACTCAAGAAACTCCATACTTCTTTCGCATGTATCCCTCGTCTCTCCAGGCGAACCGAAGATGAGCGAGTAGTGAAGATGTGCCCCACTTTTCTTGAGGTTAAGGACTGCTTCTCGATTCTCACCGAAACGCGAACCTCCACGAACCGATGACTTCACAATGCCTTGCTTGAGCGAAGTATCGTCACCGGAGTCCATACCGCAATTGACAATGAAGCGGTCTTTGACGACCGACATCCATTCTTCGAGCAACTGCGGAGCTCGAGCGATGCCTTGAGCTCGTACATATATTTCCAAGCCGTTGAAGCGGATATTCTCCTCGATCAAGGATTGAACTACAGGACGCATTTCGAAGGCCGAGTCGGTTGCATTGAAGACCATATCGATGCCGAAACTTTTCAGGGTCTCAGCAAGGTCCACAACGTATTTGCGGTATGGGAAACGAAGGTCTCCAACGCCGTAGATGCTGCAATACCTGCACACATCAATTCCTCGAGTCCTGGTGCAGCCCTGAGCGAGAAGCGCCAGACCATTTTTTACAGTCGTTGGGTTCGAGTGTTTCTTCCCGAACTGCGACCGATAGTTAGTCCAGACCTCCTGCCAGTAGGATTCAGGGAAAAGATCGAGCTTCGGGACAATGAAGACATCATCCGATTCGAACCTTCCTCTATCCTTGAGCTGTTTGCGATCGCCCATCTCAACGAGTAACTGACTCCGTTCATTGGACTTATTCTGCACATCCGGCGTAGTTTGTACGTCGGCAATGCGGATACCTTCAATGCCCGTGTTGTTGATTTCTCGGAAGAAGCGACGGACCGCATTCAGGCTGTTCGAAGTGAAGACCGCGTCAATCGGTTTGTCGGGAAGCCGAAGGAGTTGGTTTGCTCGGAAGATTGCTGAATCGTTTCCAGCGATGACATACCGAGCCCCACGTTCCTTGGCTTCATGAGCAAGATCGATGCCGCGTTCAATGCCCGAGACAATGAGACTTAATCCGACAATGTCATCCTCCTGAATTAACTTATCAAGAGGAGCATGTCCTTGGACAAGTTCGTCCCAGAGCACAACTTCCCAGCCTTCTTCATGTGCAGCAGTGCCGACAGAGAGAATGCCAAGATGCGGCCAGACCCGATACTGTGCCTCGTAGTCAGCTTTCCGTTCGACGTTGATCAGAACGAGTCGCCGTCTTTGAGAATGCTTCGAGAGGAACATCATGCCTGCGCATGTGTAGTTCCTTTGTTCACAGAACAAATCTGTCCGGAGCTTCAAAACGAGCTTGCGCTTGGCCGGAATCTCCAAAGGCTTTTTCAAGTCCTCGTAGATTTTCTGTGTTTCTGCGCTGGTGTTGCGGTATGCGATCGCCCAGTTTTCCATCCGGTTGGTCCGATCAACATACACACGCCGTGAGGCGTTGTAGGTGATCATTTCCGGTTTGCCGTAACTGTCCCATGCGGGAGTTACGACCATTTCCGCCCTGATGAATGCCACCAGGAGAAGCGGAATCAGCCAGTATTGTTTTTTCATGACAAAGTCCTTTCGTTTTTTGAGTGTTTTTTCGTTCGGAAATTACTGAGGTTAAACTAGCACAAAAACTTTACAAAGTCAACTACTTATGTTATTATCTAAGGGCTTAAATTAAGGATTTGATCCGTCCCCGTGATATCATTAAAAAATGAAAGACTCCTACAATTATCCACTTTTGAAAGCCATTACCGATGCTTTCCCAAAACAAAACGAGTCACTGAAAGATGTGCATATTTGCGCATGTCAACACCTCATGGAGCCACAAGAGAAAATGTTCGCCCTCCTTTCCGACTTCGGCATACCTAAGGAAAACATTCATACTATTGGCAAAATCTATTCCACCAATACCGAAGTACTAAAAGAATTACAAGATTCTGGGTTCGACGCAGAGCAACCAGCATTCGATCCCAATATCTCCTTTGATGACCAGCACAGAGAAAATTGTGAAGATTTGTTTTCAAAGCTTATAGGAAAACTGAGTGACACCAGCACAGTAATTATTATTGATGACGGAGCTGAATTGTTAAATATCTTCAACGAGCGTAAAGATAAACTGCCAATTTCAGTAAAAATTGTCGGTATTGAACAGACATCATCTGGTTTTCGCAAACTTGAGAATAAGTCGATATCTTTCCCAATCATCAATGTTGCTCGTTCTAAAATAAAATTGGATAAAGAAAGCCCACTTATTGCACGCCTCGGCTGCGATCGCATCGAAGACGTAATACGCAAATACAATGTAACTGAACCGCGCATTTTAGTAGTTGGACTCGGACCAATGGGCAACAATACCATGCTTATTCTTCAAGAAGCCGGATATTTTGTAACCGGACATGATACAGCTTTTCATTCAGAGAAAGAGCTTGTCGATTTTATTGTAAAAAATCGCATAAATACTGTCGTCGGAGTTACGGGAAAAAATATTCTAACGCCAGAACAAATCGCCAAACTCGATAAGAAAATTACAAGCGGCATCTATCTTATAAGCATGTCCTCATCCGACAGAGAATTTCCAGCAACTTTTTTAAGAAATGGAGCCACACAACCAAGCGACAATGTGCATGGCGATATTCGTTGGAATAATATCACTCTTATCAATAACGGATTTCCAATCACATTCAAGGGTAAACGCTATGAATCTACGCCAATCGAAATAGAAAAAACGATAGCCTTACTTTATGGATCAGCCCTGTATGCATCTACTTCAAACATCAAAGACTCGGGCTTCGTAGATGTACCAGAAATGGTCACTGATGTCATTGAAAAGTTATGAATGAAATAACTACAAAACTGATAGCACTCTCTGAATGTGAAGCGACTGGAAAAAAGATCGCAACGTTTGTTTTGAAAGTACCAAAATTCATACAACCACACATCAATAGTCACCGATCACTCTCAAGAAATGCAGCATCAAGCCGTGCAGTACCTGCAAAGAAAATGCGTGCACGTGTACTCCTGACACCTTTCATCCCAGTTTATTTCGGGGAAAATAAAGCTGGCATGGCATCAGGTGAGGCCATCACAGGATTCCGACTTTTTGTTATAAAACGTGTGTGGCTTTGGTCCCGATATGTGGCTTGTTTCTTCCATTACATTGGTGAGAAAGCTGGTCTACATAAAGAAATCCTGAATCGATTGATCGAGCCTTGGATCATGACAGAGATCGTTCTTACTGCTACCGAATGGGGTAATTTTCTTAAACTTCGTGACAACCCTGCGGCACAACCAGAGATTCAGGTAGTAGCAAAACAGATCATAAATATATTCGAATCGACCAAGCCAGATAAGCTTAAGGTGGGTGAATGGCATTTGCCTTTCGTAAAGGGCGAAGAAAATAAACTTGATGCGGAACTCAAGAAAAAGATAAGTGCGGCACGTTCTGCCCGAGTTAGCTATTTCCTATTTGATGGAAAACCATCTGATGTTGAAAGTGATGTAAAACTTTGCGAACGATTGGCATCATCGGGACACTGGAGTCCTTTCGAGCATGTGGCCCAAGCGCTTAGTGAAAATGAGCGTGTAGGAAACTTTGTTGGCTGGAAGCAATACAGAAAGGAATTTGAGAATGAAAGTGGTGGTGATTTCAAATAAGAGAAGCGACCCAGCAACAAACTTACCCCTTCTTGCCACCTGTTCGCCCCTGTGTACGCTTTTCTGCTCCAAGTAAGCCCTTCTTACGACTTCAGACCAGTTCAACGCCGTGTCGCCAAAATTCAAGAATTACGGACTTTACGGCTCTTACCCCACCCCTCGCATCACTATATTTCCTTAATTTCCATGATATTATGACCATCACAACGTTCACGATGTTCACGAAACGGCCTAACAAATAAGCCAAACGTGAACGTTGCAATGAATATGAGACTTATATGGACTATTTACCTGAATGGAAAATTTATCTATGGAAGAAATTCATCCTGAACACTAACGGCGAATTCGACGGTAAGCTCACGATGGCCAATTTCCGATTTTTTGAGCCAAAAGAACAACGTGATCTTATCCGTGAACGAGTGCAGAAAAGTGTTGATCGGATCAATATAGCTACCAGGGCAAAATCACTCATCGACCTAAGCACAAGCAACCCTCCACATTGGGAGGATGCATATTTTTCCTTTGACCCCTCTTGCGTTTTTATAGAATTAGTCAATCTCGATCGGGCCGGTGCAATCAAAATATCTGAAATACATGTCGATAAGAAATTACTACTTTTCAAGGAATTATTTACGCCAGATGAATTCGGTCCGGGCGGATACGAGAAAATAAAGCAAGAAAAAGAACTCACCATAGCCGATCTTGGATACAGTTACTCCAACAACTATCAGAACAATCCACTATTTTCATACCTTTCTTTCAAAATTGCAATTGATAAGAAGAAATTAGAGCACAATTTGTCGATATATCTTAATGATTTCGGTAAAAATAAATTTATTGCTCCAAAAGGAGTGCGATATATCGACCCTCAAAAGCAATGTCGAGATTTTCTCGCCGCACTTCAGAAACTTTCAATGAGATACGGACAAAATATGACTGTTACGCCGGATGAAATAGCCAAAGCGGGCGGTTGGTATATTCTTGGCGACCATCACTATCGTTTTTATGAGAGTATTTTTGCTCTTGAACAAAACAAACACCTGACGATCAATGATCTTCGCAAAGAAGAAGTGATTCTTACGCTCAATTCCTCTGTAACCACTCCAATAAAGCTCAAACAAAAGCCGATGAAATCTTCGATATCGTACATAACCAAATCCGGTGATGACTTTTTGTATAAAGGTAGACATTTGCAACTCTCAAAGAAATCCGATCACTACCAAGTCTTCTCGGCATTATATGCTCTGATTCCTCTAGGTGGTGAAATTGAGTATGCAAAGCTGGGTCAAGAGGTTCAGAGTAGGGTTTCCAAGGCAAAACGGTACACCAAAGACAAGCTCCAAAAATTTCTTTTGACCAACCTCACTGACCGCAGCAACGGCTTCATGCACTATGCAAAAATCCCTGAAACTGAAGACAACGGCAAGCCTCTCATTTCAGTAAAACGCGGCATTGGTATCACATTCAACAATACTGCTGGCTAGTTCTTGTTTATTCCCTAAATCTTGGTAACAGGTCCGGAAAATAAGTCAGGTAAATCCTGGCTCTTTTTCATATACCAAGAAATTGCCAGAAATTCCTAGAGATTTTTCAAAGAGGTTCAATAAGCTCACATTGCCCCGAGTGGCCAATGAAAATTAAGAGCTTAATGTAACCACACATATGATAACGAAAACGAGCGTTGCGTCAGATGACTTCGAAGACATCCCGCACAATGATTATAAGAAATACTATTCATGCAGCGATATCGAAATTGCAAGCACGCTGGTATCCAAAGGCTATATCTTGGCCTCGATAGAAAAGATAAGCGAAACCAAGGCCACCTTCATTTTCAAGAAAGAAGAAGGCGTTGAGTCCGTCGTCGACGGTTTCTGGACCAACTCCATACAGGTCTATCCACTCGAATTCGCTAATGCCCGGAAGAACCTCAAATCGCGCATCTATGCGATGAGGTCATTTCGACGTTAATAATTTAAATCCAAATGAATATGAATGAAAATAACACGACAACTAAGAAAATAAGAAAAGCGTCAGTCATTGTGGGAGATAAGATTGCGGAAACCGTATATGATCCCGTAGCAAAGAAAACAGCATTTGCCACATTCGTAGAAGGCAAGGTTGCCTTCTCTGAAGTTTTATCTACCAGTGATGGTGACGTATATCCACTCGATGCCAAGAACGATATTGTAAGTAAAAATGTCGTCCTTCTTCCCTCAGGGGCAACAGAATATGGGACTGAAACCGAACTCATTCAAGAGATTCAGACCTTTATACATAAATATCTCGACATCACTCCGATGTTCGAGCGTATAGCCGCATACTATGCCATGTTCAGCTGGCTCTTTGATCGCTTTCATGAGGTCCCATATCTCCGAGCAATTGGAGATTTCGGAAGCGGCAAGACACGATTCCTGCAAGTTATAGGCTCCATCTGTTACCGGCCGATCTTCACTGGCGGAGCCACAACACCATCACCAATTTTTAGAATCCTCAATGAGCTCAAAGGTACGCTAGTTCTCGATGAAGCGGATTTCAAGTCATCAGAAATGAGCGATGACATTGTGAAGATTTTGAATACCGGATATCAGCAAGGTATATCAGTGCTGCGGTCCGAAGGTAAAGGAGTGTTTGAGGTCAAAGCATACGATGTGTTTTCTCCGAAAGTTATCGCTACCCGGGAGACTTTTAACGACAAAGCTCTGGAGAGTAGATTCCTTGTCGAAGAAATGGGTCATGGCACTTTGCGTACAGATATTCCACGACGCTTAAGCGATGAGTTCTACAACGAGAGTCGCAACATCCGTAACAAGCTCCTCATGTGGCGATTCAGGAACTTTAACAAGAAGTTGGAATTTGATGATGCTCCCATCGAGGGTATTCACCCTCGACTTCACCAGATAATTATTCCGCTCCTTACCATCATTGATTCGGAAGAAATGAAGACGTCTCTCAAGGAGTTCGTTCAGAAATATAATCAAGAACTTATAGCGGATCGGGGACTTTCTTGGGAATCGGATGTTGTTTTTGCCATCCTTAAACTCGAACGAGAAAAGAAACTTGATAGCCTGACTGTTAAGGAAATAACTGATGAAGTAAACAAAGAAATAGACATCTCTGACGATACCTTGCAGACCAGAAAGGTCGGCTGGATTCTGCGTGCCCGGCTGCAACTCAAGACATACAAAACTCGTCGAGGCTACACCCTATCCCTCTCAAAAAACAAGGACAAACTCGTTTTCTGGAAAGACCGCTACGGCATTACCGAGGCAGACCTATCGGGTGAATGTGTGAACGACGTGAACATTGCAGAGGGTATAGACGTGAATTCAGTGAATTTCTGATACACCGTAAATACACTGAATCTCAATTGATTTCGGTAATTTTTCTACCATGAGCAAAACTGAAGCAGATTATCTCAAGAAAATTCAAATATGGTGGCTCCTCAAGGATATGAAGAACCGCCTCATCAAGGAAGGTGAAATAACCTGGGGTGAGAATGGGTCCAGTGGAAGCATTGGCTACAAGCTTTGGCTTACTCCTGACATGCCACGCTTGGCACTTTCCTACACCATAGATGGTGATGATCCTCAAGCGAGAAAGGAGATCAAGTACGTCATTCCGCTCATTCAGAGCGATTGCAACTTTGGCAGTACGAGGTTTTGGTTTCAGTGCTCGGTTTATAAGAGTGGTGAACGTTGTGGAAGGCGTGTAGGGGTCATATACAAAGCCGGTGATTACTTTGCCTGCCGACATTGTTATGAGCTTACCTACAAGTCAAGAAACGAAAGCCGAAGCAATAAATTTGGCGTGATCTTTAAGGCGGTCAAGATTGCCACCAAGTTTGATGAATTGGAGAAAAAGACCAAGCGCATGACCTGGCGTGGTCAGTACACGAAGAAGTTCAGGAAGCTCCTTACTCTTCGAGCAAAACTCGATACCTATCACGAGGTCATGAATGCATCCGGAGAGTATAACGGGTTTAAATAATCTACCGACATGGCCATGGATATAAACCCAAAAACTGATACTATAGAGCCAGAGAAAGATACTCAAAAAGAAGTAGCTTCTTTTGACCCGAGAGAATGGCAATTGCCGGAGGAGACAATTGTCGCACTTTCAGAGCTTGGCGATATCTACCGCCGCATCCGCACCCGGATGCATGCCGAAGGCTACACCTTGGTCAATGGAAAAGTTGAAAAACTTCCAACTGCCACATTTTAATGTATATGAAACTGGATAAATCAGAAAAACAATTATTGAAAATGATTCAGAGCGGTCTCTACCGCGACTGTTATCTCATTTATAACCGCAAGAGCACTGATGAGCCAGACAACCAGAAGAACTCAATCAAATATCAGAAAGCTGAGAACAGCAGATTTGCTTCAAAAGAAAAGTTACGAATTGCACCTATCACTCTCAAAAGTTTTTGTGTAGACGGAATTATTTCAGAAAAGCATTCAGGCTTTAAGGAGGACAATGAAATCAGCATCAATGAAGCTGGTATGGTCCAGTTCCGTATTGATCGACCAAAATTTCAGAGGCTCATCCAATTTTTGAGTCTCGGCTTGTTCAAAGGCATCGTCGTCCTCTGTTGGGACCGAGTGAGCAGAAATAAAGGAGATGACACGGTGATTCGCAAGCTCATGAAGAAAGGCATCGACGTAAGATTTGTCTTTGCCAAATACGAGAAAACCAGCTCCGGTGCCTTGCATATGGACATAGATGGAATGTTTGCCGAGCATCACTCACGAGTAACGAGTGAGAAGGTTAAAACAACCACATGGAATCTCCGAGAGCGTGGCATCTGCACCTACCGAGCCCCTATCGGTTATTTGAATCTCGGCAAGATGGAAGAAAAGCCCTTCGATTCGGTCCGAGCACCCATCATCAAAAGAATATTTGAACTCTATGCATCAGGAGATTGGAGCTTGGAAGATTTGGCAAGATATGCAAAGAAAGAAGGGCTGACCACTATCCCTATGCGTCGCCGCAGAACAGAGGAAGAAATGCTTGCTGAAGAAGACGAGGAAGTAGAGATTGAGCAAGTATCTCGGCCGATAACGGCAAATATGGTCCATAAGATACTTACCAATCCTTTTTACAAAGGCTTGGTCCTCGGTAATAACCACCAATTCATTCCAAGCATCAGTCATCAACCGCTTGTTACCTTTAAATTATTTGATGATGTGCAAGCTTTACTCTTCAAGAGAAAGACCAGTCTGCACTACACCAACAAATTAGACCTTTATCATCGAGGACTGTTTCGCTGCACGCTTTGTCACCGAACATATACTCCTTACACCAAGAAAGGCATCCAATATTTCAATGCACGATGCCCAGCTGATTGCAAGAATCCAAAGAAAAACTTTAATATCAAATTTATTGAGGAGAAAGTAGGTGAACTCCTGACAAGCCTACATTTCAATGAAAAAGAATTGATTGAGATAGATGCTCGAACCAGAACAGATATAGCCCTCTTTGAAGAAAAGAGACATGCAGGACTAGAGGTAAATGAACGTCAAAAGAAGAAAATTAGAGAGCAACTCAAATTTCTGCATACCAACAAACTTGATCTCCTTATGGCAGGGACCTATTCGGCCGAGAGCTACCTTGCCGAGGAGAACAAACTCAATGCAGAACTCAAAGGTCTACAAGGAGAAGAACAAGCTTCAGACGAAGCAATGCATGAAGTCATCAAGGACATACTCAAACTTTCAGAACTGATAAAAGATGGTGCAGGATATTGGTCTTATGCCAATTCGCAGGAAAAAGAAGAAATTATGCGCGTAATTTTTTCAGAACTTTATTTATCCGAAAATACCTTGCAATTCAAGGTTAAAAAGGGATTCATACCCTTTGAAACGAGACTTCTTGTTGTGGGTGACCCTACAGGGAATCGAACCCTGCTTTGAGCCTTGAGAAGGCTCCGTCCTAGCCGATAGACGATAGGGCCAAAGTGTACAAGGAACATAAAGTATTTTGGAATTTTATGGTAAATAAACTTTGTGTTGAGGAATGTCCGCAGTTCCAATTGTACTAGAAACATAAAGTATTTTGGAAGAGACTCCGCAGACGAATAGTCGTCGAGGATTAGGAAATTTTAACCATAAAATTTCCGTGTCTCTGGAAAAATACTTTATGTTTCTATAAAACACTTTATGTTCCTACAAAACACTTTAAAACATTTCCTACTCCTTCGCAAGCCACTCTTCATCTTGTCTAACAAGAAGATCATGAGCCTTATCAGGTTGAGCCATAAGAGCCTTAGTAATACGTTCCATGCGCATAGATTGAGAACCCTTGATAAGAACAACATCACCTTTGCTTACAATATTTTTAAGATATTCACCAGCTTCAGTAGAATTATTAAATACCTTATCATTTTTAGTAGTACGAGCAATAACTTTTGCCCTTTGACCAACAGTGATTACATCAAAGTTAGTACCAAAAAGATCACCTCTTATCTTTTCATGTTCACTCTTTGAATATTGACCCAATTCCATCATATCACCAATAACCAAAATCCTTTTACCAATAGTTTCAATCTTTTTTACAGTACTAATAGCTTCATGAAGAGCATCAGGGGAAGAATTGTATGAATCATCAATTAAAATACAATCATTAATACCTTTTATAATATTCATTCTACCTCTAGGAGGAATATGATTTTTAAAATTATCAATAGCTTGTTGAATAGACATATTTTTTATATTCGCCACGGCCACAGCAACAAGTACAGGATTAATATGTTGTTTACCCAAAACACCATTTAATTCAACTTTGTATTCAGAACCAAATACAGAAACAATAAAACTAATACCGATAGGAATATTTAAACCATCAATATTTTCATACTTTATAGAATAGTCTTTTGCATGAATATTTGCATTAACATCCATTCCAAAAGAAATAGACTTTCTTTCAATAACACTAGCTAGACTACGTACTGCTTGATCATCATAAGAGAAAATAAAACTCCCATCTTTTTTTAGTGCTTTTGGAAGCTCAAATTTTTCAAGTAAAACAGATTCAATAGAAGGAAAAAACTCAACATGGACAGGCACAGCACCAACTTTTGTAACAATAGCGATATCAGGTTTTAACCACACTGCAATTGAATGAATATCCCCTGGGTGATCAGCACCGACTTCAACTATTAAATATTCAGGATAATCATGTTTAAAGAAAATAAGTTCAAGGCCATGAAAAATATTTTTTAACCAACCTACAGGATCGCTCCAAGCGTTTTGTACACCAAGTATTGTAATGGGTACACCTATTTCACTATTAAAACTCTTTTCATTTTTTCTAACTTTGAAATTTGAAGAAATAGCAGTATAAATAGCATCTTTTGTAGAAGTCTTACCAACGCTACCTGTAACAGCAATAATGTATGGTTTGTATTTTTTTAAAATAATTCTTGATTCAAGAACAAGAATATTTTTAATTAATGATTTTAGAATCGATTTCATATTATCTATCAGGTGGAATATCGTAATAACTAATTAAGAATTTTGTAATATCAATAAATGGATCAACGAGTGTTTCGGAAGCGTATTGAGCACCCTTTGGATAAACCTGATAAAGGAAAACAATTACCTTTGGATCATATGCAGGAAAAAAGCCAAAAAAAGAGTGCAAATACCTATCACTATAATACCCTCCATTTACATGATCTGCAATCTGAGCAGTACCTGTTTTTGCAGCTATACTATAGTGTTCCATTTTTATACCTGGGTGAGCTTTTGATATTGAATTATCAACTACTGATATAAGCATAGCCGTAACATCCTTTGCACTACTTTCATCAATTACCCTTTTATATTCACCAGTTTCTGTATCTTTAAAACTACCATCAGTATATTCAATTTTCTTAACTAAGTGTGGTTTTACTAAAAGTCCACCATTGGCAATTATAGACAATGCCCTTACGGTTGTAATAGGTGAAATAGCAATTCCTTGCCCATATGAAGCAGTAGCATGTTCAATATCTCTATTACTATCAAGATTGTCTGTAATACCTATAGTTTCATTTGGCTGATCAATTTCTGTTTTATCACCTATTCCAAAACTTCTAAAATATTCTGAAAATTTTTCATTTCCCACTTTCAAAGCAACTGTTGCTGCACCAACATTTAGTGATTGACCTAGTATTTCTTTAACAGAAATAGTTCCGCGAGCTTTACCATCATAGTTTGCTATTCTTTTACCATTCAAAAGCATAAAACCTGTATCATCATAACTAGAATTCTTTGTAATAGCTCCTGTATCAATACCAACTGCTACAGTAAGTGGTTTTATTATAGAACCCATTTCATAAGCATTTTCTACCATTGGGTTTGAAAAGACTTTTGGGTCACTTACCTCCTTTAAATTATTTGGATCGAAGTTAGGTAATGAAGCCATAGTATATATTTCTCCATTCTGAGGGTTCATTACAATTGCACCAATAGAATCAGACTTCCAAGTATCTTTTGTTTTCTTTAAAATTCCTTCAACATAACTTTGAACTGCAGGATCTATAGTAGTTACAATATCCCCTTTTTTATTATCAGGAGAAATAATGCCAGTTTTTATATCAGTAAATAATTCAGCAAAAAAGTTTATATTCTGACTACTCTTTGACCTACCAAGTACATCATCATAATAACTCTCAAGACCATATCTACCTGCAATAGTATCTGAATTACCATAACCTGTAATACCAATAGTTTGACTAGCAATACTGCCTCCCGGATAAACTCTCCAACTATCTTTTATTACGGATACACCTGGAATTTTTAAACTTTGAATAGATATACCTATTTCTTTTGTTAATCTTTTTTTAATTTCTTCATATTGATCATCTCTTTTAGTCTTTGTTATGAATTCTTCTTTATTTATTTCAACATATTGAGATAATGCATCATAGGTATAACTTGCATCCTCAATCTTTTTTGGGTTTATAACTAAAGTATAACCATCTTTCATAATTGCTCCAGCAGCTCTTATTTCATCTTTACCTTCAAAAAAAATAATACCCCTATCAAGAATATTATCGGAGTTTTTTATATACTGACTATCAGCTTTATTTACATATTTATCACCATTTATTATTTGTAAATTATATAGTCTAGCTATAATAATCAACCCAAATAAACAAGGGAATATAAAAAGAATTCTAATTCTTGGAATATTTTCAGAGTTCATTTTTACTTACCATAGCAGTAACTGATTTCTTTGATATGTATTCAGTATTAACTGGATTTTTGAATCCTCTAGAATAAGCAATATCTATTGTTACATCATTTTTAAGTGAAAAATATTTTGTTTCCAAATCACTGATATTTGTAAGTAGGCTCTTTGTTTCTTTTGATAATCTCTCTCTTTCTACAACGTTATCAATTGTATTTTTTAATAAAAACCCATACATTGCACCAGAAATAAGTATTGCAATAAGTAAGAAAGTAAAAAGTCTTTCTTTATGATTGTTTATTATTGCGTATAAAATTTTAATTGTATTTTTCATATTATGCTATCTTTTCTATTATTCTAAGTTTTGCGCTTCTTGATCTTTTATTATTTTCAATTTCTTGTTCACTTGGAACAATTGGCTTTTTATTTATAAAACTTGCTTTACCTTGTTTTACGTATTCTCTAAAAAAATTTTTAACAATTCTATCTTCTAGACTATGAAATGATATAACTGCCATTCTTCCACCTTGCTTTAAACTATTGAAACCTTTATCAATTCCTTCTTTTAAAGCAGTTAATTCATCATTTACAGTGATTCTAAGAGCTTGAAATGTTCTTGTGGCTGGATGAATCTTTCCGTTCTTATATCTTGCTGGAACAGCCTTATTTATTATTTCTACTAAATCAAAACTTGTTTTAATTGGCTTCAAAACTCTATTCTCTACTATTGCTTTGGCTATTTTTCTTGAATATCTTTCTTCGCCATAAGCGTATATAATATCTGCAATTGTTTCTTCTCCCCAATTATTTACAATAATTTCTGCTGTAATATCGTCTGGTTCAATATTATCTTTCAGTGTCATAAGCAGTGGTTCATCTCTTTTGAAAGAAAAACCTCGACCTGAAATATCTATCTCTTCACTTGAAACCCCTATATCTAAAAGTATTTTATTTACTTTTTCAATATTGAATTCATTTAATGCTTTATCTAGATCTCTAAAACTTATTTGTTTAAATAAAAGCTTTACATTTTTATATCCTTTTTGAGAAATAAAGTTATTAAGTCTATTTTCAGATCTATTTATTGCACTACTATCTTTATCCAAACCTATAACTGTTATATCCCCACCTGATTTTTCTATAGCATATTGACTATGTCCCCCACTTCCTAGTGTTCCATCAAGATATATATCATGTGGTTCAATAGAGAGACCGTTAATTGTTTCTTCAAGTAGTACAGGTATGTGCAGAATTTCAGTATTTTTCATTTTTGCTTATATTATTCCCGCAGAGACTAATTTTTCAGCAATGTCATCTGTTTTTTTACCATATTCATTTCTATAGTTGTCCCAAGCCACTGAGTCCCAGATCTCCAAGCGATTTACGATGCCGATAATAGTGCTTTTTACCTTAAGCCCTGCATGTAATCGCAAATGCTCTGGTATGAGCATTCTTCCTACTCCATCTACATCGACTTCAGCTGCTCGTCCTATAATAAGACGATTGAAGTTACGATTGTCGGTCTGGAGTACAGAATTTGAAGTACTGTTAGACAAACGATCAGTGAACTCTTTCCAACCTTTTACCGTAAAGACAAATAAACAATTGTCTATTCCTGGTGCTACGATGACTTTTTTTCCCATTTCCTTTCTGAATTTTGCAGGAAGTGAAATGCGACTTTTATCATCAAATGAATGTTGGTATTCTCCGATAAGCATATGCCCAGTGGTTGAAGTGAAATATATTTTGGGCAAAAAACATATTTGCTACTTCTTCCCACTTAGTTACTATTTTATCCCACTTCTATATTCATTGCAAACAAAAATACCCACTTTATGTGGATATCTTTGTATATTTTTTATTTATTTATTTTTACAACCCTTTATTCAAATCCACTCCAAAACTAAACTCGGCTGTATTTACAAAAGTATCCCAATCTTGAGCAAATACTTGAGGAATAAGTTCATTACTTTTACTTGTTAATCCATCAACCTTCTTTACTGCAGTACCAATAGCCATAAATTCAATAAGACCACTGCCTAGTTGATAAACATAAGTCTTTACTCCAACCACTTCATCTGCACCTATTTCTTCTGCTTGTTTATTTATTATTGATAAAGCATTTTCACGAGCTTCATATATCAAAGATGATAATTCTGTAATTTCACCTTTAACAAAAGATTTTAATGCTGAAGTAATTCCACCAACTAAACCAAGTGAATAAACTGAGGTACCGATAAGAACTTTTTCTGGAGCATAACCCATTTTATTTAGATTCCACATTTCTTGTGGTGTAAGATCACTTGTTGTAACTGTATCTTTAGGCAAACTAGGATTATGTGATGCTGTACCTATCATAAGCATTTCTTGAAAACCCATAAATGGCAGTATTGTTGTTTCAATACCAACAACAGCATTTGCTCCAGCCTTTTTTGCTTCATTTGTAATTCTCTCTAAAGCTAGATGTCTTGTTTTGTTAAAAATATCTGAAAATTCTCTTATTTCCCCTCTTGCCAGAGTTTTGAATGCTCCGATCAAACCTCCTGCAATACCTATAGAATAAGCAACATTACCAAAAACGAATTTCTTTGGTTCATATCCTGCATCAACTTGAGCATACATATCCTGTCCATCAGCTGAAGTACTGAATGCTAGATTTTCTTTTTGACCATTATTATTTTTTGTATGAAGTGCTGAGCCTATTGAAAGGAATTCAATATTTTGTCCATGAAATACTATTTCACTTGTAACTCCTGTAATTCCTATACTGCCTTTGTCTTGAGCTTCTTTTTCCATTCTAGCTAAAGCTGAAGCTCTACCTTCTTCTATAAGGTTTGTAACTTGTGTAATTTCTCCACCTGCTATTGCTCTAAAAGCAGAACCAATACTTCTTCCAAAACCTAGTGAATGAACACTATTTCCAACAACGATATCCCCTGCTTTATAGCCTATTTTATCTAAACAATAAATTTCATTACCTGATAATCCTGTTGTTTTCATTTTTATTTTTTAATTATTTTTATGACCTTTACTTACTTTCTTTTTCTCTTTTTCACCTTCGTCTTTTACATTATTTTCTTCAATTCTAGGACGCATTAGTGGGAATAATTGCAATTCTCTAACTGGTTTGTCGGCAAGAAAAGCAAAGAATCTTTCTCCAAAACCGAAACCGAAAGTAGGTGGCATACCATGTTCTAGCATTTCAACGAATTCATGATCATGCATCATAGCTTCTGTATCACCACTCTTTATCAATTCTTGTTGAACTCCAAAACGATTTGCTTGATCTATAGGATCATTAAGTTCACTATATCCTCTTCCAAGTTCACTGCCTGCAATTATAGGTTGGAACATTTGAACAACATCTTTACCTTTTACAGACTTTGCTAATGGACCTATAAGTGTAGGGTGATTTATAAGGAAACCTGGACCAGAAATATTTTTTCTACAGTATTTCCATAGAGTATCGATAAGTCTTTCCATATTGTCTCCATCATATTTTACCTTTAGAGAATTGAGCTTATCTTTTATTTCTTTTTCATTTGCTTTTCTTATATCAATACCAGTTTGTTTTAGTATTTCTTCACAATAATCTATTTTTACCCAATCAGTATCAAGATCAAAACTATGACCACGAGTTGTAAACTTTGTAGTACCAAAAACTTCTTTTGCTATAGTAATATACATTTTTCTAACTAAATCCATACCCATGTTGTAATCAGCATAAGACCAATAGAATTCCATATTTGTAAATTCTTGTAAGTGATCAGGACTTGAACCTTCATTTCTATATACACGACCAATTTCAAAAGTTTTTTGAAAACCAGCAGCCATGAGTCTCTTCTGCCACAATTCCCCTACTGAAATACGAAGATAAACGTCCAAATCATAATCATTATGATGTGTTTTAAATGGAGTAGCTTCTGCACCACCTGTTGTAAGTTCTATACTTGGAGTTTCGACTTCAAGAAAACCTTCATCCTTTAAAAACTTTCTAGTTACATCCCAGAATTTTGATTTTTTAATAAATAAATCTTTTAGTTCAGGATTCATTAATATATCAAGATATCTCTTTCTATATCTTTCATCAGTATCTTGAATTCCATGCCATTTTTCAGGTAAAGGCAAAAGGCTCTTTGTGGCTATTGTCCATTCTTTTACCAAAATACTAGGTTCCCCTCTTTCTGTTGTAAAGAAAGTACCAGTTACAGATATAAAATCACCAATATCAATAGCATCAGTAAATAATTTCCATAAATCTGGCTTTATTTCATCTTTTTTAAATACTGCTTGAAACTTTCCTTTACCATCATTTAAAACAATAAATAAAATAGCACCTTGTCCACGAATAGCCATTATTCTACCTACAAGTGATACTGTCTTATTTTCTTTTTTATATTGTTCAAAACTTTCTCTAGCATCAAATAAACAAAAAGTTCTAGGAACTTTTGCTGGATATGGATCCATTCCTGCATTCTTTAGTATTTCAAGTTTTTGTATTCTAGTATTTCTAAGTTCTTGTATTGAAGCCATACAATATGTTTAATCAATATTTATTATTGAATAATTTATTTTTCCTTTTGGGGTATTTACTGTTACACTATCTCCCTTCTTTTTACCAATCAAAGCACTACCTAGTGGTGATAAATTTGAAAGCTTACCTTGCATCATGTCTGCCTCTTCAGAACCTACAATTTTATATGTCTTTGCTTCACTTTCACCATCCTTTTTAATCTTTATTGTTGAACCAATACCAACACCTTCACCATGATAACCATCAGTAACAATAGCATTTTTTAAAACACTCTCTAGATAATTAATTCTATCCTCTATCTCTGCTTGTTCTTGTCTAGCTTCATGATATTCAGCATTTTCAGACAAATCTCCAAGCTTTTTTGCATATTCTAGATTTTCAGCAACTTTCTTTCTTTTATCAGTCTTTAAAAATTCAACTTCCTTTCGGAATTCTTCAAGTTTTTCTCTTGTAAGGTACTGCTCTTTTTCGCTCATAATAGTTATAAATTAAATATGTAAGTAGTAGTATGATATCAAAAAAAGCCCTTTGAGTAAAGCTTTTATGGTTTTTATGCTATTTGAAGTATTCTGGAGTATTTTTACCCATCCAATCAAGTACTTGCCTCATTGCTGCAGCTGCACCTATTAGATTATGCACTGAACCCTTTTCCATAACAATAGCAAAAGCATAGTGTGGATTGTCATAAGGGAAAAATCCTGTAATCCATGAATTTACATTGGATTTTTCAAGCCCTAGTTCTGCTGTACCACTTTTTGTTGCTACTTTTACAAAAGGAACGTTTAATGCTTTTCCAGTACCGGTTACAGCGCCTTTTCTCATACCCTCATGGACAATATCAAAATTATTTTTACTAATTGGAATATTTCTAATAACCTGACCTTGCTCACCCTTTATTATACTTGGGTTTGTAAGAATACCATCAGTTGCTATTGCACTAACTGCTCTAACAACTTGTATTGGTGAAGTTTGGAAACCGTATTGTCCAATTGCTGTGTGATAAGTATTACCCAGTCTCCAAGTTTCACCACCGAAATTCTTTGCTTTCCATTCAGGAGAAGGAACTACACCATCAGGACCAGAAAAAAATGAGTCCTTTATACCTTCACCGAAGCCAAATAAATTCATATATTTCTTTATTCTCTCAATTCCCAAACCTTTTTGCTCTTTATACCCTCCCCCAACTTCATAAAAATAAACATCAGATGACATAGCAATAGCATCTCTCATATCTACATAACCTAGCGCTTTCCAGTCTTTGAATATAGTTTGTTGATCTTTATTGTATTCATTTTGAATTGATATTGAACCTGTACTCAAGATCTTTTTTAGTGGATCAATTATTTTTTCATTGAGTGCACCTAGAGCAACATAAGGTTTTACTATAGAACCTGGAGCATAGAGACCATCTGTTGCTCTATTTAGAAATGGTTTATTCTTACTTGTTAAATACGATCTGACCATTACATTATCTTTTTTTTCAGACATTATTTCGGAAGAAAATTCTGGATAACTAGTCATGGCAATAATTTCACCTGTATTTACATCCATCATGACTCCAGCACCACCAGCAAAGCCTACGCTTTCAGCAACATTTCTTATTGCATTATAAAATTCACTCTGCACTCTAGAATCTATAGACAAAGTTACATTACCACCGGTTTTCGGTGCCTTTACTATATTTCCTGATTGTAATCTTCCTCTAGCATCAACCTCAATTAATTTAAGTCCATTTTGTCCAGTTAAAATAGAATTAAAATATTTTTCAGCACCATCTACTCCTTCAAAATCCTCTTTATAATAATAACCAGAACTATCTTTTGATGGGTATTGAATATAACCTAGAACATGAGCAAGTCCTGGAATATTCAAATACTTTCTTACTGATATATATGGATCATCTCCTGGTGAATTCCAGGCTAGTTCAGTACCATTTCTATCATAAATAACTCCACGTGAAGCAAATATAGGTGTATGTCTCAATCTATTATTTTCACTTTTTTGAGTATAAATGTCTCCTTGTTTTATTTGTAAAAACCAAGCGCGATACAAATACAAAGTTCCAATAGTACAAAAAACTATAAATACAAAAATTAAACTTATTTTATTAATAGGCTTTTCTATTCTTCCTTCAAATTGATTTGTATCAAAATCAGGAAGGTTTTTTGAATCCATAAAGATTTCTTCGGGGGCAATTTCTTTATATGATCTTTTCTTTTTGAATTTTAAAAAGTTAATTATTGACATTGCCTATAAATATTCTTTTACTATAAAAAAATGAAATAAAAAGTAAAAGTGCTATTATACTACCTGTATAATTTATACCTAAACTATAAAGAGAATCATACATGAGACCAAAAAAAGCAATTTCATAGTAATTTCTATAAATAATACAACCACAAATTACTAAAGCTAGTGTAATAAACCAGTAACCAGAGACTACTGAAATAAAACATAATAAAAATAATATTATTCTATATATATTATTGAACATCTTTTTTTAAACTGGAATTCAATTCAATTTCTACCCATTTTATATCAAAAATATTTATTGATTGAGAAAATAGTATAGTAGAAAATGGATCTGAAGGTTCAAAAACTACTTTATTTACTATACCAATAAAAGAATCGGAAAGTTGTGGAATTGAAACTATATCTCCTTCTATGACCTGAGCATCTCTAGGTAGTTGTGCTTCAAAACTTCCCCCACCTTTACCATATGCTGTAATTGGAATATTTTTAGGACCAACAGTAGCAATAAATTTTTGATTTCCTGAAGAATATAAACTTACTTTTGAACTATTTTTATATACTTCAACAACTTCTCCTATAGGAATATGAGAACCAATATATACAATATCCCCTTTTTGAATATCGTGACCTTCACCAATATCTAGTATAAAACTATCATAAGGTGAATATGGTGGCCTTTTTATAACTTGAGACAATATCATATGTCTATCTTCTTTTCTTCCCATAAGTGCTTTCAAATCTTCATTTTCTTTTTTTAAAGCATCAGAATAATCATATAAAGCTTTTTTATCTTGAAGAATTTTTTCGAGCTCATTAATTTTAGCTAAAAGTTCTTGTGCACTTAGACCTGTATTTCCATCTTTTATATTATTTTCAAAACTCCAAAATGGTTTTGCAATAGTTATAAATATTGTTGGAAAAAATTTTGGATAAATAAAATGAATTATTATAAATACAAAAACCAAAACCGAACAAAGTATTATCGGTCTATACTTATTTGTTTTATTCGCATACTCACTTTTGAGCACGTAGTTCATCTTCATTGTTTATTAAAACTTCTTTATATTTATCAAAGTTTTCCAATATTATACCTGTACCACGAGCAATTGAAGTCAGTGGATCGTCATCAATATATACAGGTATTTTCAAAGATGAATTTAATAATTCATCAAGTCCTTTTATTAAAGCTCCGCCACCTAGTACATAAACCCCTCTTTTCATTACATCAGAAAGAATTTCTGGTGGTGTAGTCTCAAGTATTTCTTTTGCACTTTGAACAATAGTTTCTATAGAACCACCCATAGCTTCCATAACATCAGCACTAGTTATAACTACTTCTCTAGGCAAACCAGTAATAAGATCCCTACCCCTAACTAAGGTTTCATTTGATTTCTTTTGTATAGCAGCACCAATATTTATTTTTACTTCTTCAGCTGTCTTTTCACCAATTAAAATCTTAAATTCATTTCTAATGTAAGAAATTATATCGCTATTTATTTTATCTCCTGCTACTTTTAGATTTTTTGATCTAACTATTCCACCTAGTGATATCAAAGCTATATCAGTAGTTCCACCACCAATATCAATAACCATGTTTCCTACTGGTTCAAATATAGGTAAACCTATACCTATAGCCCCTGCCATTGGTTCCTCTATAATAAACACTTCTCTAGCTCCACCACTCTTTACAGCATCATAAACAGCTCTAGCTTCAACATTTGTCACTCCAGAAGGTACACCAACTACAACTCTCGGACCCAAAAACTTTTTTGAAAATGATTCTGCTTTTCTTATAAGGTAGGCAACCATTTCTTCAGCAACTTCATAATCAGAAATAACACCATCAGTTAAAGGTCTAACAGCAACTATATGTGAAGGTGTTCTACCCAACATGTTTTTTGCTTCAGTACCAAAAGCAACCACTCTTCCTGTCTTTTGATTTAAAGCTACAACTGAAGGTTCATTTACAACAATTCCTCTTCCACGAACATAAACAATGGTATTAGCTGTTCCTAAGTCTATACCAATATCATTTGATAATTTTTCATAAATCTTATCTTTAAAATTATTTTTTGCCATATAGCCTTTGTATTTCTTTTACTAGGTAATCTATTATATTTTCTTTTACTACATTTTCTGTCTTTCCATCTTTTCTAAACTTAACTTCAAAGCTTCCCTGTTTTATTCCTTTTTCACCTATAATAAGTCTGATTGGTATACCTATAAGATCACTATCAGCAAACTTTTCCCCAGGTCTCATATCTCTATCATCAAACAACACTTGTATACCTTTATCAGTTAAATCTTTATATATATTTTGTGCAAATTCATTTGTACTTTGATCAAGAGAAACTATATGAATATCAAATGGTGAAATAGCTATAGGCCATACTAATCCTTTTTCATCAGATAAAACCTCAGCAATTACACCCATAAGTCTTCCTGGGCCAATACCATAACTTCCCATTACAACTGGTTTCTTTTCACCTTTTTCATCAGAATAAAATAATTCAAAAGCATCAGAAAAACGTGTACCTAAAGAAAATATATTACCAATTTCTACTGCTTTCTTTTCTATTAGATTACTCTTTTTAACACCTGCATCACTACATACTTCTTCATTTAAAACCTCTTTATTTATTGCTATGTGTTTTTCTTCATCTACATAAATTAAATCTTCACCAGAATCAGTAATAGCTTGAAATTCATGAGAATATTTTGAAAAACTTCCACCTGAAGCATATGTTAAATAAGTTTTATCTCCTATACCAACATTATTAAATATATTTAAATAACCTTGTTTTGCTTTTTCATAGAATTCTAAATGTTGTTTTTCATCCTTTGAAAATGAATACAAATCTTTCATTAGAAATTCTCTCATTCTCATAATTCCACTTTTTGCACGAGCTTCATTTCTGAACTTTGTCTGAATTTGATATGCATAAACAGGTAAATCTCTAAAAGATCTTATATAATCCTTCATAAGTCTTGTAAGTGGCTCTTCATGAGTAAAACCTAGTCCAAGCTCGGTATCATTCTTTAACTTTGTTTTAAACCAATTATCAACTACATCATCACTCCATCTTCCTGTCTTTTCCCATACCTTTTTATCTTGCAGAGATGTTAAAAATATTTCTTCTCCACCTATAGCATTCATTTCTTTTCTAATAATATTTGATATCTTATTCAAAACCATTAGACCTAGAGGTAAGAAAGAATACACCCCAGCCATATCCTTATAAATATATCCTGCACGAATAAGTAAATCTGCATTTTTTGAGACTTCATCTTTAGGAGCTTCACGTCTAGTTTTTGTAAAGAGTTTTGTTTGTTTCATTACAACATCCTATCATTAAAATATATTTATGTGTAGAAGAAAAAACAGAGGACAACTAGTGTACTAACTTTGCAATATCTCTATAAGTTACAATAACAATAAGTAACATAAGTAAACCAAAACCAATAGTATTTATTGTATTAGCAATACTTGGTTTTATAGGTCGTCTAATTATTGTTTCAATTAATACAAAAAGTATTCTACCTCCATCGAGTGCTGGAAAAGGCATTATATTTATTATTCCTAAGTTTATAGATATAACAGCAGTAAACATAAGTAAATAATTAAAACCGAGTCTTGCCGCATCTCCAACCATACTTGCTATACCAACTGGGCCAGTTACGGATTTTAATGATGATTTTCCATTAAATATACCCGCGATCAAATCAAAGAAACCTGTCACAGTTTTTACCATCATATCTAAAGTAAGCTTTCCTCCTTCAATTATAGAAATAAGAAATGGCAATTTTAATATTGCAGTATTGTCCATTGCTATACCTATTGCATATTTCCCTTCAACTATTCCTTTTTCTGGTAATAAAGTTATATTTTTCTCAACCTCATTATCTCTAATAATTTTAAATTGTATTTCTTTACCTTCACTTTTATTTATAAAATCTTGAATATCATTTATATTCTTAAATCCTAAAATAGCATCTCCAGGTTTAAGACCAGATTTTTGTGCTGGAGAGTTCTCTGAAACGTATGTAATAGTAATTCTAGGATCACTCATTAGATTTGTGTATTTTGGATAACTTTCATATGAAGCAAGAACACCGAAATTGAATGATAATGTTATAAGTATCCAAGCAAAGATAAAGTTAAATAAAACTCCGGCTGATAAAGTTAGTATTTGGTGTATCTTTTTTGCATGAACAAAACTTCTTCCACTATCTTTTCCTATTATGCTTTCTTCATCAGGATTTTCTCCAAATATCTTTACATAACCTCCAAAAGGTATAAGGTTAAGAGCATAAACTGTCTCCCCCTTTTTAAAAGAGAAAATCTTTGGACCAAAACCTAAAGCAAATTCATCGACTCTAATTCCAGCCATTCTGGCAAATAAGAAATGTCCAAGTTCATGAACAAAAATCAAAATTGCTAAAACAATTAGAAATATAACTACGGTCATGACAATATTTCTTTTTCTTTCTTTATAAAGGCATCATCGAGCTTTTTATTTGCTTCATCAACCATTTTTTGTGCTTCATTTTTATGTCTGAAAACATCATCTTTTCCCATTGAACCGTCTTTTTCTTTATTCTGCAAATCTTTCATAACATCATCTCTATGCATTCTTATCTGCTTTTTACCTTCTTCTAGTTTTTCTTTTGCAAGTTTTACTATTTCTTTTCTTCTATCAGCTGTAAGTTCAGGGAAATTGACTCTCAAACCTTTATCATCAACAACTACAGATACACCTAGACTAGCTATAGTAATAGCCTTTTCTATATCTTTAACTTGAGAATTATCCCAAGGAACAATACGAATAGTTCTAGCTCCTTCTACAGTTATAGAACCAAGTTGTGAAATAGAGCTAGGTACTCCATATGAATCTACTTTTATTGAATCAAGTAAACTTGGACTTGCTTGTCCAGTTCTAATACCAGAAAACTCCCTTTTTATCCATTCCTCTGCTCCAATAAGTGATTTTTTGAATTTGGTAAAATCGTATGCCATGTTTTTATTTATTATTCATCAATTATAGACTAATTATAAAGAAACTGCCACAAATTCAAGGATTTGCTTTATGCTTGGTGATCTATCATTCATATAGTCTCTGGCTTTTAAAATTGCATTGAGACTCTGTTTTTCTTCAATGCTTATATTATTAAAATCTACCTTATCGTATATAACTTTTTCTAGTGCTGATAAAAAAGTAATTGCATCCATTTTTGTCTTTTTTTCATCACTTATATCTTTTGCCAATTCATTTACAAAGCTTATCTTTTCACCAATATTCATTTTAATAAAATCTTTTGCTTGTTTTATAAAATCTGGTATTTCATCATGATTATTATTTTTAATTATAAATAATCTAGACTTAAGTGTCGGTAATAATATTTCAACACTAGGCATAATTAAAAAGAAAAAACTAGTTTCATTTGGTTCTTCAAAAATCTTTAAAAGAGAATTTTGTGCTTCATGCGTAATTGCATTTACTTCAATAATAAATATTCTCTTATCATTTTCAGCAAAAGACTTTCCTGTATGTATTTCTTTTATTCTTCTACTTTGCTCTATTGATAGAGTAATATAATTCTCATGAAAAAAGTCTGGGTTCTGCTTTTGTTGTATTTTAAATTTCTTATGTAAAAAATCCTTGAGTCTATCTACAATACCCTGTTTATGATGTATGAAGTATGCATGATGTGAGAGTGTTAGTATTTCTTCAAATTCATTCATAAGAGCATTATAAATAATAATGTTGTTTATGTATATAAAAAGAAAGAGCGCATACAGCTTCGACCGAAGTCTAACCATATGCGCTCAGGTGTGGAATGAAGTAATTATAGAGAAGTTGACGCTTCTACGTTTGGCCTAAGCCAGATATAACAAATAATTCTTCTGTGCATTGATCATTGTCTCCAAAGGTATTGCCATACCTTCGATTGATCTACACATTGGCAACCCAGGGATTGCTGGGAAAGCAAGTATTATACTATCCACTCTAAATACTTGCTTTTTTAGCATTTGTACCAACCGGGCATCAGGCCCTTTCGAGCCTGGCTCGCTGTCGTTTGGAAATTTTTCCCTCAATCGGGCTTATTCACGCCGGAAGCTTCGCGTGACTCCTCATGGTGTTTCCACCACTTAAGCTTTTCCATTCACCTAGCACTTTACCGCGCTCTCTGATGAGGTGACGTCATCTGAGAGAAATTCAAAGAACTACATTGAGTAGTATAGCATAATATAAATAAAAGTCAAGCGTATTTACATGTTTATGTACTATATGTCAAAAATATGGCTCTATTTAGCCACATTTTAAAATGTATAAAATATTTTCTTTACTATCTTTTAGATATGATAGATTTCTTATATGTATCAATATGTTCAAGTGCAATACCAGTTCCTTTCGCAACACAATATAGTGCATCATCAGCTACCCTAGCCTTCACACCTATTCTTCTATATATAAGTTCAGGAAGATTTCTTAAAAGTGATGAACCTCCTGTCATGGTAATTCCATGATCTATAATGTCTGAAGCTAGTTCTGGTGGGGTTTCTTGAAGAACATCCTTTATTGCCTTTATCATATCTCTAAGTTCTTTACCTATTGCTTTAACAACTTCATTTGTTTTAAGTTCTGCTGAGCGTGGTAATCCTGTAACAAAGTCTCTTCCCTTTACAATCATAGTTAATTCTTCTTCCATTGGTATTGCTGAACCAACCATTATTTTTATATCTTCTGCCATTTTTTCTCCAATTGAAAGATTGAAATTCTTTTTTAAATGATCTGCAATTGCATAATCAATTTTATTTCCAGCACATTTTACAGAATTTGAAGAAACAATTCCTCCAAGAGAAATAACTGCAACATCTATAGTTCCACCACCAATATCTACTATCATATGACCCCTAGCTTCTTGAATAGGAATACCTGCACCAATAGCAGCAAGAATTGGCTCCTTAACTACATAAGCATTTTTTGCACCTGCTTTTATTGCAGCTTCAACTACAGCCCTTCTTTCTGTTGATGTAATACCAGCAGGAACTGAAACCATAACTTCAGGTTTAAATAAATTCCATTTACCTAAAGATTTATCTATAAAATATCTGAGCATTACTTCTGTTATCTTATAATCAGCAATAACACCATCACGCATAGGTTTATAAGCAATAATACCGTCTGGTGTTCTACCTATCATCTCTTTTGCTTCAAGACCAACAGCTAAAATATTTTTACCATTTTCAGAAACAGCAACGACTGAGGGTTCATTCAAAACAATTCCCTTTCCAGGCACGAAGACAAGGGTATTTGCTGTACCTAGATCTATTCCAAGTTTTTGTCCAAAGACGTTCATATATAGCAATAATATTCTTATTTTAACTTATTTGCAAAAAAGAAATAAAGCCTCATAATGTTTATTATCAATATGAATAGAAAAAATACAAAAACTGAAATTAAAAAAACTAAACCTAGTATTAACTTTAGAATTAATGGAGGAAAAGTATTAAATGGAAATATTAAGGTTAGAAGTTCGAAAAACGGCGCAGTTGGTATTATGTGTGCTTCATTATTGAATAAAGGAAGTACTACAATAAAGAATGCACCCAAGATAGAAGAGGTCTTTAGAATATCAGAAGTTTTAAATAGCATTGGTGTAAAAACAGAATGGAAAAAGGATGACTTGATCATAACTCCACCAAAGAAAATTGAAATAGAAAAAATAAATAAAGAAAGTGCTGAGAGAACAAGGAGTTGCATTATGCTCATCGGTTCACTTATACATATATTTAAGCACTTCAAACTTCCACAAGCAGGTGGTTGTAGACTTGGATCAAGAACAGTTACACCATATCTTTTTGCTTTAGAGAAACTAGGTGTGAAAATCGATACTAAGTCTAGTCATTATGATATAAGTCATAAAGGTCTAAAAGAAAATGAAATAATAATGTATGAAGCTGGAGATACTGTCACAGAAACAGTTCTAATGGCAAGTTCACTAATACAAGGCAAAACTACAATAAAGTTTGCTTCAGCAAATTATCAAGTTCAGGATATTTGTTTTTATCTACAAAGCCTAGGAGTTGATATACAAGGAATTGGTACTTCTACTTTGATAGTAAATGGAGTAAAAGAAATAAATCAAGATATAGAATATGCAATAGGCGAAGATCCAATAGAAGCTATGTCTCTTATAACAATAGCTATAGTAACAGGTTCAAGTATTACTATTGAAAGATGCCCTATAGATTTCCTTGAACTAGAATTATTGAAACTAGAAAAAATGGGTTTCAAATATAAAATAATAAATCGATATAAAGGATTAAATGAAAAAATAAATCTTGTAGATATTCAAACAAAGAAAAGTACACTTAAAGCTTTACCCGATAAAATCCATGCTCAACCTTACCCAGGAATAAACATGGATAACCTCCCTTTCTTTGTGGCTGTTGGTTCTGTTGCACACGGTCAAAGCTTTATACATGATTGGGTTTATGAAGAAAGAGCAATATATTATAAAGAACTAGAAAAACTAGGTGCGGATGTAATACTTGCAGACCCTCATAGATTTTATATAAAGGGTCCAACACTTTGGAAAAAAGCTGATATAACTTGCCCACCCGCTCTACGCCCTTCTGTAGTTATTATGATAGCTATGCTTGCAGTTCCTGGAATAAGCATACTTAGAAATGTATACAATATAAATAGAGGCTATGAAGATTTGGCAATTAGATTGAATAAAATTGGTGCAGATATAGAAATATTTGAAGAGTAAATTTTATTTTTAAATATATGAATGTAATTGAAGTAATACCAATAAAAAAAGGTAGTGCTCTAGGCACACTTACATATTTTACATCTCAAGATATTTATATTGGCTCTATTGTTAGTGTTCCAGTTAGAAATAAAAAGGTTAAAGGAATAGTAGTAAGTGTAAAAAAAGCTCAAGATATAAAGACAGATATTAAAAGAGCTGGCTTTGCTTTAAAAAAAATAGAGAAAATTAAAGCAAAAAGTTTTTTTACAAAACATTTTACAAATGCATTATCTTATACAAGTGACTATTTTGCGGGAAGTATAGGATCTACAATGTACTCTCTTGTACCTGACTATATATTTGAAAATATTGATAAATTTAAATTAAATGAAGTTGAAATAAATAAAGCTCAAAATAATAATATCGATAACAGTGGAATTGATAATTTAAATAATCAAAAAATCTATTTAATTGATTCTCCAGAAACAGAAAGATACACACAGTTTAGAAATATTATTAGACATGAATTTGCTAAAAAGAAATCATTATTTTTTATTTATCCAAATGCAGAACAGGCTATGCATGGTTTTAATTTATTAAAAAAAGGCATAGAAAAATATAGTTTTTTATTACATGGAAACCTTACTAAAAAAGAAATGGTAAACACTTGGAATAGTATTCTTGAAGAGAAACATCCTGTAGTTATTATTTGTAGTTATGCTTTTTTATCTATAAATAGAAGTGACTTAGGAACAATTATTATTGAAAATGAAAATAGTAAAGGATATAAAATTCAAAAGAGACCATATATAGATATTAGGTATTTTATAGAACAATATGCAAAACAATTAAATATAGATCTATATTACTCTGGAGATAATATTCGTACTGAAACAATATATAGGAAAAAAATTGGGGAAATTATAAATATCAATAGTTTTGAAAATAATACTGACAATCATACCGAAATTTCTATTGTAGATATGAAGAAAAAGAGTGATGAGCAAGATAAAGAGTTCAGGATAATATCAGATGAAACTATTTTAAATATAAATAAAACAATAAATAATGAGAAAAAAATGCTTATACTGACACTTAGAAGAGGTGTCTCACCTATTACTCTATGTGAAGATTGTAATACAGTAGTTCATTGTAACAATTGCAATTCACCAGTTGTTTTACATAAGAATTTCTTCATGTGCCATCGTTGTGGAGAAAGAAGAAGTACAGAAGAATATTGTAAAAATTGTGGTAGTTGGAAGTTAAAAGCATTTGGTATAGGTATAGATTTGGTATATGAAAAAATTAAAAATGATTTTAAAAATATAAATATATATAAAATTGATTCGGATTCAGTTAAAAATGATAAAGAGATAAAAGAAATAATAAATAAATGGGAGAGTACACCAAGTTCAATACTAATTGGTACAGAAATGATGCTCCAATATATTCATTCACAAGCAGAATATAGTTCTATTTTAAGTATTGATTCCCTATTTTCTCTTCCTGATTTCCGTATAGAAGAAAAAATAATGCATATGTTAAATACCGTTAAACAAAAGACAGATATAAATATGATTATTGAAACAAGAAAAAAAGATGAGAGAGTTTTTGATTATTTTATAAATAAAAAGAAACAAGAATTTTATTTAAATACTTTAGAAGAGAGATCTATACTTGGCTACCCCCCATTTAAAACTTTAATTAAAATCACGATATCAGGAAAAAGAAATATTATTACTGAACAAATGGAAAAAATTAAAAATGATTTATCACCTATTGAAATTGATATTTTTCCTGCTTTTACTAGAAATAAAAAGGGTGAGGAAGTTTTGCATGGAATAATAAAGATAGAACAAAATCAATGGCCTGAGATAAACCTTTTAAACAAACTTAAATCTCTTCCTCCATTTGTGAGTATAAACATTGATCCTGAAACTATGCTATAAATATATGTATTGCCATAATACTAAAAAATACGTATATTAATATATAATATGACTAATATAGTCCAGATAAGCGATAAGATAAATGGTGGTGTCTTAAGAAAAAAAGCTGATAAAGTAGAAATAGACATTATTCAGACAAAAGAAATACAAAGTATCATAAAAGATATGATTTCTGCTCTTGAAAAACAAGATGATGGTATTGCTATTGCTGCACCTCAAATAGGAATTAGTAAACAAATATTTATAGTTTCAGGTAAGGTTTTAAGACTTGCTGAACCAAAATACAAAGGTGAAGAAAACTATATTATTTTTATAAACCCAGAAATAATTAAATTTTCAAAAGAAAAACAAGAAGTTGAAGAAGGTTGTTTATCAGTTAGATGGAAATATGGAAAAATAAAAAGAGCAGAGAAAGTAAGCATACGAGCATATAATGAAAAAGGAGAAAAAATAGAGCGTGGTGCTAGTGGTCTTTTAGCACAAGTATTTCAACATGAAACAGATCATTTGCATGGAGTATTATTTATTGATTCTGCTTATGATATAGAGGACATGCCACCAGAAGGTAGTGATACAAAGTCTAAAGGTAATATGACACAAAAAATACAATAATGAATAATAAAGATATTAAAATTGGTTTTTGGGGTACACCTGAATATTCAGTAATAGTATTAAATGAACTTAAAAAAAGTGGTTTTGATATAAAGTTTATAGTTACTGCACCAGATAAACCTAGAGGAAGAAATATGGAAGTATCCCCTACTCCAGCAAAGACTTTTGGTCTACAAAATAATATTGAAGTTTTTACTCCTATAAAAATAAATGAACAGAACTTTATTGAAAGCATAAAGAAATTTAATGCGGATGTATTTATAGTTATGGCTTATGGAAAAATAATTCCAGAAAATATACTAAATATTCCCAGACATGGAAGTCTGAACATTCACCCTTCACTCTTACCAAAGTTTCGTGGTTCTTGCCCTATAGAAAGTGCAATACTTTCAGATGAGAAAAATACTGGTGTAAGTATTATTAAAATGGATAAAGAAATGGATCATGGACCTATAGTCGCCATTAAAGAAATGAATTGTGAACCATGGCCAATGAGAAGAGATATACTTGGTACAAAACTAGTTGAACAAGGTGCAAAACTTTTGGTGGAAATACTACCAAGTTGGATAAAAGGAGAAATAAAGGAAAAACCACAAGATGATAGTAAAGCTAGCTATACTAAAAAAATAGAAAAGACTGATGGACTTATTGACTTAAAACTTGATCCGTATAAAAACTATTTAAAGATTCAAGCTTATTATGGTTGGCCAAGTAGTTATTTCTTTGAAAAAATAAATGGAAAAGATATTAGATACAAGATAACTAAAGCTAGTTTTACTAATGGAAAACTTATAATAGAAAAAGTTATACCTGAAGGAAAAAAGGAAGTTGATTATAATAAACAATTCTAAATTTGTTTGCTTATTTCTGTATATGAATTCGTATAATCTTCACTTATAGCAAAAGCTTTATGAGTAAAATAATACAAAACCGTCCAAAATGTCATAAGAGACAATAGTGCTATACATAACCAAGTATTTACTTTTTGTTTGAAAAAAGGAGGAATCACTTTTATTATTTCTTACCTTTCCAAATACCACGTATCATATCCTTTATTCTTGCTCCTCCTCTTCTTAACATAGATTGATCTTTTGATTTTGTAGTCTTTATTTCGCGTAACATTTCATCACGAACCATATCTATAGCTTTATATAAATCATCTTGTTCATTACTTGCAAAAAGATTTTTATCTTTTGCTACAATATGAATTTCAGCGCGGAAAATATCACCTGACTTGTGATGAGAAGTAGTTCTTGCAAGCTCTACATCACATATAGCTGTACTATCATTTTGGAAAAAGCTTTTTATTGTTTGCAATCTCTTATCTACATAATCACTAATACTTGGTGTAAGCGAAATTGATGATGTTTTTATATTTATATTCATACTAACATTATACATCTATGCTTATAATTTTTGAAGGTGACCGATGCCCAGAAATAATACGTATTATTTTTGCATTTTTATATATATCACGCATTATTTCTACCAGTCTTTTATTTACTGCATTATTCTTTGGTTCTTGTTTTACCTTTATTTCATAATTCTCTTCATCAATTTTATCAATAACTTCCTTTCTTGAACTAGGAATTACTTTTATCTTTATATACATATGTACAATTTACCATAAAAAACACCCCGAACTTAATCGGGGGTTTTGAGTAAATGGAGCATTATCGAGCTCCAGCTCCGTATGGATGTTCTTCTCGTCCTCGTTCAATATCATCAAATAGCTTGAGAAGTCTTTCATCATCACTTTTCTTACCAAAACCACCTTTCAGAAAAAGAGTGAGTTGATTTGTTCCTTTCCTTGCGGGCCTTTTTGGTGGTTGGGGTGGATTTTGTTCTGGAATTTCTTCATTTGCATTCATGAACTTCCTTTCTATCCACTATTATAATAACTCCGTACTTTTTTATATCAAAGTGGAAAACTATATTATTTTGTATTTGTAGTCTGTCTCGAATTGCTATTTAGTAAATCATTTATTGATTTTGAATTATTTGGAGCTTGAATATTGAGTTTTTTATTTACATCATTCAATTCAAATTTAAATTTAAATACTACTTGTTTATTCTTTAACTTTGTATTTTCATCTGGTGGTGCTACCTTAAGTGAATACTCCATTACTCTTGGTATACCCTTTCCATCTACCCAAAGAGTATTTACTGAATTATTTTTAATATATTCAAGAACTTCTTGATATTGTTTTGTATCAATTGTTTCTATTGCTTGTTTTAATGTTTCTGAATCTTTACCACTATTTGCTTTTGTGACTTTAGAAATTTCTTCATAAAATGGCTTTAGTGCTTCACTAACCATAACTAAGTCATATCTGTACAGACTTTCATTTCCTACTTTTTCTTTTTTAATTGGACCATTAATTTTATATAATCCTTTTTCATCAGCTATCTTTGCTATTACATTTATACCTTTTATTATTTCATTTTTATTTTCTTTATATGTTTTTCCTAGATTTGAAAAACTATTTGAAATATAGGGAGAAGAACTACCGTTTTTATTATTTTCTTTAGGATCGTATTTATACCATTGCCCTTTTTCTATATTAAAACTATACAATGAAGGTATATTATTTATTCTAAAATAATATACATCATTATCTTTTATGGTATCTGCATTTACTTTATATGATAAATCACTGAACTTTCCTGTAGCATCTACATTTGCTTTCCATTTTACTGGAATATTATCTGACACTCCCCAATCTGAACTCATACCAAGTGAAAAACTTATATCCATATCATTTGGAATAAATTTCATCATTTGATCTAGTGATTCAAAGAAACTTGGTGGTGGAGTTTTTGAAACATAAAAATATGTTAGTGACTTAGAATTAAAGATTACAGTTTTATCATTTATCTTAATATTGTCACCTTGTTTATCTATTCCTATATTTTTATATTTTTCAATTGATTTTATAGCTTGATCAGTTTCAAATTGAACCTTTAAATTAAAATCTTTACCATTATCAATCAAACTATATTCATAAGGCTTTTTTGTTAATGGATCGATAGTTGAATATTTATAATATGAATTTTTTGAATTTACATTATTTAAATTTACTGGGTATTTGCCATTTTTAACTAAATACTTTAACTGAGGCACGATACCTGTTACTGCAATATATCTATCATAATCTCTTTGATACTTTGCTAATAATTCTGGATTATCTTCTTTATTTATTGTATATGGGATAGTATTACTTTCCCTTTGCATTACATTTATTGATCCTGTCATTTTATATGTTCCTGATTCAATATTTGAAAAACTTGCAGTCAAACCAGATATTAAATTTTCTTGTGTATATGGTGGCTTTGAGAAGAAATTAAAACCAGTTGTATATGCATAAGCAAAACCACTAGCTAAAGCAATTAGTACAAGTGTAACTAAAATCAAAATTCCTGGGCCTTTATTTTTCTTAATATTTTGTTTTGGAACAAATACTGAAGGATTTTGTTTATTTATATTATTTTGAGGGTTAGTAAATGGTTGTGAATTTATAGGGTTCGGTTGATTTGTATTAAGTGTTTGATTGGTATTTATATTTTGATTTATTTCTACCTTATTTTCTATCTTATTATCTTGAAAATTTGATACTTGAGGATTTATTTCAGGAGCTGAATTTATTAAATTTATAGATCTAGTTATATGAGGATTATTTGAAATGGGTAAAATACTTTCAGGTTTTGGAATATTGATTTCTGGCTTTACACTTGGTTTAGGATTTAAACTTGATATTGCTTGATTTACATCATTAGAAGTCCAACCATTATCCATTAGATCTTTTCTAATCTTTTCTATAGGAACATTTAGCTCCAACTGTGACTTTATATAATCCAAAACATTTTGGGAGATCATGATAATAAAATTAATTTATATGAAATAATTATAACATATAATAAATCATATTTTCTGGTATTATATAGTTATGAAAATTCACCCAAGTGTAAGTATAGGCCATATACATTTAACAGTCTCTGATCTTGATAAAGCTTTAGCTTTTTATAAGGACATACTAGGTTTTGATATTGTTTCAAGATACGGCAGTAATGCAATTTTTCTAAGTGCAGGCGGTTATCATCACCATATAGGTCTAAACACTTGGGCTGGTAAAGGCGCAACCCCTCCACCACATGGACATACAGGTCTATATCACTTCGCTATTTTATATCCAAATAGAAAAGAACTAGCAAAAGCACTAAAAAATATTATAGATAAACAATACCCCATAACCGGAACAGCAGATCATGGAGTTTCAGAAGCAATATATTTAAATGATCCAGATGGTAATGGAATAGAATTATATGCAGATAGACCAAAACAGACTTGGAAAATAAAAAATGATGGAGAAATAGATATGGTTACAGAACCTTTGGATGTGGAGGGGTTGCTAAAGGAGTTAGAATAAAATTTTAATATTTAAATAATTTTATTCATAAAAAATAAAAAGCCTTTTACGCATTATACGTAATCGGCTTCTTAGTAGAGTAAATATTACTTATTCTTATCTCTTTTTTTTCTTTTCTTTTGAACTAGTATTGCCCTGTGGACCGAGACTTCACTTACACTGTGAATTACAAATTCACCATCAGTGAGTGAAGATGAACTCACAAATAAGAGAGTTCTGGTATCAGGAATTCTGATTACATGACCAGCAATACAGACATCCCCGTCAACAATGTAGACCTTTCCACGCCAACTAAATGTACATGCATTCATATTCTTTTCTGAATATAACACGAAATTAAGAATGTGCAATGTAAACTATTTCATCAAACCCTCTAATGCCCCTTTAGAATTAACCTTAAGCAAAAGCACAGCCCCTTGATCTGGTTGTGATGACATAGGTTGTCCTGGTCTTCTTTCAGCATAGTTTACATGAAGTTCACCTGATTTTATTTCAGTAGATTGTGGAGCGATCCTATCCCCTATAAAGAAAGCATTTGTAGTCTTGTATCCACTATCAGAATTTAAAGCAACGACTACATAATAAAATAATCCACTTCCTCCGGTGTCTTGTGTTACCAAAAATGCAATATCCTTTAATCCATCTCTATTCAAATCACCTTTTGCTTCATTTCCAAAATATGTAGTTACATTTTTTGAATTCGAACTTGGGGCGGAATATGTTTCGTATTTACCATTATTCAACTTGATAGTTTGAGAATCAATTATGAAACTAGAATTCTTTGGGTCAAATGGTTTTTTATCTTGTACATTATTAATTTGAGAATTATTATTATTTTTTTCAAAATAAATTAAAAGTGAAATAGTTATACAAAATATTATAAATAAAAAGATATAGGTTTTTTTCATAAGTAAAGCATATCATATAAATAAAAGTTTTATAAAAAAGAAAACCCACCGTAACTTAACAGGGTTTCCTGTGGTTACGGTGAGTTTAGTAACAAAATTTTGGAATATTTTTTATTTATCTTCGCAATCTGTTTTAAACCATGGGTTTGTATTTGAAATCATACCGCATACCTTTGCTCTTTCTTGAAAAGAAGTGCCTTGTGATTGTGCTATAGATGCGAAACAATAATCAGCCTCAATTCCATTAAACTTTTTACAGAAATCAATTTTTTGTGGTACAGGTGTTGCATAAGGCAATACAACATTACTAATATGGTAAGGTGGTAATGACTCTACAATACTACCCACACAAGTCCATCTTTCTTTCACGGTTTTACCACTATTTTTACATGAACTTATATCCTGACTTACCTTTTTCTTTTGTACACAGTATCCCTTACTTGAAGCATCTGGGTAAGATTCACCAGAGAAACCAGTACTATCAGCACAATAACCTTTATTAGGATCAGATTTTAATGCTGCTGAAACTGCAAATTCTTTTGCTGAAGCGTAACAATATACAGCATCTGATTTAGTTGAAAGGTATTTTAGTGACTTAGCCAATCCATAAACACCAGTATCTGAACAAATACCATTATTTGAAGATAGACTACCTGAACCATATGACATATGTTCTTCATAATAATCTGAAGCACTAAGAGTAGACATTCTTACACCGAGCTTAATATATTCATCAGCATTAACCAAATCATATTTAGCACGCTCTGTTGCACTCAATTTTTTAAATCTATATTCACACTGTAATATATATACCTCTTGTGCTTCACCTACTGCTTTACGTGAATTAAAAAGGAAATTTTCTGGAGAACTACCTGCATATTGTTTAAATTTTATTTTTGGATATTTATTTAGTGTTGTTGAAATAAAACTTTCAAAACTTTTTTTTGTTCCTAAATATTGAGCAGGAATAGATACAACGATCTTTGATGTTAAATCTTTTACTATATTCTTTTTATATTCCTCAATAGCACCTGGTGTCTTTAAACTTTTTCTATTATATGCAACAGCTTCATCAAGTGCATCTTGTTCGGTAATTACATTTAATTCTGCTTTTGTATACTTAGTCTTAAAATCCTGAGCAAAACTTCTTATATCTTGAATATCAGATCCATTATTAAAAACAATATCAAACTTTGTTGGTATATTTTCTGCATAACTTATACAAGTATCATAATCAACTATATCTTTTTCATTTGTAATTGCTATTGCGTCTTTATTTTTAAAATAACTACTCGTTTTTTGAAATCCAAGTTTATTACTGTATACCAAAGCACTTCCAGTAACTAAAACTAGACCAGCAATTATAATTAATAATGATGATGCAAAACCTTTTTTAAAATTATTCATATAATATAGTTAAAATTTAAAATACTTTTATTTTAAAATTATACCACATAAAACATCGTTTTTTTATATATAAAATACTATCTTACCTTCCTATAAACTCAATTATCCATTCAATTCCAAACTTATCTCTAAACATACCAAAATAACTATTCCAAGGACTATCCCCCATTGACCCCTCTATATTTCCACCACTTGAAAGCTCAATAAATATTCTATCAGCTTCCTCTTTACTTTCAGTGTTTATTAAAATTTTACTTCTATTTTCATTTTCATTTACTTTACCCATAAATTCTGGAATATCATTTCCCATCAAATAACTATCTTTACCGAAAGATAAAGTTATACTCATGATTTTATTTCCTTCTTTTTCACTAGGTTTAAAGTCAGCATTAGCAATATCCTTAAAACGAATTATTTTTGTAAATTCACCACCTAATATTGATTTGTAAAATGTAAAAGCTTGTTCAGCATTTCCATTAAAATTGATCCATGGATTTATTTTTATCATGTTTAGATTGTAGCATTAAAAAATCTTATTATCTCATATTGAATTGAATCTATTATCTTAATTTAATCCTTCAACCGCCTTTTTGAAATTATTTAAAATACTTTGCCAACCATTCTTTTGCATTTCTATACTATTTTGATTTTCAGGATCAAAAGTCTCTATAATTTTAACTTTTCCATTACCAGTATTTTTAAATACTATTTCACATCTTCTCGCTTGTTTATCATTTATATCATTTGATAAAACATAACTAATTTTTTCATTTTGTTTTATATCCGTATAACTTCCTGCAAAGTCAAAACTAAAACTTTTATCTTTTGCTGACATTTTGGTAATAAATTTTCCCCCAACCACCAAGTTATTTTCAGCATATGGACATTCCCAATCATCGCTCGCAAAAGCCCATAACTTTATATATTCAGGTTCATTCCAGAATTTCCATACTTTATCCAAAGTACCATTAACTTCGATTTCTATTTGAATTTTATTCATTGATTTGTTTATTTTAAAATTATAGCAAAACAAAATAGAAATGCTAGAATACCATTATGAAAATAACTAAACTAGGCCACTGTTGTTTACTTATAGAAATTAAAGGAAAAAGAATACTTACTGATCCTGGAAGTTATACAGTTTCATCTCACACTAAACTTGAGAAAATTGATTATATACTTTTTACTCATGAACACCAGGATCACTACCATATTGAATCACTTAAAATAATTATAGAAAATAATCCTAAAGCAATTATTTATTCAAACAATTCGGTTAGTAAACTTTTAAATGAACAAGCAATAAAACATATACAGATTAATCATAATGAAACAGTATTACTCGGAGAAATTATGGTTATTGGTATAGGTGATAAACATGCACAAATGCATAAAAGTATTCCTCTTTCTTCAAACATTGGATATTTAATTGATAATAGACTTTGGTATCCTGGAGATGCATATACAAACCCAGAAAGACCAGTTGAAATACTTGCCCTTCCAGTTTCCGGTCCTTGGATGAAGTTGAGTGAAGCAATAGACTATGCCCTATTGCTAAAACCAAGTAAAGTATTTCCAGTGCATGACGGCACAAGATTCGGTTCAGTGCATGTATTACCAGAAAAGATTCTTAGACCTCAAGGAATAGATTTTATAGTTATGGTTGAGGGGGATGTGAGGGAGTTTTAGATTCTTGAATATAGGTTATGAAATATCTCTTTAAAATCTTTATTTTAAATATATAAAGTGGTAAAGTGTTGGGTAATATAACTCCTGTTGTAACATTTATTTAAAAAGATTATTGCCCTTGTAGAAACAAAAAGAATAATGCAAGATATAGATAAAATACAAATTATGAATCATTCAGGAAAAAGGTTATTTATAACAGGTATTCCAACCTCTGGAAAATCATACTTAGCAAAAATACTAGCTGAAAAGGTTGGTGGTATTGCTGTGATTCTTGATGATTTTCGTGAATTACTTTCATCCGATGATCAGTATAAAAAATGGACGAACTTTTACCTTGATCAGGATGAAAAAACATATCTATCTATGACAAGTAGTGAAAAGCAATGGGAAAATCTAGTAGCTCAATCAGAAGGACTATGGCCAGCTTTTCTAAAAGAGATATCAAAGTTTAAAGATGAATCAAAACCTATTATTTTTGAATGTGTAAATATGCTTCCACATTTAGTAAAAAGAGATCTTGGTTTTGAAGGTGTTGTCTTAATCGGATCTTCTTTTGAAGAAACTTTTGAGAGAAATAAAAAAAATCCACGTTGGGGCAATACCTCTGAATTGCAAGAGTTGGAAGCAAATACATTTTTTAACATAGAAAGACTGCACTACAAAGAAGAAGCATTGAAATATGGTTATCCTACCTTTGAGCGAGCTGATGATGCCGTCGAATATTGTCTTGATCTTTTATAAAATAATATGAACATAAATTACAAAGGTACAATAGTAGAAGAAAGTCTTGAAGATAATAGAATACTTAATGATTTAAATATCATTGGTTTTAAAATTTCAAATGATGAAAACCCTGCAGATCGTTGGCATTTATATACAGTGAAAGTAACCAAGGATGACATTCAAAAATTTTCCAAATATATCAAGCCAGGTAAATGGTATATACATTTTTGGAATGATAACGATGTAATCGCTGTATTTAAGGACAAAATATTTGAGTTTAAATACGATAATAAAGAAACTTGGAAAAATGCTTGTGATTACGGCCGGTCACTGGGTATTCCAGAGGAACAGCTAAATTTTGTGATTGGGTAAAATATAGGTTTTTATTTATAACTTTTGCACTTAGAATAAAAACAAACCCACATGACAGCAAGGCTATCTAATGGGTTTGATACAGATACGATATATCAGAATAATCGTATTGATTTAGATGATTACGATCGAATAGGTAGTATTGGATGAAACCTCCCTTGTATAGGTCCTACATTCTTGAGTGAACGGGTAAGGTAATCATCACTTATAAAGCCTTGGAAATACCTCAACGCTTCATATTCACAGTGACCCTCGCGCCATTCCAATATACCAACAACAACTCCATTTTCAATCTGGCAGACTAGTTCGTCAATAACAAAATCACCTGATCTTATATGAGAGTATCCTTGACGAGTTTGCAAATCATAGAATGTTACTGTAGAAGGGTGTACACCCTCTCTTTTGGCTATTTCATTTACGATTTCCTCAGCGGCGTTAATAGTCGAAGTACAATTACTTGTCATGCCCATGAAGACTATTTGATCTCCAAATCTAATATAAGTAACAGGGTTTCCTTTATGTCTACTATTGCCCTGATAGTGAACTTTTTTAAATGCGATCAAAGCTACCTCCTTTCATTTTTTTAATTATTGACAAAAAACCACGATTTCTTATTTATTATCATAAATTATATAACGTGTCAAGCAATCTGCAGTGCTAGCTAAAGATTTTAAAGTAGGTAAGATTGAGCAAAAGAAAAACCCGCCATTGAACTAGAGGGTTTCTCATGTTCTGGCGGGAAATATGCGCAGTTAGAAATCTTATTTACTATCATCAAGTTGGTTCATCATTAAATCATAGTATTCATCATCCTTTTCAAACTCTTCACTGTATTCTTTTGATGTCATTACGATACGGGTGTAATTTTTAGAAACCCACCAACAGAATCGATAGCGATCAACAGTTATGAATGGATAATTTGATTCCTTAAATCCAATTCCTGATTTATTGTATAAATTGGAAAGCCTGGATTCATGAAGTGGACGATCAAACTCGTATGGAAGTTCAGCAAGAGCTTCAACTGCTAGTGCACGAAGTGTTCCTGTCCATCTCCCTCCTTTTTTTACCACACAATGTCTATTACTTGAATAATCTGAGAAGATATTTTTCTTGGGGTAAACAACCCTTGAATTTCTTCTTTTCATTATTTCCGTGACAAAGCTAGAGTCAAATTGTTCACTTTCATTGTTGTCTACATTAAAACCAACCACTAATGGATTTTGTTTGCGAGTTCTATTACAAATTCTTCCGTATCGCCTTTCTACTTCAGTAACGCTCACCAAGATTGATTCGGTTTGATTTAAAAATTTTACCCGAATCAAATCTCCGACATTAACATTGATTACAGGATCGGTTTTCATTTTTTGATTTTTTATACGTCCTAGAACTGCTATGTATTTAATATCATAATTTATATAAAAAGTCAAATAGTATTGGTAATAAACAAACATTACCCAATTCCCCCATAATAAATCCTGTATAAAAACCCCAAAAAATGCTAAATTGTTATACAAATGACCCCCTCACCCTCAACTACAAAAACCATCCTCTGTTACGGCGACTCAAATACTTGGGGCAATATTCCTAGAAGTGATAAACGTTATCCAAGAGACATAAGATGGCCCGGTGCTCTCCAAAATATTCTTGGAAATAAATATGAAGTTATAAGTGAAGGTTTATGTGGTAGAACTTTTGTAGCCGAGAACCATAAAAAACCACACCGCACAGGTATCACACACCTGCAAGCAATTGTTGAAAGTGCTGACCCAGTTGATGTAGTTATTATTATGCTTGGAACCAATGATGTAAAAACTACCTACAATCTTACACCTAACGATATAAAGGAACATCTTTTACAGACAATTCAATTCATTCGAAACCTTAAAGACCTTGAAAAAATTCCAAAAATACTAGTTATATGCCCTCCCCCAGTTATTATTCCAGAGACAAATGATCTTGATCCAAGAATGATTCCTGGATTACAAGCTTTTAAAGTTTTACCTAGTTTATTTAAAGAAATAGCTCAAATACAAGATTGCGGTTTTATAAATTCAGGAGATTATGTTTGTTCAAGTAAAATAGATGGTTATCATTTAGACGAAGAATCACATTTAAAATTAGCAAAAGTGATTGGTGAGTGGGTTATAAAGAATGTATAATTTCAGAACTAAAAAAGAAACCCGCCAGCGAATGCGAGCGGGTAACTATGTTGAAGCTGCTTATTTCCTCTTGAACAACTTCTTAGGATCAAAGTCCCCACTCTCACTGGCAATGAAGCCGAGCCTTTTGAGGTGAGGTGTAATGACTTCTCGAAGTTCATCATGCCATCTTTTTTCATCTTCCAAATAAAACTCATCATCCACATTTTCAATATGTATAATTGGAATAAGAGATTTAGTATCTGGATCAAAGTAGTAGTCACAATCCTGATAAACAGTCATTGACCAGTAACCCTTTTGGGGATGATAATTCAACATAACCGAACCACCTTTAATCGGTAGCACAGAGCAACTGCTTTCGCAGTAAAAATCCATTTGGCTTCCTCGATACAACGATTCATCCTTGGAACCTTCCTTTTGGAAGATTGCTCTCGTGTGAAGGTGAATGTAGATTTTCATATGTACTTTCAAAGAAGGATTATTAAGCAGCAATAGCTTAATCACGTGCATGTGTCGACATGCATTTCTCACGTGTCATTAATTGAAATCAATCTAGTACAATTTATAAACTATATTTTATATATTGTCAATGTTCATATAATTACTAAATGTCGCTTAAATTATTTAAAAATAAAACCGCTTCACATTTAAGTGGGCGGTTGAATTAAGCGCTCATATGACTTTTTCTCCTTTCTTTACATTTTTTATTTAATTTCCTCTGGTAATGGTATCCATCTAGGTGGTGGTCCATATGCTGGACCCTCACCCTTGAATTCATAGATATACCGCCTTTGTGAGGGAGTTAATCTACGATACCATCTTTCATACACTATATCATCTGGGTATTTCAGAGCTTGAGTTACTTCCGAACGATGCTCGGAACGAAACGATGAACGAATGTATCTTTTCATTCGTATAAATGAATATCATATTAAATAATATATGTCAAATAAATTGCTCTGGCGGTAGGGATCTGTTACGGATATCAGCTATCTGGCGGATTCCTCGACTCCGCCTCCTTCGCCTTAGCTCAGTCCGGCTTTCTTACCCTACTTCGAGTAGGTAAAAGAAAAGCACCAGCTTTAAAGAAATAGTATTGCTTTTATGTCAATTTTCGATTAAGGTTGCGACAGAGTCGATTCAATCGACAAAGCCAAAAGCACGGCTTAGTGTGCTCATTTGAACATTGAAACAACCAAAAACTGGAGGATTTTCTCATGATTACTCTCTCAAATGGCCATGCTTTCAAATACATGGTCGCAAGCGGCGCTCTTGCCTTCGATGGCAAGGGTTGGCCTTGGGAACGACCACTCGTGTGGCTTGGTCTCATCAAGCCCGAACTCTTCACTGTTGTCATCAAGTCTCTGACACGCAACCCGCGTCCTGGGAATTTGCGATGGTGGAAACCCTGGACCTGTGTTCGTCTGATTCCAGGCGGAGCGGTGAACAAGGTTGGTCTAACCAATCCTGGTGTCGAGTGGTGGTGCCGAGAAGTCGGTCCCAAACTCGACTTCAAAAAGTTTCCGATAGCCGGATCAATCTTTGGCGATGAAAAGGAACTGGTGGAAATGGCAGAGATGCTCAATCGCTTCGATCTCGTCGCGCTTGAGGTCAACGTCTCGTGTCCGAACACCGGCCATGCAATCGAGCAAGCAGAGATGGTGGTGAATAGCGTGAAGGTGGTTAAACGTGCTTCGCGTCATCCCGTTATTGTCAAAGTCTCTGCTGATCAGGACTATCTCACCATTGCACGCGGACTTGTTGGAATCGCGGAAGCGGTTTCTCTAAATAGTGTGCCGTGGAAGACAGTCTTCACTAACGGCGAGCAGACCCCTTTGGCAAAGCTCGAAAAACAAGTCGGTGGCGGAGGCGGAGGCGTCTCCGGCAAGCCGGCACAGAAACACAACTGGGCGGCAGTCGAAGCTCTCGCCAAACAAGGATCGCTCCCCGTGATCGGTCCAAGTGTGATGGAATTCGAAGACATGGAAAAGCTCAGGAGGCTTGGCGCGAAAGCGATTGGCTTCGGTGCAATTCATCTGCGGACTCCGTGGAAACCCACATCGTTCATCAAAAAGGAAAAACTATGAAAGAAAAATCGATAACAATCCCTCGGTGGTTTGATCGACACCTCCACATCCGCGATGGCGATATGATGAAAACGGTCCTTCCCTCTACGCTCAATCAGCGTGCGGCGGGAGCGATCATCATGCCAAATCTGGCAGACCCGATCTCCACGATCGAGAAAGCGAATGCCTATCGTGACCGGATTTCGGCGCTGCTCAATGGTTCCGACTTCGTGCCTTGCATGACGCTGTATCTGACGGATCACATCGATCCCGAAGAAGTCGTGCGCGGTTTCGAAGAAGGTGTCTGGCGGGCGGTGAAGCTCTACATGGCCAATCAAAAAGGCCAGGGTGGAACCACCGGCTCGGCGCACGGCGTGAAGAACCTTCTCGGCCGCTATCCGGTATTCGAAGCGATGGAGAAACACAAGATTCCGTTGCTCGGACACTTCGAAGCAGTCGAAGAAGATGTCGACGAATTCGATCGAGAGATGGTCTCCGTTGACCGCGACCTCAAGCCCATCCTCAAGTCCTTCCCAGGACTGCCGGTGGTCTTCGAACATCTCACGGACGGACGAGCGGCTGACTTCGTCGCAGAAGTCGATCACGACATCCACGCAACTGTGACCGCTCATCACCTGATGATCAATCGCAATGCGATGTTCTGGGGCGGGATGAATCCTGGCCACTATTGCAAGCCTGTGCCGAAGCGCGAAACGCATCGTGCAAAGGTTCGGCAGTATGTGACTTCGGGCAATCGCCGCTTCGGGGCGGGAACTGATTCCGCTCCTCACGATGAAAGTGTTAAGTCTCGCTGCTACGGCTGCGCGGCTGGCATCTTCACATCGCCGACTGCCGTCGAGCTCTACACGATGACCTTCGACGAAGACAACGCACTCGAACATCTCGGTCCGTTCCTCTCCGAAAACTTCCTCACGCTTTACGGCATGGAGGTGAGCTCGGAGACGATGACGATCGAACGTGGGACGCTTGTCGTTCCGCAGAAAGTCGGAGGCGTCCAGGTCTTCAAAGGAGGCGCAGAACTGCCGTGGAAACTCGTTGGTTGAATCGAAATAAGTCCCTAAAAACACTCGCACCTGCAGCTTCGACTGTGGGTGCGTTTTTTATTCATTTTAAATCCAAAAAAATAGTAAAATGTTGTGTAATAGTTCAATAGCGTGGACTCGCCTATATATTATTTTTATTTTTTCTACTGTGCTCGACATGGTGCGAGATATCGGAACCTTCTGGAAGCAGAACAAGGAGCTGATTTGGTTGCCAAATATCAAGCAGGGTTTCTTTGGGGTTGTACAGCCTACGGCTGAGGAGATGACAGAATATAGATAAAGACAAAGGGCGACCTCGGCTATTGCCTAGGTCGCCCTGAATTTCTCAACGCTTACCGATTACTTCCGCTGTGCGACGAGATCGTTGACCAGCTTACGGAAGCCAGGATCAACTTGACCTGCCGTCTTGCTCGCATTGCTTTGAGCAGGGGCGTCGATGTCGATCCATCCTTTGCGGTCCGAAGTTCGGAACCAGCCTTTGACCTTTGCAGTCCAGTTTTGAGGCTGGCCGACATTGGTTTTGCAGTATCCCTCGAAGCACCAGCTTTCACCGGAGCCGTCTTCCCAGGAAATCCCATTGATGACGACTTCGATCTGCTGTTGTCCGTTGGAGCAACTGGGGCCTTGGATGGTGAGATTCACCGACCGACGGCCGCCGAGCTTGTCAGGATTTGGCCTATCGAAGAAGGCGATACTGAGGTTGAACTTGGATGGGGCGTTGATTATGTTATTGCGTGTCATACGACACTCCTTTCATTTGTGCTATAGGTTAGATGGAGAACCTACATACTCCCTTATCTCCCACCTTTCGGTGCAAGAGACGACTTAGCCATACGACTAAGAATCTAATAAGATTGTATCACATACAATATAGTATGTCAAGCACATCCTTGCTAAATACCCATAAATACCGTGAATTTCACTCACTTTTAACATATATTCACGCTATATTGACTTTTTAACGTGAATTTGTTATGCTAGAGCTTGTAAACAAGGCTCTAGCAGGAAATTAAACAATTTACATATGGCTATAAACAACGACCTCAAACACAAAATAGACGATCTCAAAAAGGAGTACGACTCCCTACGCCAGGGCAAGGAGTCACTTCTTGATATTGTCTTCGAAGCTGAATTGCCAGAATCGGTCTATAACTCCAACGCCATTGAGAACTCAACCCTCACTATTGCCGAGACAGAGAAGATCCTTCTCGATCTCGAAGTGTCTCGTGACGTATCGGTCCGTGAAGTATTCGAAGCAAGGAACCTCGCTCGAGTTTTTGAATATATAAAAGATAAAGTAAGCACTCGAAATGTAGACAAGGAACTCATTCTCTTTCTCCATAAGATGTTAATCTCGAATATTGATGAAAGCATTGCTGGTCGCTTTCGCAAGCAAGGCGAATATGTTCGTGTTGGTACTCATGTTGCACCAGCTCCCGAACAACTCGAGGCAATGCTTGATGCTGCACTTGTTGAATACTCTGCAAACCACAAATCATATTTCCTCGAGAAGGTATCACGCTTCCATCTCGACTTTGAACACGTACATCCATTCAACGATGGTAACGGTCGTATTGGTCGTGTGCTTATAAACTACCAGCTCCTGCAGCAAGGCTTCCCACCAATCATTATTCGAGACAAGGAAAAGCAGACATACTACAAGTCATTCGGTGAATTCAGAGACAAGAGAAAGTCTACGACTATGGATAAGGTCCTTGCGTCTGCACTCTTGGAGTCACTTAATAAGCGAATCACTTACATGAAAGGTGAGAAGATTATCCGTGTATCTGATTATGCCAAGAAGCATGGTCTCTCTTCATCGGTCCTACTTAACAAGGCAAAACGACAGACTATCCCTGCGTTCCGAGAGAAAGGTGTATGGAAGATTGGAGAAGGATTTATTTATTCAACCGACTAAGATGTTAAATTAGAATGACTTCTCCAGTTGCAAACAAGAGAAAAGGACAAGCAAGGATTGAAACCTTCAAAACCTGGCTGGAGGCAAAGCCATTCTGGGAGCGGTTTTTGTGGCGTCTACATCTTGAAAAGGACGAGCTCGACGAGGCAGACATTGAGAAGTGCTATCAGTACCTACTTGAGGACTCTGGTGTTATTAAGACCGCCGCCGGCCGCAAGCCGATTGTCTTTCCAACTCTCGATCTTGAGAGTACCGAAGCTACTGGTGTAAAGACTACCCTCGATAAGATCGAGAATCTCCAAGATGTGAACGCTATCGATAACGGTTGCGTCATTGAGTTCGGTAAAAATCTCACGATCATCTACGGAGACAACGGTGCCGGCAAGTCCGGTGTCGGTCGCCTTTTGAGCAATGCGTGTCATTCACGCAAACCTCGCCAGCTTCTCACGAATGCTCGCAAGGCGACCTATCCTGAACCGATTCCAAGTGCGGACTTTCATATCACGGATGAGTCCGGTGCAAGCGTGATCAATTACGAGCTTGGCGATGACTATCCGGCTCTCAAGGCGTTTTCTGTGTTCGATCACGAATGCGCTCTTACGCACCTCAATGATGGGAATGCCGTAGAGTTTGTGCCGTCCAAGCTCCAAGTGTTCGACGAGGTATTCCAGAGCATTGAAGCCATCGAGGAGATGCTACAGGCAGACATCGAGGCAAAGGAATGCGAAGATCCGTGCGAGGGTGTGTTTGAGGGTCAGTCGCCAATAATTGACTTTGTCGATAATCTCTCCGACGAGATCACGGACGAGGAAATCGAGGACAATCTCCAGTTTACTGATGCCGATAAAACTGACCTTGCGAAAAAGAAAAAAGATCTTACCGCAAAACTCAAGCAGGATGTTACTGCACAAAAGACCCTGCTTCAGGAAGAGTGTCGCGATCTTGGTGCATTCCAGACTACACTTAATGGAAAGCTCCCCACGCTTTCGGAAGCTCGTGCAACGAAAATTAACGGAGTCCTCAAACAGATTCGTGAGAAAAAAGAAATCGCTGACAAGTTGAGCGTGAAGAACTTCGACTTTGCCGCTTTCAAGAACGTCGGCAGTCCGGAGTGGAAATCATTGATCGTTGCGGCACAGACACTCCACGCAAAGGAAACCGCTTCAAGTGGTGGCACTGAGCCCGACCACTGTCTCTTGTGTCGACAAGCTCTTACCGGCACAGAAAAGACGCTTTTTGGTGAATATTGGAAGTTCCTCCGAAGCACTGCGGAGACCGAACTTGCGACCGCACGTCAAACTCTACAAAACTATCTCGATACGCTTGAGCAAGCTGATCGGGGCTGGCCGTCGTTTTCAGCTACGGAAGTGGCAGTGAAGATTCTCAAGCGTGATGCACCGGACGAGATGAAGAAGATCAAGGATGGTTTCGATGGTATGAACGATCAGCTTCAGGGTTGGATCACAAATATCAAAGCGGAAAAAGACATCACGTTTGTCGATCCGAAGATTAAGTTGGACCCGATCGCTACGCTTATTAGTGCGAAGCAAAAGGCAGAGGCAAAACTCGTCGATCCAACACCGCAGATCCGTACACTTAAGGGTCAGATCGGCTACCTCGAGCAGAAGAAGCAAGCATCACGTCTTATTCCTAAGATCAAGAAGTACGTCGCATGGTTGCGATGGAATGAATCTGTCAGCGGTATCAATCTGCCGACGGTACGTGGCAACGTCACACGCAAAAAGAGCGATCTCATGGGAGAACTGGTTATCTCCCAGTACGTTGATATTTTTAATACAGAAACCGAGCGACTCGATTGCGACTTCGGTCTCAAGGTGGAGTCTCACGGAAGCCATTCCGCTACCATCAAGGAGTTGAAGCTTGAGTTTGCTCGTGGTCACAATCCGAGCGATATCTTGAGCGAGGGAGAGCAGACCGTAAGTGCGCTTGCCGACTTCCTTACCGAAGCAAAGCTCGATAAAAACAATTCCGGTATTATTTTTGACGATCCGGTCACGTCGCTTGATCACGATCGACGAAGTATCATTGCGAAGCGTCTAGCCGAAGAGTCAAAAGAGCGTCAAGTTATTGTTCTTACTCATGACATTGTTTTCTTGCTTGATCTCCAGTATTACGCCGAGCGAGAGTTAGTTGACCATAAGTCTGTCTCTATGCGAAAAGTCGGCGGTTCAGTCGGTCTAATCAAGCCAGAGCTTCCTTGGATCGCACAGCATGTAAAGAGTCGAGTTGGGTATCTTCGTAACAAGCTCCCAGCTCTCAAAAAAGTGGAATCAGGCGACCCTGACGATTACCGTGAGGCGGTTAAATCGTGGTACGGACTTCTGCGAGAATCGTGGGAGCGTGCTGTCGAGGAGCGTCTGTTCAAGGGTGTCGTTCAGCGTTTCAATAAGGCTGTGCAGACACAGAAGCTCGCACAGATCCAAGTTACCGACGCCTTGGTGAAAGAGGTCACTGATGGTATGAGTGACTCATCGAAGTGGCTTCATGATATGGGACAAGGTGTGAATCCTGCCGTACCGACTAATGCAAAACTAGAGATGGAGCTTCAGAAATTAGATGATTTTATAACTAAATGCACAGCTTCTTAAGCAACCTAATCAGCCCCTAAATTGCCCTGTGTAAGCTTTTCCGTACCAAGTCAGAGCTTTCTACTATTAACGCTAAATAAGCCGAATTTCAACCCATACTTAGAGCTAGCGAAACGGTCCGTAAAGGGCTGTTTTTCGTTTCGCCAGCGCCAAACCCAGGTTGGTCTTCGCCAAGCACTTTGCTCATCTCCTGCAGCAATTGGCCTGCAGACGGGGCAAATCCATTGGCACGTCGGCTCGACCGTGTGGGATGTTAGCTTCCTTCTGAACCGATGTGTAGTCATTGCACACCTTTGTGCATTTTATCGGTCCTATACTGAAAATGTCCTTATTTTAGGCTGTAAAAAGTAATGCACCCTTTTTTTGCATTTTTTACAAATTATGATGAGGGCATCCTAGAAAAGTAATTCCTACCTTTCGTACGAAATTAAATTCTAGGATTACAACGTCGGTCCCGAAAAGTAATGCAACACGTTTTTCACTTTTTGAGATCGACAATATAAACATTCCAGTTGCACGGAAAAAGCTGAGTCACTTGCAACTGGGACTCAGCTTTTTCCGTTTTGGGAGAGCTGAACATAAGGTCGAACCCCCTCATGCTAAGCAAACACGCACTAGAAGAATACAAAGAGATTCACCGCCAGGAAACCGGCAAGGTTCTTCCTGATGAAGTGCTCGTAGATGAGGCAATTAATCTCCTTACGCTTTTTAACTTCGTCTATCGACCGATCAAGAAAGCGTGGCTACAAGAATATGGACAACGACAAGGATATGCTCGAATGGATTCTAAGAGACAAATCAAAACAAAGACAAGATCTCAACCAGAATCAAAAGAAAGCATACATCCAGAAACTGCATAACAAGATAGATAAAACCAAGATTCGTAAAAAGAATAAGCCGAGCAGGTTTTTCATTGATAACGAATATGTGCATGGTGGATATCTTGCAACGCTATCCAAGCTTTGCACATCGGTTTACATGGCACTTCTGGTCCATTGCAATACCGAAAGCCAGGCGGCATTCCCAAGCATCACCACCATTCAGGAACTCGTAGGAAGCAAGAATCGAAGTAGCATTATTAAAGCGATTCGAATTCTTGAGGGTTGTGGCATTATCGGCGTTACCAGGGCCGATGGCATGTTCAACATGGTAAATCTCTATACCTTTCAGGCGAGTGAATTGTGGTTGCCGGTCCCTAAGTGGAATAGAAAGATAAAGATCTCCGAGGCTCCACCGCAGTTACAAAAACAGAAGCCTCGTAGTTACAATAAACGACCCTACCGCAGTGACGATAATGAGACTCTAACTAACCTAAGAAAAAACTCTCCTAATTCTTTAACTAGCATTGGGGATGTCTTAAAAAGACAAATGCAGAAATGGCAGATACCAGAAAACCAAGGATCGGTTGCTATTCGAGAGCCTTCTGGGGATACTGTCGTCCGTCCGCCCAACAAGGAAAGCTTTCCCGAAATAGCGGGAAATTTACGGGAAAATCGTAGTGACGATAATGTAACTGCGATAGAGCAAGGTTCACCGATTAATAACGGTGGAAAACGGGGTAAAAATCCATTTATAAATGGTGAAAAATGGGTAGACGAAGGAACCAATAACATGGGACATGACCTCAATGATCAAAACATTAAAAGCGCATATGAACAATAAAACACCCACAATCAAATACTTCCTCTACGCTAGAAAATCTAGTGAAGCGGAAGACAGACAGGCGGCATCAATCGATGCCCAAAAAGACGAACTTCTTAAGATCGCACAAGAACAGGGTTTGGCGATTGTCGAGATCCTGGTGGAATCACAGTCGGCCAAGAAACCAGGACGACCCGTTTTCAACAAGATGCTTGAGAGAATCTACAAAGGCGAAGCCAATGGGATCATCTGTTGGAAGTTGGACCGACTCGCTCGTAATCCCGTAGACGGTGGTCAAATCAGCTGGATGCTACAGCAGAGTGCGATCGCACAGATCGTGACTTTCGGCAGAACATATTATCCAACCGACAACGTCCTCATGATGCAGGTGGAACTTGGAATGGCCAATCAATACATCAGAGACTTGTCGGTGAATGTGAAAAGAGGCTTGGCCAAAAAGGTCCGAGAAGGCTGGCTTCCAAGTATGTGTCCCGTCGGCTACATGAGTACACCGGACCGAGAAAAAGGATTCAAGACAATCATGAAGGACCCTGATAGATTTCCCGTCGTTAAAAGATTATTCGACATGATGCTTACCGGAAATTACAGCACCTCGCAGATATGGGACGTGGCCCGTAAGGAGTTGAACCTGCGAACATATCAGCGTCGAAGTCTTGGTGGTAAGCATCTTTCAAAGAGTGGTATCTATGCACTGATGAGCAATCCTTTTTACTACGGTTGGTTTGAGTATCCCTTCAAGAGCGGAGAATGGCACAAGGGTGCGCATGAAGCTATGATCACAGAGGAAGAATTCAACAAGGTCCAAGCCATCATGGGCAGGACCATGCAACCTCGGCCACGACCAGAGAAAAGCTTTGCTTTTACATCTCTCATGAAATGCGGACACTGCGGTTGTAGCATTACCGCCCAAGCGAAAGTAAAACGATGCAAGAACGGCAATGTTCACCACTACGTCTACTACAACTGCACCAAGAAAAAAGTAGACGTGAAATGTCCAGAGCAATGCATCGAGCTCAAAAACCTTGAACTTGATATCAAAGGCAAGCTAAGCGAGATCACTATTTCAGAGAGATTTAAAGATTGGGCAATTAAGCATCTCCACGAACTGCGAAAGACGGAAGTTGATAGCGACACGCTGGTCCTCAAAGGAAAACATAAAGAGCTAGAGGAGGTAACCAAGAATTTGCAGTCGCTCACACTCAACTTTACCTCACCAAAAAACAGCGAGAGAGCAATAATCACTGATGAAGAATACCAAACACTCAAGGTTGGCATGGTGAAGAAAAAACTAATCCTCGAAGATGAGCTTAAAATGAAAAATAAGGAAGTGTTGGAATGGATAGACCTCACCGAGCAGACCTTTGATTTTGCCTGCTATGCTCACATCTGGTTTGAAAAAGGAGACGACAAAGCCAAAAGAGCGATACTCGCATGTTTAGGCTCGAACCTCACCCTAAAAGGCAAAAAGGTCTTTGTAAATTACCATTCTTTCGTGAAGACGCTCATAAAAAGTCGTCAGGCGGTTGAAGACGAATTAGAGAAGGTTAGAACCTCTAAAGTATCAAGCAATAAAAGACAAAACCCCACAAATTGTGAGGTTTCGTCACTAGGGCTCCGGCGGTAGGGATCGAACCTACGACCAATCGCTTACGTATCCTCCACTATTACTAATGGTACGGACTATATCATCTCCATAAGCTAACTTTATGTATTTCGCTTTTAGGGGTGAGGGGCTTCCCATCTTTTTAAAGACAGTACTCCCTTTCGGGATAGTCTCTACACCTTCATCTATTGTATAGACGCTTGGCTCGGTATTGCCCTAATTTTTTAATGTTAGGGTTTCACCGAATTCACCTCATTTGTCAACCAGAATTTCTTCTGGAAGCTGCTAATTTATTGTTAATAATAACAATACGTTTACAGGCGACTGCTCTACCTCTGAGCTACACCGGAATATATTCTTTTTTATAAGAACTCCCACATAATAGCAGAATACTTGCTAATTGTGAATATGTTTTGACAATATAGATTACATCTCTTAAATTAGGAGTAGAAAATATGAAAGAAAGAAATTGTATATTTTGCAAAACTATTATTTTAGAATGTATGGGTGGAGTTATAGCTGAAGATTTTATCTTGGCTACAAGTGGTCAAATTCCTTTTTCTAAAATAAGAGAAGTATGCGGTAAATGTGCACTAGTTAAAACAGCCTATGAAATACCTCCAAATTAATGAGGAACTCAAAATGACTCAGTTGATTTATAAATCCTGAGTCATTTCTTATAAAAAAAATTAATTTTATAATAATAAATAAAGTTATTCATTCCATAAATATCATATATAAACTATAATTAATACGAATTAATAATTAATTTATTTTAAATATGGAAAATAATGCTATGGAATCTATGGGCGGAGAATTTTTAGGATTTCACGTTGATGCCCTTCTCATGTTAGCCTCTGGAATCTTTTATGTAATATGTGCTTTTGTTGTTTATAAATCATATAAAAAAGAGAAGAATGAATTGATCGGTGCACTACTCGCTTTCTTAGGTTATCAAGCAATCAATATGTTCTTTATGGGTCTTGAAATGCAAACTATGAACATGCTTTATAGTAATGTTGCAGCTCTTTCTGTACTTGTAGGTTCTGCTTATATGCTCAAATTCCCTTTTAGTTCATTTTCAAAGGGTACAAGAAGATTGGTTTTCTTTATATCTCTAATAATAGGTTTGAGTATATTTGCTTGGTTTATGCAAAATGAAACTAGAGAAATGGCTCTTATGAACTTTATACTTTGGTATGACATAGTTATAAATGGAATCTTAGTTGGAGGATTTATGTTATTACTTGCAATTCGTACTTCAGAAAAATGGTTAAAGATAAAAGCATTTGGAGGTGGAACTGGCGTTATTACTTGTTGTGTAGTTTCAAATGGAGCAATGTTAAGTGGTGCACTACTTGCAAGTTCATTCTTTGGTTTCCTTGCACCTATAGTTATCCTTGCTTCTTTAATGTTTACAAAGAAAAAAGAGCTACAATAGCATGATTGACGGTACAGTTATATTAATACTCGGAACTACTCTTGGAGTTGTATTTGAATCAACTCTAGAATCTTTACTTATGAACTTCATTTCAAATGATATTCATACTGTGCTTACTTTCCTATTTGGTTTTATTGGTCTTTTAATTGCAGGTCTTTTTATCTTTTATGAAAGAGAAATACAAGAAAGAAAAGATGCTGAAATAAGAGATGAGACTGTAGCCCTAATAACTCATGAAATGAGAACTGCTCTAACTTCTGCAGGTTGGGCTATAGAATACATGCTAAAACAATATGAAAATAAAATAGCAGAGGATGATAAAGAAATGCTACAAGGATTCGTAAAATCAAATCAAACAACAGTAATGCATACTGTAAACCTTCTTGATATAAGTCTTTCAGATATTGGAAAGTTAACAATATCTCTCGAAAAAGTACCATTATCAAAAGTTGAAGACATGGTAAATGAAGTTGTAGATAAATATATACTTGGAACTAAAAGAGCTAATATTGAATTAATTTCTAGTGTCAATCTTGAAAGAGATAAAGTTGTTGAAGTAGATATAATGAGATTAAAAATTATTATAGAAAACTTACTTGAAAACTCTATTCAATATGTTAAAGGTCAAAATGATAAAATAGAACTAACTGTAAACAATACAAAAGATAGTCTAAATATAGTTGTTAAAGATAATGGAATAGGAATACCAGAAAATGAACAAGAAAAAGTCTTTGAAGAATTCTATAGAGCAAGTAATGCACGTAAAAAGCTAAGTAGCGGTAGTGGTATAGGTCTTCATATGACATATAACTATGTAAAAGCTCATAAAGGTAAAATAAACTTCATTTCAAAAGAAAGTATTGGTACCAGTTTCAATGTTTCAATACCACTTAAAACAAGCGCCGATGTAAATGAATTTCTAAAAGAGGTTTAGTGTTAAATTAATTATTTATTATTCTTCCATCATCACTTATAGTTATTGTTTTATTTAAATAAACATTTGCTTTATTAAAGTATCCGAGTGTTTCAACTTCTCTTTCATTACCATTTATTTTAACTGAGAGTATTTTGCAATTGAACTCTTTTATATCATAGGGCTGTTTTGGACTAAAGAAAAAATCATAAGATATCATTAAATATGCATAGTTAAGACATGATATAGCATTATAATAATTAATCTTTCTATATATTTTCTTTGTAACTTGATCAAAAAAAGTACTGTTTTCTATTGAATTATTTATCAATAAAACGAATAAAATACTAGATATTAATAATAAACTAGTTAAAGCAATGAAGCCTTTGTCCCTATTTTTATAATTGTGTATTGATATAGACATTGTTCTCATCCATTTTATTATTCTTATTTTCAATAAATATCATGTCACTAATACTTGATAAAATCCCTAACATAATAATAAAAAATAAGGATATGTATATCAATATTTCTATAAGTGTCATTCCTTTTTTAAATATTTTCATATACTTAAATCTTTAATAATAAATATTCCTCTATTATCATGAGTTGTAATATATAAATCCTTATTATCGCAAATAATATTTCTTGGAAATGAACCTAAGTCTTTACTAAATATCTTATTTTTTATGTCTTCATCCCAAACTTGAAATTCTTGACCAATTTGACCTGTAGCAAGATAAATAAAAGGATATCTATAAATAATTCCATAAACTCCTCCCGGAATATCACTTGAAGCTTTTGGTATGGTTTGATTATTTATTAAAGGAAAACTCGAACTAGAATATGAAAATATTTCATGATTTTGTAATACATTAAATCCTCCAACTGTCCTACCAAATAAGAAATTATCTTCAAACAAAGATACAACCTTACCCTCTTGAGTTGCAAAACCTGAATATGAAAAACTTGATACTTCATATATATCTTTTGGATCACTTATATTTAAAACCCTAAACTGTTTTTGTCCTGGTGTACCTATATATGCATAATCTCCATTTATATAAATATCTTCAACAAGGCTATTGGTCTCAAAACCACCTAAATAAATTGGGTTATTTTTATCGTTTACATCTATAATATTAAATTCATTTCCTGACCATTTTTCTGTACCGATATAAACAATATTATTTCTATAAAAAATAGAACTTGGTATAGGTAAAGTAGTTGAAGCATTTGGAACTGGTATTTTGTATTTTTTAATTATACTTGGATATGTTCTATCTGATATATCAATAATTGCGAGACTATAACTTGTTCCGAGATTTAGTGCATATATATAGTGTGAAGCAATTTCTATTCCACCAAGTCCAGGACCAGTATTTATACTAGAAACTATATTTATATTGTCTGGATCTACGGCATTCAATATATATAGATCAGGTTGACTTGCTTGATTTGAATCTGCAGTTAAATATACAAAACCATTCCTTACTTCCATATCCATACTATTGTTTCCTTGGGGTAGCATATTTATTGGGGAATGAAATGTAATATTATTTGAAATAAAATTGAATCTTGGATAACAACTATCTCTACCAATAGAATTAATAAGATCGGGTATTAAAATATCAAAAAATCCAAAACTATATTTATTTGAAAAATTACCAAAATGATATTTGAAACTCGGTGTACTTGTAGAATAAATATTTGAACTAATAAAGTTTTCAATATTATTTATATTTATCTTTGAACTATTTATAAGCTCTATTCCCTTTTGTCTGAGATAAATATTTGTAAATGATAAAGCTATTGTTGAAATAGTAAAAAGAATAGATAAAGTAAAAGAAATCATTATTTCAAATATCAAAAATCCTTTTTTATATTTATTTTTGTAAATGATTTGTGACTTCATATATTGGTAAAATAATAGATAAAGCTATACTGCCTACAATAAGTCCCATAAATATCATAAGCAGAGGTTCTATGGTTACTGACAATCTTTTTATAAAATCTTCAATTTCTAGTTCAAATATCTTCGCAATATGATTGAGCATTATGTATAGATTTCCTGTTCTTTCTCCTATACTTACCATGTCTATAGCTTGACTAGGATAAATATTTGGAAAATTATTCATACAAATAGAGAGTGGCAATCCTTTAATCACACCATCACTACAAAGTTTTATACATTGTTTATAGACAATATTATTTTCAGAAATAAAATCTTTTTGCAAAATTGAAGATAAAGACTGACCATGCTCTAGTAAAAGTGATACTGAATAAAAATGATTACTAATTTTAAATTTTTTAACTTTATCTCCGAGTATAGGTAAGTTGAAAATAATGTTTAAAAATAGGATTTGTATATTTTGATATTTTTTATAAATAAAATAAATACTTGGTAATATAAGAACAAAAGACAGTAGAGTATACAAACCATAATGAATTATGTATTTGTATAGACCACTTACTAACCTTGTAAGTAATGGTAGTTCTACATTTAGACTATTTAATAAAGGAAATATTTTTGGAAAAATAAACATTACTAAAAACAATGACATTGCTATAGTTGCAATAAATATAAAACCGGGATAAATAAGTGCACTAATTATTTTTTTCTTTATTTCTTCTTTTCTTTCCATGTCTAAATATGCTCTATTTAATGATATTGATAGAGTTCCAGATAATTCCCCATCTTGAATAATTGATAATATTTGATTGTTAAAACCGAGCTGTTTATTTATGAGGCTATTTGAAAGTGAAATACCTTTTTTAATATTTGAAACAATGTTTTGTAAAGCATGTTTCCTTTTTTTATCTTTTTCCATTTTATATATTATCTCCAGACTCTCTAGCATAGAAATATTTGTGGACAATAATATTCCAAGTTCATGTATAAAAAATAATTGAGATCTTTTTGAAAATATTTTATTCATTTTAATCATGCAAGACTCTTAAAATCTCTGCTTTTGTTGTTATATTCTTTTCGACCTTTTCCATACCATCTTCATACATGGTTATCATTCCACTAGCTTTTGCATATCTATACATATCGGTTAAGGATATTCGAGACATAATATATTTCCTCATCTCTTCATCAACAGTTAATGTCTCTGATACTACTGTTCTACCGTTATACCCCGTGTTATTACACATGCTGCAGCCATATGACTTGCATATTTCACAAGATTTTCTAACCAATCTCTGAGCTATTATTAAAGTCAGAGTATTTGCTACCAAGTATTGATCTACACCCATATCCATTAGCCTAGGAATGGCTCCTATAGCACTATTTGTATGAAGTGTAGATAAAAGTAAGTGACCTGTTAAAGATATATTTGTTGCTATCTGTGCTGTTTCTTTATCTCTTATTTCACCTACCATAATAATGTCAGGATCTTGTCTTACTATAGATCTAAGTCCGCTTGCAAAACTCACTCCATGCTTTTCTCTTATATTTATTTGTCTAACCTTTGGCATTGCATACTCTATTGGATCTTCTAAGGTGATTATTGAAACATTATCTTTTGCTAAATGTTTTATGAGTGTATATAGAGTTGAAGTTTTTCCTGAACCAGTAGGACCTGTAACTAAAATCATTCCTTGGTGCTTGTTTATACTTTCAAATATTCTTTTATTATCGTGTTCTGAAAATCCAAGATCAATTAAACTGGGCATTTTATCTTTAGGTATAAGTATTCTAAGTACAGCATTTTCTCCATAATGTGTCGGGAGTATACTTACCCTGACATCACATATACACGCACCTTTTTCGAAATTGAACCTGCCATCTTGTGGTACATAGTGTATATCAGTTCTCAAACTTGAAATGATCTTTATTCTTGCTATGAGCTCTTGGTGTATTTCTATATTTACTGTATCTATATATACGAGCACTCCATCTACTCTAAACCTTATCACTACCCCATTATCTACTGGATCAATATGAATATCAGAAGCTTTTCTCATATATGCATAAAAGATAAGAGAATCAACTAGTTCAATTGTATTTTTAATATCATGTAGTTCTTTTGTATTTTCTTTTATTTGATAATTGTCTTGTTGCATAGGAAGACAATATCAAAAACAAATAAAGAAATAATAAAAAAGTTATGAAATTTTAATGAAGTTTTAAATAAACAATATTTATAAATAATTAGTCAAATAAAATTAGTCATTCGTGGCTACATATGGCTATTTTTAGTTATCCACTGTTATATTGCCTACGTTCAAATATAGTGGTATATTATTCCACGGCTTGTTCTTCCTAGGTTGGAAGATATAAAGGCTGAACGTATGTAAAACTGCACATCACATGAACAAAGATCGACACCGTAGGGCGTATATTCCAACGAAACACTTTATCCTCTATGGTCCGCCCTCGAGCGGAAAGGGATATAGTGGAGGTCCTATCATTAAGGACAACTCTGTTCATCCCATCGTTACTGGGGACATGATTCGGAAAAGGCTTGAAATGGATCCTGTCTTCAAAAGGGATTGGGGAAAGAAAGTCTCTGATGGTCATTTTGTCGAAGACGCAATTCTCAACCCCATGGTTCAAGCAAGGTACATGAGGGGTGTGCTCGACAGGAAAAATCTCAGGCTTTGGGATGGTTGGCATCGGACACCTGAGCAAGTTCGGTCATTTGATACCCATTACATCTGCGAAGACGATCAAGTTTTGGTCGTCTACATCAATACTTCGAGGTCCACCTGTGAGTGTCGCAATCGTCACAGGAACAGGATTGCTAATCGTGCTGATGGCGGGTCATTTGATACCCGCTGGTCACTCTACGAGAAGTACACACCGAGTGTTATCGATACTATGAAGGATTGTGGTATTGAGGTCTTTGGAATTAACGGGGACAACGATCTTGATACCATTGCTAGTATGGTCTGGTCGGAATGGTGCCGTTTTATTGGCATTAACGGACCCATGCCGGAGATCAGAAGGCGCGAGGTTCCGGCAAGGGAACCTATGGAAAATCATGGGAATTCGAGAATCCCCATGAGTATGCTCGCCGCGGCCTGACCACCAATATCAGAAGTAAGTAGGACTACACGGTTCCCTGGACGCATTTTGCGCCCAGGGCCGTTTTTTTATTTAAAATAATATATAATACAAACATGCCAGAATATATAGACATACACTCACATACTTTTTTCCCAGATTTTAAAAATGATCAAAATGAAATAGAAAACAGAGCACTAGAACAAGGTGTATGGTTTATGAATGTCGGAACAGATTTAAAGACTTCAGAAAAAACACTAGAAATAGCAAATAAATATGGGAAAGGAGTATATAGCTGTATAGGACTTCATCCAACACATAGTAAAGATGAAATTTTTAATATTGAACAATACACAAAACTAGCCCTAGACCCAAAAGTAAAAGCAATAGGAGAATGTGGCCTTGATTATTTTAGAATGGAAAAAGATAGTAAAGATAAACAAATAGATATTTTTAGAAAACAAATAGAACTTTCAATACAAGTTAATAAACCTTTAATGCTTCATATTAGAGATGCTTACGAAGATGCATTATTAGTTTTAAAACAATATCCAAAAGCTAGAGGTAATGTCCACTTTTTTGCTGGAAATTATGAAATAGCAAAACAATTTATAGAACTTGGTTTTACTTTATCTTTTACTGGAGTAATTACATTTGCAAATTCATATGATGAAGTAATAAAGAACATTCCATTAAATATGATAATGTCTGAGACCGATTGCCCTTTCGTATCCCCTATTCCTTATAGAGGAAAGAGAAATGAACCAGTCTATGTAAAAGAAATTGTAAAAAGAATAGCGGAGATTAGAAATGAGGATATAGATGTAGTAAAAAGAGCTCTTGTGAGCAATGCTTTTAGGGTATTTGACTTTTAATATATTTTTGTGTTTTACTATATGTCTAATTTAACGACATATGGATATAAGAAATATTGCAATAATTGCGCACGTAGACCACGGAAAAACAACATTAACAGACGCTATAATGACACAGTGTGGTCATGGTGACGATGGATCCATGGACTCAAACGCTCTAGAACAAGAGCGTGGTATTACTATTTATGCTAAAAATACATCAATAGAATATAAAGGAACAAAGATAAACATCGTAGATACACCAGGACATGCCGACTTCGGTTCTGAGGTAGAAAGAGTATTACGTTCAATTGATACAGTTCTACTAGTAGTAGATGCTCAGGAAGGACCTATGCCACAGACTAGATTCGTTTTGAAGAAATCACTAGAACTAGGACTTAAACCTATAGTTATTATAAATAAAATAGACAAACCTGCCGCAAACCCAAACCATACTCATGAAATGGTTCTTGAACTATTTATGGAACTTGGAGCAAATGATAAACAACTAGACTTCCCTACTATATATGCAATTGGTCGTGAAGGAGTTGCAATGAGAAATCTTACAGATGAAAGAAAGGATCTTACACCTCTTTTAGATATGATTATTGAGCATGTTCCACCTGCAAATAAAAATCATAGTGAAATTGCACCTCTTACTGTACAAACATTTAACCTTGGATATGATAACTTCCTTGGTCGTTTAGCTATTGGACGTATATATGATGGAACAATAAAGACAGGACAAACAGTTTTTGAAAAGAAAATTGATGGTACAGTAGCCACAGGAAAAGTTACAAAACTATTTACATTTGAAGGTAAAAAGAGAGTTGAAATTGAACAAGCAAGTGCCGGAGATATAGTAACAATAGCAGGATTCCCAAATATTTATATTGGAGAAACTCTAACAGATAATGAAGCTACTCCTGCCCTACCTGCTATTAAAATAGATGAACCAACTATTTCCCTAAACTTCCTTGTTAACAATTCCCCTTTTGCAGGACGTGAAGGAAAATTTGTAACAGGACGCCAAATAAGAGAAAGACTAGAAAAAGAACTAGAAATAAACGTGGGTCTTAAAGTAGATTTTTCATCAAATGAATACTATAGAGTATTCGGTCGTGGTGAATTACATATTGCTGTTTTACTTGAAAATATGAGACGTGAAGGATATGAACTTCAAGTATCACAACCACAAGTTATTATAAAAGAAGAAAATGGCGTAAAGACAGAACCATTTGAAGAATTAACTATTGATACACCAGAAGAATTCACAGGAGCTATTATAGAAAAACTAGGTATGAGAAAAGCTATGATGACTGATATGAAAACAAAGGACGGTCAAGCAAGAATGCTTTTTGAAGTGCCAACTCGTGGTTTACTAGGTTATAGAGGTGTTTTCGTTATCGATACAAAGGGTGAAGGAATAATGGCAAGTAGATTTATAGGTTTCAAAGAATATGCAGGAAATATAGAAAAGCATACAACAGGTTCTATGACATCTATGATGACAGGAAAAGCTTTGGCTTTTGCACTATGGAATCTACAGGAACGTGGAAGAATATTTATTGAACCAACAACAGAGGTTTATGAAGGAATGGTTGTAGGAGATGTATCAAAGGGTGAAGATATGGATGTTAACCCATGTAAAGGTAAACAACTTACAAATATGAGATCATCAGGAAATGATGAACATATTATGCTTACTCCAGCCTGGAAACTAGATATAGAAAAAGGTTTGGAAACAATGCGTGAAGATGAATATCTAGAAATTACTCCATTAAATATAAGATTGAGAAAGAAGTATTTAACAAATACAGATAGAGCAAAAGCAGGAAGAAAGGCTTAGGTAAAATAAAATATAAAAAGCGAAGCCGGGTGTGCATAAGCAACCCGGCTTTTTTTGTTATCTCACTTAGTAAACTGGATTAAATGGTTCAAGAAGTTTTTCTGTAACTTTATTATCTATCTCTCCTAAAAGATCATGCAGTTCTGTTGTTGCACTCTTACCTTCCAGATGTGATCCAAGTATTACTTGGTGTAAATACCTGAGCTTTGCTTGTAAAAGAGTTTGTTTCCCACTTTCAGTCAGATGAATTGGTAATTTTCTACCTTCACCCTCTTGAGTTACATAGGACAATCTAATTAGCTTTTCAAGTTTTTCAATTGCTGTTGTTAATGAAATTCCTATATACTTTGCAAGATTTGAAATTGTAATTCCTGGACAAATTTCCACTACACCAAGCATATCAACTTCATCATCCAACAACCTTGTCTCACCCAAACAATGCCCATCTCTCCACTTCTTAAGTAAAACCAAATGATAGATAACTTCAGCGAGTTTTAACTCGCAATTTACCGCATTTTGATTCATCATATTAAATTTTCAAGTTTACAATACAGTAACACAAAAAGTATATATAAGTCAAGGATTTTCATTCTATTTATTAAAATTTATTTTATATCTAAAGTTATCCACAAAAGATAAAGTTTTGATAAAATTTTTGTAAAAATAGCTATTGTTTTAATAAAGTGTATTTAATATAATGGTTCAAAACAAACTAAACGTAAACGTAGTAGACCTACATCTCGCAAGTATTATAAATTAAATAAATAAAATTATGGTTATAGAAAAAGCACCGCAATACATAATTGATTTGCAAAGTTTTATTACAAAAGAGATCAATGGAATTAAAATTGAGATTAGTAATTTAAAAGTTGAGATAAATGGAATTAAAGGTGAGATAAATGGTATAAAAAGTGAGATTAATTCAATGAAAGATGAAATAAAGAGTATCAAAATAGAAATATCAGATTTGAGGTCTGAAATGAATGAAAGATTTGATGGAGTTCATAGAGAAATTGAAGGAATAAAAAGTGAGATTAATGACATCAAGAGTGAGATAACTGGTATCAAGAGTGAGATAACTGGTATCAAGAGTGAGATTAATGAAATCAAAACTGAGATTAATTCAATTAAAGATGAAATAAAGGGTATTAAAATAGAAGTATCAGATTTAAGATCTGAAATGAATGAAAGATTTGATGGAGTTCATAGAGAAATTGAGGGTTTGGCAATGATGACAAAAAATGAAATAGATAGAATGGGAACAAGTATGAATAAAATGTCTGGTGATATATCTGAAATCAGAGATGATATATCTGGCTTACATTATGATATGGAAGAATTGGGTATAAATATGGAAAAAATACAAGCTCATATTGGTAGATATGAGATTAGAGCGCAAAATATTGAGCTTATACTTATAGAAGATCATAAACCTAGGATAAAAAACCTTGAGGATTTGGTTTTAAAATAGAAAGACATCAAACTAAACAAAATCCCCAAGTCTTATCCTATTTATACTAATAGCAATCCCTATACTACCCAGTTCCTTTGCTATTCTTTCAGCTAATGATCTCATATATGTACCACTGCTACATGAAACTCTAAGTTTTATTACTTGAAAAGTAATATCACCATGCTGTTGTTTAAAGTTTTCCCATTTACCTATTATTTCTTTCTGTCGGAAATCTCCATTAACTTTATTTATATTTGAAATCGAATTATTTGAAAGATCTTTACCTAAAATATCATATTGACCAAGGTTTATAATGTCATATATTTCAACACTTTTTGTTGGTATTTCATCGGGTAAATCTCCCCTTCTAGCCAAAGTATGGAGTTGTTCACCATTTACAGTTTTTGATGAATAAATAGGATAACTTTGTTCAAAACTTCCTTTATATTTATTTAAATTTATATTATTGATATTAACTTTATCAGTTTTAACTTCACTAATTATTCCTAAAACATCACCGGTATCTGTTTTTATTCCAAATAAAACTTCAATATCATAAACTTTATCAAAACCAAGATATTTTTCTTTTTCTTTACATTCATCTCCTATTAAAATCAAAAGCAATCCTTGAGCCATAGGATCTAGTCTTCCTGCATATGTCATAGGAATATCTTTTAATTCAGGCTTTGTCTTTCTATACCTTTCAAGACATTCCAAAGGTGTTTCACCTATATTTTTGTAAAGAGTAATCATTTTTGTTAATATACCTATATTAATACAAAAAAATGAAAAAGCTATCAACTGAGAGTTATAAAGGGGTTAGAGATTTTTATCCGAATGAAATGGCTGTACAAAACCATATATTTGGAATATGGAGAAAATGTGTTGAAAAATATGGTTATGAAGAATACGGGGCTTCTGTACTTGAACCCGCTGAACTATATAAAGCAAAGTCTGGTGAAGAAATAGTAAATGAACAAACATATACTTTTATAGACCGTGGCGAAAGAGAGGTGACATTGAGACCAGAAATGACACCGACTGTAGCTCGTATGGTTGCGGGTAAAAAAAGAGAACTCGCTTTCCCTCTTCGTTGGTATTCAATACCAAATCTATTTCGTTATGAACAACCTCAAAAAGGTAGACTACGCGAACACTGGCAATTAAATGTAGATATCTTTGGTGTTGAGAGTCTAAATGCTGAAACTGAAGTAATTCAAATCGCTTATGATATTACAAAAGCGAGCGGTCTTAAGGATACAGATTTTGAAATACGTATAAATAATAGAAAGTTAATGAACTATGTTACTAGAGATGTGCTAGGTCTTGATAGTAAAAATAGTCATGCTATTTCAAAATTAATTGATAAAAAAAGAAAGATTGATGGTAATACCTTTAAAGAAGAAATAGTTAAATTAACTGGTGAAAAGGCTCCTATAATGATGGCTTTATTGAATTCAAGAAACTTTGAAGAATTTACAAAAAATCTTCCTCAAACAAAAGACGAACATGAGGGCATAAGTGAAATAAGACAAGTTATAGACATGCTTGAAAAACTTGGAATCACAAATGCTGTTTTTGATCAAACATTAATGCGTGGTTTTGATTATTATACAGGTATTGTATTTGAAATATTCGATAAAAATCCAGAAAATAGAAGATCATTATGCGGTGGAGGAAGATATGATGATTTATTATCACTTTTTGGTGGAGAAAAGGTACCTGCTGTCGGTTTTGGACTAGGAGATGTAACTGCAAAAGATGTTATGGAAACTTATAAGACTTTACCTCAGGTTCATTCAAATGCAGATATATATATTGCTGTAATTAGTAAAGAACAATCCCCTTTTGCAAATGATATTGCTCAGGATTTAAGGAAAAATGGTAAAAAAGTAATAGTAGATTTTAGTTATAAGAAAATAGGTGAACAAATAAAATCTGCTGATAAAAGAAATGTTGAGAGACTTATAGTAATCGGTGAAGAAGAAGTTAAAACAGGAAAATATAAAGTAAAGAATTTAAAAACAGGAAAAATAGAAGAAAATTAAATGAGAAAGATTACATTTGATATTGAAACAAAAAATCTTTTTAGTGATGTTGGTTCAAATGATCCAGCTGCTCTCGATATATCTGTGGTATGTATTCATGATTCATTAACTGATACATATACTAGCTATTTAGAAAATGATTTTCCGAAACTTTGGCCTATTCTTGAGCAAGCAGATATGCTTATAACTTTCAATGGTGATCATTTTGATATTCCTTTATTAAATAAATACTACACTGGAGATTTAACAAAAATAAAAAGTCTTGATCTTTTGGTTGAGGTTAGGAATTCACTAGGTAGAAGAATAAAACTCGATACTTTGGCAGAAGCTACTCTCGGTAAAAATAAAGCTGGACATGGTCTTGAAGCTATTACATGGTGGCAAAATGGTGAAATAGATAAAATAATAAAGTATTGTATAGAAGATGTAAGGATTACAAAAGAACTTTATGATTATGCAATCAAGAATAAAAAACTATTATATAAAGATCTAGGTGCACAAGGACAAATTAAAGAAATAAAGTTAAATCCAGAAAAATGGGAAGAAAAAATGGAAACCGCTATGACATTTACTCTACCTTTTTAATAAATGTTACAATACAAATATAATAATAAATAAAATGGAACAAAATAAACAAGGTTCAATATTAAATATCCCCACTGCTATTGTAATTGCAGGAGCGATAATAGCTGGTTCAATAATATGGACTTCAAAAAATCAAACTATACCTAGTGGTGGCAATCCAATAGCGGGACTTGAAGCAAATGCTGTAAAAGCAGTTACTGCAAGTGATCATATTTTAGGTAATCCTAATGCTTTAATTAAAATAGTTGAATATTCTGATACTTCTTGTCCATTTTGTAAAATGTTTCATTCAAGTATGAGAAAGATTATCAATGAATATGGTAGATCTGGTAAGGTTGCTTGGGTTTATCGTCATTTTCCTATTGATAAACAAGGCACTAGACCTGATGGTAGCGCACTTCACCCAAATGCGGGAAATGAAGCTCATGCTAGTGAATGTGTTGCTTCACTTGGTGGTAATGAAAAATTTTGGAATTTTATAAATAAGGTATATGAAGTTACTCCTTCAGTTACAAATGATACTCCAAATGGTCTTGATCAAAAACAACTTCCAATAATTGCAAAAAGCGTTGGTATTGATGTTGATGATTTTAATAATTGTATGGTTAGTGGTAAGTTCAAAGAAAAAATTGAAAGCCAGTATAATGATGGAATAAATCTTGGTATTGAAGGTACTCCTACAAGTTTTATTATTTCGAAAGGTAAACAAAGTATTAAAGTAGAAGGCGCTCAATCATATGATAGTTTAAAACAAGCTTTGGATGCGATTATAAAAGAAGATAGTTCGAAAGGTATTTTGGGTTTATAGTTTATTAAATTTTAAAAGATAAAAACCAGCCCCGCGTGATTGCATCACGCGGGGCTTTGGTTACTCTTCTCTTTCACCATCACTCGTCGGCCAGTACTTGTCCAAAATAGATGTGCCAACCACAGATAGTAAAGAAAGATATCCGAACATTGTTACAAGAGATATTATAAAAATATCCCTCTTATCAAAATCCAGCTTACCACTGAATCTATCTGACCTGTAATAGATTAGCACAGCTGTGACAAAACCGACCACAAACCAACTAATATTGAAAAAATTCATTTTTTACTCCTTTGTTGAACAGTTCTCTAACTTTATATCACAAAATAAAATAAAGTCAAATAGTTCGTACTTGGTATGTGTATAACAATTTATAAATTCAAAACAGCTCTTTTTAGAGAACACCATTCACAAGCACTATCATCACAGTATTGTTTTACAATATCACCACTCCAAACACTTTCAATAAGGCTATTTATTTCTTCATTTACCTTTTTAATATCATCGTCAGAAATAGGTAGACTAATAATAGGGCATCTGCCCTTTTCATCTGGACTAATAAATACAAGGCTTGGAATTATTCTTCTAGTTTTAAACCTTGGATCTTGTTTCAATAAAATATAATAAAATACAAGTTGTCTAAAATAACCCCCATCACTATTTTTTGTATCACCTTTTATACTAGATTCAGACATTGCTTTTCTAGTTTTATAATCAAAAACATAAACTACATTACCATTATCAATAATAGCGTCTAGTTTTCCATGAATTGGTATTTTAATTATTTGATCTTTATATTTATATGAAAAACTATTTTCAACCCAATGTTCAGTATATACACTACCTTTTGTTTGGAAATGACTTAATAATGAATTTGCAACACTCGGAGCATTTTCAATTAATTCTTTTTTTACCCTTTCTTTATCTTGAGTTTCTAAATAGCTTTGTTTTAAATATTCATTTATTCTTTCTAAAATTTTATTAAGTATATTTTCTTCTGTTTTTTCACTTAAAGTCCATACTTTAGAAATTGCATCATGCATAGCATTACCTTTTTCTGAAGAAGTTGTAAGCGGTTGAGGAAGTTTTAATATGCTTTGATATATAAAAGTATTTTCACAATTTAAAAAGTGATTGAGCGCTGTAACTGAAAGACCTTTTTCTAATAGAACATTTTTTGAAATATCAATTATTTTATTTTCTCTTTCTTTATCGAAATCTTTTTCTTTTTTATTTAATAACTTTTCATTATTACTTTCTTCTATACTTATATATTCTATATTTTCACTTGGTAGTTCAGATAAAAATCTAAGTGGTGTGAGTATTTTTCCATCTATTTCTTCAAGAGAATTTAGTATAATTACCCTGTTTTTTGCTCTAGTTATTGCAACATAGAACAATCTTCTTAAATCTTTTACATCACTAAAACTTGCTTGCTTTTTTGGTAAAACAAAAGAGCTTCCACGATTTTTACCTATCCAAGTATCTTCATTTGCATAAGGAATAAATACATAATCAAATTCCAAACCCTTACTTCCATGTGCTGTCATAGCAAATATACTTGTATCTGGAGTTCCAACAGAGACCTTTATCATCTTTGTCTCAGCGGAAGTTCTATATGCAAGTAAACTTTTTACTATTTCCAGTGGACTGTGAATATTTGCATCATTAACCAAGGATTCAGCCAAAGACAATATACCCTTCCAAACATTTATATATATTGGATCTTTTGCAACTATATCAATATAACCAGAATAACTTGCTATATTTATTAAAAAGTTAATAGAGCTATCATTATTTATTTCTTTTCTGATTTTTGAAATTCCAGATAAAACTTCTTCAATATTTTCTATATTTCCACTTTTAATATCTTTTAAGACTTTTAGTGATTTCTCAAATGATATATTCCACATTCCTGAAACAATAGTTTTTGAAAGCATATCTATACGATTGGAATCATATACATATTCAAGTAAATCAAAATACAATATTCCAATAGGATGATGAAAAATATCTATACTTCTTTCTGAAGATATGGGTATATTATTTTGTTCAAATAACCTTATTACTCTATCGAGTTCTCTATTTCTTCTAGTTATAATAGCAATACTAGATTCAGGTTTAGCTTTTCTTATATTTTGTACTTCTTGTATTAAATAATGTTCTATCGAACCTATATCATTTCCATTTACTATAGTTACACTATTTTTATCTTCTTCTATATCAGAATTTATTTTATGTCCCTTCAATGGAATTCTTAATTCTTTATTTTCATTTTCTTCATAATTATTTTCTATCATTTTAAAACTAGCATCCAAAATATTTTGTTTTGAACGATAGTTCGTATCAAGAGAAATAAGCTTCATATCTGGCCATTTCTTTTTAAGTAAAAGGAAGTTTTCTACTGAAGCTCCTTGAAAACGATAAATTGCTTGCTTTTCATCACCTACAATAAAAATATTTGGTGTATCAAAGAAATCTGCAATCATTGATATTATTGAATTTTGAGAATCATTTGTATCTTGATGTTCATCAATATGTATATACAAATATTGTTCTTGAATTAATCTCAATAATTGTTCATCATTTTTTAATCCTTGTACAAGGTTTGTGATTAAATCATTGAAATCTAATCTCTTATTTTTTTCTTTTTCTATTTCATATATTTCATAGACTTTTGAAAATAGAATTGTCTTTTTACATTTTTCTATATTTTCAATTGCTAAAGCCTTTAACTTACCCTTTGTTACTCCTCTACTTGATATTGAGTCTTCATCATTTTCTATTCTTTTTATTTCTTTTTCTGCAAAAGATTTTACATCACTTGGTTTTAAATTATCCCTTTTTGCGTCGTCTATACTACCAATAATTGATCTTATATATGCATCTGGTTTTCCTAAAGGTCTAATATCAGAAAATTCTGGTTTATCTATTATATTTTTTATTAAGAGTTCTTGTTCAATTTCTGTCATCTGTTTCATATCTTGAATATGAATAAAATGATCTGGGTGTTCATTTATTATTGAAGAAGCGAAACCATGAAATGTGTGTATTCTTACTTCATGAGCTCTATCACCTATTATTGAAACTAGCTTTTCTCTCATAGCTTTTACACCTGCATCTGTATATGTAATAGCCAAAATACCATTTGGCGGTGTATCCGTCTGTTTTAGTATATTTGCTATACGCAATGTTAGAATAGTCGTCTTACCGGTTCCTGGACCTGCTATGACCATTATAGGGCCTTCTATAGAGTCTACAGCGTCCTTTTGAGCTTTATTTAGTCTTTTATATAGGTTGGTAAAGTTATCAGTCATACAATATTATATGACAATTATGGCAAACCTAGTTGGAAAAGCAAATTGCTATTAGTAATTCTTTAGCTGATTTACTTTATCGTGCTGGCGGATCTTTTCATGAGCTTTTGCTTCAATCTGACGTATACGTTCACGAGTAACTCCGAACTCTTTTCCTACTTCTTCTAGTGTGTGTGTTATTCCATCATTTAGACCATGACGCATTTCTAGTATCTTTCTCTCTTTTTCTGAAAGATCATTCATTATCATATTTACTTGATCACGTAATATTCTTCTTGAAGATTCTTGATCTGGTGAAAGAATTTTATCATCTGAAAGAAAATCTCCTAGTGTTGATTTACCATCTTCACTATCTTCTCCTATTGGAGTTTCAAGTGATACCACATCCTGATCAATCTTTTCAATGTTGTATATTTTATCAACATCAAGACCCATTTCTATTGCAATTTCTTCTGCAAGTGGTTCACGACCTAGTTCTTGAGACAATCTACGTACTACTTGTTTATACTTTGCTATTGTTTCAACCATATGTACTGGAACACGAATTGTTCTTGATTGATCAGCTAGTGCACGAGTAATAGCTTGGCGTATCCACCATGTAGCATATGTAGAAAATTTAAAACCCTTTGACCAATCAAATTTATCTACTGCTTTAAATAGACCTAGATTACCTTCTTGAATAAGATCAAGTAGTGTTAAGTCTGGACTTCTTCCTACATATTTTTTTGCAATAGAAACTACAAGACGTAGGTTTGCTCTAGCTAGAAGATTTTTTGCTTCCATGTCCCCTGCTTGAATTCTTTTTGCCAAATCTTTTTCTGAACCAGCTGATATAAGTGGATATTGTCCTATCTCTTTCAAATACATTTGAATTGAATCATAAGAAGAATCACCACCTCTTGAACCATAAGAATATTTCTTTACTACTGGTTCTGGTGCTTCTACCTCAAGCAAACCCCCTCCCTCTAAAATATCTATTCCGGCTGTAGATAATTTTGAGTATAGATCATCAAGAAAGTTTATATCTTGTTCTACATTTGGAAATTCCTTCAAAATTTCATCATAAGTAACGAAACCTCTTTCTTTACCCTTTGATATAAGTTTTTCTGCTTTTATTTCTATTTCCTTTTTTGAATTTCCAGTCTTTTTTGTCTGTTTTTCTGACTTATGAGCTGATTTTTTTGTCTTTGTTTTAAATGAGACCTTTTTTACATTCTTTGAAACTTTATTTACTTTTGCTTTTTTTATTTGTTTTTTTGCCATTTTATTTTAATTATTATTTAAATTTATTTTCGTCTCTTTGAAAGTTCATTTAGTCTTACTGTAAGTGCTTGTATTTTCTTTCCTATTTCATCAATTTTTATTTCATCTTTTCCTCTTTCTGCCTTACTGAGTTCACTCATTGCTTTCATAAAATCTTGTTTTGTATAATCTTCTTCAAAATTTAACTTAAGTTCATTCAATTCATTATTTATATTTTTATTTTTTTCATATAAAACCTCTGCTTCAATGAGTAAGTTATCCTTTATAATTTCATTATCCTCTTTTAGTTTAATAAACCGCTCTTTTCCCAATATATTTTCTATAAACTCATACTCTTTTTGAAGGTCTATATCTTTAATATTATTTTTTTCAATATAAAATAATAAACCAAATAGTCTTAATGTTACTGCATCAATTCTATTTATTTCATTCTTTATTGAATTTTGTGTTTTATTTCCATTATCTTTTTTTACTTCATCTTTTTCTTTTAATTGAATTTCTTCTTCAACTTTTAAAAGATCTTCAGTAATAGAAGAATATGAAAGACCGGTTCTTTCACTAATTAGCTTTATAAAATGTGATTTTTCCATCGCCCCAGATATGGAGGCTATAAATGGAAGTATATGTATCCGAATTGCGGTAGGAATTTTCCTTGGATCAAGCTTTGCTTGTCCTGAATCCCGCATGACGGCGTCAAGTTCAAATTCTACCACATGTTTTGCTTTGCGCAAAACGTTTTTCCACTGTTCCACATCTTCTCTTACCAGATCTGCTGGATCTTTTCCTTCTGGTAAATCTGCAATCTTTACATCCATACCTATTCCTAAAGCGATTTTTGCTGAACGAAGTGCCGCCTTTCGCCCCGCACTATCGGAGTCAAAAGCCAAAATAATGTTTTGCGAAAGGCGGCGCACAATACCCAAGTTATTTACTATATTCTCTTTTGAAAAAATAGAATCGGAAAGCGCTGTACCAGAAACTGCTACAGTATTTTTTACTCCTGCTTGGTGTGATAATACAAGATCCATTTGACCTTCAACCATAATTGAATAATTTTTAACCCTTATATCATGTTTTGCTTTATCAATACCGTATAGAACTGTAGATTTTGTATACAGTGGAGTATCAGGACTGTTTAGATATTTTGCAGATTTACCATCATCAACTATTATTCTTCCAGAAAAAGCAATAACCCTTCCACTAGAATCGGATATAGGAAACATTACCCTGCCTCTGAATCTGTCGTAAGGTGTTTTTTCTATTTGTTTTTTATAATCACTATTCTCTTGTTCAGGACGTTTTACTAGACCAGCTTTTTCGATATCAGAATCACTGAATTTTTTATTTCTCAAATGATTATACAGAGTTCTCCATTCATTTTGTGCATAACCAATTCTAAATAATTTTATTGTTTCATATTTTATACCTCTAGATCTTATATAGTCTTGTGCTAGTTTTGAATTTTTTAGATTTTCTTCAAAAAATTTTGTACTTTCTTCCATAATTGAATAAAGTCTTTCTTTTTCACTAGCATGTTCAGGTTTTTCAATTACAATAGGCACACCTGCTCTATCAGCAAGCAATTTCATAGCCCCCATAAAATCCAGACCCTCAAACTGTTCAACAAAAGTAAATATATCCCCTTTTGCTCCACAACCGAAACAATAATAGCTACCCCTATCTGGAGATATATAAAAGCTTGGAGTTTTTTCATTATGAAAAGGACACTTGGCCTTTAGATTTTTGCCAGCCCTTTCCACTTTTATATATGAAGTAACTACATCCTCAATAGTTAACTTCTTTTTTATTTTTTCTACTGTTGTAGACATATAGGGTTATACCCTTTTATTAAAACCTAAATAACTATTCGATTTCAACTTGTTCTACTGGTTGTATTGTTTCCATTAGTTTTTGCTTTTCACTTCCTGCAAATCCTGTACCTGCTGGTATTAATCTTCCGATTATAACATTCTCCATCAAACCAACTAGATCGTCTTCAGCACCTCTTATTGCACTATTTATAAGCACTTTTGTAGTGTGTTGGAATGAAGCTGCAGATAGGAAACTCTTTCTTGATAGTGACACTTCAGCAATACCCATTACTACTCCTTCAGCTTTTGCAGGTTCTAACCCATCTTTCTTTGCCTTCATATTCTCTTCTTGTAGATAAGTATCATCCACCAACATACCTTCAACTAAATCTGTATCTCCTGAAGCTACAACCTTCTTTCTTGAGAACATTTGTCTTACTATTATCTCAATATGCTTTCTTGAAACTGTTTCTCCTTGTAGTTCATAAATCTTTCCAACTTCATTAATAACGTATTCTTTTGCTTTATCAGAACCTCCATATGTGAATACATCATCAATATCAGCAGAACCATCTGTTAATATATCTCCTTTTTTAACATGATCTCCTGCCTTTACAAGTGCAACTCTTTTATTATTGAATAGATATTCAATTTCACTTCCTTTCTTTGATTTTGATCTATCTTCTAGTTCTGGAATTACTCTTATTACCTTTTCTTTTCCTAGATCTTTTACTTCACTTACAACACCGTCAACAGTAGCAACTACAGCAGGATTCTTTGGTCTTCTCTTTTCAAAAACTTCTTCAACTCTTGGTAGACCACTAACAATATCTCCTCCTTGTGAAGCTGTTCCTCCGGCATGGAATGTTCTCATTGTAAGCTGTGTTCCTGGTTCTCCAATTGCTTGTCCTGCAACAGTACCTACTGCTTCTCCTACTTCTACTAGTTTATTCTTTCCTAGATCTGTACCGTAACATAGTGCACAAACACCTCTTACACTCTTACATGATAGTGGTGAACGAACTCTTACTGATGTAACTCCTGATTCTTCTACCTTAAGTGCATCTTGTTTTGAAAGAAGATGTCCTTTCTTGAATATTACATTTCCATCTGGAGTTTCAATATCAGAAGCAATTACTCTTCCTCTTATATTCTTTGATAATGGTATATCGATACCTGAAGCTGTTTGTTTATTTATTACTATTGAATCCTTTGTTCCACAATCAGTTTCACTTACCATTACATCTTGAGCAACAACGAATAGTTTTCTTGTTAGATAACCTGCTTTTGCAGTATTCAAAGCTGTATCTGTAAGACCTTTTCTTGAACCGTGAGTTGTAATGAAGTATTCAATAGGTGTAAGTCCTTCTTTTGAACAAGATATAATTGGGAATTCAATTGTTTGTCCTGAAGTTGATGAAATAAGACCTTTCATACCTACCATTTGTGTAATCTGTGATAGAGATCCTCTAGCCTTTGAATAAACCATATCATAAACTGAACCCATTTTATCTAGAGCATCTGGAATAAGTTTTTCAACTTCATTCTTTGTCTTATGCCATATTTCAATATTCTTTCTCATTCTTTCATCTTCAGAAAGTAGACCTTCATTGAATTGATTTACAATTTCTTCTGACTTAATCTTTGCAGCTGTAATAACTGCAGCTTTACCCTTTGGTATAACAACATCATCAATACCCCAAGTTGTACCTGAGTGTGTTGCGTACTTGAAACCGAAAGCCTTTATCTTATCTAGAACTTGTGGAAGCTTTTCCATTCCATTTTGAGTTAATAAATCATCAATTATTCCTGACAATTTATCACGGTTTATTTCTTTATTTATGAATGAATATTCTATAGGAAGTATTTCATTGAATAATATACGTCCAACTGTAGTTTCAAATACTTTTCCTTCAAATTGTGCATACTTTTGAGAATTTTGTGGAGGCAATACTTTTATTTTTGCTCTATATCCAACAACTCCGAAGTTATGTGCAATAACTGCATCTTCTGGACTTTCAAATATCATTCCCTCTCCTTTATCTCCTGTAACAGTTTTTGTTACCCAGAAACAACCTAGAACTATATCTAGAAGTTTTGAAGCAACTGTAGGATCTCCATTTCCTGGCTTTAGAATATTCTTATCAGAAGCCATGATTTCTTTTGCTTCTAGTTGAGCTTCAACTCCAAGTGGAACGTGAACGGCCATTTGGTCTCCATCGAAGTCAGCATTGAAAGCTGTACATACAAGTGGGTGAACTTGAATAGCATTACCTTCTATTAGAACTGGACGGAAAGCTTGAATACCAAGTCTGTGTAGAGTTGGAGCACGGTTTAGAAGTACATATTTACCTTGTATTACTTCTTCTAGAATTTCCCAAACTTCTTTTGCTCCTTCATCGATCAATTTTCCTGCGCCTCTTATGTTATATGCTAGTTCTCTCTTTAGAAGACCTGAAATTATGAAAGGTTTAAATAGTTCAAGAGCCATGTGTTTTGGTAGACCACACTGATCAAGAGCAAGTTCTGGACCAACAACAATAACTGAACGTCCTGAATAGTCCACACGCTTACCTAGAAGGTTTTGACGGAACAAACCTCTCTTACTCTTTAAATTATCTGAAAGTGATTTTAGAGCATGCTTTTGAGCTTGTATTGCAGATACACCTGTTGTACTTCCATGTCTTATTGAATTGTCTATAAGGGCATCGACTGCTTCTTGTAGAATTCTCTTTTCATTTCTCAAAATAACATCTGGGGCTGAAATTTCTTTTAGCTTTAATAGACGATTATTTCTATTTATTACTCTTCTGTATAGGTCGTTTATATCTGAAGTTGCATATCTACCTCCATCTAGAGCAACCATAGGACGAAGTGCTGGTGGAATAACTGGAATACGTGTTAAGAACATCCATTCTGGTCTTATTCCTGATGTTATCATTGATTTTATCAAAGAAATTCTCTTTGCAAGTTTTTCTTTATCAAGTGTACTTGCTTCTGTAAATTCTTTTTCTAGATCTGCATGAAGTTTCTTCAAATCAAGTTTCTTTAGAATTTCAAATATAGCTTCAGCACCTATATTTGCTTCGAATAGTGAGCCATATTTCATTGAATATTTATGATATTCAACTTCATCCATAACAAAACCTGGAGTTAGGTTTTCTATTTCTTTTCTAGCAGTAACAACAAGCTCTTTTAACATTTCTTTTGTCTTATCATCCTGTGCTTGTTTTACCTTTGACTTATATTCACTATCTAGATCTTTAATGAATTTTTCTTTTTCTTCTTCATGAACCTTTGTAACGATATATCCAGCGAAATAAACTACTTTTTCAAGATCGCTTGTAGACATACCCATTACAAGTCCTATACGAGATGGCATAGAACGTAGGAACCATATATGTGATACCGGTGTTGCTAGCTCTATATGTCCCATTCTTTCACGACGAACTATTGAGCGTGTTATTTCAACTCCACATTTTTCACAAACTATTCCCTTATATCTTATTCCTCTATACTTTCCACAGTAACATTCATAGTCATGATCTGGACCGAAGATTTTTTCATCAAAAAGTCCTCCTTTTTCAGATCTTTGAGTTCTATAGTTTATAGTCTCAGGGCGAGTAATCTCACCGTATGACCATTCTGCAATTCTCTCTGGGCTTGCTACACCAAGACGAACAGCATCGAAATCTTTTATGTCCATATTTTTATTTATATTATTTTGCATGGTTTTGTTTTTATTATTTCTATACTGTTAATCTTATTCAATCTCTTCACCATCTTTCTTAACTAGTTCGACATCTAGTGCCAATCCACGAAGTGATTTCAAAAGAACATTGAATGATGCAGGAAGGTTTGGTTGCTTCAATCTTTCACCCTTAACTATAGAATCGAATGCCTGTGAACGTCCTTGTATATCGTCTGACTTTATAGTCAATATTTCACGTAGAGTATAAGCAGCTCCGTGACCAAGTAGTGCCCAGACTTCCATTTCTCCAAATCTCTGTCCTCCTCCTTGAGCTTTTCCTCCAAGTGGCTGTTGAGTAATAAGTGAGTAAGGTCCGATAGAACGCATGTGTATCTTATCTTCCACCATGTGATGAAGTTTCAATATATACATGTATCCAACTGCAATTGGTTGATCAAAGTATTCTCCTGTTCTACCATCACGTAGTTTCATTTTTCCGTTTTCAGCAAAACCAGCTTTCTTTAATTCTTCTTTTATTTCAATATCTGTAGCTCCTGCAAATGGTGGAACTATAGCTTGATAACCCAGAGTATTTGCAGCAAGACCAAGGTGAAGTTCTAGTATCTGTCCAAGGTTCATACGGCTTGGAACTCCAAGTGGTGTAAGAATAACATCGATAGGACGACCATCTTCCATACATGGCATATCTTCTTCTGGTAAAATCTTTGAAATAACTCCTTTGTTACCGTGACGACCAGCAAGCTTGTCTCCCACAGAAACATTTCTTACTTGAGCAACTTCAATATATATTTTCTTTATAATTCCTGATTCTAGTTTATCTCCTTTATCTCTTGAGAATATTTTTACTGATATAACACGTCCTTTCTTTCCTCCTTCCATTCTCTTTGATGTATCTTTTACATCACGAGCTTTTTCTCCGAATATTGATCTAAGTAGTCTTTCTTCAGGTGTAAGTTGTGTTTCGCCTTTTGGAGAGATTTTTCCAACCAAGATATCTCCTGAACGTACTTCTGCTCCAACACGAATCACTCCATCTTCTGCTAGATTTTTTAGTTTTGCTTCACCAACGTTTGGAATATCACAAGTTGTAACTTCTGGACCTAGTTTTGTATCACGAACATTTACAACGAATTCTTCTATGTGTATTGAACTCCACTTACTATCCTTTACTACTCTTTCTGAAAGAATAATAGCGTCTTCATAGTTATTTCCTGACCAAGACATGAAAGCAACTAGCATGTTTTGTCCTAGAGCAATTTCTCCACCATCTGAAGTTGATGTATCTACTAGAACATCACCCTTCTTTACTTTATCTCCAAGAGAAATAATAGGTCTTTGATGGAAAGCAGTGAAACCATTTGTTCTTGAATAATGAACAAGGTTATATTCATGTTTTTTACCTTTTTTATCATTCAAAACTACTTTTCTTGAATCTACATAAGTAATTTCTCCATCTTCTGGTGCCAATACAATTCTTCCTGTATCAATTACAGATTTCTTTTCAATTCCTGTAGCAACTAGAGGTGCTTCTGGTATAAGACAAGGTGTAGCTTGCTTTTGCATGTTTGATCCCATGAGTGCACGGTTTGCATCGTCGTGGTTTAGGAAAGGAATAAGTGATGTAGCAATAGAGAAAGCTTGATTTGTAGATACGTCTATATAGTCAACTTCTTCTTTCTTTGAAAGTCCTGGTTTACCATTTATACGAACTTCCACTTCATCTACAGATATTTTTCCATTTGTATCATAAGGTGTTGCGGCGTGTGCAATTCTATAATTCTCTTCTTCTAGAGCATTCAAATAAACAATTTCATCAGTTACTTTTCCATTCTTTACTTTTGCATATGGAGTTTCAATCATTCCAAAATCATTTATTCTTGCAAAAGTAGATAGACGTAGCACAAGACCAATGTTTGGACCTTCTGGTGTATGTATAGGACATAGACGACCGTAGTGTGATGGGTGTACGTCACGAACTTCAAAGCCTGCTCTTTCACGAGTTAGACCTCCAGGACCTAGAGCTGTAAGAGTACGAAGATGTTCTATTTCTGTTAGAACATTTTCTTGTTGCATAAACTGTGATAACTGGTTTGTAGTATAAAATTCTTTTATACGAGCTTGAAGAGGACGAGGGTAAATAAATGTAACAGGTAAAGTAACATCAGGTTCAACTGTAGACATTTTATCCTGAATATTTCTCTTCATTTGTGTAACCCCTAAACGTAGTTTTTGTTGTAGAAGTTCACCAACATATCTAACACGTCTTGAACCAAGGTGATCAATATCATCTTCTACTGCATCTGGAGTATTATTTAGAGTAGTTATATGAGATATTATTGTAGCAATATCATTTACATCTACTGTCTTTCTTTCCATTTCCTTTTCATCCATAGACTTTCCGAAACGCTTATTGAAACGGAAACGTCCTACTCTTGAAATATCGTATCTATCAGCATTAAATATACCTCCAATAAATTCACGAGCATTATCAGCTGTAGCTGGATCTCCATCACGAAGTCTCTTATGTATTTCTATATATGCATCATCAGTATTCTTTGCATGATCCTTTGCAAGTGTAAGTTCAATTACTTTTTTAGCTTTTTCATCATTTTTAAATAGTTCAAGGATTTTTTCATTTGTATCTGCACCAAGTATTCTCATTAGAGAAGTAATTGGAAACTTTCTCTTTCTATCTATACGAGCATAAACAGTACCATCTGTATCTGTTTCTATTTCCATCCACACCCCACGAGCTGGTATTACCTTTGCTCCGAAATAATTCTTTCCTTTAACATCATTTACTGTAAAGAAAATACCGAATGAACGCGCTAGTTGTGGTGATATTACTCTTTCAATACCGTTTATAATGAAAGTACCGTGATCTGTCATCATTGGAAAATCAGCAAGGAAAATCTCCTGCTCTTTCTCTTCTCCTATTGTTTTATTCTTTAATTTAACAGTTACTTCTATTTGACCTTCATATGAAAGTTTATTTACTTTTGCATAATGTTCGTCAAACTTTGGCTTTGTAAGTTTGAAATTTGTAAAAGATAGTTCAAACTTCTTACCAGCATAGTCTCTTATTGGTGAAAACTCTTTTAGTACTTCTCCTATACCATTTTCTATTAGCCAGTTGAATGAATTTATTTGTGATTCAACAAGGTTAGGTATAGTCGTTAAAGGTTGTTTGAAACGACTAAAATACTTTTTTGTCTTTTGCATGAAAAAGGATAATGTTAAGCCAATTAATCCTTCAAATAAGGAGTAACTCAATCAGATTGAAGTTCTCCTGAGCCTATCAAAACCCCATTTAAAAGTCAAGGGGATAAGTTATAAAAACCAACCCCGACTTATTTCGTCGGGGTTATGTTGTGTATATAGTATCATCCAACTTCCTAATTGATACTATTGGTCCTATCATGTGACCATTTTCTTGAATTCTTGTATTTAGAGATATTATCAATTCTCTACCTCTTGTCTCAATATGCGATCCATTAAGTATCAAAACGTACCTGAATCTTGGTCGACATCTCTCATTTGTTCCGTAAAGAATTAGCATCCGTAGTGTGCTTAACTGAATTACCAGTTTCTTCTGACCCTTTTCATGTCTTGGGTAATACCACATATCACAGATGTCTCCACAGAATGGTATATTCATGAATGTAAAACTAAATGTGGATTCCCCATACAATGAATCGATAAAGTCGGTAATTGAATCACCCATATATTCCCTCCTAAGTTGTCTGAAGGAAACATTACTACATGTATTGATTAAATTCAAATATAAATTTATTTATCTCTATTTTGTCTCCACTCCTCTATCTTTTTATGATCACCTGAAAGAAGTATTTTTGGAACTCTTATCTTTTTACCTTTATACACTATAATTTCAGGTCTTGTATAAACATCACTTGAAGCTATTCTATTTTCTTCTAAAGAATTAAAATCTCCCAAAACTCCTTCGACTTGTCTTCCTATACAATCAATCATTATCATTGCGGGTAGTTCTCCACCTGTTAATACAAAAGGACCAACTGAAATCTCTTCAACTTTATATACTTTTTTTACACGCGCATCTATGCCTTCATATCTACCACAAATAATTATTATATCTGTATATTTATTTGCTATATCTTTTGCATACTTTGTATCAAATTGTTTACCACTAGGTGTTAGCCAGACTATTTTAATCTTCTTTTTTGTACTCTTTTTACCGATAGCTTTTTCTATAGCTTTTATAACTGGTAAAGCCTGAATAACCATACCTGGACCACCACCATAAGGTTTATCATCTACCCTTGCTCTTTCTACATTACTAAAATCCCTTGGGTTATAGAATTTAACCTTTATCTTTTTATTATTTATTGCACGCTTTAAAATAGACTCATTTAAATATGAGGTAAAAGAGTCTGGGAAAAGTGAAATTATATGAAATGTCATAAAAAAATACCGTGGTCACATTGTACCACGGATTTTTTGAGTTGTAAATCATTTCGATTTCTCATTTCAGGCTGGAAAATACTCCAGTTGCCTGAGTTTCATCTACAAGGAATCCGAAATCAGTTTTAAGGCAATGTAAACCATATCCGTCACTAACATTCTTTTCCAAAGTAACGACGAGATTCTTCTTATCAAAACCTGTAATTATCCAACAATTACGTAGAAGGGCCATATTTTGACCTACCTGATAATCTGAAGAATTGATATCATCGAAATATTCCCCAATCATTAATGGAGTTTTGTTCCCACGAATTTCATCACCATTATCATCCTTCAGTCTATATACCGACATCTTGAATGTAACCTTCATACCTCCCTTTCTCTTTTTGAATTTTATGTGCTTTTTAAGAAAAACAATACACCTTTAACTTAAATTAGTAAATACACAAACCCCAATAGAAACTACCGGGGTTTGTTGGGTTAATGTGTTACCGAAAAATCTCTTGTATATTCATACTGTCTAGGACTTTCAGTATGAACTACCCAACCTTGTTCAACTAGTTTATCTATTTTATCATCTTCCACTTCCCTTTTATTTAAAAAAGTGATTGCATAGAATATTCCATAATTCTCTCTTTCTATAGTACACCACCTTCCTCCTAAAGATACGATTTGTCCAATAGAAATCCTATCAAAAAATTCTGAATCGGGTTCAATATCAAATCTCTTAGTAAATATACTACCCCTCCTTTCTTGCTCTAGATTTAAAGGTAAACACATTGTAACCACTACTGTTTTTGTTTTCATGGTACTTTCCCTTTCTAAAAACCTATTGTAACACTATTGTTATATAAAACAAAAAATACCTTTCGGTATTTTTTGTTTTTCTTATCTTTATATCTTTAGATCTGCCATTGCTTCATCTACTGTCTTTGAAGCTTTTTCACTTGGTCTTACACTTCCCTCTGGTTCATTAATCTTCAAATTAACTCTAGAGTTATTTTTCATTCCAACAACACGTAATAGTGTTCTAATGGCCTTTGCAGTATTTCCAGATCTTCCAATCACCTTTCCCATATCAGCTGCCCCTACTTCCAAAGTCATAAGAACTCCCATTTCATCTACTGTTCTAGTTATTTTTACTTCATTTGGATTTTCAACTAGAGCTTTAACTACATATTCCAAAAACTGTTGATCATTATTCATATTTTTTCATTTAAGTACTTTTAATATCTTTTCAGCAACATTACTTTCATTACAATTTTACTTTCAATCAGGAAAGTGGTCAAATGAGTTTTACACAGATAATATAGTATTATCTAAGTTTTATTAACTAAGCTGTGGCCGGAGTTGATTGTGCTAGTTTTTCTGCTTCTGCTTTTGCGGCTTCAGCTTTCTTTTCTTCTTCTGTTTTTTCTTTAACTATAGGTCTCTTTTTTGGAAGAGCATTTATCTTTTTTCCAGCAATTAGTTTCTTTGATACTAGATAGTTATGAACTGTATCTGAAAGCTTTGCTCCTTTACTTATCCAATACTTTATCTTTTCTGTATCAAATTGTTCTAGCTTATTTTCTCTTCTTGGATCATATGAGCCTAGTACTTCAATATACTTTCCGCTCTTTGGGCCATTTTTTGAATCGGTTAAAACAAGCCTGAATGTTGGCTCGTGTACGCGTCCTACTCTTTGAAGTCTTATCATTAACATGGGAGAAATATAACAGAACTGTTAAAAAAAGGCAATATGCTGTATAGTATTCAAATCAAAAGCTGATGAATAATAGGATAACAGGAACAGTTACAACTACAAGAAAAGGCCTTGGTTTTATACCAGATCCGAATGATTTAGAAAATGACTTTTTCATAGAAGAAGGCAATTTAAACTGTGCTTTAAATCAAGATACAGTTGAAGTAGAAATACTAGTGAAAAGCGGAGAAAATAAAAGTGCTAGAGTTACAAAAGTCTTGGAAAGATATAGGGATCATTTTGTAGGTACTGTAGAAGAGCGTGAAGGTATACTAGGTATAGTTCCAGATGAAAGAAAAATGTATGCAAATATTATGCTTTCTCCCACAGAAACAAAAAAAGTTCAACCAGGTGATCGTGTCTTTGTAAAGATAAATACATGGACAAACCCAAAAGAAAGACTTTATGGAGATATAGTAAAAGTAATAGGTAAAAAAGGAAATAATAATGTAGAAATGGAAGCTATTGTTCTTGAAAGTGGTTTTGAAACAAAATTCCCTCATGCCGTAGAAGATGAAGCTGAAGAAATATCAAGAAAAGAAGGAAAAATTCCACAACAAGAAATACAAAAGCGTCGTGATATTCGCGACACACTAACATTTACAATAGATCCTTTTGATGCAAAAGATTTTGATGATGCAATTTCATATAAAGAATTGGGAGAAAAAGATGGAGAAAAACTATATGAAATAGGAGTACATATTGCTGATGTAAGTCACTATGTACGCGAAGGCCAACCACTTGATAAAGAAGCTCGCAAACGCGGTTGCTCTATTTACCTAGTAGATAGAACTATACCCATGCTTCCAGAAATACTTTCAAATGACCTTTGTAGTCTAAACCCAAATGAAGACAAACTGACTTTTTCAGCAATTTTCATAATGAATGAAAAAGCTCAAATAAAAGATCGTTGGTTTGGAAGAACTGTAATGCACTCTGATTATCGTTTTACTTATGAAACTGCTCAAGAAAGTATAGATAATAAAAATGGTCCTTATGCAAATGAATTAATTACTCTAAATAGAATTGCAAAAATACTTCAAAAAGAAAAATTTAATAAAGGTGCTATAGAATTTGAGCAAGATGAAATAAAGTTTAAGCTTGATGAAAATGGTAAGCCTATTGGAGTATATAAAAAAGAAAGACTAGATACCCATAAACTAGTTGAAGAATACATGCTACTTGCAAATCGTGAAGTTGCAAGACATATTTATGATTCAATAAAAAAGAAAGGCACAAAAGATACTGGATCAATTTACAGAATTCACGATATTCCGGACCCAGAAAAAATGCTTGAACTAGAGCAATTCGTAAAAGCACTTGGTTATGATTTGAATACTAAAAAAGGTCATGTAAATGCGCATAGTATAAAAAATCTTTTGAAACAAGTTGAAGGTACACCTCATGAAACACTTATAAAAACCGCAGCAATTCGTTCTATGCAAAAAGCTATATATTCAACAAAGAATATTGGACATTTTGGTCTAGCTTTCGAATACTATACACATTTTACTTCCCCTATTCGTCGTTATCCTGATCTTTTAGTACATAGAATACTTGCAAAGCATTTACATCATGAGCCTTTTAAAGACCGTGAGATAATAGAATTCCAAAACATAGCAGAATCATCCACAGCTCGCGAAATAGATGCAGCAGAAGCTGAAAGAGCGTCAAAGAAGCTAAAACAAGTTGAATACATGGCAGATAAAATTGGTCAAGAATTCCTTGGTACTATATCTGGTGTAACTGAATGGGGTGTTTATGTTGAAGAAAAAGAAACAAAGTGTGAAGGTATGATAAAGATTCGTGATCTTGGAAATGATTTTTATGAATTTAATAAAAAGACTTATTCCATAACTGGTCAAAGGACAAAGAAAAAGTTTACTCTTGGTGATGATATAAAGTTTAAAGTAACAGGTGCAGATCTAGATAGAAAAACACTAGATTTTGGAATTGTGGGGTAAAAAGAGAAAGACCTTCGTGGAAAGCCCTATTAAAGGTCAGTCCCATGAAGGTCTTCAGAATCTTGCAGTTGATATGTTCAAATCGAGTGCAAAAGCAGCGCAATCAAAAGCAAAAGTAATTTCATGTGGCCAGCTGTATGATTGTGCAGTAATTGCATCACTGGGAATATCTTTTTTTTCCAAACTATAACCCGAACGTCCTCCTCTTCCAGAAATGATAAGTGCTTTCATATCTGGGAGAACTATGCCGTAGCGTTTTTCTTGACCTTTGTAACAAATAAATCGATCGCCAGGTGAAAAAGTAGTCTTAGCCATATTTACTAGGGTTTTGGTTTTCTTACTGGTTTTAGTGGTTTTCTTCTACGAATCAGACTAAAACTTTTTAGTCTTTATGTCAATACTTAACATTTAATCCGCACTTAAATAAAAGTAGTTTGATTTCTATAATTTTTGGTATATAATCTATAAATCTTGTGGGATATACAAGAAATTGTATGGATCTCCCTCGACATTATCGTTGAGAGCAAGACTAGAGTCTCCCTTAAATTTATTTAATGGGAGATTTTAGTTTACATAATGCTAAAAAAATTTATATCGCCACCGCCAATCTGTCTGATTACAACTTTTACTTCTTTATTATTTATTTTCATTTTTAACTTCCAAAATTTACCTAAAATACCATTTTTGTAATCCTGTCTATAAAAAATTAAACACCCTTTATTGACTACAACCGGAGCGTATTTCAATAACTTTATTCTCCTTAATTTATCACTGGTATTTCTTGGTAATCTGTTTTTCCATAAAATATGCCTCCATCCAACACTGCCAAATACAATATTCATATTTCCTAAGGCAGAACAAGGTATACTTCCTATTTTTAAATAAAAAGATTTGGCATTATTAATTATCTCTTCGTTGCTATACATAAAATCAATGTAGCAAAACAGTGATAAAGAAATAATGAAAAAGTTATGAAGTTTTAATCAATTCGAAATAAAAGTCGAAATAGTTAGCTATTGCCAATATTATACATATATGTTATAAATATAGCTCGATAAACATTATGGAATTATCCGTAGCTACGGGGCGTGTAAAATCACTTGTTTGTCGGGAATAGCCGAACTATTCCTTACTCAGGGAAGTATTTAAATATACGTTTCTCTGAAGAAACAAAGAGGAGCTTTTCTACGATTATGTAGGAGCTCCCTTTTTTTATTTTTTATTTCGCCACCTTTACTGCCTCTTCAAACTGTATTGATAATAATTTTGAACTACCTCCCCCATCCATAGTTACCCCATATATTACTCCCGCTCGAGACATTGTTTCTCTATTGTGTGTAATTAAAATTAATTGAGAATATTTTGAAAGATTAGCAATCATATCTCCATACTTTCTTGAATTTGCTTCATCTAGTGCTGCATCTGTTTCATCTAGAATAATAAAAGGTGGAGGATTCACTTGAGATACAGCAAAAAGAAGAGCGATCGAAGTAAGTGCTCTTTCTCCACCTGAAAGCATCATTAGATTTTTTATTTTCTTTCTTGGTAGACTAACTTGTATTTCTATTCCTTCTTCCCCATTTTCATCATCTATTTCTGATTCTGGAATACTTTCTTCATTATTTAATATTGCCCCCAAATCTGTTAGAGATCTTTTCTTTTTCTTTTCTTTTACAACTGATAATGAAGCATTTCCTCCACCAAACATAAGTGAAAAGAATTCTTGAAATTGACTATTTATTTTCAATATTCCCTCTTTAAACTCTATAGATATTCTCATATCTAAATCTGCAATTAAATCATATAAAGATTTCTTTGAAGCAAATAAATCTGAAAGTTCCTTTGCTAAAAATGCATCGCGTTCTTCTGCTTCTTTATACTCTTTTAAAATTTCTCCACCATTTCCAGCACCAGAATCTTCTATTCTTATCTTTATTTTTTCAATTTTTCTCAATCTATCATGTTGAATACTTCTATCTTCATTAGTATCCACAACTAAGTCACCAAAATCCACAGCACTTCTTCCAACAAACATATACGCTTGTTCTATTTCTTTCTTCAAATTTTCTTCATCTATAACAAGATTTGTTTCTCTAGTCCTTATTGCATTTAATTGTCCTCTAATTTCATTTTGACGAGCTATTATTTGGAAAACTTGTTTTTCTGCATCTCTATTTGTATCTTTTTCTCTTTCTATCTTTTTTCTAAGTTCAAGATAATCCACTGTCGTATTATCTTCTTTTTCTTTTATTTTTTGTAAAGATTTTTCTAAATCCTGCTTTTGAGAAATGAGTAATTTTAATTCTTTATTTATGTCTTCAATTCTAGAATTATCTCTATTACCTTTATGAAATAAAATAAAATCAGTAAATATCCTTTTTACTTCTGTAAATAATGTTTTTGCATCAAGTATATCTTTTAAACTCTCTATTTTTAGACCAATTTCTTCTACTTGGCTTACATATACTGTCTTATGTTCATCCCTAGCATGAGCTTGCTTTTCTCTTTCAAGGGCTCTATTTAAAACTGTAATTTCTCCTTCTATTTTTCCACTTTCATGAAATATTCCGTCTTTTTCTTTTCTTATTTCAGCTAGTTTTCCTTCTATTGAAATTAATTCATCTGAAGATATATCTCTATGACTTGAAGTTTCAAGGACTTTTCTGGCATTGGCAATTTCTTTATCTAGTATTTCTGTTTCTTTTATTAAAGGTTGTTTCTCTATATTTATTTTTTCTTTTTCATTTTTTACATATATCTCTTCAGTCTTTATGTATTGTTTATATACTTCTTCCAATTCTCTTCTAAGTTCAGCAACTTTTTCTACTTTTTCAACCTGCTTTTTTAGGAATTTTAAATGTGGAGCTAGTTCACGGCGTAGAGACTCTACTGATTTCATATTTTCATCAGTTTTTTCTAGTTTCTTTTGACTTTCTGTCTTTTTATATTGATAAATTTTAAGACCAAGTGCATCTTCTATCATTTCTTTTCTTTCACGAATATTTGCATTCAATATTCTATCGGCTTCACCTTGTGAAATAATATGATGTCCTGAAGCACCTATATGTGCCCCTGAAAGTAATTCTATAATATCCTTAAGTCTTACTTGGCTTCCATTTATAAAATACTCATTTGAATTATCTCTATGAACTCTTCTTTCCAAACTTACTTCAGGAAAATCTATATTTAAAATCTTTTTTCTATTATCAAAAACTACTTTTACTGAAGCGCTATTTACTCTATTTCCTTCACCTCCACCATTAAAAATAAGATCCTCTCCTCTCTTACCTCTCATGCTTTTTATGGATTGTTCACCAAGTACAAAACGAAATGCTTCTGCAACATTACTTTTTCCAGAACCATTGGGCCCTACAATACTTGATATAGGTGAAGTAAAATTTAGACTTGCCTTTTTTGCAAATGACTTAAAACCCACAATCTCGAGTGATTTGAGATACATGAATATATTATATCGTGAAGTTTAAAAGTGAGCTATTAATAAAATAAAACTGCCGTCGCGCAAGTGCAAGGCAGTTCTAGTAAACAAAATGAGATTAGTCCAAAAGAGGATCAAGTATCCTCAAAACATGATCAATTAATGCGTTATGCTCAATAGCACCGCATTTGCATGGTCCAGGTACATGCGGATCATTGTGTGGGCATTGATCACCATGTTCCTTTTTGAGCCTTTCAATTAAAATTGATGCTCTCGTCATTTTTTGAATGAGTTTGGTCTGGATAGGATTTAACTTTTGCATAACTTTCCTTTCTATTTGTGCATGTATTTATTTTTAAGTTAATACATTTAAAAGGTATGGTCAAGACTTTGTTGTATTTTGTATTTATGTTGTGGACAAATATAATAGTTTAAACTAGTATTGATTTGGGGGATGAACACTAAACATCCCGTTGCATAAAAAACGTAGGTAAATATCAACTATCGGCCGTATTCGCCGAAGCCTGACCTTAAGTCAAATGTTTACCATGGTTGCAACACCCGTCTACAGCCCAGCCTAGCTGGAAATCCTGTAGACGGGGCTATTTTTTTATAAAAAACTAGCAAACTATCTCTTAACTCTAAATGAATTAAATTCTCCCAATTTATAAGTATAATTCTTATCCTGCGCTACACCGTTTCCAATATATTCAAATGTATTATAATCAGCACCTTCTAAAATCTTACCGCAATTATAATATATATTATTTTTATCCTTAGAAAAACTAAACATAGCTGGCAAATCTACACTATCAAGTGAAAATTTAGTAATAAAATTAAAACTTTCTGTATCTATATATGGAATTATTTTATTCTCCACATAAACATGTTTTGAATCCTTTGCTAGCAATGTTCCATATATTTCAATCATTCGACACTCTCCTAAAACTTTAAATGATTTTGGGTCTGCATCTTGTAATATACTTATACCTGAATCATCGTAGTTATACTTCATATAATAAACATGATTTTTATCACTAGGATATTGATTTCCATTATTAAAATCGAAACTAACTGGATCAGCACCCTTTACTTGTATTGGATCATTATTCGGTGCAACAAAAACTCTATAGTCATCCTTTAGTGCCGATATTATATCCTTATTTCTTATCACAACCATTTTACTTGGAGTAATATCTATTCGTGACCCATTCCAATATGTCCATACATCATCTACTGCAAGTCCGTTATCAATGATTTTAAATTTATCAGGATCGATATTTGCAACATATTTATATAAATATTTTCCTCCTATTATTTTATAATCATAAAGTTCATCAGATAATAGTCTATTATCTATATTCTTTTTTTGTGTTTCATCCTTACCCTCTTTAATATTATTAATTATTGGTTTATTTTCTACCACTTTCTCTAAATGAAATATGCTTAAAATCGTATATCTTGAAAAAATAGCAAGTATTAAAATGAGCGGAATGATGTAAATTAAATTATTCTTTTTTAACATATTTTTACCACCCTTTTACCTCTAGTGCTTTTTCTGCGGCTTTTTGTTCTGCTTCTTGTTTTGACATTCCTGTTCCTAAAGCTATTTGTTTATCACCTATAAATACACCTAGAGTAAAGAGTTTGCTATGATCTGGACCAGTTTCTTTCATAGTTTTATATGTTGGAGTTATACCTGTTTCTTCTTGAGCTTTTTCTTGGAAACGACTCTTTGCATCAAGCCAAAGTTTCTTATCGATTATTTCATCAATATCAATAACTTCTAGTATAAAGTTAGCAATAAATTTCTCTGCACTATCATAACCCTGATCTACATAAATAGATCCGATAATTGCTTCAACTGTATCTGCAAGAATAATTGATCTTGCTCTTCCTGTATCTTTTGATTCTCCTTTTGATAAAAGTAAGTATTCATTTATACCCATAAAGCTTGCTGCTTTTGATAAGCTTACGGTATTTACTATTGCTGAACGATAAGCTGTAAGTTCACCTTCATTTCTTCCTGGGAATTTTTTGTATAGAAAATGTGTAACAACTAGTTCAAGTACTGCATCACCAAGAAACTCCAGTCTTTCATTATGTTCAAGACCTGAAGATTTATTTTCATTTAAATATGAACGATGAGTACAAGCCTGGCGAAGCAGGTTTATATCTTTAAATTCAGTTTTTATTTTACTTGCAAGTTTTAGGAAATCTGGCATAGATTTTGCTACTACTTTCCTTCAGTCAAATACTTTATGGATTTTGTAACTATTGGCAATATATCATTATAAAAATTAAGTTCAAGTATATCTGCTAGTTTGAACCATTTTCCATCATCTAGTCCAGGTTTTTTTGCTAGTGTTATATCTGAGTATTTTGATTCAGCTAAAAAGTAATGTACTTGTTTTCTAAGTTTTCCAAGCTCTGGATCACTTGCTATATATTCATTATTTCCAAGGTCTAGAACTATTTTTACATCCAAACCCATTTCTTCTTTTACTTTTGCTACTGTACCCTCTTTTATATCGACACCATTTGGGATTTTTCCTTTTGATAATGTCCAGTGTCCGAATACATCATGAACAAAAGCTAGATATATATCACTACCATCTCTTGCAAAAACTACTGCTCCGCCAAGATTTTGTATTGGCATTTGTTCATAAGGAATATCTTCAATCTTCTTTTTCTTTTTTGGTGTTGCATCCTTTCCTGGTTCTCCCAATTCTTTGTATACTGAACCTAGTACACCGTTTACAAACTTACCACTATTTTCTCCTCCAAAGTTTTTTGCTAGTTCTATAGCTTCATTTATAGCTACTTTTGCAGGAACTTCATCTCTATCGGCAAAGAGTAATTCGTATAAACCTATACGAAGCACATTTCTATCGACGACTGATATTTTATCAAGTGGCCAATCTGGAGCTGCTTTTTCTATTATTTTGTCCAAATCGGGTCTTTTGGCTAGTACATTTGAAGTTAATTCTTCAATAAAAGAAACATCATTTACCCCTGGAGCAAATTCTTTTGCATCTCTAGTTACAATATCCTTTATTTCTTTATCGTTTTGACCTCGAAAATCCCATTCAAATAGGGTTTGGAGAACTATTGATCTTGAAAGATGTCTATTTGCCATTTTTTTATTCTTTTTTCTCTTTTATATTTTTCATCTTTATTTTTTTGAAGAACTACTTACTTAAATCCTATTTATTTTGCACTTGCCTTTTCTTTTGCTTTTGCTGTCTTTTTAGCTACTAGTGTTGTCATATCTATAACCTTTTTACCCTTATAGTGTCCACATTCTTTACATAGAGTATGTCTTATATGTGAGGCTCCGCAGTTTTGACACTTTGAAAGACGCACTGGAGTTAGAGCGTGGTGTGATCTTCTATTATCTCTGTGGGCACGTGTGGCCCTCATTCGGTTTACCATAGTGATATTAGATTACATTATTTGTGCTTTTTTTGCAAGATTTTTGATAAAAAAGAGGTTCTATGCACTGGAGTTATACCATATTGTTCAATAGCTTTATAGTGGGCTTTAGTACCATAACCCATATGTTTTTCAAAACCATATTTATCATATTTATTTGATAAATCTATCATCAGTCTATCCCTCATAACTTTTGCACATATTGAAGCTAGGGCTATAACTATTTCTTTTTCATCACCTTTAATAATAGTCTTTTGATTTATATAATTTACTGGAGCTTTTAGTCCTCCATCGAGTAAAACTTCGACCATGTCTGTTTGTAAGTTTAATTCATTTAAACATTCACTAAGTGCTGTTCTTATTGCATATGATATACCCATACTATCTATAACTTTTTCACTTTGAAAATTTACAGAGAAATTTACCTTATTATCTTTTTTAAAATTTTGAATTTTTTCAAACCATATCTCACGCTTTTTTGCTGAAAGCTGTTTACTCTCTTTAACTCCAATAAAGTCATTTAAAATATCATTATTGAGTATTACAAAAGCCCCAACAGCAACAGGTCCGGCTATGGGTCCACGACCAACTTCATCTATACCGACGATAAATTTCATACTCTGATTATCTCATAAACAAAATTTTTTGATATACTTCAACTATGTCTGATTTTATACACCTTCATACACATAGCCACTATTCACTTTTGAATGCCCTACCGAAGATTGATGACTTGGTAGGACAAGCAAAAAAATATGGCATGCCGGCTTTAGCTTTAACTGATGCTGGAAATATGTATGGTGCTATAGAATTCTATAAAGTATGTAAAAAGAAAGAGATAAAGCCAATTCTTGGTGTAGATTTTTATGTAGCGGCAAGAACTAGAACTGATATGCAAGCAGGTATTGATAATAAGAGATCAAGACTAGTTTTACTTGCAAAAAATCATGATGGTTATAAAAACTTAATAAAGTTAGTAACACTTTCACATCTTGAAGGCTTTTATTATAAACCTCGTATTGATGAAGAATTAATAGAAAAATATAATGAAAACTTAGTATGCATATCACCTAGTTTTTCTGGAGAAATTGCTCAGGCTTTAAAGAATAAAAATAAAGAGAAAGCCTTGGCTAAATTGAACTTTTATAAAACCATTTATGGTAGTGACAATTTCTTTTTAGAAATAACTCGTCACCCAGAAATTCCAAATCATGAACCTTTAATGAAAGACCTGATTGCTTTTGCAAAAGAGACTAATACTCAAATTGTCGCAGCTCATGATGTTTACTATATTCACCCGGAGGATCGTGAAGCTCGTGATACTCTAGTACTTGTAAATACACTTGGAGATGCCAGTGATAAAAGAGATGAAAGTGAAGATGAAGATTTTTCTTTTATATCAGGAGAAAGAGCCGAAGAACTCTTTAAAGATATTCCTGAAGCAATAGCAAATACAAAAAAGATTGCCGATATGTGCAATATTGATATAACACTAGGTAAATGGATATTCCCAAACTTCATAGTTGAATCAGGACTATCTTATGATGATGAACTTCGTAGAATTGTTTTTGAGGGTATTGCTAAAAGAAAAGTTCAAGAAACAAAAGAATTAATTGATCGTATTGAATATGAATTAAAAGTTATAAAGGATAAAGGATATTCTCAATATTTTCTCGTGGTATGGGATTTATTGCACTATTCTCATGCAAATGGAATTCTAACAAACATCAGAGGTTCGGTGGCTGGTTCTCTAGTGACATACTTGGCAGGTATTACAAATGTTAATCCTCTTGAATACAAACTTCCTTTTGAAAGATTTTTAAACCCAGAACGTCCTTCTGCTCCCGATATCGACATGGACTTTGCCGATAATCGTCGCGATGAAGTTATAGAATATGCTCGAAGAAAATATGGTCATGATAAAGTTGCTCAGATCGGAACATTTGGAACTATGATGGCCAAAGGTTCAGTGAGGGATGTAGCAAGAAGTATGGGTTATCCATATGAAATTGGCGATAAAATATCAAAACTCATACCCATGGGTGCTCAAGGTTTCCCTATGACTATAGAGAGAGCCCTAGCAGAAGTTCCTGAACTAAAAGAACAATATGAAAAAAATGCAGATACAAAAAGAATAATAGACATGGCTATGAAAATAGAAGGCTGTGCCAGACACATTTCCGTACACGCTGCTGGAGTTGTGATCGCTCCAACACCACTTATTGAAAATGCTCCACTTCAATACGATACAAAAGGTGAAAAGAAAATTATTACTCAATACGACATGCATGATGTTGGTGAAGATGGAATAGGTCTACTCAAGTTCGACTTTCTAGGAATAAAAAACCTTTCAATACTTGCTGATGCAGTAGATAGAGTAAAGAAAATTGAAAATATAGATATTGATATAGAAAATATTCCTCTTGATGATAAAAAGACTTTTGAAATGCTCGCTAGAGGAGAAACAATAGGCCTATTCCAATTAAATGGTAGCGGTATGACTAGATTTTTAATTGATCTAAAGCCAAGTCGAATACACGATATAAATGCGATGGTTGCCCTCTATCGTCCAGGACCTCTTGAAATGATTCCTGTATACATAGAAAGAAAACATGATAATAGCAAAGTAGAATATCTCGATCCTAGAATGAAAGACATACTAGATATGTCTTATGGAGTTATTACATATCAAGACGACGTTATGATGATTGCCATTAAACTTGCGGGATACTCTTGGCTTGAAGCAGATAAGCTTAGAAAAGCTATGGGTAAAAAAATTCCAAAAGAAATGGCCGAACAGAAAGACAAACTCATGGCTGGATTTAAAAAAGGAGGTCTTTCAGATTCAAAATCAAAAAAGCTTTGGTTACTCATAGAACCTTTTGCCGCTTACGGTTTTAACAAAGCTCATGCTGCTAGTTATGGTCGTGTAGCCTATCAAACAAGCTATATGAAAGCCAACTTCCCCGCTATATATATGTCAGCTGTACTTACTGCTGATTCTGGTGATGTAGAAAAGATTGCAGAAATAGTAGCGGAATGTAAACGTATGAGTATTCCCATCCTTCCACCGGATATAAATGAAAGTTATAGTCAGTTTACAGTGGTTAAGGATGTTTCTGGTGTGGAAGCCGAGGAAAATGCGGAAGAAGAAGTATCTCCACTTCGTCCTGCGGAACTCGCTACGCTATCGCTACGCTCAGACAGTCCTCGGACTCGTGAAGATACTTCTTCTTCCACATCAGATTCTTCTACTTCAAATACCACCAAGAAACCACCTTCACACCGTATTCGTTTTGGACTAGTTACTATAAAAAACTTCGGTCAAGGAATTGCAACAGCAATAATAGATGAAAGAAAAAAGAATGGAAAATTTAAATCTTTACCAGACTTCCTAGATAGAGTAAAAGATAGAAATTTAAATAAAAAATCACTAGAAGCACTCATAAAATCAGGAGCTTTGGATAGTTTCGGTATAGATAGAGGAATATTAATTGCAAATATAGAGACACTACTCGAATACAATAAAGAAAGAGCAAAAGAAGCAGACAATCAAGATTCGCTCTTTGGTCTCATGTCTGATAAAACTACACTTCCTGGTCTAAAACTAGCTCCAGCAGACAATATCAGTCCAAAAGAAAGACTAGGTTGGGAAAAAGAATTACTAGGTTTGTACGTTTCAGGCCACCCCCTAGATGCATATAGAAAAATAATAGAAGAAAAAGATATAGATATAAAAAAAATAAAAGAAAGATGCAAAGCAAATGATATCGTCACCATAGCTTGTGTTATAGAAGAAGGAAAACCAATAGCAACAAAAGATGGTAACACTATGCTTTTCATAAAGCTCGCAGACTTTTCTGGAAGTATAGAAGCAGTAGTATTTCCTAGAACTTTAGTAGAATTCAAATCAAGTTTTACAAAAGATGCTTGTGTAGCAATAAAAGGAAAAGTTTCAGAAAGAAAAGGTGAAAAAAGTATTATAGTTGAAAAGGTAAAAAGGTTGGCTTAGTGTGTAAAAGAAAAACCCCGCTCGATAAATCGAGACGGGATCTGAAAGTGTGGTGAGATTTTTATCTTACATACCACACCCGAATCAAGAATCCTTTGTACATAACAAATTCATTTAAAGCACTGGGGTGCCAATCATGACCGATACTGTTCCCCATTTTCTGCCAAACGAATTCTACAAATTCAAGTTGATCATTGAAAATTCTTGGATTCAGTCTATTGTACACCATTTCAAAGGCACCAGACACATCGCTGTTTGAGCTAGTATGATGATCAACTATCTTAGCGATATCTTTTTTCTCAAGAAAAATCAGTGAACCACCTGGTAGAAACTGCAAATCACTTCTGAAACCAATATTGATTGTTGGTCCGTAACAAGCAATATTCTCAATCCAGACAACTCCTGTATCCATATGTGCTTATAGTATTGTTTAAGGAACATAACTATATAACCCTATTGAGTATTTCAGTCTATGTGACTGATTTGTGATAGATCACTCAATAAATCTATATCTATATAAAATAATAAAATATTATAATAATATGGTCAACCCCCTCTCCCCTTTAAATACATAAAATGCTAAAGTACTGTTATGAAAAATCCAAATATCAATATAGAAAATCTTTCACATAAAAGACATACACTAGCTCACCTTTTGGGCTCGTCTGTTCTAGAGCTTTATCCTGAAGCAAAAAATGCCATAGGACCAAGCATAGACAATGGTTTTTATTATGACTTTGAATTCAAAACTCCAGTTACTGAAAAGGATATAAAGTCCATAGAGGATAAAATGAAAGAGACTTTAAAATCTTGGAAAGAATTTACTCATAGAGAAGTAAGTGAAAAAGAAGCAAAAGAAATCTTTAAAAATAACCCATACAAAATAGAGCTTATAGAAGAGATAGCAAAAAAGGGTGAAAAAATAACACTATATACTGTTGGGAACTTTACTGATCTTTGCCGTGGAGGTCACAGTACTAATCCAAATAAAGATATTGAAAAAGGAAGTTGGAGACTTTCACATGTTGCTGGAGCATACTGGAGAGGAGATGAAAAGAATAAAATGCTTACTCGTATTTATGGTCTAGCTTTTGATACAAATGAAGATTTAAAGAATTATGAAAGTATGCGTGAGGAGGCAGAAAAAAGAGATCATAAAAAACTAGGAAAGGAACTGGATCTATTTACATTCTCTCCACTGGTTGGACAAGGTTTACCATTATGGACACCAAAAGGAACTGTACTTAGAAACAATCTTGATTCTTTTATCTGGAGTCTACGTAGCATGAAAGATTATGAAAGAGTTGAAATTCCTCACATAACAAAAAAGGAATTGTACATGACTAGCGGCCACTGGGATAAATATAGTGATGAATTATTCAAAATCACAACTAGAGAAGGACATGAATTTGCTATGAAGCCTATGAACTGTCCGCACCATACTCAGATTTATGCAAGAAAACCTTGGAGCTATAGAGAACTACCTCAAAGATATGCAAATACAACTACTTGCTATCGTGATGAACAGACTGGAGAGCTTTCTGGTCTATCTAGAGTAAGAGCATTTGCTCAGGATGATGCGCATGTATTTTGTAGAATGTCTCAAGTCAAAGATGAGTTTCTAAAAATATGGGATATTGTTCATACTTTCTATGGTAGTTTTGGTTTTGAATTAAAACTTAGAATATCAAAACATGATCCACAAAATCCTGAAAAATATCTTGGCAGTAAAGAAAATTGGAAACTAGCGGAAAATATACTAGAAGAAATAGCAAAAGAAAAAGGAGTTCCTTTTATAGACGGTATAGGTGAGGCTGCATTTTATGGACCAAAACTAGACTTCTTGGGAAAAGACGCTATAGGTAGAGAGTGGCAGTTGGCAACAATTCAACTAGACATGGTTCAACCTGAAAGATTCGATCTAACATGTGTAAATGAGAAGGGTGAAAAAGAAAGAATAGTTATGATACACGCTGCTATTATGGGATCTATAGAGAGGTTTTTATCAATCATAATAGAACATACTGCTGGTAACTTCCCTCTTTGGCTTTCTCCAGTTCAAGTTGCTGTAATACCTGTAAGTGAGGATCAAATGGAACAAGCAAAAGCTGTAAAACTAGAACTAAATAAACATAATATAAGAGTAGAACTTAATACTTCAGAAAATGGTTTCGGTAAAAAGATTCGCCAAGCAAAAGTAGAAAAGATTCCATACTTTATAATTATTGGTGATAAAGATGTAAAGGCAGGAAAAATAACTCTAGAGAGTAGAGATCATGGACAGATAGGTCAACTAGATTTAAATGATGTAGTTGAAAGACTAAATAAAGAGATTGCTAATAAAAAATAATATTAAGCAAAATAAAACCCCACATTATGTGGGGTTTTATTTTTTATAACTTACTCTTATTTATCACAAGGTATATTACCATTATCAGCAAGACAATGATCATAAGCACCGCTACCCAAGCCCAAGGAACATTGTTTAAAGATAATAGAGATGAAACTGAAAATGTTTCTGCTAGAGATTTATTTGTATTCGGTTTTGATTTTATTATGCTTACATTATTTGCACTAGGTTTTACTGTAACATAGTTAGTTTTACTTGGTGTAGATTTTACATATTGTTCACTTACTACTACTTTATTGCTACATGATTTTGATATTGTCTGACCATTTGTTGTATAAGCAGTTATTGAAGCTGTCTTTGTACCTGGTAATAGATAGCTTATAACTACGCTAGATTGATTACCAGATAGACCTTCGCTTCCTTTCCAAGCATAACTTGATATATAGCCACCTGTAGATTCAACACTCCAAGTTACTGGATCACCAGTCTTTGTTTCAGTATCAGAAGCTATACAAGCTATTTGAATATTGTTTGTAGGGTATGTTGTATTTACAGGATAATAACTTGGATAAACTGCTGTCGGATAATAATAATTGTATGAACCAGTGTTGTTATTGTAATAATAATCTGTATAAGAAACATATACAGAATTTGTACATTGAACAGCAACTTGTTGATTACCTGAATATACAATTAGATTTGCATATTTTTGTCCTGCAGTATCATAAAATTTATTTACATAACTTTGATAACCATAGAGATTGTCATTTCCTGACCAAGAATATGTATATGAACCATTACCACCTGAAACACTTGCATACCATGTAACTGAACTTCCAGGATTTACTGTTGTTCTATCAGCTCTACATGAAACTACAAGCGGAGTATTGTTATAGTAATAGTTGTTATTGTAGTTATAGTAACCATTATTATAATTATTATCGTAATAATAATTATTATTGCCACTTATTGAAATTGATGAACAAGTACGATTTACAGTTTGACCATTTGAACTAACAGAAACTGAAGCAGACTTTGTGCCTGAACTTGAATAAACTATATCCACTGAATTACCACTTCCAGACAGACCATCAGTACCTGACCAAGAATATGAATAATTTCCATTTCCTCCAGTTACAGAAGCTCTCCAAGTTATAACACCTGAAACACTACCAGTAGTTTGAACTGGGTAACACTGAACACTTAAAGCTGAATAAGTATATGACTGAGCATAAGCAGTCGGCACACCACCAATATTTACTGTGCTGTTATTACTATTTATATTGTTTGTAGTTATATTTTTAACTGTTGGCTGATCTTTATTGTCACAGCTAAATAGACAAAATGGATCTAAAGGATTTGTAATATCAAAAGCTTTTGATGTATTTATAGATATGAAAAATGAGCCAAGGAAAACGATTCCAAAGACGATAAGTGCTTTATATACTTTATTAGTTTTATTTATCATAATGCCTGTATTATATAGTAATAATTAGTAAACGTCAATACCTCTAACGGTTAATTGGCTCATAATCTTATAGTTATAAAACTATGATTTTATGGCCTGAATCATCATAAACATAGGTATTTCTTTCCTTATTCTATTTTCTTCAATAGCCTTTGGTCCAGGTAAGCTTTGTTTATGAGAAATCCATTCTTCCAGTTTTTCAACCTTAAAACCAAGTTTATTAAATACCTTAAAATATACTTGCAAAGGTCTGTGGAAAGACACTGTAAATTTTTTATCTTTAAAACTTGATCCTGGGTTCATATCCATTTTTATTTCAGTATCACTCATATATGAATCTACCCTTCTATACTGACTATTTGTAGAATTATCAAAACCCCAACTAGATTTTTTTGGAATTCTAAAGCTTGGGTGATTTAATACTAAAAACAATTTTCCATTATTCTTTAAAACTCTATGAGCTTCACTTATTGTTTTATTTAAATCTTTAATATTTTGAATAGCTAAAACTATAATAGCTTTATCAAAAGTATTTGTTAAATTTATAGGTAAGTTATCTGCACTTGAAACTATATACGAAATATCTTTTGGTGATTCTTTTTTTGCAATTTCAATCAATTCTTTTCCTATATCTAGCCCGGTAATTTTTGCACCTAGACTGTGTATGGCACGTGTAAAAAATCCTTGACCGCAAGCTATATCTATAACACTTTCACCTTTTTTAATTTCGAGAAGACGAGTGAGGTTTGGTAATATTACTTCTTTTTGGTATGTACCCTCTTTATCCAAGACTCCATCATACCACTCTGCAACCTTACCCCAAGACGTATCTCTACTATTTTCTGGCTTTATATTTTCCTTATTTATTTTATTACTATTTCTATCCATATCAAAAGTATGGGCTAATAATGAAAAATTGGCAAATAGAAATGTGGTTGTATATAATTGTTCTACATTTTATACGATAAATAATAAACAAATGAAAAAGATAAAGAAAATCATTGGAAGAGAAATACTGGATTCTAGAGGTAATCCAACTGTAGAAGTTGATATAACACTATCAGACGGAGGTTTTGGTCGTGCAGCAGTTCCAAGTGGAGCTAGCACAGGAAGTCATGAAGCAGTAGAGCTACGCGATGGTAGTAAGAGATATGGAGGAAAAGGTGTAGAAAAAGCTGTAAAAAATATAAATACAGTTTTAGCAAAAGCATTGGTTGGAAAGACTTTTGATCAAAGAACTCTTGATGAAAAAATGATTGCAGTAGATGGTACAAAAAATAAAGGAAAAATGGGTGCAAATGCAATACTAGGTATTTCTATGGCTTTCTCAAGAGCTTATGCAAATAGCGACAAGACTTCTCTTTACAAATACTTCAATAAGATAGCAAAAACAAAAAATACAGTGCAACTCCCTGTACCGATGATGAATATATTAAATGGAGGAAAACATGCAGAAAATTCTACTGATTTCCAAGAATTTATGATTATGCCTATTGGTGTAAAATCTTTCAAAGAGGCTTTGAGATGCGGAGCAGAAATATTCCATTCTCTAAAAAAGATTCTTCATAATAAAGGTATGAATACTACAGTTGGAGATGAGGGAGGATTTGCACCTTCTCTACCTTCAAATGAAGCAGCGGTAGAAATAATACTAGAGGCAATAAATAAAGCTGGATACACACCAGGAAAAGATGTAGGTATAGCACTAGATGTAGCAGCAACTGAATTATACAAAGACGGTAAATATCATTTAGAAAGAGAGGGTAAAGTATTATCTAGTGAAGAAATGGTAGCATTTTATGAAGCTTGGTGTTCAAAATATCCTATAGTATCTATAGAAGACGGACTATCTGAGGATGATTGGGCAGGATATGAACTCCTTACAAAAAAACTTGGAAAAAAAGTTCAAATAGTTGGAGATGATCTATTTGTAACAAACATAGAGAGACTAGGTATGGGTATAGAAAAAGGAGTTGGAAATTCAATATTAATAAAATTAAACCAAATTGGTACAGTTTCTGAAACTATAGATTCAATAAACCTAGCCAAGAAAGCCGGATACACAAGCATCATATCTCACCGTTCAGGAGAAACTGAAGATACAACTATTGCAGACTTTGTTGTAGGAACAGGTACAGGGCAAATAAAAACAGGTTCACTATCTCGTACAGATCGTGTAGCAAAATACAATCAGCTTTTGAGACTAGAAGAAGAACTAGGAAAAAAGGCAGTTTATAGAGGTAAAAAAGTTTTCAAGACAGAGTAGAAAAAAATACTAAACATAAAGAGTAATTCGAACAAAAGAAAAACCACCGTATGGTGGTTTTTCTTTCAACTATGCCTGTGGAGGAGTAGTTGGTGAAACTGGAGCTGGAGCTGGTTTCTTTGCCATTTTATTATAAATGACGGTTGGTTATAGCCGTCGCTATAAATTATAAAATGAATTCAAGGCCAGTCCCCTTTTTCTCATTTATTTGACATTGGGTCAAAGACATATATATAAAAAACCTTATAAAATCGTACTCCTGCGGTATGGTGTAATTATGAGTAAAATTAAGTAATAAACCCAGGTAAAAATCAAGAAATTTTATACCTAAAATACTAGAAAATGATTTTATACAAAACTAAGCTAAAAGACTATTTCCTGACATATCCTTACTCTTTGGTAAACCAAGCAAGTCTAGAACTGTAGGTGCAACATCTGCCAAACCACCATTTTTTACCTTATAATCTGCACTTGTAAGTATACAAGGAACTGGGTTTGTAGTATGTGCTGTATGTTTTTCTCCTGTAACTGGGTCAATATTTACTTCTGCATTTCCATGATCAGCTATTATGACAGCAACACCTCCATTTTCTTCTAGTGCTGATATAACTCTTTTTAATTGAGTATCAACAGTCTCTATAGCTTTAATTATTGCTGGAACATTTGCTGTATGTCCTACCATGTCAGGGTTGGCAAAGTTTATAAATATAAAATCAGTTCCTGCATTTATCTCTTCTATAGCTTTATCGGCTATACCCTCCGCTCTCATTTCCGGAGCTTCATCATGAGTCTTTATATCTTTTCTACTATTAAGAAGAATATCTCTTTCTCCATCATATGGTGTTTCTCTTCCTCCATTTAGAAAATATGTAGCATGTGCAAACTTTTCTGTTTCAGCTATGTGAGCTTGCTTTAGACCTGATTTACTTATTTGTTCTCCTAAAGTTGTCTTTACAGCCATAGGTGGAAATACTATTTGGCAAGTAAAATCTTTACAGTATTCAGTAAGAGTAATAAATAATAGATTTTTTAAATCCTTTTTATCCATCATTTTTTCAGAAAGCATGCGTGCTCTATCTGCACGGAAGTTAAAGAAAAATACAGCATCATTCTCTTGTATTGCACAACCATTACCATCCAGATTTGTACAAACTATAGGTTCAAGAAGTTCATCTTTTTTACCAGTTTTATATTGATCTTTTAAATAAAGTGATGGAGATATTTCACAAACATTTCCTTTACATTCAAACATTGCTTGTTCTACTTTTGCTAGTCTATCCCAGTTATTGTCTCTATCCATTGCATAATATCTTCCTGATATTGTAGCGATAAAATAACTTGGACCAAATTCTTTTAAAACATTTTCAAGTTCATTTATATATTCACTAGCACTTTGTGGTGGTGTATCTCTTCCATCTGTAAATACATGTATTGCGACTTTATTTACATTTTGTTTTTTTGCTAGTCTTAAAAAAGCAAAAAGGTGATTCATGTGACTATGAACTCCTCCTGGACTTACTAGACCTTGAACATGTAGTACAGAATTATTTCTCTTTACATGATCAAATAGAGATAAAAGTATAGGATTTTTATCAAATTCTCCTGTTTCAATAGCTTTATCAATTCTCACAAGGTCTGTATCTATAGGACAACCAGCACCAATTGTCATATGCCCTACTTCACTATTACCCATTTGTCCTTCTGGAAGTCCAACTGCATTTCCAGAAGCCTTAAGTAATGAATGTGGGTATTTATTCCAAATACTATCAAAAAAAGGTTTTTTTGAAGCTAGAACTGCATTATTTTCTTTATCTTCTCTATATCCCCAACCATCGAGCACAATTAGCATTACTGGTTTATTTTTCATATTTTTAAATTAAATAAATAAAATAATAAATTAAAATTTTAATTTAAACTTTAATTAAACGAAGAAACTATATATCAATTGTAGCCTTTTTTGCATTTGACTGGATAAATAGTTTTCTTGATGGAACATCTGTACCCATAAGCATATCAAATACTTTATCAGCCTCTTGAGCATCTACAACATTTACCTGTTTTAATATTCTATGCTCTGGATCCATTGTTGTTTCCCATAGCTCATCTGGGTTCATTTCTCCAAGACCCTTGTATCTTTGTATAGAAATCTTTTGTTTTTTACCTTTTACTTCCTCTTCTTCAGCTTCTGTATCTTCTGGAGCTTCAGCTCTATTTAATAAATCTTCTCTCTGTGCCTGATTAAGTAAAGCTTGTGGATCAGATTCTTCAATTTGATTCATTTCATCTATTTCTTTTCCAAGTGCTTTTACTTTTTCTTCTTCTGAATAAAAATATAGCAATTCTTTTCCTCTTTTTACTTTATAAAGTGGTGGTTGAGCAATGTAAACATAACCTCCATCGATAATAGGTCTAAAATATCTGTATAGCAATGTAAGGATCAGTGTTCTAATGTGGGCTCCGTCCACATCGGCATCGGTTGCTAGTATTATTTTATGATAACGAAGTTTTGATAAATCAAAAGTATCACCGATAGCAGTACCTAGTGCTAGAACTAGGTTTTTTATTTGTTCTGAACCAAGCATACGATCAAGTCTTGCTCTTTCGATATTCAAAATCTTTCCACGAAGTGGAAGTATGGCTTGGGTTCTTCTATCACGACCTGTTTTTGCACTTCCTCCAGCTGAATCTCCCTCCACAATAAATATTTCTGATTCTGCAGGGTCACTAGACTGACAATCAGCTAGTTTTCCAGGTAGTGTCATTCCTTCTAGTGCACCTTTTCTCAATACACTTTCTTTTGCAGCTTTTGCTGCCTTACGAGCTTTCATTGCTAACACTACTTTTGTAACTATAGCTCTTGCATCATCAGGGTTTTCTTCTAAAAATGCAGAGAAAGCTTCACCAAAAACACTAGCTACTGCGCCTTGTGCCTCTACTGATCCTAGTTTTGCTTTTGTCTGTCCTTCAAACTGTATTTCACGAAGTTTAACTGATATTACAGCTGTGAGTCCCTCTAGAACATCATCTCCAGTAAAACTGTCTTCACCATCTTTTATTAAATTATTGTTTTTTGAATAGGTATTTAAGGTACGAGTAAGTGCAGTTTTAAAACCAGTAAGATGAGTACCTCCTTCTGGGTTATAAATATTGTTTGCAAAAGCTAGTATTCTAGGACTAATATCATCTGCATATTGAAGAGCAATTTCTACAGATTCAACTCCTTCAACTTTTTTCTCAACTGCAAAGATATTTTTGTGAACTGGTTTTAATATTTGGTTTGTAAATCTAACAAGAGAAGAAAGTCCTCCTTCAAAATAGAAAGAATGAGAAGGAACATTCAAATGTAGATCCTGTAAATAAAATAGACTTTCATCTAGATCAGGTTTTAATCCTGATTCTCTTGCATCGATCACAGTTATACTAAGAGACTTAGTTAAATAAGCTTGTTGTCTTAGTGAATTTACAATTCTATTAAAATCAAACTTTATTTCTTTAAAAATTTCTATATCAGGTTCAAAACTTACTATTGTTCCATGAAGTTTTGTACTAGCAATCTTCTTTACATTTGCTTTCTTTTTACCTTGAGAATATTCTTGCATATATATACCACCATCCTTATGAACCATAACTTGTGTATATACTGAAAGTGCATTCACAACTGAAGCTCCCACTCCGTGTAATCCTCCAGAAACTTTATATCCTTCACCTCCGAATTTTCCTCCGGCATGTAGAACGGTCATGATAGTTTCAAGAGCTGAAACTTTTGTTTGTTTATGAACGTCAACTGGAATACCTCTACCGTTATCAGTAACTCTAACTCTATTATTTGGTAAAAGTGCAACTTCAATATGATTTGCGTAACCACCCATGGCTTCGTCACGAGAGTTATCGAATATTTCGGTTATAAGATGATGTAAACCGTCTGGACCTGTTGTACCAATATACATTCCAGGACGCTTACGCACTGGTTCTAGACCTTCTAGAACTTGTATGGCATCTGCACCATAATTATCTTTCTTTTTTGCTTCGTCTTTAGCCATATTATGTCAGTTTTTATATGTTTTTAGTCCAGTTATTATAGCAAATTTTTAAGTAATTTTCTCCATTGACATATAGTTAAATTGTTATATGATATTGATAAGTTGTTGTCTGCACATCCTAATCTGCAAAGCGGACAGTGCAGACGACATACCACCCCTTAAATATCTACCTACTAGGCGCAGCAAGGGGGAGCGACGCCGTGTGGTGTCGCTTTTTTTATTTATTATAGGATGTACAGTTATTGATACTGGTAATTTAAATCAATAATAGGATTCCATTTTTTTGTCTCTATTAGATCAGAAAAATGACAATTTACAGCTTCTAATATTAATACTAGAACACAGACTATCTAACCTGCCAACCTTTTGCTTTTACGTAAGTATATAGTTTTTCCATATAAGAATTTACTTCTTCATCAGATAATGTTCTTTCATTTGATTGAAATATCATTCTGAAAGCAAGAGATCTCTTACCGTCCTTTTCAAATTCATCAAATAGATCTGGACCTTTAACTAATATAATCCCTGCTGAATCCCCAATATTCTTTTTTATATCTTTTAAAACTGAATCCGAAGTATTATCACTGTGAACAAACACAGCTATATCCCTAGTAATAAAAGGATAAACTGAAAACTGCTTAAACTGTGTCCTTGTTCCCTCTTTAATCGTTATTGAATTTAAACTTAATTTATTCTTTATATTTCCAAGCAATAAATCTAGATCTATTTCCAAAAATCCTTCGATTTTATTTGTATATCCAACAGTCCTTCCATCAATTGATATTATTCCCCCAGTATCATCTATGCTACAAAGTATATTTGCATTTATATTTATTTCTTTTAACAATTCATCTCTCAAGATTTTGATCTTTTCTTTTTCTTTTTCCTGTTTCTTTTTTATATTTTTAATTCCAACTACTAATAAATTCTTTTCACCAATCTTTGTAAACACCTTTCCTATTTCATACACCTTTATTTCATTTAAACCTAAAAGCGGAGAATTTTGTATTGCAAGATTTATAGAATTATTAATTCCATCATATAGATTTGTTCTTAAATATCCTTTATCAGAAGCTACTGGATAACTCACCTCAATATCACCCTTATTAGTAAATGTTCTAGTCATTACTTCAGAAAAACCTTTTTGATATAAAATATCTTTTATTTTTTCATTTAATAGAAATTCCTGAGAAAATTCATTCTTTGTTTTAGGATTTGGTACTATACTTTGTACTTTATCCAAACCAAATATTCTACCAATTTCATCAATAATATCTTGTTTAATTATAAGATCCAATCTTTCAAATGGTGGTTGAACATTATAAACACTATTTTTTACTTCTGCAGTGCAATTTAATTTATTTAAAACACCCAATACTTCATCTTTATCTATTTTAATATTTAATATATTTTCAATATCTGAATGATTAACTTCAATAGACCAAGGTTTTGGTAAAGTCTTGTATTTATCATTTATTTTACCGATTTTTGAACTTGGTTTAACTTGTTTCAATAAAGTTAAAAATGAAGAAATACCTTTTTCAACCATATGTGGAGTAATTTCATTTTCAAATCTCTTTGAAGCATCATTTCTAATACCAACTTCTATTGAAGTTTTTCTAATACTTACAGAATCAAAATTTGCCGCCTCGAGAATTATATTTTTTGTATCTTTTGTAACTTCAGCTCTTTTTCCTCCTTTTATTCCTGCAATATCAAGAGGACCTATTTCATCGGCAATTACCAAATGATGTGTTTTTAATTTTATATTTTTACCATCTAGTGTCTCAATACTCTCACCCTCTTTTGCAAATCTAATGTATAAACTACCTTTTACTTTTTCTTTATCAAAAGCGTGTAAAGGTTGACCGGTATCAAATGTGGCATAGTTTGTTGCATCAACTATAAAGTTAATTGATCTTGCACCAATTGCTTCCAATCTTTCTTTTAACCATATAGGTGAATCACTATTTTCAATATTTGTAATCAATGTAGCAGTATTTCTTTTACAAATATCACTTTCTATATTAAATATAATATCCTCACCTTTTTCAGGTAAGACTATTTCTTGGTTTTTTAAAGTTAGACCAAGTATTGCACATAGATCATAAGCAATACCTCTATGTGAAAGCATATAGTGTGCACGATCTGGTAAAACCTTTAGATCAAAAACTGTATCATCAACACCATTTACTTTAACTTTTTCTATTCCTTCAACTTCACTTGATTTAAATGTAAAAGCCTCAGCGATTTTTTCATCACTTGGTAAATTTTCTACTATATGATTTTGTAACCAAGATTTTAGGACTTTCATTTTATATCGTAGAATTATATGAATTACTTTTACTTGGTAAGTTTATACTATTACTATTATTTGGTGCATTAACAATTTTTAAACCAAAAAGATAAATTAGACCAATAATAATTAAAGCTATTATTAAAATTGATATCTCTTTTATATGTTTATGTTTATTATTTTCCATAAATTAATTTAAAATTGATTTATAAATCTTAAATCACCATCATATATCATTCTTACATCTGGAATATTATTTTGTCTCATAACTAGTCTATCTACACCGAAACCAAAAGCAAAACCTTTCCAAATTTCAGAATCAATTCCTGCCTCACGCAAAACATTCGGGTGAACCATACCTGCACCACCCATTTCTAACCATTTACCATTAAATAACATATCAACCTCTACTCCAGGTTCAACGAAAGGAAAAAAACTTGGTCTAAAACGTATTACAACATCATTTCCATAAAGTTTCTTTAAAAAGTGCTCTACTGTACCCTTCAAATGACCCATACTTACGTTTTTATCGACATATAATGCCTCTAGTTGAAAGAATTGTACCTCATGTGTTGCATCTGTCGCTTCATTACGAAAAACCTTTCCTGGAACGATAATAGCGCAAGGAAGATTGTCTTTATTTTTTTCTAGGAATCTAGCTTGGACTGCAGATGTTTGAGTACGCATTACTGGTCTACCGAGTTTATCATTTACATTTTCTTTATCTTTAGACTTTATCCAAAATGTATCCTGCATATCTCTTGAAGGATGATCTTTTGCAATATTTAAAGCATCGAAGTTATAGTGCTCTTTTTCTAGTTCTGGACCTGTCGCTACAACGAAACCCATATCAGCAAAAATACCCACAACTTCACGAGTAAATTGTGTAATTGGATGTAGGTGGCCTTTGTCTTGTTCTTTCATTGCTACACTATAGCAGATTATGAGATTTTTTTGGAGCCACCTCCCAGATTTGAACTGGGGACCTTCGCTTTACAAAAGCGTTGCTCTACCAACTGAGCTAAGGTGGCGTATACTATTATTTTACCTTATTTCTTTATGAAAGAAGGATTTGTACTTTCCACAGGATATACATTATCAGAAATCCTTTTTAAATAAAAGGACGCACCTCCTGCTTTACTTATATCACCCTTGCCACGAACCATATCAATAACTCTCTTTGAGTGTGGGTGCTCATGTGCTTTATTATATGCCCATATATATAACTTTCTAGCTTTAGATAATACCAGATAAGCTAACCACTCTACAATAGTGATAAAAGTATGACGGTTTATATATGACACTAACTTTCTTATATCACTAAAAAGTACAGAAAAAAACTTATCTGATTTTTGAATCATCTTTGAAATAAAATTTATATTTTGACTCTTTATTTCATGAGCCTTCATTGTTAGCATACCAATTATGACAAACAATGATATGGTAAATGAAGTAAATGCTAGTATCATAATTTTATTCGAACAAACCAAATCTAGAGAATTTTGCAATAGCAATCTTTTCTCCAAATTTTTGCATGGCTGAATCAATAAGTGCTTGAATGCTTAGTTCTGGATTCTTAATAAATGGTTGATCAAGCAAAACCATTTCAGCAAAATATGTATTTAACTTTCCTTCAAGAATCTTATCTTGCATTTCTTTTGGTTTACCCTCTACTTCTTTTATAAATACTTCTTTAGCAATATTTCTCGCTTCTTCTGTAATATCTTCTTTCTTTAAAAATTTTGGATTTGAAGCAGTAATATGCATAGCTATATCACGAGCTAAACTTTTGAATCCTTCATTTCCTGAAACAAAATCAGTTTCGCACATCAGAACAACAACTGAACCAACATTACCTGTTGAGTGTATATATGCTTGTACTGTTCCTGCTCCAAAAGTTCTATCAGCTTTCTTTGAAGCCATATCACCACTCTTTTTACGTAAAATAACTAGAGCTTTTTCTATACTTCCTCCTGCTTCTTCTAGAGCTTTTTTACATTGCATAATAGAAACTCCAGTTTGATCTCTTAAATCCTTTATTTGTTCAGTTGTAATCATGGTAATTATAAATTAGATATAATAAAAACGAGCAATAATATTATACTACGCTTTCTTTGCTTCTGTCTTTCCTAGTGTTTTACCTTCACTGTATGCTTTTGTTATTTCATTAACAAAATATTGTATGCTTGATTGAGATGAATCATTTCCAGTTATAGGGTGAGCAATTCCAGTTAAATCACAATCGGAACCACAAAGAGCTATTATAGGTATATTCATATCAATAGCCTCTTTTACAGCATTCTTTTCTTTCTTTGGATCAATTACAAATATTGCCTTTGGAAGTTCCTTCATAGACACTATTCCTGAAAATAGAGCCTCAAGATTTTCTATTTCTTTATCTATAAGTAGTCTTTCCTTTTTTGTAAACTTTCCTAGTTCTCCTTTTTCTTTATCTGTTGTTAGTTTTGTATATTTTTCTATTCTCTTTCTTATTTCCGGAGCATTTGTAAGAGTACCTCCTATCCATCTACCGTCAACAAAAGGCATGTTTATTGATTCTGCAGCATTTTTTACTGCTCTTCTTGATTCACTCTTTCCACCAACTACTAGTATAGTCTTACCTTCCTTTCCAAGACCCTTAACATAATCCTTTGCTTTGTCTAATAAATCTTTTGTTTTTTCAAGATCAAAAATTTCTACATTATTTTTTGATCCAAAAATGTATTTTGCTACTGTTGGATGTCTACGAGACTTTGAAAAACCGAAATGTGCTCCAACCTTGAACATTTCCTCAATAATATGATTTGTAGATGTGTTATTTATTTCTTTCATAAAGTGATGCAAACTATATCAAAATCAAGCTTTTTTTGCAACGTCTCTCAATGCCTCTACTATAGGATCAAGGTTTCCTTCGAATATATGAGATATATTATGCCATGATTCTTTGATTCTGTGATCAGTTATTCTATCTTGAAGTATATTGTATGTTCTTATCTTTTCTGATCTATCCCCAGTACCTATTTGATTCTTTTTATTTGTACTAAACTTCTTTGCCTCTTCTTCTTCTTTAAGAGCTTCTAGTTTTGCAATAAGGACCTGCATTGCACGTTCACGGTTTGCTGCTTGGCTACGTTCATTTGTAGCTCTAACATCTATACCTGTAGGTTTATGTACCAATCTTACTGCTGTTTCAACTTTATTCACATTTTGTCCTCCTTTACCTCCAGCTCTTGAAAATTCCATTTCTATATCAGAAGGATTGATCTCTATTTTTGATTTTCTTCTAATAGGTAGTATTGCTACTGCTGCTGTAGAAGTATGTACTCTGCCCATTTTTTCTGTCTCAGGTATACGTTGAATTCTATGTACTCCAGTTTCGTATTTTAAAGCGTCGTACGCACCCTTTCCATGAACCTCAAGACTTGCTTCTTTATATCCACCTAGAGGACTTTCAGATTTTTCTATTATCTTTGGTGCCCAACCTTGCATTTCAGCGTATTTCTTATACATATTTAAAAGCTCTTCAGCAAATAAAGCCGCTTCTTCTCCCCCAGCTCCAGCACGAACTTCTAGAATCATTTCTGTCGGGTTTTCTACTTCTTCCTTTTCAGATTCAAGTATTGCATTTATCTGTTCTTCAGTATTTTTCTTTTGAATTTCAATATTTCTAAGATCCGCTTCTGCCATTTCTTTCATAGAAATATCATTTACCATAGCCAAAACTTCCGCTTCTTCTTTTAAAAGCTTTTCATATATTTCTGCCAGATAGGAAGTTTTATGATTTTTCTTTAATTCTTCTAAGTTCATTAAGCCTTCTTTTTTGAAGTCTTTGCTGAAGTGCTAGCTGAAGCTTTTGCTTGGCGAGCTTTGAATTTTTCTACACGACCTGCACTGTCTAGAGTCTTCTCTTGGTTTGTATAGAATGGGTGTGATGAACTTGAAATTTCAACGTGATAAGCTGGATATTCTTTTCCATCTGTCCATTTTTCTGTTGTTTTTGTCTTTATTGTAGAAGGTATTAAAAATTTCTCGCCGTTTGAGTTATCGACGAATATTACAGGTCTGTATTCCTTTGGATGTATATCTTTTTTCATACACGAGACTATAACAAAAAAGTTAATATTTAGCAAATAAACTATATTCCATTAAGAGGGTTTATCATTGTTCTTTGTATATTATCAGCTTTTGCCATTACTTGAGTACCATATGTCCTTATTAGACTTGATGAACTGCAAGATTTACCTGAATAGTATTTACATGCCGCATTTTGTTCACCAGTATAACTGCCATTTACTGCCCCGAGATCTCCTAAGTATATTGCAGAAGCCATAAATGCATCTTGAGGGTTCCATGGGTTTGGGAAACTACTTCCGGTTGCACTAGCTATTCTATCTTTAAATAACATCCAAGTAGATGGAATAAATTGAGCAGGACCCATAGCTCCACCCCAACCGACTGATTGTGGACACGACACTTTTGTCTTCATAGGATCCAATCCTAATGTCTTTGTAATACTTAAAAATGGTGTGACATCTCTTTCAGGTTTCATTACATTTTTATATGTATTTCCAGATTTTATACTTATACCTGCACCAGACTGTGTATCAGTAAGGTAACAAGTACCCACATTAGCACCGAGTGAAGATTCTTGAGTTAAAATGGCTAGTATAAAAGCAGGTCTTACACCAGTAATTTTTGAAGCGGAGTTTGCATATTTTAAAGCTTCGCCGAAAGGAATTGATTCACTATCTCTTAGGGCAAATAGTGCTGCCTTTATCTTTGCTGCTTGCTTTTGCTTTTCAGATATTATTTGGCTATAAGTTTGTTCATTATTTTTACTAATTGTAAGCAATCTCTGTTTTTCATTTTGATTTGATTTTATATTAACTCTTTCTTGTTCAATAACGTATTTTGCATCCATTTCTTGATTTCTTCTTTTATCCAGAGCATTTTTTTCTGTCTCAGTTTGATTTTTTGTATTTCTGACTTGTTCAAATGTATTTTTCAATGAAGATTGAACGGAATCAAATGAATCCAAATCAGAAAATATATCTGTAATACTCTTTTTTGTAAGAAAAACCTCAGGTAATGTTATATCATCAATTTCATTTGTTTTTCTAAGTATCTGAGCTAAAGATTCATGACCTCTATCAATTCTTGCTGATAAACTATCTATAGTTTTAACCTTTTGATTTATATCTTTGCCTAGAGTTTCTATTAAAATATTCTTAGCTTTAATATTTAATTCAGCCGCTTTTATCTTTGTATCTAAAATAAGAATATCCCTCTTTAATGAAGAGGATTGATTTTGTGCTTCTGCTAATATTTTTTCTGTTTCTCTTTGTTCTGCTTCAACCTGAGCTAGTTCAGCTCTCAATCTTGCTTCTTTCTGGTCTTGAGTTTCATTTATTAAATTATTTGTCTGAGCCTTGGATAAAACAGGTAAAGAAATAAGAAAAAATAAAAAAATAGAAAACAGAGCATTTCTTGTATATGCTTGTATAATTTGCATACTAAAATATTCTAACACAAAAACCGTAGTTTTATTAAGCCTTTTTATCTTCTTTCTTTGCAGGAGCAGAAACATCTTCTTCACCTTCCTTTGGAATCTTTCCTTTCTTTTCAACTTCTATAGATGACATATCTATTGGTTTAACTTCATCAAGTTCCTCTTTTGCTGTCGCAACAGATGCAACAATTTCATCAGGGTTTGTTACCAAATCAACATCCTTTGGTAGTTTTATTTCTTTTACAGTAATAACACTTGTAAGATCCGAAAGTGAAGCAATATCTACTGTGAATTCATGTGGCAAATCCTTTGGTTTAGCTTCAATCTCTATTTCTCTTAAAACCTTAACTAAAATACCTCCTTTATCTTTAACAGCAGGTGCTACACCAGTGAATACAATAGGAATGTTAACTTTAACTTTTTTACCCTTTTCAATTACATAAAAATCAGCATGTCTAGGTTTACCTGATACTGGATGAACATCAATATCGTGTATTAGAGCTTCATGTTCATTTGATCCTTCTTTTAGAACAATAACTGAACTTTCTCCAGCTTTTCTCCAAACCTTAATAAAATCAACCATAGAAACAGTTATAGGAGTAGACTTTTCTTTTGGACCATAAAAAACAGCGGGTAATTTGCCAGAATCTCTAATAATTTCTGGGCTTTCATTTTTATTTCTTTTTTCTGCAGTTAAAGTAAGCATACGTGATATATTACACTTTTTTAATAAAAAGGCAAATGTTTTTATTATTTATTTATAGATAGATTTGAATGAGTGTCTATACCTCTAGCATATATTTCTTTTATTTGTTCTTGTGCTAACACACTGTTATATATAGCAACTTCATCAATATAACCGGTAAATGTTGTAGCTGCACTATTATAAAATGCGGAACCAATACCAACACCATTTACACCACCACTAGGCGTTGAGGCTGTGCCTGTATATTTTAATAAACCATCAACATATATATTTAAACCATTTGCAACATTGTGGTTGAACGATACAGCTACATGATGCCATTTATCATCAGCCACAATAGTATTGCTACCTTTGTACGTATTACTATTTGCATCATATAAGACCGCTTGACCTACTCTTGTATATAAAGAATAAGAACCAACCTTAACTATAATAGCTTGAATAGCTTGATTAGATGTCTTAACCCAAGTAGATAATGTTCCTTTTGATATATCTAAACTTTGAGAATATGGGGCACCAGCATAAGTACCAGCAGACAAAGAAAGTGAATACCCCACTTTATTTGGAGTTTCTGCTGAAGATCTCGTTGCGCCAGCTGATAATGTAACATTATTACTATTACCGCTTGTATCATAAGCTATTGAACCGGAACCTTCATCAAAACTCCATATTCCTGCAGCGTCAGCACTTAACGTTCTATTATTATACCCGCTAAATTTCTGAGCACCTGCCAATCTAGCTTTGTCTCTAGTTACATTTACTGAAGCAAGAACAACAGAAGACATCATACCTATAATAGATATTACTACAAGAAGTTCAATTAGTGTGAAGCCTTTGTTATTTTTATAATTAATGGCATTCATTAAAATTACTATTGGTTAGTTGCATCTGCCCAACAACCATCTCCAAGCCATGTTGCAGGAAGACTATTAGTTGAAGTTTTTCCATTTGCACCTAAACAAGCATATCTACTTGCTCCCGCTAATCTGGATTGATATGGCATTCTTGCCATTATAGTATATGATGAATTATTTCCACTTTGTGGTGCACCTATGTATACTAATTGTAATGTACCTTCAGTCATTGTTATCATTATCTGACAAATTCTTTGTATCTCAACATTATAACGACCTGACCACGCAGGCGCTGGGTTACAAGTATCAACCCAACCTCTATTAAGATTACTAAAAGTAGAACTTTCAGTTCTCTCAAGTGCCATCAGATTGGCAATTTGTTTCATATAACCTTGTAAAGCAATGTCCTTTGATCTAAATCTTGCATTATTTACTGAAGCAAGAACAACTGAAGATAACATACCTATTATTGATATAACAACCATTAACTCTATTAGCGTAAACCCTTTATTTTTTTTCATTTTTTTATAGAAAATATTTAATCATTAAATATGTAGTAACTAAGTTTGATATTAGTGTTGCTACTAATATTATATACATTGATAAAGGTAGGTCGTAACCTTGTTGTTTTTTCATAGAAAATATTTAATAACGATAAAAGCTATTACTATATTAATAATAATGACACCCACAAGAACGTATTGTGCTGTATTTTCAGATCCAACAATACCCTTTTTAATAAGCCAACCTGTCATACCAGTTGGATTACTAGAATGAATATTGTATATCATCTGTGAAGAAGATGACGTTTGTCTTTGGTTGCCTTGAGCGCCACCATATTGAAACTTATCTTCATCAAATTCTACATTTGCCATGGTATTAGTATACTAAATTTTCAGGTTTATTTCCCTCTAGGGTGTTGATAATGTTTGCAGCTGACATCCTTGCCATATCTAGTCTAGCCTCTTCTGTACCCGAAGCAATATGTGGTGTTAAGACTACATTACTCAACTTACTCAAACCTTTTGCCAGTTTTGGTTCAAATTCAAATACATCAAGTCCCGCTCCCCTTATAACTCCGTCTTTCAGGGCTTGTACTAGAGCATTTTCATCAACAACAGGTCCACGTGATGTATTTATTAAATATGAATCTTTTTTCATCAATTTTAACCTTTCAGCATTTATTAAATGTTGTGTTGAAGGAAGTAATGGAACATGAATACTTACAATATCTGAAACCTTTAATACTTCATCAACTGCTGAATAAAAAGTCGCTCCAAATTCTTTTTCGATAGCTTCATTTCTCTTTACATCATAATAAGCAATATTCATATCGAAACCATATTTACCTCTATGAGCAACATCAGCACCAATTTTACCTGACCCTAGAATTCCTAGAGTCTTTCCAGCCAATTTTGTTCCATGAAGAAGCATAGGATCCCAACCATTATATTTTCCTTTCTTCATATAGTTATCTCCTTCAACAATTCTACATGTCAAAGCAAGTATAAGCCCCCAAGTATGTTCAGCAACTCTATCAGCACCACCTCCTGGAGTATTCGTTACAAAGATATTTCTCTTTTTTGCTTCCTCAACATTTATATTATTAAAACCAATAGCAAAATTTGCATATATTTTTACACTCGGAGCTTTGTCCATTACTTCTGCATCAATATTGTCAGTCAAAAGAGTTAACACAGCATCATATTGTTGTTTTGATAAATATTTAATTAATTCTTTTTTTGTAAGGGGTCTATCCTTTGGACTAATATCGACTTGGTATCCTTTATCAGTTAACATCTTTATACCTATTTCTGGAATTCTTCTTGTTATAAATACTTTTTTCATATTTTTATTAATTCATCATATTAAATATTTTCAATTTTTCTTCAACAACCTTTTGCATTGCATTTCTCGCTCCCTTTAAATATTTATAAGGAGAAACTTCATCTGGATTATCTTGAAGTGATTTTACTAGACCAGATCTATATGCAACACGTAGTTCTGTATTTACATGAACAACTGCAACACCATTTAGTATAGCATTTTGAACATCCTCTTTTGTATTTCCTGAAGCTCCATGCAAGACTAAAGGTATTTTAACAGCTTCACTTATTTCTTTTATTCTATTTATATTCAATGCTGGCTCTCCAGACTTTACTATTCCATGGATATTTCCAACTGCAGGAGCTAACATATCTACATTTGTATTTTTTACAAAGTCTATTGCTTCTTGAACTGTTGTAAGAGTACCAGTTCCGTCTGGAACATTATCAAGAACCTTGGATGATTTACCTATAAAACCTATTTCTGCTTCAAATATAATATCTTTATTATTTTTCTTAGCATATTCAACAGACTTTTTTGTTGTTTGAACATTTTCTTCAAATGGCAATTCTGTACCATCAAATATCACAGCATCAAAACCTGCGTCTACAGCCTCTTTTATTCTATCAAAAGAATATGAATGATCTGCATTTAAGAATACTGGTTGTCCAGTTCTTTCTCTATATTCTTTTACTACAGCACTAATAGCATTTACTCCTATAAAATCTCTTTCTCCTTCTGAAGCCCCAATTATTACTGGTACATCTAGTTCTTTACTTGCATTTACTACTGCCCAAAAACCTTCCATATTCGAAATATTAAAATGTCCAACTGCTTTTTTATCTTTCCACGCTTGTTCTATATATTGTTTTAAGGTCTTCATGTTATAATTTTAGCATATGTTTGAAAAAGCGATAGACTTTCTAGCAATTGGCGACACTGCAACTGATGCTTTCATAAGAATAAAAGAAGCTTCAGTGCATTGTGTTGTAAATACAGAGAAATGCGAAATCTGTATGCGTTTTGGTGATAAGGTGCCTTTTGATTATGTAAAAATAATTAAAGCTGTAGGCAACTCTGCAAATGCCGCTGTATCAGCTGCAAGACTAGGTTTATTCTCAAGCCTAGTAACACAACTTGGCGATGATCAAAATGGTAAAGATTCATTAAAAAATCTAGATCATGAAAGAGTACACAATAAATATGTAAAAATTCATAAAGGTAAACCGACAAATTATCATTTTGTACTTTGGTATGAAGCTGATAGAACTATACTTGTAAACCATATTGATTATGATTATAAATTCCCAAGTATTAAAAAGGCACCAAAATGGATATATCTTTCATCCTTAGGTGGCAATAGTCTCAATTATCATGAGGAAATATATAAATACTTACAAGAAAATCCTAATACCAAACTTTGTTTTCAACCTGGAACATTTCAAATGAGACTTGGAATAAAGAAAATGCAACACTTTTATAAAAGAAGTGATGTCTTTGTAGTAAATGTAGAAGAAGCACAAGGTTTATTAAATACAGAATCAAGAGATATAAAAGAATTACTATCAGAACTTCATGCTTATGGTCCAAAAATAGTAATAATTACAGACGGACCAAAAGGTGCATACATGCTTGATGGTGAACATTTCTATTACATGCCAATTTATCCAGATCCAAAACCACCACTCGAAAGAACTGGTTGTGGTGATTCTTTTGCTTCTACTTTTGTTGTAGCACTGATATATGGTAAGTCACCACTTGAAGCACTTATGTGGGCTTCAATAAATCCAATGTCAGTAGTTCAATACGTTGGTGCCCAAGAAGGACTTTTAGATAAACATCATATTGAATGGTATTTAGAACACGCTCCGGAAGAATTTAAACCTAGGGAGATTTAGCTTTAGTATTAAAATTTATATTTTTACAAAAATAAAAGGCCCCACAATGTGAGACCTTTGCTTTCCCTGTGGAAAGCCTTTGCTCTGGAGTAAACTCCAAGGAAGAGCGTGCATACTGTGTATGCACAAACTGACAAAACTTTTTTTGTTCAAGCCACAGACACGTGAATTATTTTAATGGACTTCCTAATCCACTAATTTCACTCTCACATATCTGTTTATTCATTGTAATCAAGTTTTTTCCCCAATTATCTTTTTACTTTTCGACAATTCCCATAGTATAGCTCATGCTATACCGTACAATTGCAGATTAGCTATTAACAATAAGGGAACCTGACTACCTGAATGTAGGCTGGAATCAAAACTAACCTATCTACTTAACCGACCGCGACTTTTTTTCAATATACGGGCTTGGACCACCACTATGGCCTTGCTCACTTGCCAAGTAAGCAACCCCTGTTCTTATCTGCTGTAAGGATAGCATACTATAAGAAATTGTCAAGTAATTTTATATAGTATTGATTTAGTATCGAAAATAGCCCTATAAATAAGGGTTTTGTAGGATATACCTTTAATTTTACCCTTTTACTTATACCCTTTTATAAAATCTTCTTTATATTTATTAAAACTATCATTGAGTATTGCTTGTCTTGCACCTTTAACTAAATTTGTAACAAAATAAAGATTGTGAATTGAAGCCAAAGTCGCGGCAAACATCTCTTTTGCACGGAAGAGATGAGCTATGTATGCTTTTGTATAGTTCTTACATGTATAACACTCACAATGTTTTTCTATTGGTGAAAAATCTTGTTTAAATTCTGAATTTAAAATATTTATTCTTCCCTCTTTTGTATATATTCCTCCATTTCTTGCAATGCGTGTTGGCGCTACACAATCAAAAGTATCAACCCCTTTTTCAATAGCTAAAAGCATATCGACGGGCTCACCAATACCTAATAAATGTTTTGGTTTATCTTTTGGTAAATAACTATTTACCCAACCAACTGCATTATGCATATCTTCTTTATCAAATGAACCACCAATTCCAAATCCCGGAAAATCCATACTTCCAATTATTTCTGAACTTTGTTTTCGAAGATCTTTATACCTACCACCCTGAACAATTCCAAAAAGTGCTTGTGAAGTATAGGTATTTCCTTTTACTTTTTCTTGTTTATGAAAGTCTAGAGATCTCTCTGCCCATCTATGAGTTCTATCCATTGCTTGTTTTTGATATTCATAACTAGCGAGAGGTGAAGTACATTCATCAAAAGCAAATATAATATCTGCACCAATATTATGTTGAATCTCCATTGATCTCTCTGGTGTAAAGATATGTGCACTTCCATCAATTATAGATTTAAATTCAACACCATCTTCTGTAACCTTTGCTTTTAAAGCAAAAAGTTCTTGCTCGGATAAGACTTCATCACTATCTGAAATTTCATTATTATCATTTTGTTTTGAAACCTTACTTACCTTTTTACCCAAACCCGCACCAAGAGAAAAAGCCTGAAAACCACCAGAGTCAGTAAAGGTCGGTCCATTCCAATTCATAAATTTATGCAGTCCACCAGATTTCTTTACTATTTCATCCCCAGGTTGTAGATATATATGATAAGTATTTGCTAAAACCGCTTGAGCCCCCAAGTCTTTTACCTGTTCTGGAGATAAAGATTTTACTGTGGCTTTTGTACCCACAGTAATAAAAGCAGGAGTTTGTATTATTCCATGATCAGTTTCTATTACACCTGCACGAGCAATATCACCTTTATCTGTATTACCTATTTCTTTCTCTATTTTGAAGCTAAAAGCCATATATGTTTATAATTTACATATATACTCTATGTTATAATTAGAAAATTGTAAAAGAATAAATAAATATTTATGGCTAATGAACAAGAATTTAGTATACATGGAATAAAAAAGAATACGGAAGGCCACATAAAAGAAATGGCTCAAGAGTTGCGCGCTGGATTTGAATTATTAAAAAAATATCAAAAGTCAGTAACAATATTTGGTTCGGCAAGATCTAGATCTGGTAATCCACATTATAAAGACGCAAAAGATTTAGCATATAGAATTGCCAAAGATTTGAACTATGCAGTTATAACTGGTGGAGGTCCAGGAATAATGTGGGCAGCAAATGAAGGTGCAAAAGACGCTGGTGGTGATTCTGTAGCTATAACTATAGAACTACCTCATGAACAACATACAAACCCTCATACTACTGATTTTACAAATTGTAAGTATTTTATGACTAGAAAATCTTTATTAAATTTCTCTGCTGAAGCATATGTTTTCTTTCCAGGTGGATATGGGACTTTTGATGAATTATTCGGAGTATTAACATTAATACAAACAGGTAAAATCCCTAAGGTACCAGTAATTCTTTTTGGTAAAGATTTTTGGAATCCTTTTAATAATTTTATCAATGAAAATGTTGTAGATGTGCATCACACAATAGATCCTGAGGATGCAAGACTATATACAATTACAGATAATATAGATAAAGCATTAGAGATAATACAAAATGCTCCTGTATCAAAATGGTGGTTAGTTATGGATTGATATATTTTAACCCAAACAAAAAACACCCTTTCGGGTGTTTTTTGTTATTTTGACGAAGTATTACCAGTTTCCTCTTCCTTCTCCACGTGGTGCACGAGGAGCTCTAGGTTCCATTGGTCTTGCCTCATTTACTGTAAGAGTTCTTCCTTCTAGCTCTTTACCATTGAACATATTGATAGCGTTATCGCCTTCAGCATCGTTCTTCATTGTAACGAAACCGAAACCTTTTGAACGACCTGTCATTTTGTCCATAATAATAGTAGCAGCTTCAACTTCTCCAGCAGCCTCAAAGTGCTTCTTTAGAGTGTCTTCGCTAGTACCGTATGAAATACCTCCTACATATAACTTCTTTGCCATTTTTCTTTTTTACTAACCTCGTCTTAAAATAAATAAACGTAAGCGCACGAGGAAAACTTACTACATCACAAGTATACAGAATCACCACTCAAAGTCAATCAAAAAACCTCCTATTAAGGAGGGTTTTTGATATTAATTTACGCTAATCTGGCCTATTTATTGACAAAACCTCTTGTTATTGGGCCAAATAACCCAGATGAAGGATATATCTTATTATCTGTTTGATACTTTATTAATGCCTTTTTTGTAGCATTTCCAAAATAGGTAGTTTCATTTCCTTTTGAACCAGGACCTGATGATGTAACGTTGTATCCTTTATTATTTAAGAATATTTGTAATTGTCTAACCTCTTCATTATTTGAACCTAGAGACAAAGTCTTTGTAAATATATATTTTCCTGAACTTGATGGAACTGGTGTTTGTGTATTTGGAGCAACTGTTGTTGTAGCTGTTACACCAAATAATGATATATATGTTAACTGATCAAGAACTCCGTAACTTGCTCCTGAACACACTTTCATAACAGCACATTGATACTGTTTTAGAGATGTCTGAGTTGCTTTTCCAAAGTAAGTAGTTTCATTTCCTTTTGAACCAGGACCTGATGATGTAACAGTGTATCCTCTTGCATTCAATTTTTGCTGTAGTGTCCTCACCATTGGATCAGTCATTGTAATTGATAGAGGTCTTATAGAAGCGTAACCAGCACCTCCAGAAATCGAACTTGCACTTGATGCAGAAGTATTAGTTACAGTTGGTGAACTTGCATTTTGCACAATTGGTGCACTTGATCCACCACCACTTCCACCTCCGGAAGATGAGCTTCCGCCACCTCCACCACTTGAAACGCTTCCACTACTACCTGTATCACCTTCAACAATTGTATAAGTTGAGAATCCTGAAACTGTGAATACTAGGGTACCATTTGTAAATGATATTATTTTACATGTTGTACACTCTACTCCATCTCTTATAATCTTTGGTGACTTTTGTGTGATGTTGTATAGAGTAATTGTGGCTGGTTTATTTAGTTCTGGAACTTGAGTTGAATTTAGAGAAACTATACCCTTTGAAATATTTAGATTTGAATCTATATCGATTGCATCACCAGAATTTCTTGCAAGATTATAACTTCCTTGTGGGTAACTCACCTTTCCAAGACTATTACTAAATTCTAGTGTAGGAATTGAATTGAAATCGAGATTTGATAGATCTAAAGTATTGTATTTTGATGTAACTATTAATGGACATCCGACGTTATTCACCCTAACTCCTGGTTTTGTATATGGACATTTATCTACTGAATTATTTATTCCGTCTCCATCAGCATCACTTGATGTTACTATTGGAGTATTTGATGTTGTATTTCCAGTACTACCACCTGATGTACTTCCAGATATACTACCAGAAGAGCCTTCTGAAGTACTACCACTTGAACCTGTATTTGTAGGAGTTTGAGTTGCAGGTACTGATGAAGTTGAACCACCCTTTTTTATTAGATCAAATGATCTAAATGCTGTTCCTTCTTCTCTGTTTTTAATTATAAGTTTATGACTACCTGAACTTAGAGTAAAGAATTTTGGAACACTGATACCATTTGAATCACGGACTCCGTAGTTAAAGTCACCACCCCAGTTTACAAATCTATTTTCATAACCACCTGTTGTAGGTATATACCAACCATTTGTTTCAACTTTTGTGTCTGGTTCATCATCTACATTTATATAGAATGAATTGCTACCCTGTGATGGTGCATTAACTAATCCAGAAATAGAGTAATCGCCACCTTCAGGAAGACTGAAATCAAATTGTAATCTACCAGGTGTTGCACTTGTCTTATACTGGAATACTGAGCCACTAATATTTATGAATGGGTCTGTTATTGAGCTAGCCTGATTTGTATTTAGAGTTAGTGTTACTGGATCTATCTTTGCAAAGTATGCAACTACAGAAGTATTTGAATTTAGAGTAACTGAACAAGTATTTGATGTTCCTGAACAACTTCCTCCCCAAGCTACAAATTTTGAATTAAATCTTGGTGTAGCTTTTAACGTAAGTGTTGTTCCTGTATTGAATGCTTCTGCACAATGCTTACCGCAACCCACACCCGCAACTGTTGTGCTCACATCGCCATCTCCATCACCTTGTTTTGTAACTACCAGTGTACTTTGACCAACGTTTGACACAAGTGAAGCGATAGATGATATTTCATTTTGTGACAAATCTCTATTGTATATTCTTACTTCATCTATTCTACCTGTCATCCAACCGGCGTTTGGATAAACATAGTTTTGTTTTGGAAAACCGTATTGATTCCAGCAGTTTGCGTCTGGGTAGTTTCTAGGTTCATTGTGTTTCATTGCGCCAAGTGTCATGTAGTTTACTCCAAAAGTATGTCCTGGACTTGGATTTTCAAAGAATTTTAGTCCTGATATTGCTGTCATTTTTGCTTGACCAGCAAACATGCCATTGAAATATGCTTTTATATAACTTCCATCCCAAGTGAATGCATAGTTATTCCAATCACCTACCTTTACTGCTGTTGGGAAAGTTATTATATCTACCGCTGATCCTGCATCATCTACTATTGTCAGTGTTGGGAATCTATCACCATCAAGATGCAGCGCCCAAGTATTCTTTATATCAGCTGTATATGTATCAATAATATGCTGACCTAGGTAAGACATACTATCAAAAGCTGCATAAACTGAAACTGTACCTCTTGTTAGATATGAAAGTTCGCCTCCAGTTGGTATACCGATATAATCACTAGACATATCACAGAGACTTCCACTTAACTTTGCAGAATTTCCAGATTTTACACCAACAGCTTTTTGTGGACATTGATTATTAAGTATATTATTCAGTGACAATGCTGTCTGACAAGTACCATTGTAATTTTTTCCTGAACCATCTTTGAATGTTATTGTCTTATTTGTATCATTGTTAATCGTTGTAAAATCATCTCCATCAAAGTTTATATTTAATAATAGCCCTGAGGTTACATCGGAAGGATTAGGTAGTGGAGTAGGAGTAGGTATAGGTATAGGTGTAGGTGTAGGATTTGGAATTACAGGTGTACCTCCTCCTTGATATGCTCCGATGTCCCATGCTCCTGAACTAGGTCTTGACGTGTTGTCTTTATCAAAGTTAAAGTATTGAGAAAGATTTTCTCCTTTTCCTCTTGCAGCGGTATCATCACTTGCTAGTCTTAGATTAAATCCAGGAAGATTTACGAACTTTGGTGTAGCGCTGGTATTACCCCTGAAGCCAGTACCTGTGTTAAACAACTCAGCATTATCATATATTGTTCCACCAAAACTCATCTTTGTAACATAGCCAGCAACAAGGTTATTATCAATTCTAGTACTTGAGTCTAAAGTTATTCTTGGACTTACAGCAAACGCCACTCCAAAATCTTTTGCAACGTTGTATAGAAGATTATTTTTTACTACTATATTTTTTGCTGTAACCTTAGATATTTGATCTCTCATACCAAACGCAATCGGTGTGGTCTTAGGAACATTATAGAATGTATTGTTTGCAATCAAAATATCATCCCAGTTTTCATAATCAATTGGTGCAGGTGTAATAATTGACGCAGATATATATATTCCTGATGTTACAGGTGACATATCTGGGTTAGTATAGTAAAACTCATTATTATATATTCTCACATGACCATAGTCAGTTCTGGTAAATGTACTAGACATCATGAATTCATCCACAATCATATATGACGATTTTTCTCTATCGTATATTGTTGTATTGTGAACATCTAGATAATTTGCATTCAGACCTTGAATACCGTCTGGGTGTCCTCTAGTCACATTTAGATTACCTTTTCTAATAATAGTATCTGCAACTGTCATAGTACCTCCAACCTGAATACCATCATCACCAGTATATTCTATTAGTGTTTTTGTTACTTTTAATGCATCATATACTTTTCTATTTGATGGATAACTAAATCTAACACCAGCCTGAACTGTATAGTAAACATGAACACCGTAAACTTCAACAAAATCTGATAGACCATTAAAATAAACACCGAATCCACCAGAATTACTTACTTTTATAAATCTAAGATTTACTCCATTTGAACCATTTGAATAAATTCCTGTGTCTACAGACTTATCGATGAAAAGATTTATATTATCATCGACATTTAATGCGCTAGTTAAATTATAGTTTTTATTAATACTTCCATCGATATTAATCCAAGAAGCATTTTGATTAAAGAATATACCAGTTAATGTTACTTTTCCTGAGTGGCCACTTGGGTTTGGAGATTGGGCTCCTGTATATATTTTTATTGGATTTGTTTGTGTACCTGAACCATATATTGACAATGGCTTTCCATAATCATCTCCACTCATATATATTGTGTCTCCTGGTTTTATTGCTTTCCAGTTTATCTGATCAATATCCTGCCAAGCATTAGCCCATGATTCACCTGTATTTGTACCAGCAGTTGCACCTTTCCATACGTACCACTCTGTAACTCCAGTTGGTGCAGTACCAGCCAAGATAACAGGAGTTGAATATACAAAAGCTGATGAAGCATATATATTTGAAACAGAAGCAGGTAGGCTTGAATTATTATAAGCTCTGGCTCTATAATAATACTTACCACCAGCAACAATACCTCTGTCTTCGCAAGCCTTATCTCCTGATGCCCAACTTATTGTACAAAGTGAAGACCAATTTGTATTATCGGTTGATTTCTGAACTTCAAACTGTGCTTCATTATTTGAATTATCAGTAATTTTAATCCTTACTGATGGTGTCTGTGTAACAGAAACTGCTATATCAGGAGTGCTTGGAACACCTCCTGGAGTAACAATAATAAACGGTGTAGTTGATTCAGCTGGAACATTCTTATTAGTATATGGACTCAACGCGATATTATTGTATCCAGCTACTCTATAATAATATGTTTTTCCTGGAGTTAAACCTTTCCCCCCATCATTATCAATAAACTTCTTATAACTAGTTAAACTTCCGTGAGCATTTGGAACATACTGGTAATCACTCGATATTTTCTTTGAAATTATTTTATATGTATTTCCACCATCATCACTTCTTTCTATTTGATAACCTATTGTTGTATTTGTATCAATAGTTCTATCATTAAAATATACAGTTGTACTATTGATTGTATCTGTCTCTGCAATAAAATAACTTGCTTGAGGTATACCTGTAAATTCAAGTGTATTTGATGGTAATGAATAAGATGCACCCTTAAATGCCTTTACCCTATATTTATAAATAGATGTATTTAGAGCTCTATCAATAAATACAGTAGTATTAGCTGCTAATCTCTTAACTATTGTAAAAGGTGCACCATCTATAGATTCTTCAACAATATATCCTTCTTCATCGCTAGCATTGTCCTTCCACCTTAAGAAAAATTCAATATCATTATATTGACCTATAGATGCGTGAGCAAAATATGATTCTGTAATTTGTAACATACTTGGCACTGGTATGTCAGTTGAAACAATATCAGTAGCAAATGTTGCAACTACGCTTACTGCTCCAGTCAACGTTACTGTACATGTACTTACATTACCTGAACATCCACCACCACTCCATCCTATAAAAGTAGAACCTGGTAGAGCATCAGCAGATAATTTAACAACTGAACCAGAAGCTAGATTTAAGGTACACTTACTACCACAATTAATTCCTGAAGGTGAAGTAACAGTTCCTGAACCAGTACCACCTTTTGACACTACTAAACTACCATTTGAAGTAGGAATTACTTGATTAGCAGTGGTTTTAGGAGTAGAAGTAAAAGTAGTTGTTTCTGTTGTATTTTGAGTAGTTGTTTGAGTGGTATTTTGTGTACTTGTATTTACTTGAGTATTTGTAGATCCAGGAGCAACACCTCCTACAGCTGAACCGGAAGCTAAATCAGATATTTCACTTGGGGTTATTGCTCTTGTATAAAATCTTACATCATCAAGTGATCCAACAAAACCACTTGTACTTCCGTATCTTACTCCAACACTAACAGCTCCCCCTGGTGATACTGGGGTCTCTGATCCTGTTGCTCTTTCAGCACCATCAATATATAACTTTTGAACATTACCAGTAACAACATAAACTATATGGTGCCAACTTCCTGAATATATACTAGGTTCACTTACTGATGCACCGCCTGTAATATTTCCATCAACTGTACATGATATTGCTTTTCCATTAAATGCACAGAATGAATTGTAACCCATACCAATCATTGAGTTACTTGGTGTAGTTGTTTTAATCCAAAATGCAAAAGAAAATTCAGAACTAGGTATTGATATACTTGAACCTGATACTTTATTTGTACCTGAAAAAGAAATAGCACCTCCTCCAACCCTTGCATCTGTTACTAGACTTGGTGAGGATACTAGTGCACCGTCTTTACCATTTCCAGATGAATCTATTGCTGTTGTGCCACTAGTTTCATCGAATTTAAAATATGTACCTAAACCATTTCCTAAAGTAGAAGTAACTTGAGCTAATTGTGTAGATACAAATTCTTCATCAAGTACTGCAACTTTATCATTTACCCAATTTACAAGTGATATTGCTCCTAATGAAAGTGCGACAATTAGGGCCAGAGCGTACGAAGTTTTTACTGTTTGGTGCATAATAAATTTTCTTAATATAACTAATATGCATATATTTTAGCATAATAAACATACTAAAAATATTAGTTATACACATAAAATAGCTACCTACCTAGATTGTAAAGCCTATTTATTTCTGTTGTAGACAATACCCTATCATATACTCTCATATCATCCATAATACCCCCGAAGAATGAGCTGGAGCTTGGTCTATTACCTAATCTTACGCCACCACTTGGTGAAGTAACTGTTTCTGTTGCATTTGCAACAAAAACATTATCCTTATATATTGATTGATTATTTCCATTAACCGTAAATACTATATGATGCCATTTTCTATCAAATGTTCCTGCTCCTGTCGATGCTGCACCAGATGTATTTCCATCAACTGTACAGTTTAGAGCTGTACCATTTCTAGCACAAAAGACATTGGCACCGATACTTATAATAGATCCACTTGTTAAACCATAATCTTTCATCCAAAATGAAATAGAAAAAGTATTTGATGCTGGTATTGTAATGCTTGATTGTGATATTGCAGCATCATTTACACTATCAAAAGAAAATCCCTGCCCTATTTTTCCGGGAAAATAAAATGACGAAGTTGAAATTGAGCTAAGATAAAGTGTATTAGAGTTTCCACTAAAATCTATCACCCTTCCATTTGTCATATTTTTTCCATCAAGTGTCCACCAACCTAAAAGACCTTGTTTTAAACTATCATTTGTTACGGCTACTTGTTGTTTTGTAAGTCCTTCATTATACAATTTTTTAACTTCAGTTAATGATAAGACTTTGCTATATAACCTAACATCATCTAAACTTCCTTGAAAGTATCCTGAACTAATCCTTCCTAAATCTACTGCACTTGCATTAATAGGCGTATTTGTAGTAATTACAACATGATACCAAACATTATTTGTAATTGTTGAAGCAACAGCACCATTTACATATATAGTAGGACTTGTAAAACCATTTGCAGTTACTGTACCAACAATTGTTTCAATATTTTCAGTACCATTTAAATCAATTATTTTTTTTGTTAGATTTCTTGTTTTAATCCAAAAAGAAACACTGCTAATTGAACTTGATACATTACCTAAACTTACATAATCATCTGTACCGTCAAAATTGATACCTTGTCCTATCTTTCCACTAGTATATAAAGTTGAAGTTGAAATATTGATAGAATATCCATGTTTACCATTTCCACTGGTGTCATCTACTCTACCATTTGTTATATCCTTTCCATCAAATGTCCACCAACCCACCAAATCACTATTTAATAAATATCTTGGTGTTTTATTATATTTTCCAACTCCTTGTGAATATAAATTTATAATATTTGTTGTTGATAATACTGTATTGTATATTTTAATATCATCAATCATTCCATCAAAACGATTTGAACTTGATGATGATTCACATACACCACCAATCGTCGTTCCACTAGGTGTTCCACTAGATTGATTTGCCGTTCCACTCAATACACCATTAATGTAGAAATTTGCTTGGTTTGAAGAATCTCGTGTGACCACTACATGTGACCATTTATTCAAAACCATTGAATTATTTTCCGCAAATGCTGATGTAGTAAAACTATCTGAAGTAAATTCTAATCTTTTACCATTAGAAGAATTAAGTCTAAACCTAGTTGTATTTCCCCATATCATTGTTCCTAAACCACTCGAAGCAAATGATTTTGGTTTAATCCACATACTTATGGTAAGTTGTCCTGTTCCAATTGGGTCACTAGTAAAATTCATAATATCATCTACACCATCACAATTTACTCCCTGACCAATTTCTCCCCCAACATAAAAGCTTGATGTAGCTATACTCTTTGGATAAAGTGAATTGTTATTTCCACTAAGATCTAAAAATCTACCATTAGTTATATTTTTTCCATCGAATGTCCACCAACCTACTAAGTTTCTTTTTACAGGATCATTTTGAGTTACATTCACTAATGCTTTTGAACTATTAGGATAAAAAATAAATAATAAAATTAATACGAAATATTTTATATACTTATTTAATTTATTAAATTTTAATATTTGATTTAACATATTATTTAAATTAATTTGTTACACTTCCTGAATCACTACTTGAACTTGTTGTGCCTTCACTAGCACTTGTAGCTGCACTAGTTGTTGTATTTGATGTAGTTGTAGTAGTTGTCTCTGTACTTTGATTTGATGAATTTGTTTGTTCATTTGAACTAGGTGTATTTTCACTATTCTGACTTTGAGTATTTGTTTGTGTATTTACATCTGTACTTTGTGAACTTGAATTAGTATTTTGATTTATTTGCACATTTGTTTGTACTTCACTTATAGTATTATTTTGTGTACTTGTTGAACTCGCTGAGGTTTGAACTTGATTGCTTGTTTGATTTTCTGTACTTGATGAAGTTTCAGTATTTATATTATTTATTGTTGTAGATGATGAATTTGTACTATTATTGTTATTATTAATATTTGTAGATGTATTAACTATTGTATTTATATGTGCATTATCTAGCAATGCTTTTAATTCATTTTTTGAAACACAAATATCTTCTATACATAATTCTTTTGTAGTTGTTTTATTTGCAGTAATTTCTTCATATAAGCCAGTCTTTACAGTTAATTTATCGAAAGCCCAGTCGCTAGATGATTTAGCATAATTTTTTATTGCTAAAGTTATTTTTTCTATAAAAGAATTAGATGAAACTAGTTTTGCTTCAGTACTTGATGCAATTAAATCAAGATTATATGCATCTCTCAACTCTGATGTTACTATAGCCATAACCGTACTTGATGCTATAGCTCTTACTTGTTCCTCAGTTATAGAGCTTGATCCAGAATTAATTACACCCCCACCAACACTCAAATTATTTATACTTGTTGAAGCATTCTTGAGATCAGTTATCTGTTTCTGTTGTTCTTGAACAGCTTGAACCAAAAGACCTGTAATTTTTTCAAAGTGTAGAGATAGTGGTTTACCATCATAGCCATAATCTACTAAACTTTTATCTATCTTTTCAACTTCTTCTGCTATCATACCGTAGCTATGATTTGTTTCGAATGGATCTTTATTTATATAATCAAAACTTACTATACCAAGTTTTGCTAATTCTGAAAGTGCATATCCTTCAGGAAGTGTATTTACATTTTCCTTAAATCTTATTGATGATGGTGTACAACTTGCTCCACCCGCATCTGTTATGTCTTTACCCGCAGTGATACATACTGCATTTCCTGTAGCTGATGATGTTAAACCATTTAATGCTACTGTTCCTACTACTGATAATGTTCTCCATGGCGACGTCGTTGCAATACCCACAAATCCTGAGTTATTCACCACAAGGTTTGTAGCAGTAGATGAACCTATGACGAATTGATTACTTGCAACTCCTGCAAGTGGGTTAATTGCAAACGTTGCCCATGGTGATGTTGTTGCCATACCTGCCATACCATTATCAAACATTTTGTATAGAGTGGTTGAAGCACTGTTTGCAATTTCAAATATTCCATTTGTACCTGTACCGTTACCATATACTGTTAGTTTTGATGATGGAGGTGTTGAACTACCTATTGCAACACGTGGATAATCGTTCTGTAACCAACCACTACCTGCTGATACTCCATATACCATGATTGTGGTACTACCGTTTAGCATTGCTGAATATCCTTGTATAGAGTTATTTGATGCTGATGCTAGAGTAAGATCTGTCCATGTAACCATACCTGCATCTGTATCAAATGTCATTGGTCCTGTTTCAAGAGAAGAGATTGATGTAATACCTGTTGAGAAGTCTACATTTAGTTGTGATCCTGCTACTGATAGACCTCCTCGTAGTGTTGATGTAGCACTTGCATCATCAGCATTAAATCTTGATCCAGCTATTAGACCTGTTACTCCAAAGTTTGCATATGGTGTTGTTGAACCAATACCTACATAACCATTTGAGTTAATTGTTAAAGCAGATAGTGTACTTGTAGCTAGTACATCAGATGATGTTGCAAAATACATATTTCCTCCTTGTGATGATATTGTCCAATGTTTGAAGTTAGCAGATGCTGATGTATCTGATAGAGCAAACATTGGTCTTGATCCTGATACATGAAGGTTCCAACTTGGTATTGTTCCAATACCTACATTTCCACCGAAATAAGCATTACCTGTAGTTGTAGCACCACCAGATATTGTAAGACCTCCTGTTTGACTACCATTACCTATTGTAGATGAAGCCAGTGAATATATACCTGCAGTGAATCCTATTAGTGTAGATGTTGAGTTTGCATTTGTAGATCCGAATGTTGTTGGAGTGAATGGGAAAGCAGATCCACCACCTGTAGGCCATGTTGTTCTACATGTATCACCTGTTAGACATATTGTTGTGGCTGATATAGCTGTACTTGAAGCATATGGGAAGACTGATGCAGTTGATGTGGTTGCGATATAGTAACCAGCTGTTGCACTATTTCCAAGTGCTGAACTTCCTTCAACTGAAAGTCTTGCGTATGGAGTAGAGGTACCAATTCCAAAATTTCCTATACCATTTACTGTTACATATGTAGTTGAAGCCAAGCCTCCAGTTGATGATGCAATATTAAATATATCTGATGTACCACCTAAAGTTCTAAATACTCGTATAGGTCCATTTGCTGAAAGATTGGCATTTGAGCTTGTATCAACAAACACATTGAACCAGTTTGTCGCGGAACCTCCGTTAGTTACCACTAATTGTCCACGTGTATTTCCTCCACTACCAACGATTGATACTGTTGTACCATATCCTAGGAATGATGATTGTGAGTTTAAAATAGTTGAACCTGAATTTGTAAGGTTGAATGAAGGATAAGAGTTACCAACACTTGTACCAGAACTAAATTGAGCAACATATGAAGAAGCGGCTGAACCATTGTTTTCTACGAATAATGGAGCTAAAGAAGTATATAATGATGAACCTGCTGAAACATTTAGTGGGCCATTCGGTGTTGATGTTCCTATACCAACATAGCCACTTGAATTCACAATTAATTTTGTAGCGGTTGAAGATCCTATTATAAATGAAGCTTGATCACCTGCTATAGGATTTATAGATAATTTTGCAAGTGGTGAACTTGTACCAACACCCACTCTTCCACCTGAAGTAGCAAAGTATGCATTATCTGTTGTAGAAATCACTGTACTTGAAGCATAAGGTAGTATTGAAGCAATACTTGATGTCGCAACTAGATAAGCAACCGTAGGAGAAGTACTTGCAGATAATGCACCTGTACCTCCATTTGAATATATCCATCCTTGTCCATATGTAGTAGCTCCAGTACCTCCATTTGCAACTCCTATGGTATTACCATTCCATGTACCTGAAGTAATTGTACCTAGTGTTGTTATGTTACTTGATCCAGCCCAAGTAGATAGAGCTGTGTTTTCTACATTGTTTAGTGCTAGTGATGCTTTTAGATTTGCTGTACTTGTACCTGCTAGTGTAGTAGCTCCTGAAGCATATAGTAGATCACCTGGTGTATATGATGTTAATCCTGTTCCTCCATACAATACTCCTACAGATGTAGTTGCTGATACTACACCATTGTTTGCTTGTAGTGGGCCGTTTAGAGTATCTAGATATAGAGTACCTGATATTGTTTGAGCTGTTGATGAAGCGTATGGGAAGACGGAAGCTACACTTGATGTTGCATTGAATCTTGAACCAATGATGTTATTACCTAGTATGTCTCCTGCTACTGATATGTTTTGACCAGGAGATGATGTACCTAAACCGAGGTTGCCAGAATTAGTTAATACCAAAACTGTTGTTGTTGAATTTGATGTTGAACTTGCAACAGCAAATAATGCAGTTGCAGGAGCTGTACTATCAGCATGCACAGATAATCTTGCCCATGGAGATGTAGAACCAATACCAACATTTCCTCCAGATAATATACTCATTTGTGGGAGACTTGATGTAGAAACACCTGAAACAACACCTAAATTCAGAGTATGTAGTGATTGTAAATACGCATTTGTTCCAGAATCACCGATATAAACTTTATTTGAAGGACCATTAAATCTAAATACAGCCCAATTATCTCCAGAAAGTGTAGAACCAGAAGTACCAGGTAAATTAAAACCAATTTGTCTTGAAGTATCAGAACCGATTAATATAGAACCATTGTGTATATTGTTGAATGTAGATAAAGCAACTGGAAAAGTAGTATTTAGTGTGTCTCTGATTGTAAAAACATTATACGGACTAGTTGTACCTATACCAACATTGCCACTATTCGAAACCACAAAACTTGTAGCAGTTGATGAACCAATTACAAATGATGGACCTGTAATTCCATTGGGATTAACTGATAATTGACCCCAAGGTGTTGTACTACCTATACCTAATTTCCCTGATACATATCCAGTTGTAGTATTTGGATCAAACCAAAATGCAGCAGTTGAACTTGAATTACTTCCTATTGCAACAATGTCAGTATTATTATTTGAATAATTTACAAATTGTCCTCCAACTTGAGATGTTGTTGTTGACCAAGTACCAGTTCCACCAGATCCTGAAGGCCAGAATGTTCTACATGTATCACCTGTAAAACATATTGTACTTGCTGATATTGCTGTTGATGAAGCATAGGGCAAGACTGAAGCTATACTTGAAGTTGCAGTAAAGTTTGAACCAATTATTTTATTACCTAGTATGTCTCCTGCTACTGAAAGCATTTGTCCTGGAGTACTTGTACCTATACCGACATTACCATTTGATAGAACTGACATTACTGCTGTTGCTCCTTGACCAAAAAACTCAGCTATCTTTCCTGCTCCATTTTGAGTTAAATTAAAAAATGTTGAAGAAGTTGTTGTTGAATTATTAGCATCAGCTCTTAAAAATTGTTCACTTGAAATACCGTCCAATCTATCTGCTTCAAATGAAGCTGGTACTGCACCAAGCTTTTTTCTTGGTGTCATTTCTCCATCCCAACTTGGTGTACTTCCTGTACCTCCAATTTCAACACCAAGATAAAGAGTTTGATTGAAATTAACACTATCAAGTGAACTTACATTTCCAAGCAATGTACTAAATAGGCCACTTGTAACTGCAACACGGCTATCTGTACCAGATCCTGAACAAGTAGCACCACTATCTGCTGAATAACAAAGTGTTTCAGTCCAAATTGGGCTTCCTCCACTTGATGAAGTGTATAAATTATATCTTATATTGTAATTACCATCAGTAACAGCAGAATTTGAACTATTAAATAACTTACCTTGATAGTTTATTTGTTTATTAAATGCTGCTTTTGCGGTATTAATAGAATAATTAAAAGAAAATACTATTACTATACTTAGTAATGAAATGTAAACTATTTTTTTGTAAGTATTAAATAGTTCCATATTTTTTCTCTTTTCTTTTAATTGAACTTATTATTGTGTAAGCAATAATTATTACTAAAATCAATATTAATATTATCCAGTAAAACAGACCTTTATTCTTATTGCCACTAGTAATTAGTGGCAATAAACTTTCAAATGCAACCGCTTTCAAATTACCATCTAGCTTTTTTAGGCCTTGATTTTGAAAATTTAAAATAACTAAATTTAATTTATAATCACCACTTCTCTTAAGTGGAGCAATGCTTGCTTCATAGTATGTCTTTGTTTTATTTACTCTAAGCAGGAATGTGAATACTTCGCTTTGATCACTTGGGTTTGCTAGAGTGATAGCGATGGTCTTTAATATTTCTGGAACCTTAGTATATTTTAATCTTACTGTTAAATTCTTTTTTCCATCGATTGGAATTATATTTTCTGAATGATTTATTATTTTACCATCCTGAATAAAATCAAAATCAGCTAAAGTTAAATCTTTAAATTGACTACTTATATTTGGAGCCATATTTATTCCCTCAAATGGTTTATCAATAATAGGAGTATAAATACCATCAACTACTCTATTTATAGTTGCACTAGCTAGTACACCGCTAGAATACTGTCCTACTATATTTTTCGTAAATAAAGCGTAATAGTACTTAACACCTATTACCACGTCATGATCAATTACATTATTATCATTTCCTTCATAAATTACTTCACCATCATTCATATCAATTGGATAAAACTTATCTGAACGCACAATTTTTACAGACACTACATTTGGATTTTCAGGATTCGTCCACTTTAACAATATGTCTTTCTTACTTGGTATTGCTATAAAATCAGTTACGTTTATAACTTCATAACCACTTCCACCACTTGTGCCACTACCACCATTATTTCCGCCCCCATTTCCTCCACCATTATTACTTCCACCTGAAGTATTTGTATCCGCTTGTTGATATCCGATACTTGCATTATATGTTGTTCCAGTAATATTTCCGGTAGATATTTCACCAATTGTATCTTCAGTTTTGTATGAAGTAGAATTTGATCTGACACCACCAAAATTAACACTATCACTCTGTAGCTTATATGTAGTACTTGTCATTACTTGTGCATATACTATATATATAGGTGTAGACAATAGAGATATAAAAATATAAACAGCAAGGATTGCTTTGAAATTTATTTTACTTTTATTCTGTTTAATATTTGTTTTCATATACTCTTTTTATTCACTCTACTACTTGGAACTCTATCTACTGCTTCTTCTTAACCTCTGGGACCAAAACGTATACATAGTTATCTTTACTTACTTTCTTGAACACTGGGGTTATGACTCCCGAGGTTCCACTACTATCGGGCACAACCTCAACCTCATCGGAGAATGTATTTTTAATATTCTTTTTCAAAGCCTCTTCTTTTTCACTTTGTCCAAGTGATGGAACAACAGCAATACCATCAAACTTCTTTGTATTACTATCAAATTGTTCCGTACCTGGAGTAACACTATTATTCTCCTTGTCTAAATTTTTATTTTCTACAGCAAGCTTGTTACCTCCAAAACCAAAATATGATAATAGTGATTTTGAAATATCAGCAATTTTTGAAAATACAGATGCTGTTAAATCACTTGAACTTCTTTGACTTATGATTTTATTAGAATTATTTGAAACTGAGTTATTTGATATAAAGATATTTTTCAAAACAAAAACATTTAATACGATCACTACTATCATTGCTAATGAAAGTAAAACTTTTTTTGAAGGAAAAACTGAAGTGATATCAAACTGTTCATTTTCAAGTTTAGAAAAATTATTTGAAACAAGTGAAATACTTGGTGCACCAATACTCAGTGATGAACCTGAATTAATTTGACTTGCATAAACTGGAGGAAGAACTCTAGAAACATTTCTAACTTTTTTCAATTCAACAATTTTCTTTTCAATAACGTCAGCATTAGTTTTTTCTTCAACCTTATTTTCACTAACTAAGTTCTCATCAACAGTTTCGTTTTTAACATCAGGAGTTTTATTAATATTTAGAATTTCCTGAAACTTTGGATCAATAGTCTTTTTTAAATTTAAAATCTTATGATTCAAAATTGATTCTTCAGAAACGAACCAAGTTCTACCAACCATTTTACTTTCAATTTTTGATTCACGACAAAGTTGTCCGACATAGTCACTTGTATAGCCAACAAGAACAGAAGCTTGTTTAGCCGAGATGTATTTTTTATGTTCTAAAATAAGACTATCTTTCATATTTTTATTTATACTAATTATATCTTATCTCGGATTAAAAAAATTAATTTTATGTGGATAAGTAAATAAAATTTAATGAAAAAATTTATATAGATTTCACTCAAAAAACATTAATCAAGAAAATGCTAATTTACGCTCTGCTACGATTATTAGCCATATTATTTAATTATGAAACACACTATATATATGTATGATCAAAACTAGGTTCTATATATAAATTATTTAAACAAATATATGAAAAATATCTATCCAAATTCCAAAATACCATTTTATAAACTGAACTTTATAAACATTGATAATGTGTATAACTCTTTATCACATATTAATATAAATTGTTATAATATTTATATAGGTTTATTAATGTTTATCAATATGGAATATAAATACATAACAATCAAACAAGCAGCTAAAATATTGGGTGTTTCTCCGCTTACACTTCGTAATTGGGATAACTCCGGTAAGTTCGAAGCTAGTAGACATCCTATAAGTAATTATAGAGTTTATAAGATTGAGGATATAGAGAATATCCTCATAAGCATTGAACAAAGTAAGGGTAAAAGGAAACCAACCAAGGGTGAGGTTAGGAAGCTTATTGTTAAGTCTTTGGGTGATGAAGAAATATACGAATAAGGTTTATTCTTAAACTTTACCCTTATAAAACGACCACTAAAATATGTGGTCATTTTATTTGATGATCTATACCCTTTTGCACTAAAAGTTTGTAATAAAATAAACACCTTTATTTGGTGTTTATTTTATTTTAAATTCTAATTATTTTAACTGAGTATTTCTAAAATAATTTTCTTTAACATTTCTGGGTTTGCTCCTCCCTTTGTTGCCTTCATTCCTTGTCCTATTAAAAATTGAAGTGCCGCCATTTTTCCTTTTCTATAATCTTCAACTACATTTTTATTATTATCAATTATTTCTGCTACAACCTTTTTTATTTCTCCTTCATCATTTTTTTGTATCAAACCTTTTTCATTTGCTATACTTTCAGGTTCACCCCCTTGTGTGTACATGATATTTAAAATATCTTTAGCACCTCTTGATGATATTGTATTTGAAACAATCATAGAAATTAATTTTGAAAATGATAATTCAGGAATTGTATTTATCTTTGAACTTGGTTCAGTACTTTCTTTTTTAATTATTCCGATATAGTCAGAAAGGATATAGTTTAAAGCTAGCTTAGCAAACTTTTTATCCTGCTCCTTCCCTTTTATAACTGTCTCAAAATATTTTCCTATTTCAGGTGAGTCTACAAGTATAGCAACTTCCATATCACCCATTGAGTATTCATTTTGTAACCTTATCCTCTTCTCCCATGGAAGCTCAGGTAAATCTTTTTTAATTTCACTTTGTGAGAATTCTTTTATACTTGATATTAGCATCTTTGGTATATCAGGATCTGGAAAATATCTATAGTCATGAGAACTTTCTTTTACTCTTTGAGAATAAGTCTTCCCTGTATTTTCATCAAATCCTCTTGTCTCTTGAACTACCTTTTCACCTTTATTTAATAGATTTGTCTGTCTTTCAATTTCATATATTATAGCTTTTTCAACAACCTTAAAAGAGTTAAGATTCTTTACTTCTGTTTTTGTACCAAAACGTTTATTTTTTGTATCCTCTTCTGTTGCAATAGATATATTAGCTTCTACTCTCATCTCTCCCTTTTCCATATTTGCATCCCCTACTCCAAGATATCTTATTAGAAGTTGTAAATCTTTTGCAAACTTTACTGCAGTATTTACATCATGAATAACTGGCTCTGTAACCAATTCCATAAGTGGAACTCCCGCACGGTTAAAATTTACTAAACTCTTCTCATGTAAATCATGAGTAGATTGAGCAGTGTCTTCTTCTAAGTGTATTCTAGTTATATCAACACCAGCTATACTACCTCCCGTTACAAGAGGATATTTATACTGACTTATCTGATAACCCTTTGGTATATCTGGGTAAAAATAATTCTTTCTATCCCATTCAGTAAAATCAGCTATATTACCTCCTACTGAATAACCAAGCTTAATAACATGCTTTATTGCTTGTTTATTTAGAACAGGAAGTGTTCCAGGGTGGCCCATACAAACTGGGCAAATATTTTTATTAGGTTTTTCCTCATCAGGATCATTCTTGCAACTACAAAACATCTTTGAATCTGTTTTCAATTCTGCATGGATTTCTAGCCCGATTGTTGGAATATATTGTTTCATTCCATTAGTCTACTTTATTTATTCTACTTCCTCAACCTCTCTACAATATCAAAAGATAGCTTCTTTATACTATCATCACTCAAAATTGTGATTGTCAAAATATCTTTATTGTATTTACTCAAAGCCTTTTTTGCTTTTTCTATAGTTTTTTCATCGACTGCATCAGTTTTTGTAAGTATTATTGTTTCTTCTTTTTGATCCAATTCTTCTCCATATGTTTCGAGTTCTTTTCTTATTGTTTTATATACTGAAACAACATCTTCATTTTCAAGAGAAACTAAATGGAAAAGTCTTTTTGTTCTTTTAACATGTCTTAAAAATTTATGACCTAAACCTCTTCCCTCTGAAGCACCTTCTATAAGTCCTGGTATGTCTGCAATAACAAAACCTCCTGGAAGAGCACCTAGATTTGGTTCTAGAGTAGTGAAAGCATAGTTTCCTACTTTAGCATTTGCATTTGTAATTGCATTTAGAAGTGATGATTTACCCGCATTTGGTAAACCTATAAGTCCAGCATCTGCAACCAATTCAAGTTCAATTAAAAAATCAGCCTCCTCTCCTTGTTTCCCTGGAGTAGATTCCATAGGTGTAGTATTTGTTGAAGCTTTGAAATGTTCATTACCCAATCCCCCACCACCTCCATTTAATATCTTTACTAACTTCCCTTCTTCTAGTAACTGAATCTTTCTTTCAGTTCTCATATCAGTTAATACAGAACCTATTGGTAGATCAATGATTAAATCTTTTCCTTGTTTACCGTGCATGCTATCTCTAAAACCATCTTCTCCTTTTTCAGCAACGAATTCTTTTGTATTTCTATATCTATTTAATATACCAAGATCACGAATTGCTCTTACATATACGTCTCCACCATGACCTCCATTACCTCCAGAAGGACCTGCAAATTCTCTAGCTTTTTCATGTAACCATCTAACTACGCCATCACCACCATCTCCAGCTTTTATGTGGATTTTTAATTCATCTATAAGTGCCATAAAATTAAAGTTTTGAAGTTCTGTATATATCTAATAAAGCAAAAAATAGTGCAAATACAAGCGGACCTAGTATAAAACCAATTGCACCAAAGAATATAATTCCTCCGATCACAGATAATAGTATAAGTAATGGATGAATATCTATACCCTTATTCATAAGCATAGGTCCAAGTATATTATCTATTAAACCCACTGCAAGCAACCCCCATATAAGTAAACCTACTGCATGACCAACAGAACCAGAAATAAATAGATATATTATTCCTGGAACCAAAACTAGTGATGTTCCTACACCAGGTATAAGAGCTGAGACAGCAGCAACTGAACCCCAAGCCGCTGGGTTAGGTACACCGAATATAAAGAAACCGATACCTGTTAGTATACCCTGTATAAGACCGACAACTAAGCTACCGCCAAGTTATCTTAGTTACACTACTGAACAATGTATCAATATGTGAAAAAGCCCATTCCAATCCCCTTTGAATATATTCTGTAATATTTATAGTTTCAAAAGAATAAGTGGGATAAATATCAAAAAATGTACTTGATATCCATGCACTTGCTTCATTTAAGAACTTAACTACGTTTGATTGATTGCTTTCTTCAGTCAAATAGAAATATGTATCTTGAATTTCATTATATAGTTTACCAATTATAAATATAGAAGGTATAAGAACAACGACAGTTATTATTATAGTAGATACTAGGGCTCCGAATGTGCTTCTCTCTTTTCCTTTAAAGAATTTATCCAATAAAAATTTATGCATTTTTCCGAAAACAACAGACAAAGCTAGAGCAATAACAATCGGTGTTATAAATGGTAAGAAAATAAGTATTACAAGAACTGCTACAGAGAGTAGCATTCCAGTAAAAAAATAATGTGAGGATTGAATATTCATGCAAACACTATACCACAATTAGAGCCATATTACTAATTCACAATTATTTTAAATAAATTATTTAATAGACTCACTTATCAATGATACAAGACCCCAAACTATAAGTAAGAAGAGTATAGCCCAAAATGGTGCAGTTATACTCAACCACATTATTTTTTTATTCTTTTTCTTAAGTGCTAAATCTTTTGTCTCTGATGCTTTAGATCCATA
>JBGAUV010000005.1:0-11146 GCA_044228445.1 Minisyncoccia bacterium | reverse complement strand
CCAGGTAAAACTATGACATTTTTAAAATCCTTTCTAATTTTAAATATCGGCATACCACGAACTATTCCTAAAGCCTTTGCTTCATAAGAAAATGCTGAAACTATTCCCCTTTCTTCACCTGTTACTACTGGTAGGCCTTTGAGTTTTGGATTTTTTGCAATTTCTACACCAACAAAAAAAGCATCTCCATCCATATGGAAAATTACTTTTTCTTTTTTATTGTTTTGCTCAAATAGATTTAGAGTAACTATATTATAATATAAAAGAATTATATTTTACTACTTCTTACTTATCTTCTTTGTCTTTGCCTTCTCTACTTTCTTTGAAGATTCTTTATTTTCTGGATTTTCTACTATTTCTACTTTTGTAGGAACTGTTATATCTGAATTTTTATTTAATGAATCTGAAAGTTTACTAATTGAATATACTAGTTTATCAATTTTTACATTTAGTGAATCTAGTTGTCTCTTTATCTCTTCATTATTTTGAGGTTCTAGAGAATTGTCTTTATTTGAATTTCCAAAGTCATTTCTTGAATCATTTCTAAAATCATTTCTTTCATTTCTTCCTCCTCTATTGAAATCTCTATTACCTCCACTTCTTGGATCTCTTCTATTTGATAATTCTCCACCCATAGCCATTCTTCCAGCAAAACAATCGCGACAATAAACTGGTTTATCGCCTGTTGGTTTGAAAGGTATTTCACAAGTCTTACCACAACTTGCGCATACTGCTTGGTGCATAGTAACTGGTCTACTATCTCTATCTTTATCAAAACCACCTCTGAAGGCACCTTTTGATCTATTACCCCCAAAACCACCTCTGTCTTTACCGCCAAAACCACCACGGTCTCCTCCTCTGAAATTATCTCTTTTCTTAAAATTATTCATTTAATTTATTTTAGGGATACTTATATAAGAAATATCTTATTCACACCATACCATATAAATATAAAATTGGCTAGGATTTTATTTTTTATGCAAATAGGCCCCGCAGACACTAGTCTGCGGGGCCACTGAAACTAAATCTCAATATCAAACCGGCCCAGGACCACCACCTCCACAGCCACCACCACTAACTGGCCATTTGGCTTTCGCGGCGCCGACGACCAGTTCTTGATACTGTTTGCGTGTAATAAGATCGCGATCGTAAAGATCCTTTGCCCAAGCCACAATGAGTTTCTGATATTCACCGTTGTTATCTTGCCCGGCCTTCACCTGGGCAATGATCTTATTGACTTGATCTTGGAGGGTACATCCCGTCGCAGAATCGAGTGTGTTGACGATTGTGGTTGTACCAGGTTGACTCCCGTTTACATCAACCAACGTACCGAGTCCACTGCATGGACACTGGTCGATATCATTCGGCACACCATCTCCATCATCGTCCGGACAAGGTGTTCCGCCCGCGCCAACAACAACTGTAATTGTAGTTGAAGCGATTTTTACGCCATCGGACCCCGCATTCTTCATGACGGCATACAACGTATACGAATACGTCGCATCGAGAAGTGGATTGCCCCCTGCAAAAACCAAGTTCTGTGATTGCTGTGCAACCGTAGAATTTGGAAATGCGCTCGCTAATCCTTCCTGACCTTGGCCGTTTAGAGTTGAAGCGTCACCGTAAGAATTGTCGTTCCATGTAGTAAGAACCGGTAAGATACTGTAAACACTGCAACCAGTTTCATCACTGTCAACACCTACGTACCAATCGTAATCAGCGAGTACGCCGGAGGTTGTTGAAATCGAGAATTCCCAATTCCACCTAGCACGGTTGTTGTTCGGTGCCTGGAGCCCTACTGGCTCATTATAGACACCATTCACATTCAATGTATTGCCATCTTCGCGATTCTTGGCGCGTAACGCAACCGTCACGCCTGCTTGGGTATCCGTGGTCCACCCTGTATCAGGGTTTCCACTGCCAAAGATGGCAGTGATGTTCTGATTGTAGTTGAGTGCCCTTGCGCTGAACATTGTCAGTGCAAAAAGCCCAATGTAATAAACGAGTGATGCGAACTTTTTCATGAACTACCTTATATACCGTTTTTTTGTGCACCAAATCATTCAAATGCTACACAGCAAAGAACTTTGGTCTGATAGAGAGCATAACATAAATTTGCCTGTTTTCGCATTCCTGTGTAATACTTACATATATCGCACATATATATGTGTAAATAAAATGAAACTACTTATAGTTGAGTCACCAGCAAAGGCAAAGACAATTTCAAAATATCTAGATGGTAAGTACACAGTAAAAGCTTCAGTTGGACATATACGAGATCTGCCAAAAAGTAATAAAAAAGCTATCGATATACAAGGTGGTTTTATTCCCCATTATGAAATATCTCCCGGAAAAGAAAAAGTTGTTGCTGAAATAAAAGAATTGGCAAATAAAGCTGAAGAAGTAATACTTGCAACTGACCCCGACAGAGAAGGAGAAGCTATTGCTTGGCATATTGCTGAAGCTACAAAGTTGAAAAATCCAAAAAGAGTTGTATTTCATGAAATTACAAAAGAAGCAGTTACTGAAGCTATTCTACACCCAAGAAAAATAGATCAAAATCTTCGTATTGCTCAAGAGGCTCGTCGTGTACTAGATAGACTTGTTGGTTATGATTTATCAGGACTTATTTGGAAAAAAGTTCGTTATGGTCTTTCTGCTGGTCGTGTTCAATCCCCCGCTCTACGTATAGTGATGGAGCGCGAACGCGAAATACGCGCTTTCGTATCACACCCGTATTGGACTATAAAAGCTGATGTAAAGACAAAAGACTTACAAAATCTTACTTTAGTCTGCAGTGAAGAACCAACAGATAAAACTGTAATGGAAAACATCGTCTCAAAAGGCAAAAAAAGTAAATGGATAGTTGTTGATACTCAAGAAAGTAGAGAAAAAAGAAAACCGAGAGCACCATTTATAACTTCAACACTTCAACAGACAGCAAGCTCACGTCTTGGTTTTGCTCCATCACGTACTATGATGATTGCTCAAAAGCTTTATGAAGCTGGTCATATTACATATATGCGTACAGATAGTACGAACTTATCAAAACAAGCACTTGGTGAAATTGCTAGTGTTATAGAGAAAAAATATGGTAAACAATATTTATCATTTAGAACTTATGCAGCAAAAAGTAAGAATGCTCAAGAAGCACATGAAGCTATAAGACCTAGTCATTTAAGCGTTTTCTCAGCTGGAATAAACCCTGAACAAAAAAAACTGTATGAGCTTATATGGAAAAGAACAGTTGCTTCACAAATGAGTGATGCAGAAATACTAAGAACAAAAGTAATTGCAAATACAGAAAAGAAAGATATACCAGATTTTCATGCAAACGGTTCCCGTACTATTTTCCCAGGTTGGTTATTGGCAGATGAAGAAGGTAAAGGTGATGATATAGAACTACCAAAGTTTAAAAATAATGATTCTCTTGATTTAATAGATATTAAGAGTGAAGAGAAAAAAACTGAACCGCCACCAAGATATACTGAAGCAGGATTGGTAAAAGAACTTGAAAAAAGAGGAATTGGTCGTCCTTCTACTTATGCAAGCATAATTAAGACAATTGAGGATAGAGGTTATGTAGAAAAAGAAAATAAAAGCATAAAGCCAACTGATACAGGTGATGTAGTTTCTAGTTTCCTTGAAAATAACTTTATGCATTATATAAATGACTCTTTCACTGCAGAAATGGAAGATTCACTCGATGATATTGCAAATGGTACAAAGGATTATGTACAAACTCTTAAGAAAATATATTTACCTTTAGCAAAAGAAATAAAGTTAAAGGAAAAGGAAGCAAAAATCACAAACCTAGGTGAAGCTGATAGTAAATGGAAATGTCCAAAATGTGGTAGCCCTATGGTTATAAAACTAGGACGTGGTGGTAAGTTTTTATCATGTTCTACTTATCCTGATTGTGATGGTGCTTTAACAATAGACGGTACTGAAATAAAAAAAGATGAACCAATAGGAATAGATCCTCAGTCTGGTTTACCTATATATGTACTTATTGGAAGATTTGGACCATATGTACAACTAGGTGAAAAAGCCCCAAAACAAAAAGGAAGAAGAAAGAAATCTGATCCAGTTATAGAAAAACCTCGTATGGCTTCTATACCAAAAACAATGGATATTACAAAAGTTACTGTTAGTGATGCACTAAAATACTTGAGTTTGCCACGCGTACTTGGTATAAACCCAAATAATCAAAAAAGTATAACTGCAAATGTTGGAAGATTCGGACCATATATAGTTTGTGATGGTGACTTTAGATCACTAAAGAAAGACGATAACCCTTATGATATTACTCTTGAAAGAGCTATAGAAATATTTAGCCAGCCAAAGCCAGTTAGAAAAGGAGGATTTAGATTTAAAAAAGCGACAAAGAAAGAATAATAAAAAAATTTATTTAAATTAAACTACAAAGTCTTTAATTGAATATATTTCTTCATTCTCATCTTTAACAACCTCTTTGAAAGGTCTATCGTCTACAGGTCTTTCATTTGGATCGATTTCAACTGTAGGAATGCTTGGTTCGGGATTTGCTTTTACTCTTTCAACAACATCAGAAGAACTCAATTTTTCTAGTATAACCTTTATATCTTCGGGACTAAAGAAATCAATTGTAATTCTTCCCCCATTTCCATGATCGCGAGTATTTATACTTACTCTCGTTCCGAGTGATTCATTCAATTTCTTTTCCATTTCTACTATTTCTGGATCAGAAGCCCAAGTCTTTTTCCTTGCTCTTTCTGTAGCAATTTTTCTAGCTATTGCTTCAGCATCACGTACACTCATTTTCTTTAATATAATTTCTCTAAACAAAGTTTGTTGTTCTTCTTTTCTACTTGATAAAGCCAGAAGTGGTCTTGTATGCCCTTCTGATATTCTTCCATCTGAAAGTGCATTTAAAATTTCATCAGGTAAAGCAAGAATACGAAGAGTGTTTGAAACATATTCTCTACTCTTCCCAACCTTTGTTGCTATTTGTTGGTGTGTCATCGCAAATTCTTCTATAAGTCTATTGAAAGCTCTTGCCCTTTCAACTGAATTTATATCTTCCCTTTGAAGATTTTCTATAATGGCTAGTTCGAGTTTTACCTTTGCATCTTCATGACCATTTCTTATAAGTGCTGGTACTGTAGCTAGACCTGCGATTTTTGAAGCGCGTAAACGTCTCTCCCCAGATATAAGTTCATATTCAACAACCATACCTCCATCTGGTTTTACAACTTCTTTTCTTGTAACAACTAAAGGCTGTAGTATTCCGTACATACGTATAGAATCAGCCAAATCACGTAGTCTAGCCTCTTCAAATTCTCTTCTTGGTTGATATGGGTTTGGTTTTATCTTTTCTGTTTCTATCCAAAAAATTGAGTCACCAAAATAATGTGATTGTGTCATGGGGCTATTTTATCATTTGATTTTTGATAATGGAAGAATAGTTTGATTTTATGTAGAAATTTAGTAGACTTGTACTAGTATTGCCAGAGTGGCGGAATTGGTCTACGCGCACGACTCAAAATCGTGTGAAGGTAACTTCTTGTGGGTTCGAGTCCCACCTCTGGCACCTAAATTTTTTATTTCATTCAAGGGAAAAACTCAATAAACTTAGAAAGCTGAGTTCTTTTTACTATGCGATAGGTCTAATAGTAACTGACGGTTCATTATCATCAGACGGTAGGCATATAGTATTCTCATCGAAAGATACTGAATTGATACGTGATTTTAAAAAAATCATGCAAATTAATAATAAAATAGGTATCGTTAAAAATGGAAGTGGTAAAATATCTCACAAAGTTCAGTTTTGTAACAAAGACTTATATGAATATTTAAATAAAATTGGAATAAAGCCAAATAAAACCTTTATTTTAAAATCTATAAAAATTCCGAAAAGATTTTTTATAGATTTTCTAAGAGGTCATCTAGATGGTGATGGATCAATTACTACATATATTGATAAATATAATACTTTCAAGAATGATAAATATGTATATAATAGATTATTCGTAAGATTTATTTCAGCAAGTAAGGACCATATTGAATGGTTAAATAATATGATAGTTAATAATTTAGGAATAAAAGGTTCAGTTCACGAAAGTAAAACAACAGAAAAATATAAAAATCCGATGTATATAATTAAATTTGGTAAAAAAAATTCACTATTACTTTTATCTAAAATATACTATTCAAATAACATACCTTATTTAAAACGTAAATATAATATTTATCGTAAATTTATAAAAAATGAATGAAACAAATACTGAAATAATAGTAATACTTGGCCCAACTGCAGTTGGTAAAAGTAATTTGGCAGTTAAATGTGCTTTGCATTTTAATGGTGAAATAATATCTGCAGATTCTAGACAAGTATATAAAGGGCTTGATATAGGTACGGGTAAGATTACAGAAAAAGAAATGCTTGGAATAAAACATTATGTTTTAGATGTAAGTAATCCTCAAGATAAATTTAGTGTAATTGATTTTAAAAGACTAGGTGAAAAAGCAATTGAAGAAATAAAAAATAAAGGGAAATTACCTATTATATGTGGAGGTACAGGTTTTTATATTCAAAATTTAATTGATAATATTTCTCTACCCGATGTTAGTCCAAATGAAAGTCTAAGAAAAGAGCTGAGTGAAAAAAGTATTGAAACTTTATATGAAATTTTATTGAACCTTGATCCATATTTTGCAAATAAAGTTGATAAGAATAATAAAAGAAAGTTAATAAGAGCAATAGAAATAGTAAAAGAAATTGGGAAAGTTCCAGAAGTTAAAAATAATGAAACAAAATACAAACCTATTTTTATTGGTTTAACCTTACCTAATGATTTATTAAAAGAAAGAATTGCAAATAGACTTGAGAAAAGAATAGAGCAAGGAATGATTGAAGAAGTGATTGAATTACATAAAAACGGTCTTTCTTATCAAAGAATGGATGAACTTGGTCTTGAATATAGATATATTAGTAAGTTTTTACAAAATGAATTAAGTTTTGATGATATGAAAGAGAAATTGAAAACGGAAATATGGCATTATGCAAAAAGGCAGATGACTTGGTTTAAAAAAGATAAGAGAATTGTTTGGTTTTCTCCGGAGGATGAGAAAAATATAGAAAATTACATAAAAAACTTTCTTTTAAATAATTAGACAACATAACTTGACACATATACTATCTGTATGCTAGGGTATTTTTAGATTTCAATCAGATTTACCACCTATGTATGGTGGTAATGCAGTAAACCAAAAAAAAACAACAAATGGAGTAAAAAAGTGAAAAACACCAAATGTCAATTCATCGTCGCCATCATCACCATGATGATGACAGTCGTGTTCGGGAGCAACAGGGCTGTGGCCCAGACTTGGATCTGTCTGGACAAGATCGATATCATGTACCCTGATGAGGGGGACATCAGCAGGGGTTTATTCCCCAATAAATCTGAAGCCCATATTCAAAAGTATGGGGGCCTCGACGGTTCAACAATATTCAGGGCGTATCAAACGCCCTCTTCGTGGGCATTTAGTCAGTACAGAATCGTGCAAACACAGGCATGGTTCACAATGTCAGACGGGACAAAGCAGACGGTGTTGAATAACACCCAAGTAACTAGAGAAGGAGGAGGTGGAAGCTATGGGGTGTTTGAATGCCAACAAGACCGTCCACCCCTATCACCTGCTCCGAAGAAATTCACCATGATTATTACAATATACGACGTCAATGGGAGGTTCGTATGTTCAAATATGGTGAACTATTATAGTTCAGTAAACAATCCAGGTTATCCCTGGTGGTAAACAAGCACTTTCTAGGGCCGCGAGCTTCACGCTCGCGGCCTTTTAACTTACTTAATTATTTATACAAAATTTATATTTGACACATTCTATTTTATAATGTTATATTTATAGCGGAGTACTTTGAATGAAATTCCAGCTAATTGAGGAGCCTCTTTCTAGGGACGTAGCTCCATTTGGTAAAAAAACAGTTTCGAGACAGATACGAGATATTGTCTTTGTACCTGGACTTTGCGGAAGTGAGTATGATTGGTATCAAGTAAGTTATAAACTAAATACCAATCCACTCTTTTTTACGAGTTTTTTGAAAAAGCCGAGTTGTTGCCGAACCATCGGCGACTACAGTGGTTATATCGAAAAATTTGTGGATATTTCTGAAGACCATCCAATTTTCATTGCCCACTCAGCTGGGTGTTTAGCACTAGTTGGGGCAATTGAAAATAACTCTTCAAGGGTTGGTGGGGTGATTCTCATCAATCCATCACCTTACAGGGGTATATCACTACCCTTTAGTTCCCTTCGAAGGAACCTCAGGTGGCCATACATTTGGTCACTAATGACTGGAAGATACGTAATTCCAATCAGAGATGACCAAAAATTCCTCGCTGGTGGAGCGAGTGTGACATTTGTTCCTGATTCACCTTGGGTCTCAGCCCAACTCGGTGGACCGTTTGGTTTTCAGGTTCCGAAGCTTTGCAACCTTGGCTGCAAGTCACTCATCATTCAGTCAAACGATGATGAGACAATTGGCAGGGTTGCTAGAAACAAAATTCGCGCGTATCACAATGTACGCACGGAGATTGTCAGTGGTGGCCACTATCCCCACTGCCACCCAGACAGCCAAGACATTGTTGCTGAAATCATAAGCAACAAACTCCAAGAATGGGGAGTTATCTAGATAGCCCATTCACACACAAGCCGTGACGCAAGTCACGGCTATGTTTTTATACATAAAGCAAAACCGCCATAAATGGCGGCAATGTTGTCATTTTCTATCTTGACTTACGCCAAGAGCGTATTCTAAAAAGGCTTGTCTATTTAAATTAGACTTTGTGTCACTAGACCTGGGCAATCCTAGCTCATGTGATTCAGATCTTTCAATTTGATACCCAAACACATTAAGTGTATAGCCAGTATCATATAGTGCAAATGTTGTTTTATCACCGAATACTACCTTAACAAATGCACCAGATCCTTCTGTTGAAAACCATGTTATTGTGCCTACCAATCTTTTCTTCGATCCTACGTACAAGAGTGTATTCCAACAACAGGTTACAGATGAACTTGGAAGACTATTGTTGCTGATTGAGTTACCGAAAAGAATACCTAATATTGTTTTTACAGAATTAAGCAACACGTTAATATCATTATTTGCTTGTTGTAAATATAGTTTACAAATTGTGAATCCTTGATTATCTCTCTTACTTTCAATCGCTATTCCAGCAATCCATCTCAGTGCTTCAACTTGGGCATTATCACCATTAAAATCTGTCTGGCCTCTCATTTTTCCTCCAGTGTTTCGTTATGTTTTTGTGTACTGTATTCTATTTCATGTTATCAAAATACTATCAATATGCAAAGAATTTTGTTTCAAAAAATATTAAAATAATCTATTAAATATGAAAATAATTTTAAACTCTGCGGGCGATCGAGGAATCGGTCACAGGTCTCGGCTTGCTAGCCTCGCCCGCGACCCTGCCTCCTTCGCCTTCGCTCAGTCCGGCTTTCGATTCCGGATATAAAAATAATCTAAAAATCTGCGGGCGATCGAGGAATCGAACCCCGGACAACGGTTTTGGAGACCGTAGTTATGCCACTTAACTAATCGCCCTAATCCTCATATATGTAAAAAGAGGGTCCTTTTATACTACCCTCTTTTTACTACTAAAGCAAAAGTTATTTCTTTGCTTCCTTGAAAGTAACGTGTTTTCTAAGCTTTTTGCTGAACTTCTTTAGTTCAATCTTTCTCTCTACTTTACGCTTATTCTTACGTGACCAGTATACTTCACCTGTCTCTTTGTTTTTTAGTTGTATAAGTTGAATTTGTGACATAAATGTATATAAATGCTTGTGTACTATAACCTATATTTAATTAAAAGCAAAGTGTTGACATATTACTACAAATATGATAGTGTTTTGCAAAAGCTCTTTTAAATGAAACTTGCCTATGGCTTGTGTTTATATTGAGCTAAACTTATCGAAAAAATGAAAACACTTGCAAGATACGGTCTTTTTGCTCTGATTATTGGGGGGATTATTTCCCTTCTAATTGTGGTCAAGAACAGGAAAAGCCCTAATGGGCTTCCTGTGGAATCCGATTCTGACTCTACTAAGACTGAGTTAGGGGCTTATGTTGAGCTTCCTACAAACAACGTCCGGACAAATCGGACTGTTACATTCACAATTTCCCCGAAGTTCGGGGGGTTCAAGAAACAACAGTAAACAACAGCAGAGAAAAAAGAGGAAACAAAATGAAAAACAAGCTCGTTACCATGATCATTGAAATGATTATGGTTTGGTTCAATCTCATCGTTCAGGCAACACCTGAACCTGGGGACATTAAGCCTGTCGGTGGTCCACCGATCGTTCCGATCAGTGTGTACGCTCAGGGTAATCAGGTGATTGCCCAATACCTCCTGCAACAGATTGACCATGTGTCGATCTCATTCAGTGGGAAGAGTCTATTCCGAAACATTGGTCCAATCAACCTCGACCGCAAGTGGCTCGGACAAAGTGGGTACAACATTGCTGGGTCATTCACCCAGTTATCGTCAGCCCTCGAACGCATCGGCATGGCGGCTGAGGTTGTTCCGCAACCAACTGATTATGTCGGTAACAATTACTATTTCGTTACCACTGCGGTAACGGTATACAACTCAGCCAACCAAGTTATCCTCGAAGGATCAGGTTGGTCCAACATCCACGAAGAAAAGGGTGGTGATCTTGTCGCCGATCCTTTCCAGACCTACATGTACCTACCAGCAAGTGTGCTGGTAGATGTGGGTGACAATACGAGCGCAAAGCTCGTTGGTTGGCCGAGTGATGTTGAACTCGACGTTCAGCAACGCAAAGCTGGACATTCACTTGTCTTTCTTTCCTCCGATATGGCTGGAGCGACAAGGAATCTTCTTCTCTTCAACGGGAAACACCTTACCTCTTGGAACTTGTCCACCGGGCAATTTTTCCAAGGTCAGAATGTCTTTGCGAATCTTGGAAAGCTTGAAGGTGGTGATGTTATGTCGCTTACAGACACACTTATCCACGATAGGAAGTTCTATGTGGATAATGAGGCAGTTTATGGTAATTTTCCCCTTCTTGACCTCACGGTTAAGAAAGGGATCACCATTAGCCA